>CALXDP010000001.1 GCA_944387095.1 uncultured Oscillospiraceae bacterium
ATCTTGTTCTTTCCCAGCTGGTAAAGTATTTAGGGGGGAGAGTGTGAGAGGGGGGAAGCGCAAAAAACTCCCCGGCCAGCCAGCCGGGGAGTTCCTGAAAAAGGGCGCACTACCCCCTTGTATTTTGAGGGTTTGATTTTGTGCCGTTTTGGGCTTTCGTCAATCTATCTATTTGACAGGCGTAAACTTCTACACATTTGTGGGCGGGGAAAAGGGCCGCAGAACGCAAAAAAGCGGGGCCTCCGACCTGAAAAATCAGGCGGAAGCCCCGCTTGTGGGGTTTCGCTGCGGATTTTGCCTTGGACATCCACGGTAAAACCGTTTTGCGGATTTTCCGTCCAAAAGCCCGCAAACCCGCATGAATCCTAAGAAAAAAAGGGTTGACATCTTTTTTGTCAACCCTTCATGGTGCCGGTGGTGGGACTCGAACCCACACGCCATCGCTGGCAATGGATTTTGAATCCACCTCGTCTACCAATTCCAACACACCGGCAGTTGCGAGAGAGATTATACAGCAAAGGCGGAAAAAACGCAAGAGAAAAAGTCTCAGCTCTCTGTTTTTTTCTCCTGAGGTAGATCCAGATCGTCCAGGGTGAAGGTCATCAGATCCTCCTTCTTGGGAGACTCTAGCCCAGCCAAGCGGTTGGCCTGCCGGGCCACGGCCGTCTCAAACACATTGCGCACATCCCGGGCATTGCCAAAGTTCTCATCCCGGTCGTCATACATCTCCTGAAACGCCCTCCCCGCTGCCTGGGCCGTCGCTTCCTCCATGGTATAGCCATTCTTTTCACACATGGAGCGGAAGATCTCCATGAGCTGCTCTCCGTTATAGTCCTCAAAGTAGAAGTATTTGTTAAAGCGGCTCTCCAGCCCCGGATTGGCATGGATGAAATTCCACATCAATTCGGTATATCCGGCCACAATGACGATCAGGTCGTCCCGGTGGTCTTCCATCCCCTTGAGCAGCACCTCGATAGCCTCCCGGCCAAAGTCATTGGGGGCGTCCTGGTTGGCCAGGGCATAGGCCTCGTCGATGAACAGCACGCCCCCCTTGGCCTTTTCGATCACCTCCTGGGTCTTCAGCGCGGTCTGTCCCACAAAGCCGGCCACCAGCCCTGACCGGTCCACCTCCACCAGCTGCCCCTTGCTGAGTACGCCAATGGCATGGTAAATCCGGGCCAGCAGCCGGGCCACCGTGGTCTTTCCTGTGCCCGGATTGCCCATGAATACCAGGTGCAGGGACAGGGGCGGCACCGGCAGGCCAGCCTCCTGGCGCAGTTTGCGCACCTTGACCAGGTTGATCAGACTCTTCACGTCCTCCTTGACCTTCTCCAGTCCACACAGTCCATCCAGCTGCGCCAAAAGATCCTCCACTTTTTCCTCAGGCAGCTGCTCTTCCCCCTGGGCCGTCTGGTCCGCCGCCTCCGGCGTGGTCCTTGCATCCTGGGGCCGTCCGGTGGGAATGGGCTCACCGTCCGCCCGCCGGGTGACAAAATCCTGCACATCCAGGGTGCTCTTCCCGCCGGGCACGCCGGCCTTATCACAGTAAGCGCCGAGGGAATCGGCACAGGCGTTGACAAACCCGGCCTCCGCCTCGCTCACCTTCCCGTCCACCGCCGCGAAGAGCAGCAGCATCAAGGTAAAGGTGTCCACAAACCGGCGGCTGCACTGACCGCCCAGTTCCAGGTCTGCCTTCACCATCCTCCGGAAAAAGCCGGGCAGCACAAATCCGGAATACTGGCTGACCGCGGTGGCCAGCTCCCAATAGAGGGCGGTGGGCACCGGGTTCCCCTTGGCGTAAATGGCATTGTAGCATTCCACATGCAGCGGGGTGATTCCAGACTGGTCCTTCTGCCACACCCCGCAGGCGCAGTCCCGCAAAAAGCCGTCCGACTCCCGTCCAAAGGCCACCCTGGCCGCCGGGTCCCGGATCTGGCGGCGGAAGGCTGTCATCGCCTCATCATACTGTTTATGCACAACGGCTGGGGTCATCGGCTGAGCCATGGCCGTCACATCCTTTCCGCACCGTCTGCCGGGCCGTTCTCTCCACCGGCGGCTGATCTGTGTCCTATTATAATGCGTGCCGGGCAAAGCCGCAAGCCCCAGAAGACAGGAAGCGACCAAAATATTCCCAGCATCCCCCAGGTAGACATAATTAAAAAAGATTGACGGATTGCCTCGAAGCGTGTAGTATAGTTCTATCCATGATTTTATCGACAATGGAGGAATCCAACATGGCCCGAAGAAGCAATCTGGACGGTCTGATCCACTGTGACGCCTGTGGAGAGGATTACAGTGCAACCTATAAACGCTGCCCTTTCTGTGGTGAGCCTCCCCAGGGCAGCCGCCCCTCCCGCGCAGCCCGGGATATCCAGTCTGATGGTCTGGAGGACGAGGATGACGGCTATGTCTTTGACGGACAGGACGCCTTTGAGGACGACCCGGAGCCCGTGCGCCCCATGAGAGCAAAGGGGGGCAAACGTCTTGCCACCAACAGCGGCAGCCGGCGCGCCGGCACGTCCTCCCGCGCCTCCGCTTCCGGCAGACCGTCCGGCTCCGCCCGGTCTTCCGGTGACCGGCGCGGTTCCGGCACGCAGGGCGATGACCGCCGGCCATCTGAGCCCATCAACTGGCCCCGCCTGATCACCTTCCTGTGTTCTCTGGTGATCATCGCCGCGGCGCTGGTCATCGTCTTTACCGTGATTTACCCCCAGCTGCGCCAGGATCCCGCGCCGGCCAGCTCTTCCTCCCAGGCCCCGGACGGCAGTGAGCAACCCTCCCTGTCCCCCAACCCCTCTGGCCAGGAGGTTCCCCTGACCAGCCTGTCTCTGGATACCACCCAGCTGACTCTGCCCGCGGGCGGCACTCACCAGTTCGTCCTCGCCCTGGAGCCGGCGGACTGGGTGGGCGCCCCGGTCTGGACCACCTCTGACGCGAGCGTGGCCACGGTGGATGCCACCGGGCTGGTGACCAACGTCAACACCACAGCCTCCACCGCTCAGGTGACCATCACCGTCACTGCCGGCGGTCTGACCGCCCAGTGCACCGTCTCTTGCAGCGGCGTCGGGACGGTCACCAGCGATCCCCCCGCCGTGACCACACCCTCCGGCGGTGAGCTGACCCCCGGCTCCGCCGGCACCATTGTCAACGCCGACAGCGGCCTGCGGGTGCGCTCCGGCCCTGGCACCTCTTATGAGGTGCTGGCCAGCCTGCTCAACGGCGACGCTGTCACCGTGGTGGCCGACGCCGGCGGCGGCTGGTACGAGATCACCTATATCGGCTCCGGCGGCCAGGAAAACACCGGCTACATCATGGGCGAGTATATCTCCGTGCCCTGACGCTCGCCCATCCACTTCTTCCGGGAGGGACCCCACATGCTGAAAACCGACCATATCTGCGTGATGAACCTGGAAAACGCCATGCGGGGAGCCCGCAACCCCCTGAACAGCTGGGCCAGGAGCGACAGCGCCTACAACGCCTCGGGAGAGTACGTCCTGGGCCCCAACGACCTGGATTTGGCCGTCCGGCTGTGCCGGGCGGGCAGCGATCACCGGAAGTTCCTCCGGCAGATCCTGGTATCCATGGACATCACCGCCCCCATGTACTGGTGGAAGGAGTTTGACACCTACAAGGTGGGCACTGTGGCCAACTCCACCTCCACCATGCACAAGATCCACGCCAAGCCCTTTTCCCTGGAGGACTTCAGCGCCGACCACATGACCCCCGCCTCCCTGGAGCAGTTTGAGCGGTTTCTGGGCTACCTGGAGCAGGTCCGCCTGCGATACCTGGACACCAAGGACAAGGCCCACTGGTACGACCTGATCCAGCTGCTCCCTTCCAGCTATAACCAGATGCGCACCGTCACCCTGAACTACGAGGTGCTGGCCAACCTCTACTATGCCCGCCGGGGCCACAAGCTGGACGAGTGGCATGCCCTGTGCGATACCATGCTCACCCTTCCCTATGCCAGACAGCTCCTCGGCGCCTGCGGCAACGAGGAACTGAGCTGAGACAAAACGCAAGAAATTCCTGCGGTGCGGTTGTTCGCCTGCAGGAATTTTTTCCCTATCCTTAGCAAAGAAGGTGTCTGATGTGTTTGAGGTGTTTTCCGCCGATCTGGAATTGGTTCTGGCTGACTTCGGCTTTCAAAATGGCCTGGAGTCTTTTTCTGAACTCCAGCGATACCACTATGAGAAGGACAATCCGAATTCCAAAGAGGTTCGCCTGATTGTGAAAGTCACGTCCCGCAATGGCCCCGATCTGGTCGTGCGGTTCAAAAACGAGGCTGACGTGTCTCTGGATCTCATAGAAAGTCAAAGTCAGTTCGCAGATCTGCTGCGCCGGAATGGCATCCTATGTCCCATCCAATATCCCTCTGGCGGCTCCTTTGCCAAATGGCACCACATCCACGGCTACGATGTGATCGTGACTGTTGAGGAGTATGTCACCGGGGAGCTCCCCTATGTAACCCCGGAATTATCGGAGCAAACTGGGAGATTGCTGGCACAGTCTCACAACGTGGCTGAGGCGCACGATTTCCACATTGCAAACGACGTCTTATTTGACCCATTTGCCCGCAACGACCTGTTCTCTTTCTCTGACTTTGCCTCCATCACCCCTGGCCTGGTCGATGGCGATCTGGAGCTGCACCGATACATCTGCGCCAAATATGAAGAATATATGGCGGTTCTCTCCCCTCTCAGGGAGTCCCCCCGCTACGCAGTGCAGGGGGACATCAGCAACTGCAACTTGTTCCAGTCCCCACAGGGTGTTCTGGGTATGTTTGACTTTAACCGCAGCGGAGACAACAGTCTCTACTGCGATGCGGTCATGCAGGCCGTCTTTGAGTCCCGCCTTATGGACTACCCCCATTCCCACACGAAGGAGGATGAACTCTTGCTTCTTCAGGCCTTTCTCCGCGGCTATCAATCGGAGCGTCCCTTCACTGCCGAGCAGAAAGTTCTGTTCCCATACTTGTATACGATCGACCTTCTGGCTCATGGATATACGCTGGAGGGAGGACAGCCTGCTCAACATGTCCGCCAGCGGTAATTCTCCCGCCGTGCATCGCTGGCTGGAGGAACTGGCACGGCGCATCTCCAATCTTTCTTCCGGAATCCTATAGCCGCTCCTTCTGCGTCAGGTTATCCCTCCAACCAGCGCTTCAGCACCTGCGGCAACGAGGAACTGGACTGAGATAAAACGCAAGAAATCCCTGCGGTGATTCCGCAGGGATTTCTTCATACTGCTTGCTGACCGGAGTATGCCCACCTTTCAGATGCTCCATTCCCTCACCATGACCACAGGAGTGCTTAGATGTTGAAGCGTACACACTCCACCAGCCGCTATTATTTCCGTCTTCTCCTCTCTTCCAGAATCTTGGGCGCTATAGACAGCTGGAAGGCAAAGAAGTGCACAGGTCATCGAATGCGGGAGATCCAGTAAATTCAAACCAATGAAATATACGCAAAAAAGCGGCTAAACTTTTCCAAGTTACATTCATTATAGCTTCATCTACATGTTCTCTCTCCATATATTACCGCAGCTCCCATCCCAGTTGAAACCGGCAGAGCACTTCATGGCTGGAGATCCAGAATGGGCATAGAAACACACTGTTTATTTTTTATGAGGTTTCATTAAAAACAATGCGACAATCACCAGCACAAATCCTATGATCAATAACAACAAAGAATACGGTTTGGGTAAGATCTGCTCCAATAGACTTGTGGATAACACGATCAACAGCGCACCAATGACTGCTGTCATAATCGTCATATAAAACTTGACCATTTAGATATCACACCATCCACTATTCTCGTATTGATCCCTCGTGTCCCTTGCGTTTGCCGCCTGTTGTTCTCTCGATCTTCAGGGACAGACAGGGAGATATATTATCCTATTGTCATTTCTGAGGCTGTATGGAGTCACATGAATCCTGATAAACATCTTCCTTCAGATCATCATTCTTGTCAAACAAATCCCACTCCTCATCCGAACCAATTGCGTTCATCCAAAAGATCGTAGACAGGATGGTGCAGAGCAGAGCCGCTACAAATACTACTGGCAGTTTATCATAGCTCTCCGACGACCAGTTTATGAAGAACCAGCCTACCGGCCCCAGCGTTACCAATGTCATGACAACTGGGGGGCTATATCGTATGATTTTACTGTGTGCTTGCGTTCTGTGTACTTATGTTTCTTCATATATCCTCCTCTGCGCTCTCCCAGCCGCAACCGCGGATCTGAGGAGCTGGATCCTATTTCTATTTTGATGCGGGTGAAACCCTTTCCTATATCAGGCTATACGGCGGGGCGTTATCCTTGGATCCCGCACTGCGTCATGCCCCCTTTCCCTATTTTACAGGTTTCGCGCTCCTATAATATTTGAGGTAATAAAATAAGAGCTGCGCATAGGAAATAGAAACGATGGTGATGAGATATGCCATTTCCAATCCGCTGCCAGCGGGCACCCCTCTTACAAGAAAGACGCAATCAACTGCCCACAACACAGCAAGTCCGATCATCACCACAAGTAATATGGATTGAAATGCCTTGGTTGTGACGATTTGGGACACATTGCTGCGCTCCGGTTCTTGGAACATATTGCGGACATAGAACAGATAGGAGAATAAGTAATACAGCGCATAGGCGATGAAGGCAACGGCCGGCGTCAACCACAGGGCGGGCTGTACAAGACGAAACACTCCAACAAATACAGCGTGAAAGCAGACCCAAAACAAGATATGGCATCTCAGCAGTGTTTTGTGGAAGGTAAATACACACAGATAGTATGGAAGAAGCAAGAACACGCCAACGCTGACCCAAATCATCCAATCCATCATCATTTCAAACACCCCCATAAACTAAGTTTGCCTCTCTACGCATCGCGCAAGCATTCCTGCTGTACCCGCCGATAGGCCTCCCTATAAGCTGGGGAAATGTGGCAGTAGTAGTTTTTGTACAACACCTTATACTTGGGTTTGTTTTCGCTGTCCACATATCCTTTTTCAGCAAGCATAATGATGAAATCCAGCATCTCTGTTCGTTTCTTCTTGAGCCACTGAGTGGGCATATCCGTGCGTTTTAACTCCGCCCGGAGCGCCCGTATCACAAGGTCACGAGAATCTTTCATGTCACAGCGATGGGACCACACCAGGTATAGCTGAATGAACCACCACTGGTAGGTACCAACCATAATTTCATGTGCCCAGTCGCACAGCAGGTCTTGCACCTCATCAGTAAAACCCTGGGGAATGGACAGGGATGGGTCGGCCAGAGCGGCCAGGTACACATAGTATAAAATGTCCGCCAGGCGTTCCCGATCAGCGTCGGACTGGAGCGTCGCCCAGTAGTCACGGATCAAGGGGCGAAGCAGGGCCTCGTCCTCCAGCAGATAAAGCACAATCTGGGCGGCAAAGAATCGCCGGGAAAACGCGGAAGGGGCCGTTCCGATGTGCCGGAAGATGGTCCACTCCCCCACGGCATCCACCTGATCGGCCACGGAGAGGTCAAGGAAAAAGCACAGCATCGCAAGTCCAAATATCGTCGCCATTGGGTTGTGGTATCCCAAACCGGCCCCAGCGATGAGCAGACAGAGAGCAAGTTTCACCAGCAGCTGGAGCATCATTGCCCAGCGGTACCGTTGTACTGCCTGCATGTCACCGGAGAGATAGGACCGCACAACCTGATAGGATGCAACCGGCTTTGACAAGGCCCGAAACGTATAAAGAGGTTTGATGCAAAGTGTGCCGTTTTGCTTCATCAGCACCAGCGGCGGCATGGCAATGGACGGGCCTGCACCGATGCGCGTGAGCACACAAAACAGATCGCGAAACAGATTTCCTATGTTGAATATGATCAGGAAAATGGCAAAGGACAAAACCAATGATGAAGCGATAAAAAAGAGCGGCCCTTTCGATAGAAACATATCATAACCCGTTAGGAGCATGGAAAAGGAGGACACAGCCACAATCACTTCGATCAACAGTTTCCCCACACTTTATCCCTCCTAAAAAATGCAGGTGCCCATGAAATTTCATTCAATGGGCACCTGCTCGATCCAATAAAGCCGTTCATCAAAAACCTTATTTTTGAAAAATCCCAAGCGACACCCGCCGCACACATGGCGGCAGTGCGCTCAGCCCACATCCGTTCCCTATGGCCGGCCTCACAGCTCCAGCCAGCGCCTCAGCTCCACCAGGTCGGGTGCGATATGCACATGGGGGTACTCCTCAAAGGCGCAGGCCGGCGTGGTGCCATTGAGCACCCCGCAGAAGTTCACACCGGCGTTCTTCGCCGCCAGCGCGTCGATCACCGTGTCCCCGCAGAACAGTACCTGCTCCCGGGTCAGGCCCAGCCGCTCCATGGCCAGGTTCAGCCCCTCCGGATCCGGCTTGGCCCGGCGCACATCCTCCCCTCCCAGGATCAGGCCAATCCGGTCCCCCAGCCCCTGGTGGGCGAAGATACGCCGGATGGTCGTCCCCAGCTTGGTGGATACGATAGCCGTCTGAACACCGCGCCCCTTCAGCCAATCCAGCAGCTCCTCCGCCCCGGGGAACAGACGCGTTCCCTCCACCATGATCCGCTGGTGTCCCTCACCCGCCGCCTCGCCCATCGCCAGCTGGAACTGCCGGTAGAACTCCTGGCGGCGTGCCGGGTCCCGGTCTCCGGTGAGCTTGGTATATCCGTCCATCAGCGTCATGCCGATGGTGGGGCGCACCTGCTCCCGAGTGGGCGCAGGCCAGCCCATAGCCTGAAAGCCCTTTTGATAACCCACAGTAATAGGCCCTGTGGAATCCCCCAATGTGTAATCAAAATCGAAGAAAACGCCCTGATATTGCATTGGTTGGTCTGCCTTTCCTCAGTACTCTCTGCGCCCTGCCGCCGGCGCGATGCCCATGGCCTCCCGATATTTGGCCACGGTGCGCCGGGCCAGGATCAGCTCCTGCCGGGCCAGCAGATCGCACAGCTTCTGATCCGACAGGGGGTGGCGCTTGTCCTCCCCCTGGATCAGCGCGTAGATCGCCGCCTTAGCCTGCTGGGCGGTGGCCTCCTCCCCCTCCGGGCCAGACAGCGCCCGGCTGAAGAAATCGCTCAGGGGAAACACGCCGTAGCTGCATTGCAAATATTTGTCCCGGACGGTCCGGCTCACGGTGGACGGGTGAACGCCCAGCTCCACCGCCAGGTCCGACATGGTCATCGGCCGCAGATGCCCCGGCCCCTTTCGGAAAAACTCCTCCTGGGCTGCGGCGATACTCTGCCCGCATTTGAGCAGGGTGGTCCTGCGCTGTTCAATCCCTTTGACCACCCAGTCCGCCTGCCGCATTTTCGCCGCAAGATATTCCCGCACCTGTGGATCATCGCTCTCCGCCAGCAGCCGCTGATAGTAGGAGTTTACCCGCAGCAGGGGTCCCGGGGCATCGTTCACCGACACCACGAACTTCCCCTCCTCCTCCCGTACCATCAAGTCCGGCAGCAGGATCCCGGGCGGTTCCGCCGGGGCAAAGGCTGCCCCTGGCTTGGGGGAGAGGGAGCGGATCAGCTGACAGGCGCGCTGGATGGCCTCCCGGGTGGCCCCGGTGCTCTGCGCGATCTTGTGATAGCGGTTTTTGGCCATATCCTCCAGATGGGATCGGACAATGGTCAGCGCCAGGCCCCGCTCCCCTCGGCGGTTCAGCTGCAGCTCCAGGCACTGGGCCAGGGTTCTGGCTCCCACGCCAGCCGGCTCCAGGCTCTGGATCAGCGCCAGAGCCCGCTCCACCGTCTGCGTTGGCTGCCCGCACCGCTGGGCCAGCTCTTCCACACTCTCCTCCAGATATCCGTTGGCGTCCAGCCCTGTCAATACGCTCTCCACCGCCCGCCGGAGCTGGGCGGGCATCCTTTTAAACTCAATCTGGTCCCGCAGATGCTCATACAGCCCCTCAGTCCGGGGCTGTACCGCCACAGGGGCCATCAGCCCGCTGTCTGCATCCGCCCTTCTGACATGGCGCCGGCTGTCTCCAACCAGCCATTCCATCCTGCGCAGCAGTTCATCCGCCCCGGCGTGATTCTCTTGCTCTTTCCGTTCCAGCACCGGGTTTTCCAACAGGAGCTCGTCCACATACTCCTGCAGCTCCTGGCTGCCCATCTGGAGGATCTCCATGGTCTGAATGATTTGGGGCGACAGCTTCTGTGTCTGCTTGATCTGTAAAGACAGTTCCATTGTGACCCCCTCCAAAATGCTTCCGGTCATATCCCGCCGCTTCTTGTAGAGTATCACAAATGCTCCGCTTTTTCAACTGTCAGCCTGTTCCAGCAAATTGGCCGCCCCGTACCGCAGGCAGCGGTACAGTCTCTGTCTGCCCCGCTTCAGAGTCCTGGATACCGTGGACTTGTTGACCCCCAGCTCCCGGGCAATGGCCTCCATACTCATGTTTTTCCCGTAGTACAGCAGCATATATTCCCGCTGCCGGGGTGTGATGTCCTGGCGCAGGGCATGTGTCAGGTTCCGCTTCAGCCTCCCGATCTGTTCCCGGTTATCCTGAGCCATCATGGTGCTGTACACCGCCAGGTCCACCATGCCAAACGTGTTGTCATAGGAAATCTTCTTCATCTTCCCCGCCTCCTGTTGGTCTGTTTTCTGCGCTGTGTTCCCCCTGTGCGCAGGTAATAGCCCTGGAGATGCCGGGCTACTGCCCTGGTCTCCCGGTACATCACCCGCAGGGGCCGAATCCGGCCCTCGATCTGCTGCCGGTCCAGCTCATCCTCTGTCTCGTCCAGCACCCGCTCCAGCTCCGCGATACGCCCTTGCAGCACCGCGGCTGTCACACCGTACTGCTCCCCCAGCTCGTAGAGCGTCATCTCCCCCATCCTCCTTCCAGCCGCCCCACCCGGCACAGCCGGTGGGCAAATCGTCTTTGGGCATACCGCTCCAGGCAGGCTTCGCAGATCTTCTGTCCTTCCAGCAAAAAATACCGGTCTCCCCAGTATAGTTCCCCTTGGCACATACCGCACCGAACCCCGCCGGCAGCCCCAGCCGCCCCTGTGGATCCCCAGTCCTTTTTTTCATTCTTTTCCCGCAAAAGTGTTGACAAAGTTCCATCCTCCTGATATAATAACCCTCGCTGCAAACGGGAAGGGTGCTGTTTGCTGGTGTAGCTCAGCTGGTAGAGCAGCTGATTTGTAATCAGCAGGTCGGGGGTTCGAATCCGTCCACCAGCTCCAACTTCACCTGACAAATTCATAGGGAGGAGTACCCAAGTGGCCAAAGGGGACAGACTGTAAATCTGCTGGCTTTGCCTTCGATGGTTCGAATCCATCCTCCTCCACCAACGCTGGAACACCTTGATCCCAAAGGGTTCCAGCGTTTTTTGTTATTTGTCTCAGCGGAAAATGGAGAAGCTAAAAACAACGAAAAAATAGCAAAATAAAACAATAAATTGTTGTCAAAACGGTGCCCCCATTGGGGTTGCCGTTTTTCTCATTTGAGGCTGGATGGGATGGCGGCTCTCAGCGGCGCGCCGCAACCGCCGGGCTTTTCCGCAGAAAAGCGAATCCATCCTCCACCACGCCGGAACGAGTTCCACTCGTTCCGATTTTTCATTTCAAAAATCACTCACCTGCTCCACTATCCCCCTTCCCACGCTTACCGCCCCTTCTCCGTCTGACATCCACCCCGCATTCCCCGTTTTATAGAACATTTGTTCTGTTCCCGTGGGTAAGATTACCACCTCTGTCCGGAAAAGTCAAGGGGAATCCCAGTGAAACTTTTCCAATTCAGCCCCAAATAACGGACTGAACTTGCCGTTTGTTGCACGGGGCAGTCCGGAAACGCAAGATTCACAATCCCTTTACAATCTGGGGGTTGACTGCCTATTTTTTTCGGGGTATAGTGAAACAAATGGGGCAGGAGGCCGTTATGAAACATCGTATCAAGGTCGGTTTATTGGGGTTGGCAATGGCGGGCGCCGGGGTGACCGGCGGCGCGACCGCCCTGGGAAATTATTTATATGGTCAGGTCATGGTGCCCAAAGTGCGGGACGCCGAGCGGTTGGAGGACAATCCCACCCAGGCCGAGGGCCGGCTCTGGGCCCGGGCTGGTGAAGGGTTCCGCAGCGCCACCATTCAGTCCGTGGACGGGCTAATCCTGTGGTCTGCCCTGATCCCTGCGCAAGGGGAAAGCCACCGCTGGGCCATCTGTATGCACGGCTACTACGATACCCATGAGTCCATGGGCGCCATCGCCAAGCACTACCATGACCACGGCTGGAATGTGCTGATTCCTGACCAGCGGGGCCATGGCAAGAGCGAGGGGGACTATGTGGGCTGGGGCTATGACGAGCGGCTGGACCTGCTGGGCTGGGTCAACTATATCACCCGCCGGGACCATGAGGCGCAGATCGTGCTCCACGGGGTGTCCATGGGGGCCGCCACGGTGCTGATGGCCACCGGCGGCGTGCTTCCCCGGCAGGTAAAGGCCGCCATCTCGGACTGCTCCTACACCTCCATCGAGGAGGAAATGCGCCATGTCCTTCAATCCGGTGTCCGCCAACAGTTCTCCCGCCCGCTGCCCGCCCCCGCCGGCGTGCTGTTTGCCGCATTGCGCAAGAGCGTACTGCGCAGGGCCGGTTATGATTTGAAGGACGCCGCCCCCATCAAGGCCGTCTCGCTGTCCAAAACCCCCACCTTGTTTATCCATGGCTCCAAGGACGATTTTGTCCCCGCCCCCATGATGAACCGGCTGTATCAGGCCGCCCGCTGTCCCAAGAGCTTCCTGTGGGTTCCAGAGGCTGGCCACGCGCTGAGCGTGGGGACCAATCCGGAACTGTACTGGACTGCGGCGCGCACCTTCCTGCAGGAGTATTTCCCTGGCGCGCTGTAAGTGGAAAGGGGCCGCCCCTGAAGCCGCGCTTGACAAATCCGGGCGCTTCCCGTATACTCGTACCCGTGGCCCGCAGGAAGCGGCGCCCGGAAGTTGAAACTTCCATCCCCTTATTTTTATGCTCTCTCATGGTATGTCAAAAGGCATACAGCCCTTCTGAAGAAGGGTTGTATGCCTTTTCTTTTTGCAAAGGTGGGCGAAATTTGGAACAGAAACACCATTTCCGGCGTGGGGAACCCAACATGCGCCTAATTCTCTGCGCTCTTACCGTCCTGGCGCTGATTACCCTGATCGTGGCCACGGGGCTTGGCCCGGTTTCCGTCTCCCCCGGCACCACAATCCGGATCCTGCTGAGCCGTATTCCGGCCATCGGCTCCGGCGTTGCCCATACCTGGCAGGCCCTGGACGAGAATATCGTCCTGGGCCTGCGGCTGCCCCGGGTCTGTCTAGGTATGGTGGTGGGTGCGTCACTGGCGGTTTGTGGGGTGACCATGCAGGCCCTGGTGCGCAACAACCTGGCCGACCCGTTTATTCTGGGGGTCTCCAACGGCGCGGCCGCCTTCGCCACTTTGGGTATGCTCTTTGGTGCGTTTTCCTTTTTGGGTGTCTACTCCCTCTCCATCAGCGCCTTTCTGGGCTCTGCCGTGACCATCCTGTTCGTCTACACCATCTCCCGGGTCCGAGGCCATATCCACATCACCCAACTGCTCCTATCCGGCGTGGCGGTGTCCATGATCATGGACGGCGTCACCAGCATCATCACGCTGAGCGCGCCCAACGCACTGGGCCTGCACAACGCAGAGTTCTGGATGTCCGGCAGTCTGGCCGGAGCCAGATGGGCCTATCTGACCCTGCCCCTGGCCGTCCTTGTGATCTGTATGGCGGTGCTGATGGTCAACTACCGAGGTCTGAACCTGCTGCTGTTGGGGGAGGAGAGCGCCGGCGCGCTGGGGGTCAACGTGCGCCGGCTTCAGAAGCTGCTGGTCCTGGTGGCCTCCCTGATGGCTGGGGTCACCATCGCCGTCAGCGGTTCCATCGGTTTTGTGGGCCTGATGGTACCTCACTTCACCCGGATGCTGGTAGGCGGGGACCACAAAAAGGTCCTCCCCACTTCCGCCTTGCTGGGCGGCATCCTGGTGGTGTGGGTGGACGTGGCGGCCAGATTGGTGATCGCCCCGGAAGAGCTTCCGGTGGGCATTCTCACCGCGGTGATTGGAGGGCCGGTATTCATCTGGATGCTGAAGAAAAGCCATCGGGAAACGCAATAGGAGGTAGCGGCAATGCGCTTACAGGTAGAAGATCTCACCTATTCCTATGGGGAGAAAGAGGCCGCGGACCATGTGTCCCTGCAGGTGGACGCCGGGGAGTTTGTGGGGCTGATCGGGCCCAACGGCAGCGGGAAGTCCACGGTTTTGAAAAATGTGTACCGGGGCTTGCGGCCGGACAGCGGGAAAATCACCCTGGACGGCGAGGACTTGCTGTCCATGCCCTATCGGAAGTCCGCCCGGAAAATGGCTGTCGTAGGCCAGGAGAATGAAGTCCCCTTTGATTTCACCGTGGAGGAGATGGTGGCCATGGGCCGCGCCCCCCACAAGCGGCTATTTGACGTGGACACCCCCCGGGACCGTCAGATTGTCCGCAACGCCCTGGAGCATCTGGGTATGGAGCAGTTGGCACACCGCAACTACCGGCGCCTGTCAGGGGGAGAGAAACAGCGGGTGCTCATTGCCCGGGCCATCGCCCAGGAAAGCGACTTCTTTGTGTTGGATGAACCCACCAACCACCTGGACGTCAGCTACCAGATGCAGATTTTTGACTTTATCAAACGGCTGAAGGTCACGGTGCTGTCCGCCATTCATGATCTGAACATGGCCGCGCTCTACTGCGACCGGCTTTATGTCCTCAGTCAGGGCCGGGTGGTGATGGAGGGCATACCGGAGCAGGTCCTCACCCCGGAAAACATCTACCACGTCTACGGCGTGCGCAGCTGTGTGGAGAAACATCCCATTACGGGAAAGCTGTCCATCTCCTTCCTGCCCGCGGGAATCGGAGCTTCATCTTTTTGGGAGGAATGCATATGAAAAGACTGGTTTGTAGCCTGCTGTCCCTGGTTGTACTGCTTTCTGTTCTGGCGGCCTGCGGCGGGCGGGAGGCCCCGTCCGGCAGCGGACCGGTGGAGGAGTCCACCTCTCCTGCGCAGACCCCGGACAGCGGCGCCTACCCCATGACGTTTGACAACTATGGCCGCCAGATCACCGTAACCCAAAAGCCCCAGAAGGTGCTGACCTTGGGCCCCAACTGTACCGAGCTGTTTGTGGCTCTGGGCCTTCAGGACTATGTGATCGGCCGCTCCCTGGTCAACCACAGCCGGGGCCCGCTGGAGGAATATACCGACGAGGTAAATGCCATCCCAGTGCTGAACAACGCCTCCGCCACTCGGGAGGCCATTCTCTCCAGCGGCGCGGACTTCATCTACGCCCTGGACTGGGAGATCAGCGATGCCGGCTGCAACATTCAGGAGGCGGCCCAATACGGGATGACGGTTTACGTCAACTCGGCCACCACCTTAGAGGAACAGTATCAGGAGATCCTTGATATCGGACAGATTTTTGGCGTGGAGGAGACCGCCCGGCAGTTTGTAGACGATCAGCGCGCCCGCATCCAGGCTGTCCAGGACGCCATCGCCGGTCAGGAGCCCCTGGACGTTCTGGTCTACGACAGCGGCAGCAACGGCGTCTTCACCTGTTCGGGCAGCAATTTTGAATCCCTGCTCATCCGGATGGCGGGGGGGCAAAACGTTTTTGACGATCTGTCCGATCAGCAGTGGGTTACCGTCAGCTATGAGGAAGTGCTGGCCCGGGACCCTGCCGTGATTTTGATTCACGACTACGATTCCCCCTCCCTGGAGGAAAAGATCGCAGAAATCAAAGGCAACCCCACCCTGGCACAGCTGGAGTGCGTCCAGCAGGAGCGGTTCGCCTCTATCGCCCTGGAGAGCGTTCTGCCCGGTAACCGCATGGCCTACGCCGTGGAACGTATGGCTGCAGCCTTTTATCCTGAGATTTTCGCGGATTGACGGCAGACAATTTATCACAATGTGAAGGGCCCTGCGGCAGATGCCGCAGGGCCCTTTAGGCTTTTCTCTTCATACATGCCGCCTATATCAGGAGCGGGGGGCTTCGTCGGGGCAAAGTCCGCTCCTGTTCGCAACGCCCCGCCGGACCTTGTTCCCTTCCCTCCCTCTCTCCGGCGAAACCGCCCTCTCGGCTTCCGTCGGGACCCCGGATGGGTCAGCCGGGCCGACAAGCCCCAGCCGCAAAAAGGCCCCCCGGCATATGCCGGAGGGCCTGAAAGGATTTTTGCCGTCTCTTAATACATGCCGCCCATATCGGGAGCGGCGGGAGCGGGGGCGGGGGGCTGGGGCTTGTCGGCCACCAGCGCCTCGGTGGTCAGCAAGATGGAGGACACAGAGGCCGCATTCTCCAGGGCGGAGCGGGTCACCTTGGTGGGATCCACGATGCCGGCGGAGAGCATGTCGCAATACTCCTCCTTGTAGGCGTCAAAGCCGTAGCCGGCCTTTCCGGAGTCCTTCACCTTCTCCAGCACCACGGAGCCGTCAATGCCGGCGTTGGCGGCAATCTGCTTCATGGGCTCAGCCAGAGCCTTGGCAATGATGGACACGCCAGTCTTTTCATCACCCTCCACCGTGGACAGCAGGGCCTCCACCGCGGGGATGGCGTTCACATAGGCGGTGCCGCCGCCGGCTACGATGCCCTCTTCCACCGCGGCCCGGGTGGCGTTCAGCGCGTCCTCGATGCGCAGCTTCTTCTCCTTCATCTCCGCCTCGGTAGCGGCGCCCACCCGGATGATGGCCACGCCGCCGGCCAGCTTGGCCAGCCGCTCCTGGAGCTTCTCCTTATCATAGTCGGAGGTGGTATTCTCGATCATGTGGCGGATCTGGGCCACCCGGGCGGCGATGTTCTCGGAGGAGCCAGCCCCATCCACAATGATGGTGTTCTCCTTCTGGACCTTCACCTGGCGGGCGGAGCCCAGCATATCCATGGTGGCCTCTTTCAGCTCCATGCCCATGTCAGAGGAGATCACGGTGCCGCCGGTGAGGATGGCAATATCCTCCAGCATCTCCTTGCGGCGGTCGCCGAAGCCGGGAGCCTTGATGCAGCACACGTTCAGGGTACCCCGCAGCTTGTTCACCAACAGGGTGGACAAAGCGTCGCCCTCCACATCTTCTGCCACGATCAGCAGCTTCTTGCCGCTCTGGACCACCTGCTCCAGAATGGGCAGCAGCTCCTGGATGGAGGAGATCTTCTTATCGGTGAGCAGAATGAGGGGATCATCCAGCACGGCCTCCATCTTCTCGGTGTCTGTGACCATATAGGGGGTGATATAGCCCCGGTCCAGCTGCATACCTTCCACGACCTCGGAATAGGTCTCGGCGGTCTTGGACTCCTCCACGGTGATGACGCCGTCGTGGGAGACCTTCTCCATGGCCTCGGCGATCAGGTTGCCGATGGTATCGTCGCCGGAGGAGATGGCGCCCACCCGGGCGATATCAGAGGTGCCGGACACGGGCTTGGAGTTCTTTTTGATCTCCTCAATGGCAGCGTCGGTGGCCTTGGCGATACCCTTCTTCATGACCATGGGGTTGGCGCCGGCAGCCAGGTTCTTCAGACCCTCACGGATGATGGCCTGGGCCAACAGGGTGGCGGTGGTGGTGCCGTCACCGGCCACGTCGTTGGTCTTGGTGGACACTTCCTTGACGATCTGGGCGCCCATGTTCTCAAAGGGATCCTCCAGCTCGATCTCCTTGGCGATGGTCACGCCGTCGTTGGTGATCAGGGGGGTGCCGAACTTCTTGTCCAGCACCACATTGCGGCCCTTGGGGCCCATGGTGATCTTTACGGTGTCGGCCAGCTGGTTGACCCCCCGCTCCAGGGCGTGGCGGGCTTCCTCACCGTAGCAAATGAGCTTAGACATGATAGCATTACCTCCAAAATGAGATGTTTTTACAAAAAGTGATAGGAAAACGACCGTGCGGTGGCAGTGGCAATCGCGCCTGCCCCGCAGCTTTTACTCCACAATGGCCAGAATGTCACCCTGACGTACGATGGTATACTCCTCGCCGTCCACCTTGACTTCGGTGCCGGAATACTTGCTGGTGAGCACCTTGTCACCCACCTTTACGGTCATGACAACTTCCTTGCCGTCCACCATACCGCCAGGACCAACGGCCACCACTTCGGCCATTTCAGGTTTCTCCTTGGCGCTGGAGGTGAGGATGATGCCGCCCTTGGTGGTCTCTTCAGCCTCCATAGCCTTCAGGATCACACGGTCGGACAGGGGTTTGAGAGTCATAATGGGTTCCTCCTTGTATGGAAATATTTTTGTAAACGATGTTAGGTGCGCCAGGCCACCCGCGACGGCTCAGCGCCTCTTGGTTTAGCACTCATTTCATCTGAGTGCTAAGCTCAAGTATGATCATACCCTCTTCGGGCAAAAAAATCAACCCCTATTTTCAAAAAATAGGGGTTGATTTTGAAAAATTCATGTTTCGTTCACAACCTGGCGAGCAGAGTGCTAAAATCGACCGTTCTCACAGGGAGCTCCAGCAACCTTTGGACCGCTCCGCCGCCTGGGTGATCTTGGTCATCTTATGCGTCTCATCCTTGTCGGCGCCCTGGCCCATGGTTCGGATGGCCTTGCCGCCGTTCCTAGATTGTGAACACCAGATCATCGCCGTCCAGCTGGCTTGTTTTTCGGAATCCAATCCGTTCATACAGGTGCTGAGCCCGGACATTTTTCATCTCCACAGACAGCTTAATTGGCAGCTCTGGTTCCGCCGCTCTCAGAATGGCTACCGCCAGCTGCGCAGCCTTCACGCCATATCCACATCCTTGCCGGTTCCGGTCAAGAAAATAGCCCCAGCCAGTATGTTCCGGCCAACGATACAAAATCAAAAAACCAATGCGTTCCCCGTTCTCGTTCCGGATGACACAGGGGACATTGTTCGCCGGATACAACCAGGCCCGGCCAAGAGAGAACCCCGCCGGGTTCACATATTGTTCCTGTCCAGGTGCCAGCTGGCACTCCACCACAGCGTACCACACATCTTCCTCGTCCTGAATGGGCCGAACAGAGACTCCCTCCAGCTCAAAAACATCTGGCGGCAGTTCAGCCAGCCGTTCCCGCAGTGACTTTTTGCTTTCCGCTGACCTCATCGCTTGGAACCTCCTTCCATGGCAGGTAGCTGGCCCCCTCCGGGTAGAAGAAATTCACCCGCTTGTCGGACAGAGTCACGGTGAATTTTGGCGCCCGCATGGCCTCCCCGTCCACCACAGTGATCACATCCCGCCCGTCCAGGGAGGCGTAGGTGATCTTCTGCCCGTGATGGGCCCAGATCAGCTCCGGGTAGTTCCGGTAATGGCCGGTAGAATATTGCTTCACCAGCCGGAAAAAAGTCAGCCGGCCCACCTTGGGCACCACCAGCATGTCCAACACCCCGTCATCCGGCATAGCCTCCCCCACCGGCATGAAACCGCCGCCGTAGTACCGGCCGTTGCAGATGCAGATGATAGCGGTCTCCCCCCGGTAATCCAGCTCCCCCATTTTCACTGCCGTGGGACGAGTGATCCCCTTGAAGAGCACATTGGCCAGCAGGGATAGGATGTACGCCCCGATGCCCCGTACCAGGGGCAGGGTTTTATAGCGGTGGACGTCGGCGGCAATGCGGGCGTCCACCCCGGCACACACCACCCCGATGCCCAGCTTGCCGTTGCAGTCCATCAGGTCAAAGGGGGCCTGAACCCCCTCCCCCAGGGCGCGCAGGTCGGAGAACAACACCTTGCTGTCCGGCCCGAAGATCTTCAAAAAGTCATTGCCCGTCCCAATGGGCACGTTGGTCACCGCCGCGTTGGGATATCCCGCCGCGCCGTTGACCACCTCGTTGAGGGTTCCGTCCCCGCCGCAGGCGTAAATCCGCACCGGCGCTCCCGCCTCTGCCGCCGCCCGGGCATACCGGCAGGCGTCCCCGTTCTTTTCCGTGTAGACGATCTCCCAGTCCCACTCCAGGCCCCGGATGTCCGCCTCCAGCCTGCGGGTGTTTTCCCGCTTGCCCGCCGCGGGGTTGATGATAAACAGATGCTTCATTCCAGACGCTCCCCTGTCTCTATCTCGATTCGGTCTCAGTCCGCCGCTTCCTCCTCCAGCGCCTCAATGAGAAAACTCACCGGACGGAAGCCGTCATTACAGGAAATCATGGCCGATTTTTTATCCTGCATCCAGCCGTCGTACAAATTCTCTCCCCCGTGGGACAGGGCCAGTACAAAGGGGGACATGGTCTCCCAGGCGCTCAGACACAGTCCCTCCGGCCGCCGCCAGCCGTTGGCCAGAAACACCTGCCCCTCCCGCAGATCGCAGGCGTGGTCGATGGGATTTTCATACCGCTGGATCAAATCCTCATAGCGAGCCATGCGCATCACGGTGATCCTGCACTTTTTCATGGCGTTCTCTTCCTCCCGCCCCGCTCTGCTCCGTACATAAATAAGTCGCACCGGAGCATACCATTATAAAGTTTCCGCTTCCGGTCCGCCCGCCGGCCAAAGGCCCGCTCAAACTGGTCGTGGTCGCTGAGCAGATACAGCTGCCAGCCGTCCGGGAGCTTGTCCCACGCCCTGCCGAAAGCCCGGTACAGTTCCTCCGCCGACCGGCGCTCCATCAGCCGCTCCCCGTAGGGCGGGTTGGTGACCACCCGGCCTCGCAGCCCACCCCAGTGAAACCGGGCGGCGTCTGCCACCTCAAACTTCACCATGCCGTCCACCTCGGCAAGCCGGGCGTTATGCCTGGCCAGCTCCACCGCCGCCGGATCGATGTCCCCGCCCCAGATCTCATAGCTGCCATGGTACTCCTTGTCCATGGCCTCATCAACAGCGTCCATCCAGAGGCTTCCGGGCAGCCAGTCCCACTTCTGGGCGGAGAAGGAACGGTTCAGCCCCGGCGCCCGGTTTTTGGCAATGAGAGCCGCTTCAATCGGAATGGTACCCGAGCCGCAGAAGGGGTCACAGAAGGGATCCCTTCCTTTATAATGGGCCAGGGTTACCATGGCCGCCGCCAGGGTCTCCCGCAGGGGGGCCTCCACCCCATGGGCCCGGTAGCCCCGTTTGTGCAGGTTCTCCCCCGAGGTATCCAGCATCAGGGTAGCCCGGTCCCCCATCAGGGAAAACTGAATCTGGTACAGCGCCCCCGTCTCTGGCAAGGTGTCCATTCCATACTTCCCGCCCAGCCGTTTGGCCACGGCCTTCTTCACAATGGCCTGGCAGGAGGACACCGCGTGGAGCCGGGAGCGCAGGCAGTATCCCTTCACCGGAAAGCGGCCCTCCTGGGGGATAAACGCCTCCCAGGGCAGATTCCGGGTGCCCTCGAACAGCTCCTCAAAACTTCGGGCCGGAAAGCTGCCCAGGGATACAAGCACCCGGGCCCCTATGCGCAGGTTCAGGTTGAGCCGGGGGATGTCCGCCGGGGCACCGGCGCACAGCACCCGGCCGTTCTCCGCGCATACGCTTTTCAGCCCCAGTTTTTCCACTTCCCGGGCCACCAGCCCCTCCACTCCCAGCAGGGAGGGGATGACAAATTGCAGCGACTGCTCCATACCATAAAACTCCACTTCCGAATTTTCCGCCGCCCGGGGGACTCCCCGTGCGGGAAAACCACATTTTGTTCAGTATATCGGAAAAGCCTGCCCAGCGCAATCATTTTGCCTGAATTTGTTTTCTCCCGGCAGTAGCTTTCTGTCCATCCCTATGCTATACTGTAACCACGACCACCACCTCTTTCCGACAGAAACCTAAAGTTGCGCGCAAAATTTTACCCGGCGCAAATTTAAGTTGGTAGGCAAAATCCGGTCATTCCGTTACGATAGAGCCAGACAAGGAGGAGCGAGCATGTCATTCGGCGACCGACTACAGGCTGTGCGCCGCGGGGCCGGCATGACCCAGGAGGCCTTCGCCCAGCAGTTGAAGGTATCCCGACAGGCCGTGTCCAAATGGGAGTCCTCCCGGGGCTACCCAGAAATTGAAAAGATCATATACATCTGCAACCACTACGGCGTGTCCATGGATGAGCTGTTTCTGGACGAGGTTCCCCGGCGCTCCTCGGTTCAAACTGAACCGGGGAAGCCCGATGACCAGCCCATGGCCAATCCCCCTCTGAAGCAGTCCTTGGCCAATTTCTTTTCCAACCTCTCGCCCCGCAACCGCCTGCTTGTCTGGGCGGGTCCCGCTGTGGTGGTCCTCGCGCTGATCCTTCTGCTCAGCGCCAGTCTGATGAAAGGAGCGTCCAACGAAATGGTACCCATGCTTGTCTGGCTAGGGCTGCTGATTCTCTTTGCCGTGGGCGAGGCAGTGTCGGTGGGCCTGACCTCCATCTGGTTCGCCGCGGGCTCCCTGGCCGCCCTGATCTGCGCGCTGCTCAACGGCCCGCTTTGGCTGCAGATCACCCTGTTCATCGTGGTCAGCGTGCTGTGCCTGCTGGCCGTCCGCCCCTTGGCTAAGAAATACCTCAACGGCAAGGTGCAGCCCACCAATGTGGACCGCATCATCGGCGAGGAGGCCCAGGTCACCGAAGAGATCGACAATATCCAGGGCAAAGGCGCCGTCACCATCGGCGGCGTCACCTGGTCCGCCCGCAGTCAGAGCGGCGAGCCCATCCCCGCCGGTCAGTTGGTGCGGGTGCTGCGGATTGAGGGGGTCAAGGTGTTTGTGGCGCCCGCGAAGGACGCCGCTCCGGTCTGATGGTTCCCACTTCTGTGGGTCCATGATGTCAGTATCATAAAGGAAAATGAGAGAAAAGGAGGCCTTTCCATGTTTGCACTTTCCATTCCAGCAGATCTCAGCCGTTTCATCGGCGTCATCGTCGTGGTGGTGATCATCCTCTTGATCCTGCTGATCCTCGCGGCCAACGTCAAGGTGGTTCAGCAGTCCAAAGCGTCCGTGGTGGAGCGGTTGGGCGCGTTCCGCACTGTGTGGGGCGTGGGCCTGCACATCAAGATCCCCTTCATTGAGCGCATCGCCAAGACCGTCTCCCTGAAGGAGCAGGTGGTGGACTTTGCCCCCCAGCCCGTCATCACCAAGGACAACGTTACCATGCAGATTGACACCGTCATTTACTTCCAGATTACCGACCCCAAGCTGTATACCTATGGGGTGGAGCAGCCCATGAGCGCCATTGAAAATCTCACCGCCACCACCCTGCGCAACATCATCGGCGATCTGGAGCTGGACCAGTCTCTCACCAGCCGGGACCACATCAACAGCCAGATGCGGGCCATCCTGGACGAGGCCACCGACCCATGGGGCATCAAGGTCAACCGGGTGGAGCTGAAAAACATCATGCCCCCCAAGGATATCCAGGACTCCATGGAAAAGCAGATGCGGGCCGAGCGGGAGCGCCGGGAGGCCATCCTCCAGGCCGAGGGTCAGAAACAGTCCCAGATCCTGGTGGCCGAGGGTGAGAAGCAGTCCGCCATCCTCCGGGCCGACGCGGCTAAGCAGGCCAAGATCATGGAGGCGGAGGCCAACAAGGCCGCCCGCATCATGGCCGCCGAGGCCGAGGCCGAGGCCATCGCCAAGGTGCAGCAGGCCACCGCCGACGCCATCCGCCTCATCAACGAGGCTGACCCCGGCAAGGGGGTTCTGACCATCCGCGCCCTGGAGACCATGCAGAAGGTAGCCGACGGTAAGGCCACCAAGATCATCATCCCCAGCGAGCTGCAGGGGCTGGCCGGCTTGGCCGCCACCGCCAAAACCGTCTTTGACACAGAGGATCCCGACGCAGCTGCCATCCAGAAGTAAGGGAAGGTCTGCCCTCTGTCCTCTATCCGGAAAAACCGGTTCCCGCTGAAGAAAATTCAGTGGGAACCGGCATTTTTTTGTGGTATAAGTTTCCTCCGCTCTGTCCACAATAGGGGCGGAGGTGTTATTATGAACCGAAAGCCAAGTATTTTCGAGAAAATTGCCGATTTTGTCACAGGGAAAGGATTCTACTTCATCGTGCTGGCCTGCGTGGCCGCCATCGGTCTGTCCGGGTATTTCCTGGTACGCAGCGTCCAGCGCGGCCTGGGGGGCGAGGTGGATGACCAGCCTGTGGGCGGCTCCGCCCACATTGTGGTGACCCCCACGCCTGGCATCACCAGTCGGCCTCAGGTCTCCGCCACCCCCGAACCCAGCGCACCAGCTACCGCAGAGCCCAGCGCTGAGCCCACCCCTACCGCCACGCCGACCCCCGCGGCGAGCCAAGCTCCCGAGCCTGCCAACCTGGTGTTTACATGGCCGGTGAGCGGAGCGGTCATTGTCCCCTTCTCCCTGGACGCGCTGTCCTATGACGAGACCATGGGAGACTGGCGCACCCACAACGGGCTGGACATCGCCGCCGAACTGGACACCAGAGTGCTGGCCACCGCCCAGGGCACGGTGAGCGCCATCTACGACGACCCCCTCATGGGCACCACCGTGGTCATCGAGCACGGCAACGGCCTGACCAGCCTTTACGCCAGTCTCACCGATACCCCCTCGGTCCAGGTGGGTGATTCGGTCTACACCGGCACGATCATTGGAGCCGTGGGAGACACCGCCCCGGCGGAGAGTGGACGGGCCTCCCATCTGCACTTTGCCATGTATCAGGACGGTCAGGCTGTCAACCCCGAGGATTATCTCCCAGAAAAATAACCTATAGCAATCAGGCCCCGGCGCAGATGCGCCGGGGCCGCTCAATTCTCCTGTCAGCTCTCCATGTGCTTGCCTAAAAAACCGGCCGCCGTCTGGGCCAGTTTGATTTCCACCTCGCCCAGCTGTGGTCCCTCCCCCTCGCTGATAAACAGCACGCAGCCCAGTACATCCCCTTCCGACAGGATGGGTACCGCCACCAGCACCCGGTACTTCTCGCTGCCATCGCACAGGTATACCGGCTGGGCGGAGGCCCGGAAGCTCTGCCGGCCCTCCATGATCTGCTCCACCCGGGAGGACACCCGCTTGTCCACCACTTCCCGGCGGGGTACCCCGCCGGCAGCAATGCAGTTATCCCGGTCGGTGATCACCGCCGGGGAGCCGGCCACCCGGCTGAGGGTGTCGCACAGCTGCACCGCAAAGTCGGTCACATCCCCCAGCTGTGAATACTTTTTGAAAATGACGCCGCCCTCCCGGTCGGTATAGATTTCCAATGGATCGCCTTCCCGGATCCGCATCGTCCGTCGGATCTCCTTGGGAATGACCACCCGGCCCAGGTCGTCGATCCTCCTGACAATTCCCGTTGCTTTCATATTTTCAAACCTTTCCTTTTTTCTTTCTGCCAGTGTTTCGGCTCCCTCCCGGAGCCTCCCGGCCCGTTCTCTCGGAGATGATTTTTTACACCAATATTATCCGCAATTGCCTGCAACTTATTCCGGCCGCTTCTCTGGTGGATTCTTCCACATCATTTATTCTCAAAAAGTTTACTTTATTGGTTTTTTCATTGTTTTTAGGAAATATTTTTGCATCAAAATATAGGATTCCTCTCTTGATTTCCCGCGGGGGCGATGCTACAATCTGAACCTCGGGAGGGCCGTGAATCCCGCAGCCACGCCCCCCGGAAAACCTTTCTCAATTTTATAAGGAGTGAATGTTACCAGTGAAGAAGAGACTACTTGCGGCCATTCTCAGCGTCTGCATGGCAGTGGCGGTTTTGCCCGCCGCGGCCCTCACCGCTCTTGCCGACAGCGTGGAGCCGGCGGGAGACGCGGCGGTCAACCAGACCACCTCCGTGCGGTACCCCACCCTGGCCGAGGCCGTCGGGGCGGCCCAGGACGGCGAGACCATCCAGCTGCTCCGGAACGAGACCGTGTCCGGTGCAGGCAAGGGTAAGAACGGCGCTGCCATCCTCATCACCAGCGACATCGTCCTGGACGGCGGCAGCCACACCATCACTGCCGACGGCTTTGAGCTGGACGGCTCGGACAACCCCCAGACCCACATCATCTCTGTGGAGAGCGGCGCGGAGGTTACCATCAAGGACCTGTCCATTGAGGGTAACACCAGCACCAAGCACGGCATCAACGTGTGGGCTGCCGATCAGGGCAGCGGGGTGCTCCTCACCCTGGAGAACGTGACCATCCGCAACTGCGGCACCGCCGGCATGGTGATCAACAACAGCCAGGTTACCGCCTCGGGGCTGACCACCTCCGGCAACCTGTGGGGCGCGGTAAACGTGGACAACAACGGCCAGTTTACCCTTGCCGGCACGGACAATAACATGGACGAGTCCGTCAAGCTCTGGACCGAGAAGAGCGAGGGCGAGGGCGCTGTCACCATCGACGTGAGCCAGTCCAACCTGAAGCCGGTAAAGGGCGAGGGCAGCACCCTAAAGGGCTATACCTACTACACCGACGACGTGTCTCAGCTGGGCGAGGGCTATAACGAGACCACCCAGACCGTCTATGAGGATCTGGACGCCGCCCTGAGCGCCGTGTCCGATGGCCACCGCCTGCGGGTGGTGCGCAGCGCCGCGCTGGACAGCGCCGCCACCGTCCCCGCCGGCGTCACCCTGACCGTGGACCAGGGGGTCACCCTGGCCACCAACGACCAGCTCACCAGTGAGGGTGAAATCGTCAACCACGGCTCTATCACCGGCCAGGTCACTGCCTCTGAGCCCTCCGATTCCGACCAGTACCGGGTGACCTATCTGGCGGACGACCAGCTGTGGTACACCACCGTACTCACCCAGTCGGACAATGTGCTGACCTTTGCCCAGCCCGCCGACCCCACCAAGGCCGGCCACACTTTTGCCGGCTGGGACTACGGCGACAACGTGTCCGTGTCTGACGGCACCGTCACCCTGACGGTGGACACCGCCAAGACCTATACCTTCCGCGCCCAGTGGAACGCCAATCCCGTCTCCCCTGTCACCTACCCCGTGGCCGTAACCCCCTCTGAAAACGGTCAGGTCACCACCGACTTCTCCAACGCCGCCCAGGGCCAGGACGTGACCATCACTGTCACTCCCCAGGAGGGCTTTGCGGTGTCCGCTGTTGTGGTTGCCGGCCAGGATGGCAGCACTGTAGCGGTCACAGATCATCAGGACGGCACCTACACCTTTACCATGCCTGCCTTTTCCGTCACCGTGACGGTCACCTTCTCTCAGGTGGAGGAGGAGCTGCCCTTCCTGGATGTGAGCGGGGACAACTGGTACTTTGAATCCGTCCATTACATCTGGAACCGCAGCCTGATGCAGGGCGTGGGCGACAGCCTGTTCGCCCCCAACACCTTTGCCACCCGGGCCATGCTCATGACCGTCCTGGCCCGTCTGGACGGTGAGGACACCGCTGGCAGCCCCTGGTACGAGAAGGGCCTGGCCTGGGCCGTGGACAATGGCGTTTCCGACGGCAGCAACCCCGGAGGCAATATCACCCGGGAGCAGGTGGTCACCATGCTGTACCGTTACGCTGGTGAACCCGCCGTCAGCCAGGACCACCTGTCTGCCTTCCCGGACAGCGACGAGGTGTCCGGCTGGGCCCGGGAGGCCATGAACTGGGCCGTCTCCATCGGCCTGATCCAGGGCCGTGGCACCAGCCTGGCGCCCACCCAGCAGGCACCCCGGGCAGAGCTGGCCGCCCTGCTGCACCGCTTCTGTGTGAGTACCGGCAAGTAAATTCCCCCCCAGAAAGGCAAAGCCCGCTTCCGCTGAGCCTATATGACAAGGGGCTGGGCGCCCGCCGTTTGGCGGGCGCCCAGCCCCTCATAATTTCCCAAAATTCACTTGCCTCTGCGGCCCAGCAGACGGCGCAGCAGGGACCCGCCCGGCCCCTTCCGGTGCGCCGTCTGGATCCTGGCCGCCGCCTCTGCGGCGTCCCGCATCAGCACCTCCTGGCAGTTGACCAGTCCTGTGCGGTCGGATACCGGTCGGTACAACCCGTCGGCCCCCAGGCGGCGGGCCTTGGTATTGTCCATGCGCTGGGCCTCAATGATCCGGTGGATCTCCTCCCGGGCCGCCTTACTGCGGATGGGGCAGGCCACCTCCACCCGGCGCTCCATGTTCCGGGTCATGAAGTCGGCGGAGGAGATATACAGCAGCTCCTCCTGCTCCCGCCCAAAGAGATAGATTCGGGCGTGCTCCAGGTAGCGGCCCACGATGCTGGTGACCTGGATGTGGTCGGTCTCCCGCTCCACGCCGGGCAGCAGGCAGCAGATCCCCCGCACGATCATCTCCACCCGCACCCCCGCCTGGGAGGCCTGGCGCAGCTTCAAAATCAGATCCAGGTCGGTGACCGAGTTGAGCTTCAGGAAGATGTAGCCCCGGGGGCCTTTGGCGATCTCCCGGTCGATGAGGGCCATCAGCCGCTTTTTCAAGCTGAACGGCGCCACCATCAGATGCTGATACTCCCCTTCCAAATTGCCGATGGCCAGGTTTTTGAAAAACTCGGTGGCGTCCGCCCCAATGCCGGGATCGGCGGTGATATAGGACAGGTCCGTATATTGGGCGGCGGTCTTTTCATTGTAGTTGCCCGTGCCCACCTGGGTGATGTAGGAGACGCCGCTGCGGTCCTTCCGGGTGATGAGGCACACCTTGGAGTGTACCTTGTAGCCGTCAAAGCCGTACAGGATCCGGCAGCCCGCCTCCTCCAGCCGCTGGGACCAGTCGATGTTGTTCTGCTCGTCAAACCGGGCCCGCAGCTCGATCATGACTGTGACGTCTTTGCCGTTTTCCGCCGCGGCGCACAGATACTCCACCAGTTTGGCCCGCCGGGCCAGGCGGTAGATGGTAATTTTGATGGAGATGACCTCCGGGTCGCTGGCGGCCTCCCGGATCAGGCGTAGGAAGGGCTCCATGCTCTCATAGGGATAGGACAGCAGCACATCCCGGCGCAGCACCTGCCGCAGCACACTCTCCCCCGGCGCCAGATCGGCTGCGGCCTGGGGTGCAAAGGGCGGGTAGGTCAGGGACGAGTGCAGCGCGGGGGGCAGCTTGTCCGCCAGGGAGAACACATAGCCCATCTGCATGGGGGAGGAGGTGGTGTATACCTGTTCCCTGGTCAGTCCCAGGTGCTGGCAGAAGTAGTCCCGAAAGCGGCCGCTCACCTGGCTGCCCAGCTCCAGGCGCACCGGGGCCAGCTTGGTGCGGGAGCGCAGCAGCTTCTTCATCTGGGCGCGAAAATCCTCGTCCACCTCGAAGGCCTCGTCGTTGGGAGTGATGTCGGCGTTGCGAGTGACGCAGAACACCGTTTTTTCCACCACTTCATAGTTGCTGAAGATCTTTTCTACCTGGCTTAGCAGGATATCCGGCATCTTCACATAGCGTACATCCGCCCCGGGCAGGAACAGCACCTCCGGGAGAGAGGCGGGCAGAGGAATCACCCCAAACACCTCGCCCCGCTTGTCCCGCAGCAGCGCCCCCACATGGAGCACTTTGTTGACGAAATGGGGAAATGGGTGGTGGCTGTCCACAATCTGGGGGGAGAGGATGGGGTCGATCTCCTGGGCAAAATACTGCTTGACATATTTCTGCTCCGGCTTCTCCAGCTGGTCCATAGACAGCTCGCACACGCCGTATTCGGATAATTGCCTTTGCAGCCCGGTACACACCGTATCCTTGCGGGCGATGAGGGGACGCACGGCGGCGTAGATGGCGCCCAGCTGCTGGCGGTAGGTCATGCCCGACTTCTTGTCCACCGCCCCGTGGTCCATAGCATCTAGATCATGGAGGCTGCCCACTCGGATCATAAAGAACTCGTCCAGGTTACTGGTGAAAATGGATACAAATTTCAGCCGTTCCAGCAGGGGAACGGACTCGTCGGTGGCCTCCTCCAGCACCCGCTCATTAAACCGCAGCCAGGACAGCTCCCGGTTCTGGGTAAAGCTCAGCTTGTGGTCACTCATGCTCCGTCTCTCCTTCCAGCATATGCAGCAGATAGCCTTCCCGCACGCCGTATGGGCTGGCGGAGAAGGAGGCGCAGCCATACCGGGCAGCCACCGCCTCCAGGATGGCCAAGCCCGGCAACAGGGTGTGCAGCCGGTCGGGCGCGGTCTTGATGATGGCGGAGATCAGGCGCTTTCGGTCCTCCTTCAGCATCCTGCGTATCTTTTTCAGCCGCTTGCAGGGATACCCAGCATAGCCGGACTGCTCGTCAAACAGCTCGTCGCTCAGCGCGCAGCTGGCCCGGCAGGTGCCACCCACGCCGTACAGAACTGCGGACTCCTCTACGGGGAAATCCGCGTCCTGAAGCAGGGCGCAGGCATGGTGGGTGATCTCCTTGAGTTCCTGGGTGGTGGGCACCACGTCCCGGACATACCGGGTGTACATATTCAGCGATCCCATGGGCAGGGAGCAGGCACACTGTGCCTTCCCGTCCCGGAACCGCACCAGCTCGGTGCTGCCGCCCCCAATATCCACCAGCAGGCCGTTCTGGGTATGCAGCGCCCGCAGGGTGCCGGAGTAGTCCAGCAGCGCCTCCTCCTGGCCGGTGAGCACCCGCACCTCCAGGCCGCAGGCCTTCCGAATGTCCTGCACCACCTCCTGGGTGTTTACCACGTTGCGCAGGGAGGCCGTGGCGAATACGAAGGTCTTTCGGGGCACCACGCTGTCCAGGATTAGCTGGAACCGCCGCAGCACCTCGATGGCCTTTTGGATCCCCTTGGGGCTCAGCCGCTGCTCCTTGTCCACATATCCTGCCAGCCCCGCCGCCTGCTTGCTGTTGAGCATCTGCCGGGGTTCTCCGTCCACCACCCGGTAGAGTACCAAGCGCATGGTGTTGGAACCAATGTCAATGACTGCGTACATGAAAAATCTCCTTTGCACCTTGAGACGAACTGATGGCCCCTTTTATGAAATAGGGGCCTATGTTTCCCATGGTATCTTAAGGATATGCCGAAAAAAACTCCACCATACCTCAGTTATGGTGGAGTAAAATTTTTGAAAAATTTTTGTTTTTAAGGCAGGCGGTCATACAGCTCCATCTCGTGGCGCAGCTTCCTGGCCAGCGTTTCCGGAAAGCTGCCAGGCAGGGCCCGCCACAACCAGTTAGCGCCCACTGTGGAGGGGACGTTGATCCTGGCCTCGTTGCCCAACCCCAGCAAATCCTGGGCCTGGACCACCGCCAGATCCGCCACGCTGGCCCAGATGCTGCGCATCATCCCCCAGTGGTAGCCCTCCCGCTTGGACAGCCGGAGGTACTCCTTGGCCCGCTTCACCGACCCGGCAGGCGCCGTCTCCATCCACCCCTGAATGGTATCGTTGTCATGGGTGCCGGTGTAAACCACGCAGTGCCGTGGATAACAGTGGGGCAAATATCCGGAGCCGGTGTCCCGGGGATCAAAGGCGAACTGAAGCACCTTCATGCCGGGAAAGCCGGTGTCCTCCAACAGTTTGCGCACCGACGGGGTGAGAAATCCCAAATCCTCTGCGATGATCCTGGGTTTTCCAAGCTGCCCGGCCACCGTCTGAAAGAACTCCAGGCCGGGGCCGGGCCGCCAGTGCCCGTCTCGGGCGGTCTCGTCCCCGTAGGGGATGGCGTAGTATTCGTCAAAGCCCCGAAAATGGTCGATGCGCAGCACGTCGTACAGCCGGAACTGGAAGGCCACCCGGTCTGTCCACCAGCGGTAATTCTCCTCCTTCATCCGGTCCCACCGGAACAGGGGGTTGCCCCACAGCTGCCCGTCCTCGGAAAACCCGTCCGGCGGGCAGCCGGCCACTTCTGTGGGCAAAAGCTGCTCATCCAGCTGGAACTGTTCGGGGCTGGCCCACACGTCTGCGGAATCAAAGGACACATAGATGGGCAGATCCCCGATGATCTCCACATGGTGCGCCTGGGCGAAGTCCCGCACCTGTCCCCACTGGTGGAAAAACAGGTACTGTACCCCCTTCCAGAACAGCACGTCCCCCGCCAACTCCTTCCGGGCTTTTTCCAGGGCGGTGGGTCGGCGCAGCCGCAGCCCCTCCGGCCACTGGCTCCAGGCCGCGCCTCCCTGGCTGTCCTTGAGGGCCATGAACAGTGCATAGTCCTCCAGCCAATGGGCATGCTCCCGGCAGAAGCGGTCAAACTCCGTCCGGTCCCCCGCCAGCAGGCGCTGGCAGGCCTTTTGCAGCACTGGGTAGCGTGTCTTGTACAGCAGACCATAGTCCACCCGCTCCGGGTCCGCATCCCAGTTCAGGTCCTGGTATTCTGCCTTTTGCAGCAACCCCTCTTCCTCCAGCAGGTCCAGGTCGATGAAGTAGGGGTTGCCCGCCCGGGAGGAGAAGGACTGGTAGGGGGAGTCCCCGTAGCTAGTGGGCCCCAGGGGCAAGGTCTGCCAGTAGGACTGTCCGGCCGCCTCCAAAAACACAAGGAACTCCCGGGCCGCTCCTCCCATGGTGCCAATCCCATAGGGGGAGGGCAGGGAAAACACAGGCATCAAAATACCCGCTTGCCGCATTGCAGCTCACCTCTCTGCGAAGAATCATTCCAACTGCACTCAGCGCCAGTCTCTCCTGGCCGCCACACTCTCGCCCGAAAGCACTTGAAATGGCGTGGTCTCGTATACCGGCGGCAACTTTCGCTCCAGCCGCTCCAGCAGAATATCCGCCCCCCGCTCCGCCATCCGCCTGGTATCCTGTTGGATGGTGGACAGCCTGGGCAGGGAGTACGCACCCACTGGGATTCCATCGAATCCCATCACGGAAATGTCCTCCGGCACTCGATACCCCCGGTCCCTCAGGGCCCGGATCGCCCCAATGGCAATCACATCGCACAGCGCGAAAATGGCAGTCAGGCCCGGGTTGCGGTCCAACAGCCGGTTGGCCGCGGCGTAGGCGTCGCCAAAGGCAAACCGGCACGGCTCGCACTGCCGCTCTGCGTCAAAGGGCACCCCATGCTTTTCAAAGCTGTTGCGGCATCCCACGATACGCCGGTAGCTGATCTGGGAGCCGGACCAGTTCCCGCCCAGCACGCCGATCTCCCGGTGCTGATGGTCAAACAGGTAATCTGTTGCCTTTTCCGCGGCTGCGGTGTCGTCTGTGGACACGCTGGAGAGATTTGCAAATCCCAGGGACTGAGCCGAGTTGGTCAACAGCACGCAGGGCACGCCGATGGGGGCAAAGTCCCGCTGAAAATGCTCCAGGTCGCCTCCCAAAAACAGAATCCCCGGAGGCTTATACTCCCGGCACACCTGCAGGGCAAAGGCCACCTCGTTGGCGTCCTCATCCACGTAGTAGACTGCCGCGTCCATACCTCGGTCCTGCACCCGCAGCTGCACCTTTTCCACCATTTCAGAAAACAGCATGTTCTGCGTACCCTTGACAATCACCGAGATCCGTTGTCCCACCTGCTGTTTCAGATGTCTGGCATTGCTGTTTGGCCGGAAGTGATATGCCTCCACCACCGACATCACCCGCTGCCGGGTGGCGTCGCTCACGTCTGGGTAGCAATTGAGTACCCGGGACACTGTGGCCACGCTGCAGCCGGATAGTCTGGCAATATCCCTGATTGTCATGGATCCACCTCCCGGTTCCGTCCATTATCCCTTTACCGCACCGGCCACAACGCCCTTGATGATATATTTCTGTCCCACCAGGTATACCACGATGATGGGGAGGATGGCCAGCATGATACACGCCATCATGGGGCCCATCTCCACCCGTCCGTAGCTGCCCCGGAACATCTGGATCAGCATGGAGATGGTTTTGTAGTTTTCCAGATCCAGGATCAGGGTGGGCAGCAGGTAGTCATTCCAGATCCACATGGCCTCCAGCACCGCCACAGAGATCATAGTGGGGCGCAGCAGGGGGAATACGATGTAAAAATAGGTCTGAAGGGGACTGCAGCCGTCGATCAGGGAGGCCTCCTCCATGTCGATGGGCACGCTGCGCATGAACCCACAGAACATGAACACCGCCAGCCCCGCGCCGAAGCCCAGGTAGATGATCCACAGTACCCAGGGGGTGTTCAGCTTCAGGGTATCCGCAATGGAGGACAGGGTGAACATCACCATCTGGAAGGGCACCACCATGGAAAAGGCGCACAGTAGGTAGAGCGCCTTGGTCACCTTGGTGTTCACCCGGGTGATGTACCAGGCGAACATGGAGCAGAAGATGAGGATGGCCAGCACGGACGTCACGGTGATAAACGTGGTGTAAAACAGGCTGGACAAGAAACCCTGGACGGAGATGGCGTTCTCATAGTTGGCCAGCCCCGCGAAGGTCTCCGCGGTGGGCAGCTCAAAGGCGGTGCTGGTGCTGATGGCGTTCTCCACCTTCAGGGAGTTCATGAGCACCATGAAGATGGGATACAGGTACAGCACGCACACAATGGTCATGACAACGCTCCACAGACAGTTGGCGCGCTGGGTCTTCCGTTTCATTGCTGGACCTCCCTTCTCCTGGTCAGGCGAAGCTGGACCAAGGCGATGACTACCACAATGGCGCAGAAGATGACCGCCTTGGCCTGGCCGATGCCCCGCCACTGGGGCCCGGAGCGGCCGTAGAAGGTGTAGTAGATGTTGTAGGCCAGCAGCTCGCTCTGGTGGGCGGGCTGGCCGCCGGTGAGGGCCATGTTCTGGTCAAAGAGCTTAAAGCTGTTGGTGATGGTGAGAAACAGGCAGATGGTGATGGACGGCATGAGCATGGGCAGCTTGACCCGCCAGAATGTCTGCCAGCGGGTGGCGCCGTCGATCTCTGCGGCCTCAACCAAGGTGTCCGGAATGCTCTGCAGGCCCGCCACATAGATGATCATCATGTAGCCGATCTGCTGCCAGCACATGAGGATGACCAGGCCCCAGAAACCGGCGGTGGCGTCCAGGTTCAGCAGGGGCCTCTCCAACAGGCTCAGCACGCAGTTGAGCAGGATCTGCCAGATGTAGCCCAGCACGATGCCGCCGATGAGGTTGGGCATAAAGAACACCGTGCGGAAGATGTTCCGGCCCCGGATGGCTTTGGTCAGGATGAGCGCCACCACCAGGCCGCCCACGTTGATGGCAATGGTGGTGACCACCACGAAGGCGCAGTTATACCAGAAGGCGTGAGTGAAGGTGTTGTCGCTCAGCGCCCGGATAAAATTGGAGATCCCGTTGAAGGTGGCGTCCCGCACCGTGGTGAACTGACAGAAGGCCAGGTAGACCCCCTGGATGAACGGGATGATGAAGCCGATGATGAACGCGGCCAGCGTGGGCAGCACGAAAATCGGCCAGTATCGCTTAATGGCTTTCTGCACAGGCGATCCCCCCTATGAAAAAAGTAGTATCATCGCACCGTCCGGGCACGCCCTGCCCGGGCGGTGGTGGAAAAGGGGCTGCCGGAGCAACTCCGGCAGCCCCGAAAAGCAAGCGCGTTTTCCGTGCTTTCCGTCAGCCTCAGCCGTTGGCCAGCGCGTACTCAGCGGCCCAGTTGTCCACGAAGGCGCTGACCACGCTGTCCCAGTTGGCGTCGGTCTGGTCCGCAGCATAGACGGCCAGCGCGGAGCCAACCATGTTCTTCCACTCCTCAGAGGGCATGGTGGTGAAGTTCCAGGACACGGGGGTCTTGCCCTCGGCGGTCATCTCGGCGTCCAGCTGGACAAACAGGTTGGCGGAGGCGGGAGCCTGCTGGAAGGGGATGGCGAAGCCCATACCAGCCTCTCCGGAGGGCATGGCGCCCTCGCCGCCGGTCATGGCCTGCAGGGCGGTCTCGTCGGTGACGCACCAGTACATGAAGTCCAGGGTGGCCTGGATGTCCTCCTCGCTGGCGTTCTTGTTCACGCACCAGTAGTTCTCAGAGCCGGTGCACAGGCCCTGGTTGGCCTCGTCGCCCACCCCGAAATAAATGGGGATCATGGTCACCTCATCCTCGCTGAGCTTGCCCTCGCCCACTACGTTGGCAAACTCCCAGGAGCCGTTCTGATAGAACACGGCCTGGCCGGAGACGAACTCGTTCAGGGAGTCATTGGCGGTCTTGGCGGTGAGCTCGGCGGGGGAGCAGGTGGAGTTGTTGATGTACAGGTCCCACATCGCCCGGTAGTTGTCCAGATAGGTGCCCTCGATGGCGTCAGTGGAGGTGATGCCCCGATCCAGGTACTCAAAGTAGATGGGCAGGTTGGCCAGGTGGGTTTTAAAGCGCCAGTCGGAGGAGCTGTCCATGCCGGCGGAGGTGAAAGCAGCAAAGCCCAGCTCCGCGCTGCGGGCGGTGATATCCTCGGCCACAGCTTTCAGGTCCTCAAAGGACTGGATGTCTTCCACCGTATAGCCGGCCTCGTCCAGCAGGGTCTCATTGACGATGATACCGTAGGACTCGATGACGTAGGCAATGCCTGCCACACTGTCGCCGTCCTTCAGGGCGTAATCGTCGCTGGTCAGCTCACCGTAGATCTGGGAGCCGGACAGGTCATAGCAGTAGTCCCGCCAGTTGTTCAGACCCACGGGGCCGTTGACCTGGAACAGCGTAGGGGCGTCCGACTTGGCCATCTCGCTGGTGAGCATGGTCTCATAGGTTCCGGAGGCAGCGGTCTGCACCGTGACGGGGATGCCGGTCTCCTCGGTGTAAATCTCCGCCAGTTCCTTCCACTGGCCGTCCTGCTCCGGCTTGAAGTTCAGATAGTAGACCTGGCCGGCGGCTTCCCCCTCCCCACCGGACTGACTGGCCGGCATCTGGCTGTTATCGGGGGGCTGGCTGGACTCTCCGGTGCCACCACCGCAGCCGGCCAGCAGGGACAGGCCCATGGCGCAAGCAAGGCCCAATGCAAGCAGCTTCTTTTTCATAAGATTCCCTCCTGAATTCATAGAATTTCGCATCCACACAGACACATCTAATCATCGGAAACGTTTCCGCTTCCTCACACTTTCATTATAGCTTTTTCCCTGTAAAACACAATATATTTTTATATGTATCATGCAAAATCATCAAATATTACAATTCCATCCCCCGCTATCTTGGCAAAATGACGATCTTTCTATCCGGCAAGTCCGAAAACGTTTTCGATCCTATCCATACTTTCTCCGTCAATCGCTCCAGCGCTCCCTGCCCGCTACGATTCATCCCTGATCAAACTCCGTCAGGCACAGATTGAGATCTACCGGCGTAGAGATTCCCGCCACCGACCCTTGGCTGGTATACTGCCACATGGCAAAGTGGTAGCGGAAGCTGGTTGCCTGCCAATCCTGGGTGTAGTGGGCCAGCCAGAAGGGCCATTCCATCAGCGCCTCCAGATTCAGCTCATCATATGCCTTGGATGGGCTGAAATAGACCATGGGCAGATACCCCTCCTGCTCTATGGTCTGGCAAAACGCCGCGGCGCAGGCGGTCTGGGTGGCGCCGTCCGTCTCCAAGGTTCTGGAGTCCTGGGCGCTCTGCCGCTCCCAGTCAAAGACCACCGGGTAGGCGATGTCATATCCCTCCAGATGTTCCAGCACGAACTGCGCCTCCTCCCGGGCCTCCTCCTGGCTCACCGCCTGGGAGAAGAAATAGACCCCCACATCTAGCCCGGCGGCCAGGGCCCCTTCCATATTCCGGCGAAAACAGGCGTCCTCATACAGTCCGCCCTCGGTATATCCCCGGAACCCGAGGCGGATCATCGCAAAATCCACCCCGGCGGCCGCCACCTTCTCCCAGTCGATCTCCCCCTGATAGCTGGATACATCCACCCCCACATAGCTGGGGGCGTCCCCGGCATAGGTGAGGAAGCCGTCCGCCACTACAAAATGTTCAGCGGCGTAAGCGTTTTCGGGCACCGGGTCCACTTCGCCCGCCGTGCAGCCGAACAGCGCCAGCGCCAGCAGCAGGGCCATACAGATTTGTTTCCAGGACATGAGCGCGCCCCCTCCCCGTTTTTGATAGCATAGCACAAAAAGAGCGGGTCCGCCAGCCGGCGGGCCCGCTCTTAATCATATTTTAAATATTCAGTGGCATCCGCTGCAGTGGCCGCAGTCTCCGCTGCACCCGCCGCTCTTTCTCTGCCGGATCCACCCGCGGATGGCCAGTGCCACAACCACAGCCAGGACTGCCACAACAATGACGGTTCCCATCCTTTCACATCCTTTCCGGAGCCTCGTTACACCTTGGCCGCATCCACGGCCCGCAGACTGCTTGTCTCCCCCCGGTAGCCCTTCCGGAACAGCAGGCAGGCCAGCCCCACCGCCAGGGCAATCGCGACCACCGTGAACAGGTTGAAGCTGACATCGCCGGTGATCAGCCCGCCGATCTGGTAGACGATCAGGGAGATCACATAGGCGAAGGCGCACATGTAGCCGATGGCGGCCAGGGTCCACTTGGCGTTGTTCATCTCCCGCTTAATGGCGCCCATAGCGGCAAAACAGGGAGCACACAGCAGGTTGAAGATCATGAAGGAGTAGGCGCCGATCCCGGTGAAGGCCGCCCCAATGTTGGCCGTCAGGTTGCCCGGGTAGCACACACTCATGGTGGACACCACTTCCTCCTTGGCGATGAGACCAGTGATGGTGGCCACGGTGGCCTGCCAGGTGCCGAAGCCCAGGGGAGCGAAGATCCAGGCGATGGCATTTCCAATATTGGCCAGGATGGAGTGGTTGTTGTCTTCCACCATGCCGAAGGCGCCGTTCTCAAAGCCGAAGCCCTGGAGGAACCACAGCACGATGGTGGAGACCAGAATGACGGTACCGGCCCGCTTGATGAAGGACCAGCCCCGCTCCCACATGGAGCGCAGCACGTTGCCCGGGTTGGGGGCGTGGTAGGCGGGCAGCTCCATAACAAAGGGGGCGGGCTCCCCGGCGAAGGCCTTGAACTTCTTCAGGACGATACCGGAGATCACCACCGCCGCCACGCCGATGAAGTAGGCGGAGGTGGCCACCAGGGGCGAGTGCCCGAACAGCGCCCCGGCAAACAGGGCGATGATAGGCATCTTGGCCCCGCAGGGGATAAAGCCGGTGGTCATAATGGTCATCTTCCGGTCCCGGTCCTGCTCAATGGTCCGGGAGGCCATGATGCCGGGCACACCGCAGCCGGTGGCCACCAGCATGGGGATGAAGGACTTGCCGGACAGCCCGAAGCGGCGGAAGATCCGATCCATGATAAAGGCGATGCGGGACATGTAGCCCACGTCCTCCAGAATGGCCAACAGCAGGAAGAGCACCAGCATCTGGGGCACGAAGCCCAGTACGGCGCCCACGCCGCCCACGACGCCATCCAGAACCAGGGAGGCCACCACCTCGTTGCAGCCGATGGCGGTCAGGCCGCTCTCAATGAGCACTGGGATGCCGGGCACCCACACGCCATATTCCGTGGGGTCGGGCTCGGGCACGGTGAGGGCCTCCTGATAGGCCTGCTCATTCACCTCCAGCACCGCGGTATCCCCTGTCTCGTCATCATACAGGTAGGCCTCAGCCTCTCCTGCCTCGTAGGCCTCGATGATGGCGGAGGCCTCCTCAAAGGCGCCGGAGGCCTCATCCCAAGCGTCGGCGTCCGCGGTGAAGGGAACAAACCACCCGTCCCCGAACAGACCATCGTTGGCCCAGTCCGTGAGGTGGGTGCCGATGGAAATGGTCCAGCCGCCCATGGCGATGGAGTACACCAGGGCCATGACCACCACGAAGATGGGCAGAGCGGCGATCCGGTTGGTCACCACCCGGTCGATCTTGTCGGACAGAGACAGCCCGGCGCGTTTTTTCTTCACACAGGCAGCCACAGTCTTGGCGATGTACTCGTACCGCTCATTGGTGATGATGGACTCCGCATCGTCATCCAGGGCGGTCTCACAGTCGGCGATGGCCTGCTCCACCTGCCCCTTTACATCGGCGGACAGGGTCAGCTTGCCCATCACCTGGCCGTCCCGCTCAAACACCTTGACGGCATACCACCGCTCCATCCCCTGGGGGAACGCAGCGCCCAGCGCCGCCTGAATGGCGTCCAGCGCCTCCTCCACCGGTGGGGAATAGGGTAGGGGCTTGGGTCCGCTTCCGCTGTGCGGGCCTTTCGCCGCGGCGATGAGCCGCTCCAGCCCCTCCCCCTTCAGGGCGGACACCTCCACCACTGGGCAGCCCAGGGCCTTGGACAGCTTGGCCGCGTCGATGCTGTCCCCGTTCTTGCGCACCAGATCCATCATGTTCAGGGCCACCACCACGGGAATGCCCATCTCCATGAGCTGGGTGGTGAGGTACAGATTGCGCTCGATGTTGGTGGCGTCCACAATGTTGATGATGCCGTCGGGCCGCTCACCCACCAGGTACTCCCGGGCCACCACTTCCTCCAGGGTATAGGGAGACAGGGAGTAGATGCCGGGCAGATCGGTGAGTGTGACCTCCTTGTCACTCTTCAGCCGGCCTTCCTTCTTCTCTACCGTCACGCCCGGCCAGTTGCCCACCCGCTGGTTCGCGCCAGTCAGGGCATTGAACATAGTTGTCTTGCCGGAGTTGGGGTTGCCGGCAAGGGCCAGTCTGATCGACATTTTGAAATTCCTCCTCCCCAGGGGTTAGTATTCGCTAACCCCTGTTGAAAATAACAGGCGCCCGCAGGCGCCGGTTGCCCGCCAGGGGCAGGGGCGCGTCAGGCCACCTCGATACAGTCCGCGTCCCCCTTGCGGATGGACAGCTCATAGCCCCGGATGGTGATCTCCACCGGGTCTCCCAAGGGGGCCACCTTGCGCACGTAGATACTGGTGCCCCGGGTGATCCCCATATCCATGATGCGCCGGCGCAGCGCCCCTTCGCCATGGAGCTTGACCACAGAAACAGTTTCCCCCACTTTGACGTCACGCAGCGTTCTCAATCTGCTTCGCCTCCTCTCCACATTTCCCTTGTCCGGCAGGAACGGTCAAACCATGATTCGGCCGGCCATCCCGCGGCTGAGCGCGATGCGGGTCCCCTTGACCTTGACGATCAGGTTTCCCCCAATCTCATTGACCACGGAAACGGTTCCGCCCTCCACAAACCCCAGGCTCTTCAAAAAGGTCCGGACCTCGTCCTTACCGGTGATCTTCTTCACCGTACCCTCCTGACCGTTGGTCAGCATCGTCAGCGGCATAATGGTGATTCCTCCGTTCTGTCTGCCAGTTAGCCTTTCCTAACATCCAAAGTTTAGCACTGTCGCCCAGGGTTGTCAATAGCTAACCACCAATTTTTTAGGATTGTCATTCCCCGAAAAATATGTTATCATTTCCACAGGTGATTTTATGCAGATTCATGAATCCGGAGAAAACTATCTGGAGGCCATCCTGGTCCTGAGTGAAAAAGGCCCTGTGCGGTCCATCGATGTGGCGCAGCACCTGGGATTCTCCAAGCCCAGCGTCAGCCGCGCCATGAGCCTGCTGCGGGAGAACGGCTATGTGGTCATGGATGATATCGGCCTGCTCACCCTGACCCCGGCGGGGATGGAGGTGGCCTCCCGCATCTATGAACGCCACCGCCTGCTCACCCAGTGGCTGATCCAACTGGGGGTGGACCCCAAGATCGCGGCAGAGGACGCGTGCAAGATCGAGCACGACCTGAGCCCCGAGACCTTTGAGGCCCTGAAGCGCCACAGCGGGTGGGTCGGCGGGGACCTTCCCAAATAGTGCCTCATCCAAAAACAGAGGAAGCGCCCCGGCGCTCCCTCTGTTTTCTTCCGCGCCAAAGCTTCCCCGCATTTCCCATCAGGCAGGTGATACCCATGACCAACAGCCTCCAGCGCCTGCGCGGCCTCATGCGCTCATTTCCCCTGGCGGAGGGCCCCTTCCAGACCGGGCTCCCCTTTCTGACCCTGTACCGGCACACCGCAGAGGTGGCGGAGCTCCCGTGCCCGGGGGAGCATTCTGTATATCTGGTGGTGGACGGCTCCATCCGGCTGTATACCCCCTCGGGCATTCTGGACTATGTCTCAGGGCAGTATTCCATTTCCGGGATCGATACACCGTCCCGGGGGTATGTCCAGTCCTTTTCCGAGCAAAAGGACTTTTTGGCCCTGTCCATCGCGTTCACCCTGAACGACGTGGTCTCCGTCATGCTGGATCTGGACCGCGGCCTCACCAACCAGATCACCGGCGGGAGACTGAGCGGCGGGGAGATGGCACGGGCCGACCGCGCGATGGTTTCCTGCGCGTGCCGGTTCTTTCCCATCCTGGACCATCCCCTTTCCCTGGACTTCATGGGAAAGCAGCTGCGCCGGGAGCTCATCTTTTACCTTCTGTGCGGCTCCTGCGGCAGCCGGTTCCTGCGCAGCATCGTCAACATCCGGCAGGCCGGGGAGATCTACGCGGCCAACAGCTGGATCAAAGAGAACTTCCGCACGCCCTTCACCGTGGAAGAGCTGGCGGAACAGCGGAATATGAGCGTCTCCCTCTTTCACCAGAAATTCAAGAGCGCGGTGGGCATGGGCCCCTTGCATTGCCAGAAGCGCCTGCGCCTGACGGAGGGGCGCAGGCTCATGCTGGGCGAGGGGAAAAACGTCACCCAGGCCGCCCTGGAGGTGGGCTACGAGAGCATGTCGCAATTCGTCCGGGACTACAAAAAGATGTTTGGCCAGTCCCCCAAGGAGGACATCAAAACGCTGTGGGACTCGCTGAAGGAATAGGCAAACTTTTCGCAGAAACCGGCAAGCAGCGGTCCCCTCCCGCCTGGTAAAATGAGTCCATGAGTCAGTACTCAGGTCATTTTCAACAGGGAGGTTCCTATCATGATTCTGACAGACGAGCTGTGTGACAAGCTGTGTGCCGCCGCCCGGGAAAAGAGCCGGGAGCTGGGCCTTGACATCAGTTTCGCGGTGTGCGACCAGCACGGCCTGCCCCGGGTCTACCGCCGCTACGGGGAAGCCCTGACGCTGAGCGTTACCCTGGTCCCCGGCAAAGCCTACACCGCGGCGGTGACCCAGTGCAGAACAGAGGAGGTGGCCGCCTGCGCCGCGGAGGGCGGCTCCCTGATGGCCATTCAGTCCAATGACCCCAGGATTACCCTGGTGGCCGGCGGCTATCCCCTGTTCGCCGGCGGAAAGATCGCCGGCGGCGTCGGCGTGGGCGGCACGCGGGACCAGGACTGCGCCATTGCGGAATATGTGGTGTCCGTGTTCCAGGCGTTGACCGGCCAGTGAGCCGCGGAGATTTCCCGCAGCTCTCATCTCCCCCAGCGTAATAGGACGGGGCGCGCCAAGAGGCGCGCCCCGTCCTTTCATTCCCCTTACCCCCGCTGGCTGTCTATCCAGGCCAGTTCCTCCTGGGTAAAGGGCCGATCCTGATCATAGCAATTCCGGTCCTCCTCGGTGATGGGCCGGATCACCCGGCAGGGGCCGCCCGCCGCCAACACCATGGGCGGGATGTCCCGCGTCACCACGCTGCCCGCGCCGATCACCGCGCCCCGGCCAATGGTGACCCCCGGGAGAATGACTGAGCTGCCCCCGATCCACACATCGTCCCCGATGACGATGGGCAGGCCGTACTCATAGCCGGAGGCCCGGCTGTCAGGGTGGACGGGGTGCCCCGCGGTATACAACGACACGTTGGGACCAAACAGCACATGATCCCCGACGGTCACCGGGGCCACGTCCAAAATTACCAGGTTGAAGTTGGCGTAAAACCCCTCCCCTACGGTGATGTTGCTCCCGTAGTCGCAGTGAAAGTCCGGCTCAATGGTCAGCCGTTGCCCGGTTTTGCCCAGCAGCCGTTTCAGCAAGGCCGGGCGCTCCCCCCACCGTTCCGGCGGCAGGTGGTTGTACTCGTGACACAGCCGCCGGGCCCTCTCCCGTTCCTGGGGCAGCCCGTCCAGCCAGGGCTTGTAGGGCAGCCCCACCAGCATCCGTTCCTTCTGGTTCCCGTTGCCGCGCTCCTCACTCATATCTCCGTCTCCTCCCGCATCTCCCCGGCCAGGCTCCGGGCAAACAGCGCCCGGACCTGATCCAGATCCTCCGTCTGTCCCAGGGCCCACATCAGTTTGGTCACCGCCGCCTCGGTGGTCATATCATACCCCTGGATCACCCCTTCCGCCAGGGCCTTCTGCCCCGCCTGGTAGAGGGTGAAGTCACTGCTCTCGTAAAGGCATTGACTGCATACCACCACCGCCATCCCCGCCCGGCTGGCAGTGTGGAGCTTCTCAATGAGGTTGCGGCGGATGAAGTGCAGTCCCCCCGCCCCGAAGGCCTCGATCACCACGCCCCGATAGTGCATTTGCAGCAGCATATCGAAGATCTCCGGGTTGAGACCCGGGGTGAGCTTGATGAGAAAGACCTCTTGGCACAGCCGGTCCCGCAGACGGCAGGGCCCCAGCAGGGGCGGGATGGCCGACCGGCGCACCGTCAGCCCTGAGCCGTTCACCAGGGCCACCGGCGGCCAGTTCACGCTGTCAAAGGCATCAAAATCGGTGGTCCGCGTTTTCACCGCCCGACAGCCCAGCATCACCTTCCGGTTGAAGGCCAGGAACACCCCCGGACAGCCGGAGGCCGCCATGGCGAAAGCGGTGCGCAGGTTGTCCAGCCCGTCGGTCAGAGGATGTTCAATGGGCAGCTGCGCCCCGGTGAGCACCACCGGGATGGGGATATTCTGCACCATATAGGACAGCACCGATGCGGTGTAGGCCATGGTGTCCGTGCCGTGGGAGATGACCACGCCGTCATACCGCTCCCGGGTCTCAAACACACACTGGGCGATCAGCCTCCACTCCTCTGGCTGGATGTTGGAGGAATCCAGGTGGAGGATGTCCCGCACGGTCAGCTCATAGCTGTCCGCCAGCGCCCCCAGATACCGGCTCAGCGCCGCCCCGTCCAGGCCGGGAGCCAGCCCCTCCTCCGTCAGCCGGGAGGCGATGGTCCCCCCTGTAGTCAACAGTAAGATTCGTTTCATGCGCCACTCCCCCCGTTCTGTCAGGAAAGCAGTATAGCAGAGGCGGGAGGATTTTGCAACTTGCCGCCGGGCTATTCCTTTGGTATAATACGTCTATTCAATCGATTCCATTTGCTGAAATGAGGTATCCATATGAAATATGATCTGTTGGTCGTAGGTGCCGGCCCCGCAGGCCTCACCGCGGCCATCCAGGCCAAGGTTCGGAATAAATCTGTGCTGGTGGTGTCCAACCAGCCTACCGCCAGCCCCCTGTGCAGGGCTCCCCGGATGGACAACTATCCCGGCATCCCCCATGTGAAAGGGCTGGATCTGATGGAGCGGCTGCTGGCCCAGGCTGCGGACCTGGGCATTTCCATCCGGCTGGGCCGGGTACTTAGCCTGGTGCCCCTGGGGGACAGCGTGATGGCCTCCATCGGCGACCAGGTGGAAGAGGCCTCCGCCGCCATCCTGGCCGTGGGTGTGGCCAGGGCCACCCCCCTGAAAGGAGAGGAGCGGCTGCTGGGCAAGGGCGTGAGCTACTGCGCCACCTGTGATGGCATGTTCTACCGGGACAAGCCCATCGTGGTGGCAGGGGACGCCCCCGACCTGGAGGAGGAGACGGAATATCTGCGCTCCATCGGCTGCCTGGTCACCACTGCCCGGCTGCCCGGCCTGGAAATTCTGGGGGAAGAGCAGGTCACCGGCGTGCGCACCGCTGCCGGGGAAGAGATCCTCTGCCAGGGCGTGTTCCTGCTGCGCGCCTCCATCGCCCCCACCCAGCTGGCCCCCGGCCTGGAGCTGGAAAACGGATATATCCAGGTGGACCGGCGCATGGCCACCAATCTGCCCGGCATCTACGCCGCCGGAGACTGCACCGGCACGCCTCTCCAGCTGGCCAAGGCGGTGGGACAGGGACAGACAGCCGCCCACTTCGCGCTGGGCCTTGAATAAGTTTCCCGGCGTTTGGGAGGAAACTTTCGGGAGAGATATTGAAATCTTTTTGTAAAGATGGTAACATAGTGATACCGATGGGGACTCCCCCAAAATGAATCAAGGAGTGATTGTGATGGTCAAGGTAATTATGGGCCTGAAGGGCACCGGCAAGACCAAGCAGATGATCGATCTCATCAATACGGCTGTGAACACAGAGCATGGCAACGTGGTTGCCATCGCCCACGATTCCAAGCTGACTTATGATATTAGCTATAAGATCCGCCTGATTGACACTTCCGACTACGCCATCCCCAACTACGACACCCTCAAGGGCTTTCTGTACGGGCTGTACGCCAGCAACTACGACATCACCCATGTGTTCATTGAGAGCCTGAACAAACTGGTTCCCACTGTGGGCAACGAGGATGTGGAGCCCTTCCTGGACTGGTTGGAGGCCTTCTCCCAAAAGAGCGGCATCAAATTTACCGTCTCCATCAGCGAGGACGCATCCAAAGCCAGCGATGGCATACGTAAGTATTTCTGAGATATTTGGCACCGCTATCTCCCCGCCCCGGCGCAGGCCGGGGCGGGGAGATGTTTGCCTCTTACAAGAGAATCGTGAATTTTTTGTTAACAAGAAAAATTCTTCTTTACAAACGCCAGGAAGTGTGCTATGCTCTTAACAGAAAAAGTTATTGTTATTGAGGTGACGATATGGCTATCGTTCGACGCAGTAAAAAGCGGGATGCGATTCTGCGTCTGATACGCAGCACCAAATGTCACCCCTCGGCGGATTGGATTTACCAGCAACTCAAGGACGACTATCCCAATTTGAGCTTGGGCACGGTCTACCGCAATCTCAACCAGCTGTCTGAGCAGCATATCATCCGCCGTGTGGGGGTCATCAATGGTCAGGAGCGTTTCGACGCGGACACCTATCCCCACGCACACTTTGTTTGCAACTGCTGCGGGGCTGTCATGGATCTGCCCGACTATGCACCGTCACGGCAATACGTCCAGTCCCTCAGCGAGCAATATGAATTCATTGTGGAAGGACATGAATTCAATCTCCGCGGTCTGTGCAAAGACTGCAAAAATCTCATTACATTGGAGGAAACTGTATCATGAAAAAATGGGTTTGCCCTGTCTGCGGCTATGTTTACGAAGGGGAGAATCCCCCTGCTGAGTGCCCCGTCTGCCATGTTCCCGGCTCCAAGTTTGTGGAGCAGACCGGCGATATGAAGCTGGCCGCTGAGCACGAGTACGGCATCTACGCCAAGACTGTCAAGAACAACCCCGATATCAGCAACGAGGATAAGACCTACATCCTGGACCAGCTGAAGGCCAACTTCAACGGCGAGTGCTCCGAGGTGGGTATGTACCTGTGCATGGCCCGCATCGCCCATCGCGAGGGCTATCCCGAGATCGGCCTGTACTGGGAGAAGGCCGCCTATGAGGAGGCCGAGCACGCCTCCAAGTTCGCTGAGCTGCTGGGCGAGGAGCTGGAGCCCAACATGAAGGCGGACACCAAGTCCAACCTGGCCTGGCGTGTGGACTGCGAGTTTGGCGCCACCCAGGGCAAGGTGGATCTGGCCGCCTGCGCCAAGAAGAACGGCCTGGACGCCATCCATGACACCGTCCACGAGATGGCTCGTGACGAGGCCCGCCACGGCAAGGCCTTCAAGGGCCTGCTGGAGCGGTACTTCGGCTAATTAAAACCGAGGATTTCAACCAGAAATCGTTACCTAAGGGGGTGGGCAGAGATGCCCACCCCCTTTTATTCCGGGCAAAGCGGAAGCATTCCACGCCCCAAACCTCCGAGCACACATCCAACCGCCTGTCTGGACAGGCGGTTGGATGTGTGCTATACTAAGAAAAAAACGTGCGGTTGTGAAAGGAGTACATGATGGCGGAACAGTTGACCAAAGACCTCTGGCGTCTAGACATTCCCCTGGTGGGAAATCCCCTGAAAAATTTGAACAGTTATCTATTGACCGGAGCACGGAGCCTGTTGATCGACACGGGTTTCCGCCAGCGGCCCTGCCTGGAAGCCATGGAGCGCCAGTTGGCGGAAATCGGTGTGGACCGGGATCAGCTGGATATTTTCTGCACCCATCTTCACAGCGATCATACAGGGTTGGCCCCGGAACTGATCCGGCCTGGCTGCCGCATTTTCATCGGGAAGATTGACGGACCCGAACTGGCAAAGGCAGCGGACACAGCCTATTGGGAGGCGCTCTATCAAGAATATATTCTAGACGGATTTTCCCCGGAGGAGACGGCCGAGCTGTGGGCGGCAAACCCTGCCAAAAGCGCGGCGCCTCCTTGGCGGGAGGGGCTGTATACCTATCTGGAGGACGGGGAGGAGCTGCGCTACGGCGGACATACCCTGCGCTGCATCCTGACCCCGGGGCATACGCCCGGACACATGTGCCTCTATGACCCCCAGCTGAAGCGGCTGTTCTCTGGCGACCACGTTCTTTTCCACATCACCCCCAACATCTGCCGCTGGACAGACGTAGCCGATTCCCTGGGGGACTATCTGAACAGTCTGGATAAGACTGCGGCCCTTGATGTGGAGGAGCTTTACCCCGCCCACCGGGCGGAGACCGGCAATCTCCAGGAGCGGATCGCCCAGTTGAAGGCGCACCACGCCCGCCGGCTGGAAAACGCCCTGGATACGGTGCGGGAAGCGCCTGGTCTCACCGCCTATGAGATCGCCGGGCGGATGACCTGGAGCATTCGGTGCCGGAGCTGGGAGGACTTCCCCCTCATCCAAAAATTCTACGCCGTGGGAGAGACGATGGCCCACCTGGACCGGCTGGCGGTTTTGGGACAGGTCTATAATCAGCAGCTCCAGGGGAAACGGCGGTACTTTATCCAGCCGTCTTAAAAGACAAAACGGAGCGGGGGCCTTACTGGCCCCCGCTCTCTTCTTTGCTCTGTATCTTCTTTTTTTACCTTTCAGGCACACCATCAGGCTGCAAGCCATCTCAACGGTCCCACTTGTCGATGAGGGCCCGGATCTGGTCGGCAAACTTGCCCAGGTCCTTGTTGGTGCCCCCCCGGTTGCGGGCGATGACCTGCATCAGGCGCCGGCCCACCTCCTCCAGGCGGCGGAAGGCCGGGGAGGCGGAGCCGGGCAGGGCCTCGGGAGACTTGGGCTGGAGGACCACGCCGGGGGCCAGCATTTTGTCGGCCAGCAGGTCGTAGACCTCTTCATAGTTGGGGGAATGGGCCTGGAAGCCATACTCCCGGAGCGTCTGGGCATAGGTTTCCGTCACCTGGCTCTCGCCGTGAACCACGAAGACATGTTGAGGCTTGGGCTGGTAGGCCTCCATCCATTGCAGCAGGCCATCCCGGTCAGCGTGGGAGCTCAGGCCGTGATAGTTCACGATCTTGGCCCGCACCGCGATCTCCTCCCCAAACAGCTTCACTTTGCTCACGCCGTCCACCAGCCGGCGGCCCAGGGACCCCTCCGCCTGAAAGCCCACGAATACCACTGTGCACTCCGGCCGCCACAGGTTGTGCTTCAGGTGGTGGCGGATCCGGCCGGCGTCGCACATGCCCGAGGCGGAGATGATGACCTTTGGGGTCTGGTCCGTGTTCAGGGCCCTGGACTCGTCGGTGCTCTCGGTGATGCACAGCCCGGGGAACTGGAACAGCGCCCCGCCCTTGAGGGCCTCGATGGCCTCCTCGTCCAGATAGCCGTGGAGGTCTCCGGAAAAGATACGGGTGGCCTCCCCGGCCAGCGGGGAGTCCACATAGACCTTGAAATCAGGCACGCTCCTGACCAGGCCCTCCTCCTTCATCTCCCGGATGAAGTACAGCAGCTCCTGGGTCCGCCCCACGGCGAAGGAGGGAATGATCACATTGCCCCCTTTACTCAGGGTCTCATCTATGATACGGGCCAGGTCGCCGGTGTAGTCGGGGTCCTGGCTCATGTCGTGGTGCCGGTCGCCGTAGGTGCTCTCCGTGACCACGTAGTCCGCTTCCGTAATATATTGAGGATTGCGGATGATGGGCTGCTCCCGGTTGCCGATGTCCCCGGAGAAGACAATCTTCCTCGTCTCACCCCCCTCGGTGAGCCACAGCTCCGCGCTGGCCGAGCCCAGCAGGTGCCCCGCGTCCACAAAGCGCAGGCTCACCCCCTCCGTGATGGGGATCTTCTGCCCGTACTCAATGGTGATCACATGGCGCATGGTCTTTTCCACATCCGCCAGGGTGTACAGCGGCTCCACCGGGGGCTTGCCCGCCCGCTGGCCCTTCTGGTTCTCCCACTTGGCATCGCTCTCCTGGATGTGGGCGGAGTCCCGGAGCATGATGGACAGCAGCTGCCCGGTGAGACGGGTACAGTAGATGTTGCCCGCAAAGCCCTGCTTGATGAGCAGGGGCAGCCGCCCGGAGTGGTCGATGTGGGCATGGGTGACCACCACATCGTCGATGTAGCCGGGGTTGAAGTCCAGCTCCCGGTTGTCCCGCTCGTCCCTGCCCTGCTGGAGCCCGCAGTCCACCAGGATCTTCCTCCCGCCGCACTCCACACAGTGGCAGCTGCCGGTGACCGCCTTTGCAGCACCGAAAAAGGTCAGTTTCATCAAGGCACCTCCTTATTTTTTAGAGCGTTTCGCCAAAGCGTTCCCGCTATGCTTCCATTCTTTTTTCTATTGTAACCTGTATCTTCCCGTCTGTAAATAGCCTGGCGCGCGCTTTTGTCAAGTTCCGCCCTTGTCAAAATCATTCCCATGGGGTATGATAGCCCTGTACCGAGGGAAGCCGGCGGCCTGGGTTCAGGGCGCCGGCTTCCCATCTTGAGGCATCTTGTGTGGAGAGGAGCGCATGGATATGTGGGCGGAGGAGAGCGTGTTCTATCAGATCTATCCCCTGGGCCTCTGCGGGGCCCCCTGGGAAAACGACGGGGTGCAGGCCCACCGCATGGGTAAAATCGGGGATTGGGCGGAGCACATCCGGCGGCTGGGGGCCAACGGGGTGTACCTCTCCCCCCTGTTTGAGAGCGACAGCCACGGCTACGACACCCGGGACTATCGGCGGGTGGACGCGCGCCTGGGCACCAACGAGGAGCTGGCCCAGGTGTGCCGCGCCCTTCACGCCCATGGCATCCGTGTCATTCTGGACGGGGTGTTCAACCATGTGGGCCGGGGATTCTGGGCTTTCCAGGACGTGCAGGAGAAAAAGTGGGATTCCCCCTACAGGGACTGGTTCCACATTGACTTCGGGGGCAACTCCAACTACAACGACGGCTTCTGGTACGAGGGCTGGGAGGGCCACTACGAGCTGGTCAAGCTCAACCTGCAAAACCCGGCCGTAGCCGACTACCTGCTAGACTGCGTGAAGTTCTGGGTAGACCAGTTTGACATCGACGGACTGCGGCTGGACGTGGCCTACTGCCTGGACAAGGGCTTTCTGACCCGGCTGCGCCAGTTCACCCAGGATCTGAAGCCCGACTTCTTCCTGATGGGCGAGGTGCTTCACGGGGACTACAATCAGTGGGTCAACGACGCCATGCTCCACAGCTGCACCAACTACGAGTGCTACAAGGGGCTATACTCCAGCCTGAACGACTTAAACCTCTTTGAGATCGCCCACAGCCTGAAGCGGCAGTTTGGCTCGGAGCCCTGGTGCCTGTACCGGGGCAAGCATTTGCTGTCCTTCGTGGACAACCACGACGTCACTCGGGCAGCCAGCATTTTGCGCAATCCGGAACATCTGCCGGTGCTGTACGGCCTGCTCTTCGGCATGCCGGGCATCCCCTGCGTCTACTACGGCAGCGAGTGGGGCATCCTGGGGGAGAAGTCCCAGGGGGACCAGGCCCTGCGCCCCGCCTTCGACCAGCCCGAGTGGAACGGCCTCACCGATGCCATTGCCGCCATGGCAAAGGCCCGGCGGGGCAGCCGTGCCCTGTGCGATGGGGACTATCAGGAAATCCTGCTCACCAACCGACAGTTCATCTTCCAGCGGCAGGTGGAGGGCCAGCGGGTGCTGGTGGCGGTGAACGCTGACAGCCAGCCCTATACCGCCCACTTTGACGCGGGCTGCGGCCAAGGGGTGGATCTGCTCACCGGGGAAATTCACGACTTCGGCGGCGGCAGCTTGCTGCCGGCCTACAGCGTGGCGTTTTGGCGGTGTGAGGGCTAAACTCTGTGAGACTTTTTCCATAGACTGAACGGTTTACCCGTTATCATGTACGGGTAAACCGTTATAAAATTTACACATATATTACACGATCTCGATAGTAAAATAAATTTCCTTTCTTTATAATTTAATTAAATTTTAACAAAGATTGGAGCAAGGTACATGAAAAAACATCTTTGTCGACTAGTATCTTTGACAGTGGTTTTTGCACTCTTACTTTCAATCTCTGTTACTGCATTTGCAGCATCTCCCAATAACAATGAGGTGCAGAAAACAGAAATTATTACAGATGATACTGGAAATACTTTCAAACTCACCTATAGCATCAAAACAAATTCTGACACTCATGCAGCTCTGTATGATAGCAATGGAATCCTCCTTCAGGAAACCTTTGTCTATCCCGTCAAAAATCGCATTGTAGAATATCAGTATCATAGTCAGACCACTCTCGCCTTCAATGATTCGTATTCTGCAATCGCCAAAGAGTACATTTACTCTGACTTAATTTCTGCTGTTCCTGCTGCCGAACTTTCACCGGATGAATCCCAAAACTTTTCTATGATAGATACACCTCAATATCAAGCAAATATACCGTTCCCCGTTTTTAATGACGAAGAGTGGAGCCTTGTTAATCATTTACCTCCTGCCCCTGCGTCTCCTTATTCTATTGATCTTTATGCAATGAATTATGATCAGGAGCCAGACTCCAACCGGTTTTCTCAAAAAACATTAAACCTTCCTGCGAAAATCGCCCTTACTACTCTTGCAGGAATCTTAGCTGGATTTCTTACTACTGGCGGTATCACAATATGGATTGTCTTACGTTCTTTGGGCGCGGCTGTTATTACACAAGGGACTCAGTATATCATTAACAATGCCATTCAAGGATCTGTTTGCTATAGTACCCAAAAAATCTTATATGCTCCTGTTGTGGAGGGTTACAACGTTTATCCCAATGCGTATATAACAAAACTTTGGTTGGTATCTGAAAACGCTGTTACAGATAAGACTACCATTACTCTTGCGCGGGAGTCCTATCAATATTCCCACAAGCCCACTCAAGAAGAACTTATGTATGCGGCCCGCGGATATTTTACTGCTACTGTGGGCACTAACTACGGTAAATGAACATGGAAAATAGGTTTTGTCCATTAAAATGGATTATTTTTGCCCTGATATGTATACTCTTTTTTGCCAACAGTATCTTTTCTGCGGTTTACGACACAAACAATTCTTTCATAATTGACCTTTTTCTTGTTATTGCCGCCATCGTTATAATGACCCCGAAAAAAGAAAGCAGATTTGAATATAGGTCACTTATCACAACATCTGCAATTTTTTTCCTTCTTTCATTGCTTATTTTTATTTTGACTGTAATCATCCGCTTTCATTAGTTGCAAAGTAGTCGGGCAGAAATGGGATTACCTCTATCCGACTGCTTTAGCATCTATATCAATAAGAAACCACTATCTTAGAAATACTCAACCAATCCCTTTCTTAACATTTCATTGACAGGCTGACTGCCCGGGCCAAAGCCCGGGCAGTTTTCCCATATCCTGATTACTTCTTGATGTTGAAGAACGCTTTCCGGCCCAGGTACTGGGCGGAGTCGCCCTTGTCGTCACAAAGTCCGCTCAGTTCCGTTTCCGCCGGTGGGCGAAAACTCCACCCGTTACCTTGCTCCTCCTCTCCCCACCGAAACCGCTGTGCTGGGTTTCGGCGGGGCCCCCGGAAAAGCTGAGGGCTTTCCCGGGGCCCCTCTGTTTTATCATGCTCGGGCGGAATGAATCCGCCCTTCGCCAAGGTTTTCGCCCCTGGCAAAAACGCTTGTGCGGCGCAGGGCGCCGCCCCATCTGCGATGGGGCCCCCGAGAAGGCGCTGGGCGATAGAGAACAAACTGCCCGGGCCTAAGCCCGGGCAGTTCCGTTGGGTCAATTACTTCTTCAGATTGAAGAACGCCTTCAGACCCAGATACTGAGCGCTGTCGCCCAGCTCCTCCTCGATGCGCAGCAGCTGGTTGTACTTGGCCACGCGGTCGGTGCGGCTGGGGGCGCCGGTCTTGATCTGGCCGGCGTTCAGGGCCACGGAGATGTCGGCGATGGTGGTGTCCTCGGTCTCGCCGGAGCGGTGGGACACCACGGCGGTGTAGCCCGCCCGGTTGGCCATCTGGATGGCGTCCAGGGTCTCGGTGAGGGTGCCGATCTGGTTGACCTTAATGAGGATGGCGTTGGCCACACCCTTCTCGATGCCAGTGGACAGCCGCTCCACATTGGTGACGAACAGGTCGTCGCCCACCAGCTGCACCCGGTCGCCCAGGGCCTTAGTAAGCATGGACCAACCCTCCCAGTCGTTCTCACCCATGCCGTCCTCCAGGGAGATGATGGGGTAGTTGTCGGCAAACTTTTTCCACATGTTGACCATCTGCTGCTTGGTCATGGTCTTCTTGGCCTTGGGCAGGTCGTAGCAGCCGGTCTCCTCGTTGTACCACTCGGAGGTGGCCGCGTCAATGGCGATCATGAAGTCCTCGCCGGGCTTGTAGCCGGCCTCCTCAATGGCCTTGACAATGACCTTCAGCGCGTCCTCGTCCTTTTTCAGGTTGGGGGCGTAGCCACCCTCGTCGCCCACACCGGCGGCGGGGGTGCCGTTTTCCTTCAGCACAGTCTTCAGGGTGTGGAACACCTCGGCACAGCGGCGCAGGGCCTCCTTCCAGGAGGGGGCGGACACGGGCATGATCATGAACTCCTGAATGTCCACGTTGTTGGTGGCGTGGGCGCCGCCGTTGAGGATGTTCATCATGGGAACGGGCAGGGTCTTGGCGTTGACGCCGCCGATATAGTTGTACAGGCTGGTGCCCAGAGACTCGGCGGCGGCCTTGGCACAGGCCAGAGAGGCACCCAGGATGGCGTTGGCACCCAGGCGGGACTTGTTGGGGGTCCCGTCCAGGTCGATGAGCAGCTTGTCGATGGCGGGCTGATCCAGCACGTTCATGCCGATCAGGGCCTCAGCGATCTCGGTATTCACGTTGGACACGGCCTTCTCCACGCCCTTGCCCAGGTAGCGGCCCTTGTCGCCGTCCCGCAGCTCACAGGCCTCATAGATGCCGGTGGAGGCGCCGGAGGGCACCGCAGCACGGCCCACCACGCCGTCGTCCAGGGTGACCTCCACCTCAACGGTGGGGTTGCCGCGGGAGTCCAGGATTTCACGTCCGACGACGTCAACGATCTCGATCATGCTTTTCATGGGAATCAGTCTCCTTTCAGTATAGAAACAATCGGGTGAGGCGGGACTTCCCGCCGGGGACACAGTTCAGGATTTCGGGGCGGCTCACTTTACAATCAGGCTCTCCCCGGTCATCTCCTCAGGCTTGGGCAGGCCCATGAGGTCCAGCATGGTGGGGGCCAGGTCGGCCAGCCGGCCATCCCGCAGCTTCACCCCCGCGCCCACCAGGCAGCAAGGCACCAGATTGGTGGTGTGGGCAGTGAAGGGTGAGCCGTCGGTGTTCACCATATGCTCGGCATTGCCGTGGTCGGCGGTGATAATGGCCGCGCCGCCCATCTTCAGGGTGGCGTTCACCACCTGGCCCACGCCGTCGTCCACCGCCTCCACCGCCTTGACGGCGGCGTCATACACGCCGGTATGGCCCACCATGTCGCAGTTGGCGAAGTTCAGGATAACCACGTCGTACTTCCCGCTCTCGATGCGGGCCACGGCCTCCCTCGTCACCTCGGGCTCGCTCATCTCCGGCTGGAGATCATAGGTGGCCACCTTGGGGGAGGGGATCAGGCAGCGGTCCTCCCCGGGGAAGGTCTGCTCCACGCCGCCGTTGAAGAAAAAGGTGACATGGGCGTACTTCTCGGTCTCCGCGATGCGCAGCTGGGTCAGGCCCTTTCCGGCGATATACTCCCCAAAGATGTTGGTCAGTTGCTCCCGGGGATAGGCCACCTTCACGTTGGGCATGGTGGCGTCGTACTCAGTGGTGCACACGTACTGTACGGGGAAATAGCCCTTCTTCCGCTCAAAGCCGGAAAAGTCCGGATCCACGAAGGTCCGGGTGATCTCCCGGGCCCGGTCAGGGCGGAAGTTATAGAAGATGATGGAGTCGCCCTCATTCACCCCCACGCCCTGGAGGCACACCACCGGCTCCACAAACTCGTCGGTGACCCCAGCGTCATAGGACTTCTGCACCGCCGCCACCGGGTCGGCCTCGTAGGGGGCCTGGCCGCAGGCGATGGCGTCGTAGGCCCGCACCAGCCGCTCCCAGCGGCTGTCCCGGTCCATGGCGTAATAGCGGCCCATGACGGTGGCGATCTGGCCCACACCCAGCTCCTTTAGGTAGTCCTGAAGCCGCTGGACAAAGCCCTTGCCCGAAGTGGGAGGCACGTCCCGGCCGTCCAGGAAGCAGTGGACGTACACCCTGGCAAGCCCCCGCTCCTTGGCCATGCGCAGCAGGGCGAACAGGTGCTCAATATGGGAGTGGACGCCGCCATCACTGAGCAGACCGTACAGGTGCAGGGCCGTGCCCTTCTCCCTGCAGGCGTCCATGGCCCAGACATAGGCGGGATTCTGGAAGAAGCGCCCCTCCTGAATGTCCAGGGAGATCCGGGGCAGATCCTGGAACACCACCCGGCCGGCGCCAATGTTGGTGTGGCCCACCTCGCTGTTTCCCATCTGGCCGTCGGGCAGACCCACGTCCAGGCCAGAGGCGGACAGGGTGCAGCAGGGGTAGTCCCGGAACATCCGATCCAGGTTGGGCTTCTTGGCCGCGGCGATGGCGTTGTCCCCCGCCGCGGTGGAGTTGGACAGGCCGAAGCCGTCCATGATAATCAATGTGATTGGTCTTTTCATACCTGTGCCTTTCTTTTAAACAATGCGGGGAGTGCGGGAACTTCCTTTCGTCATCCCTGCTGATTGGCCGCGTTGATGATCGCCAGAAAGTCCTCCGGCTTCAGAGATGCTCCCCCAATCAGTCCGCCGTCGATGTCGGGTTGGGAGAGCAGCTCAGCGGCGTTCTTGGCGTTCATGGAGCCGCCGTACTGGATGGTGACCGCCCGGGCCACCCGGGCGCCGTACCCCTTGCGGATGATGGCCCGGATGTGGGAGCACACCGCCCCCGCCTGCTCGGCGGTGGCAGTCTTGCCGGTACCGATGGCCCAGATGGGCTCATAGGCGATGACCACCCGGCGCACCTGGCTCTCGGTGAGCCCCGCCAGGGCTACCTTCACCTGGTAGGTGATCAGCTCCTCGGTGACGCCCAGCTCCCGCTGCTCCAGGCTCTCACCCACGCAGAGAATGGGGCGCAGTCCCGCGTCCAGAGCCGCCCGCACCTTTTTGTTGACGGTGAAATCTGTCTCGTTGTAGTACTGCCGGCGCTCGGAGTGGCCGATGATCACATACTTGGCCCCCACGTCCTTGAGCATCTCCACGGTGACCTCGCCGGTGTAGGCACCGGAGGCCTCATAGTGACAGGTCTCACCGCCGATAGCCACCCGGGTATCCCTAAACAGCCGGACGGCGCCGGGGATATTCACGGAAGGCACGCAGAGCACCACCTCACACCACTTGTGCTTGCCCAGCATGGGCTTGATGGCCTCAGCATAGGCTTTCGTTTCGGTGAGGGTCTTGTTCATCTTCCAGTTGCCGGCGATGATGGTCTTACGGTACTTCAAATTCATCTCAGGAAACTTCCTTTCTACGTTTCTTCTATCTTAACGCGGCTGGCTCAAGTTCTACTTGCCCAGCAGGCCGGCAGTTCCTTGCCCTCCAGAAACTCCAGAGAGGCGCTCTCCCAGCGAAGCTGCGCTTCGCCGGGTCCCCTCCTTCTAAAATCCTCGGGCGAAATGAATCCGCCCTGCGGCAAGGTTTGCTGCGCAAACCCTTGTGCGCGCCATTCGGCGCGGCTCGCCTGCGCTCGCGCGGCGGCGCTGGAACTCTTTACTTGTCCAGCAGACAGGCAACCCCAGGCAGTTCCTTGCCCTCCAGAAACTCCAGAGAGGCGCCGCCGCCGGTGGAGATGTGGGTCATCTGATCGGCGTAGCCCAGCTGGGCCACCGCCGCGGCACTGTCGCCGCCGCCCACGATGGTGATGGCGTCGGTGTCGGCCAGGGCCTTGGCCAGGGCACGGGTGCCCTCGGCAAAGGCGGGGAACTCAAACACGCCCATGGGTCCGTTCCAGATCACGGTGCCCGCGTCCTTCACCGCGTCGGAGAACAGCTGGATGGTCTTGGGACCGATGTCCATGCCCATGCGGTCATCGGGGATCTTCATGGTGTCCACCAGCTCGGGCTTGGCATCGGCGGAGAACTCTGCGGCGCACAGGGTATCCACCGGCAGCAGGAACTTCACGCCCTTGGCCTTGGCCTTGTCCATCATCTCCTTGCAGTAGTCCAGCCGGTCCTCCTCCAGCAGGGAGGTGCCCACGCTGCCGCCCATGGCCTTGATGAAGGTATAGGCCATGCCGCCGCCGATGATGATGGTGTCGGCAATGTCCAGCAGGTTGTTGATCACGCCGATCTTGGAGGAAACCTTGGCTCCGCCCAGGATGGCCACCAGGGGACGCTTGGGGTTGGCCAGGGCGCCGCCCATAATCTCCAGCTCCTTCTGGATCAGGAAGCCGGACACGGCGGGCAGGTAGGCGGCCACCCCGGCGGTGGAGGCGTGGGCCCGGTGGACGGTGCCGAAGGCGTCGGACACATACACATCGGCCAGGGAAGCCAGGGCCTTGGCAAACTCGGGGTCGTTCTTCTCCTCCCCCTTGTCGAAACGCAGATTCTCCAGCAGCATAATCTGGCCGGGCTGCAGCGCGGCAGCCTTGGCCCGGGCGTCCTCGCCGATGATATCCTTGGCAAAGATGACCTCCTGGCCCAGCAGCTGGCTCAGCCGCTCGGCCACGGGGGCCAGGGTCAAAGACTCTTTCCACTCCCCCTTGGGCTTGCCCAGGTGGGAGCAGGCGATCACCGCCGCCCCCTGCTCCAGCAGGTACTTCAGGGTGGGCAGGGCGGCCACGATGCGCTTGTCGTCGGTGATGGCGCCGGTGGCCTTATCCTGGGGCACGTTAAAATCGCAGCGGCACAGCACCTTCTTGCCCTTCACATCAATGTCTTTGACCGTTTTCTTGTTGTAATTCATACTTCAGTTCTCCTTTCACATAATCACAAGGAAAGAAACAGGAGGCCAATCCCTCCAGGGGTCACAAAGGAACGTGTGTCAGTGGCGGACTCACAGCTCAGCCCGCGCCATCTCCCCCTCTCCGCAAAGTCCGGGGAAGCCTTGCTGCCGCAAAGCCTCGTAGGTGAGGATGGCGACGCAGTTGGCCAGGTTTAGGCTGCGGGCATCGGGCCGCATGGGAATGCGCACGCACCGGTGGGCGTATCGGTCCCGAAAGGCCTTGGGCAGACCGGCGGTCTCCTTCCCGAAGAATAGCCAGCATCCGTCCCGAAACCGGGCCTTGGTATAATCCTGAGGCGCTTTGGTGGTGGCCAGCCATAAGTCGGGATCCGGGTTCTGGAGAAACAGCTCCTCCAGACTGGGGTAGACCCGCAGATCCACCATGGGCCAGTAGTCCAGGCCCGCCCGGCGTACTGCCCGGTTGCTGATGTCAAACCCCAGGGGCTCCACCAGGTGCAGCCGGCATCGGGTCGCGGCACATGTACGGGCAATATTGCCGCAATTCTGCGGAATTTCAGGCTCTACCAACACAATATTGACCATAATTGCCCTCCTCAACCATGGACATTATATGCGTTCCCGAGGCAAAATACAAGAGTAAATCCGGCATAAGTGTGAAAATTTTAACTTTTCGCGTTTTTGATCTAAAAAGTTTGTTCTTTTCGGGGAATTTAACCAAAAAGCTGATAAACCGGTTGCCAACTACATTGGGGCGGTGATACAATAACATATCCTAAACATTGGCAGGCCCCCGCTCAAAAAAAGGAGCTGATTTTGTGGATACTATGATTATTGGGATTGCCGGCGGAACCGGCTCGGGTAAGACCACCCTGACCCGCAAGCTCCAGGAGACCTTCGGCCCGAATGTGTCGGTAATCTATCACGACAACTACTATAAGCGCCACGATGGCATGACCTATGCGCAGCGGGCGGCGCTGAACTACGACCACCCCGACGCCTTTGACACCGGGCTGATGGTGGAACATCTCAGGCAGCTGCTGGCCGGCCGGAGCGTTCAGTGCCCCGTCTATGACTACACTGTCCACAACCGCTCTGATAAAACCATCCAGATCTGTCCCACCAAGGTCATGATTGTGGAGGGAATCCTGATCTTTGAAAACCAGGCCCTGCGGGATCTTATGGACATCAAAATTTTTGTGGACACCGACGCGGACGTGCGCATTCTGCGCCGCATCCTTCGGGACGTGAAGGAGCGGGGCCGCTCCCTGGACTCCGTCATCAGCCAGTACCTCACCACTGTCAAGCCCATGCATGAACAGTTTGTCCAGCCCAGCAGGCAGTACGCCGACATCGTAGTGCTGGAAGGCGGACACAACCTGGTGGCCCTGGACATGATCATCAACCACATCCGCGGTCACATCTCCAAAAGCTGACCGCCAGCTTGTCCTTGCGGTTTGCCATTTGACATCCCCCCTTTCCGCGCAGCCCTCCGGTAAAAATTTTTTCAATTCTTTGGGAACCTTTTTGGATCTCCTGCGTCAAATGGTACAGCGCGGGCACCCCGCGGCTGAACTTTTCAAAACCAAAAAGGAGTATGAAACCAATGTTGAAAAAGATGACTTCTCTTGTACTGGCGGGCGTTATGGCCCTGTCCCTCGTGGCCTGCGGCAGCCAGGGTGGCACTCCCTCCGCAGAACCCACCCCCGAGCCCCTGAGCATTGACCTGGCCGCGTTCTATGAGGAGATGTTCAGCACCATCTTCACCGATCCTGACAACACCCCCTCCATGATGGCCCTTGAAGGTGACATGCTGGAGCAGGCCTATCCCGGCCTGGGCGAGGTGGAGACCACCCAGTGTGTGGTGTACGCCCCCATGATCACCGCTGTGGCCTATGAGGTGGCCCTGGTGGAAGTGGCCGATGCCGCTGATGTGCAGACTGTGCAGGACATCTTCCAGACCCGCATTGACACCCAGATCGAGAGCGGCGCGTTCTATCCCGCCACGGTGGAGGCCTGGCAGAACAACTCCGAGATCGTTGTTCGGGAGAATTACGTAGCCCTGTTTGTGGGCGCCGAGAAGGACCAGATGGTGGAGTTGTTCAACGCCGCCGGCGCGTCTGACTCCGCCGCTGAATAAGCAAACCAGTCTCAGGGGGGCGCTCCGCGCCCCCCTCCCTTGAAAAGGAGCTGACGATAAGCAAGATGAGGCGTTCATTTTCTCTTTTGGCGGCCTTGCCGCTGTGCCTGGCCCTGCTGTGCGCCTGCGCGGGGCCCGATCCCCAGGACGTTTCCTCCGCCGCTCCTTCCGCCGGTATTTCCGGAGAGCCCTCCGAGACCCCCTCGGAAGCCCCCGCCCAGCAGCCTTCCGAGGAGCTCTCTGAGGTCCCCCCTGAATCCCCTTCCCCGCGGCCTTCCGCGCCCCCCTCCCAAAATCCCACCTCCCCCCCTTCCAGCAAGCCTTCCCCGCCGCCTTCCGAGGAGCCGTCCGCGCCCCAGCCCGGCATGGCGCTGGACCGGTCTGAACTCGTGTTTACCGCCCCGGAGCACACCTTTCAGCTCACCGTCTCCTTCACGGGGATGGAGGACACCCCCGGGGTGGTCTGGACCTCCAGCGACGAGGGGGTGGCTGCGGTGGACGGCAGCGGCCTTGTCACCGCCATGGCGCCCGGCACCGCCACCATTACGGCAAAAAGTGACAACGGCCTTGCCGCCAGCTGCATCGTGCGCTGCCGGTGGGAGGAGGCTTCCGACCAGCCTATCGAGGTGGATCTCTCCGCCTTTGCCAACGCGGTGCTGTCCCAATATGACTTTGGCACCCCCAGTTTGGCCGGTGACGACTCCATTGCTCAGCATTTCTCCGGCCTGACCTCCATCAGCGCCCAGTAGCGGCTGGTGTATCTGTGCCAGGAGCCCAAGAACGACGCGGAGCTGGTGCTGATGGAAGTGGCCAACGCCGGCGATGTGGACGCGGTCAAGGCCATTCTCCAGGCCCGTATCAATACCATGACCAGCGGCGGGGCGTGGTTTCCGGAGTCCACACAGATCTGGGCCGACAGCTCCCGGATTGTCTCCAACGGCAGCTATATCATGATGGTCGTCCATCCCCAGTGCGACGCCATTGTCGGCGCGTTCCACGCCCTGTTCTGATTTGATCCCACATACATAGCGGGGGAAGCCCCTGAGCTTCCCCCGCTTCTTTGCCCCGGTTCCGCCGAATTCTGACGAGAGGTGACGGCCATGGTATTCTCCACCCCGTATTTTCTGTTCCTATATCTACCCGCTGTACTCTTCCTGTACTATATCTCCCCCTTCCGCTACCGGAACTTTATCCTGCTGGTCTTTAACCTGCTGTTCTATGGCTGGGGGGAGCCGGTATATATCCTGCTGATGATCTTCACCATCGTGCTGGACTACTTTGCCGGTCTCATCGTCCACCGCTGCAAGCAGCGGGACGACGACAGGGGGGCCCGGTGGGCGGTGGGCGTCTCCCTGGCCCTTAACCTGGCCATCCTGTTTTTCTTCAAGTACTGGGACCTGGTGGCCACCACCCTCCAGTCCATCGGCGTCCCCATGCCGGTGCTGAACCTGACGCTGCCCATCGGCATCTCCTTCTACACCTTCCAGACCATGACCTATCCGGTGGACATCTACCGGGGGGACGCGGAGGTCCCCAAGAATTTGGTGAGCTTCGGCACCTTTGTCACCCTGTTTCCCCAGCTCATCGCCGGCCCCATCATCAAGTATAAAGAGCTGGCCGACCAGATGAACTTCCGCACCCACTCCCCCGAGCAATTTGCCTCCGGCGTGCAGATGTTTACCATCGGCCTGGCCAAGAAGGTGCTGCTGGCCAACTCCATCGGCCAACTGTGGGACGTGTATCTGGCCACTCCGGGCGCGGAGCTGACCACGTTAGGGGCCTGGCTGGGCATTCTGGCCTTCTCCATGCAGCTCTACTTCGACTTCTCCGGCTATTCGGATATGGCCGTAGGCATGGGCCGGATGATGGGTTTCGAGTTTTTGGCTAACTTCAACTATCCCTACCTGGCCAAGTCCGCCACTGAGTTCTGGCGGCGCTGGCATATCTCCCTGGGCAGCTGGTTCCGGGAGTATCTGTATATCCCTCTGGGGGGGAACCGGGTAAAGGCCCCCCGGCTGGTATTCAACCTGTTCGTGGTTTGGGCCTGCACCGGCATCTGGCACGGCGCCAGCTGGAACTTCCTGATCTGGGGACTGTACTACTTCCTCATCATTGTCTTTGAGCGGTTCTTCTTCTCCAAGGTGCTGAACAAACTGCCCGGCTGGGTGGGCCACATCTATGGTCTGTTCATTGTCATGGTGGGCTGGGCCCTGTTTGCCGTGGAGGATTTTGCCGCCATGGGGCTCTACCTGAAGGCCATGTTCGGCATGGGCGCGGGGCTGCTGGACTCCAGCTTCCTGTACTACCTACGCAACTACCTGCCCATCCTGATCATCGCCATTTTGGCCTCCACCCCCTTGGCCGCCGCCCTGTGGAAAAAGCTGAGCGTCCGGGCCAGGCAGGTCGCCATTCCCGTCCTGGTACTGGCGGGGCTGGCTCTGGCCACCGCCTACCTGGTGGACGGCACCTATAATCCCTTCCTCTACTTCAGATTTTAAGGAGGCGCTGATATGGGCAAAAAATATTCCATTTTTATCACCGTTCTGTTCTGCCTGTTCACCTTCGGCTTCGGCGCCGCCCTGCTCCTCCTCCCGGACCGGGAGTTCTCCGAACAGGAGAACCGCTATCTCACCCAGTTTGAGGCCCCCACGTTGGACAACGTCTTTGGGGAGAACGGCGAATTCATGGCCAATTTTGAAAAATACGTCAACGATCAGTTCCCCCTGCGGGACGAGTGGATCCATCTGAAGGCCTGGTCGGAGCGCCTCATCGGCAAGCAGGAGAACAACGACGTCTACTTCGGCGGCGAGGGCCAGCAGACCCTCTTCGCCCAGTACACCCCCCCCTCTGACCTGGCCCAGCGGGTGGAGTACGTCAACCAGCTGGGTGCCAATGTGGATGTGCCTGTCTACTTCGCCCTGATCCCCGACAAGAGCTATGTCTGGGCTGACCGCCTGCCAGACAACGCCCCCCTTGTGGACGACGGGTCTACGATTCAGCAGGCCCAGGGACTGGTCTCCGGGGACGTAAACTTCATCGACCTGTCCGGCGCCCTCAGCGGGGACGACGTGTTCTACCGCACCGACCACCACTGGTCCACCATGGGGGCCTACCAGGGCTACGTGGCCCTGATGACCACCATGAACGGCACCTGTACCATCCTGGACAGTGAACCCACCCTGGTGTCCGACACCTTTTACGGCACCACCTGGTCCTCCGCCGGGGCCGCCTGGGTGGAGCCCGACGAGATGTACACCTGGGTGCCCGAGGGCGGGCTGACGGGGCATACCACCGTCACCCGCTACCCCAACGGCTCCCCGGTGGACGGCTCCCTCTACGACCTGTCCCGGCTGGAGGTCAAGGACAAGTACTCCATGTTCCTGGGGGGCAATCAGGGCCTGTGTGTCATCCGGAATCCGGACGCGGAGGGTGGCAGGCTACTGGTGGTCCGGGACTCCTACGCCGACTCCCTGGCTCCCTTCCTGTCCCTGGATTATCAGGAGGTCCACCTCTTCGACCTGCGGTACAACCGCCTGTCTCTGAATCAGTATGTGCAGGACAACGGCATCGACCAAGTGCTGGTGCTCTACTCCAACTCCAACTTCTCCACCGATGCCAATCTGGCCCTGCTGGGGCTGTGAGTCCACCTGCACCCGGAATGCGTGGGAGCAGGTTTCAAAAAGGCCCTGGGAAGCATGTGCTTCCCAGGGCCTTTTTCCAGTCAAAATGCAGTTGTCTCCAGCGCTCCCTAGCCGGCGGGGTCGGCCAGTGTGGTCCAGCTGCCTTCCTCCCTTGCGCCACCCAGGCTGACGATCCGCTGCCCGGCCTGCTCCATACCGGCCTGCTCCAGCGCAGCGGCATAATCTCCTGCGCCATGCTCCGGAAGGGATACCCACACCCGGTGGACCTGCCCGGCCAGCAGTTCTGGGGTGAGCCCCGTGAGTGTGTCCGTCCCCAGCACCGTCTGCTGGGAGGTCAAAATGGACAGTGCTGTCCCCGTGTCCTCCAGCGCCTCGGATAGCTGGCTCAAAAATTGAGTTACCGGTGTGGTGCGCTCCTCCGGCCGGTTCTCGGAGGTGGCCAGCACATCGGTCTCCCCCCGGTCCGGGAACCCGGCGCTCTCCAGCAGGATCTCGTCAAAGCCCATCTCCGCCAGCTCCGCGCACAGCCCGGTCAGATAATCCCGCACCTGCTGGGATACGGGGCTGACCCACCGATAGCCAGAAGGGTCGTACCAGATATTTCCGCCCCGGGTCATCAGGGGGCCACCCAGCCCAGCGCTGGCCATGGCCTGATCTCGGAAGCAGGAAACCCGGGCCACCAGGTAAAGCTCCCCCTCCCTTGCCAGCGCGGACACCGCCTGGGCCACACCGCCGTCCTGGGCGTTGACCCCCAGGACAGCCGCCTGCTCCATCTGAGACACCCAGGCCAGACGGCCGGTTAAGTCCTTCATCTCCACCACCAGCGCGTTGCCCCCGGCCGCCTCCACCGTCTGGGCGGCGGTGCCGTTCGCCAGCTGCTGCACGCTGACCTCCACCGCGCCAATGGACTCCAGGGGCAGGGCCGTCTGCCCCCGGGCGGACGATTGCGAGGGATCATCGGTGATGATGACCACAGGATCCGTGGCCACTGGCTCCTCCGTTTCCCCTTCCTGCAGCCAGGGCAGGTTCACCCGCACCCCACTGTCTGTATATTCTACATACCGTCCCATAAAGACAATAAACAAAATTCCCGCCACCAGCAGCACCAGCAGCAGCGCAATGATGATCTTCAGCACCAGGCTGCCCTGTCTGCGGCCCCGGTGGGCACGGTATCCCCATGCATTTCTCCTGGCCATTCCATACACCGTCCGGCTATCAAATTTCCGCGCGCCTCCGCCCGGCTTCCCCGGTCAGACCGCTTTCGGGTTTTCTTTTGTCGCTTATCGTCGTTATCATAACACAGCCGCTCACCCTTTTCCACCCCAAAAACGCGGAAAATGTTAAGTTTTCATGAGGAAACCAGCCATTGCACCATGAGAAGGAGGGCAAATCCAGGAACGCCCAGTACACCAAGAATCAGCGCGTTGAACAGATTTACCCCCAACTGGGCCCCCAGCCAGCTGCCCAGAGTCTGGAAGATCCAGAGGAACATGAGCCCCAGGCCGGAGCGGCCCGCCAGCCGGCCCAAGGCCCGCAGCGGGCGTCTGGCCAAGACCAGCGCCAGCAGAACTGCCGCTGCCACCGCCGCCCAGGCCCATCCGCTCATCCCACATCCCCTTTCCCAGTCTCCAGCAGCTTGATCTGCCGCACCAGATAGGAATGCCGGCTGCGCAGGGCATTGATGGTAAACACACAGGAGTCCACCAGATCCGGGTCGCTTTGCACATTGAAATCCGCATAGGCCTGGTTGAGCTGCAGCCTGGTCTGGGCCATCTCCTCCATCAGCTGCTGCCGCGCCTCCTCTTCCGGGGTCAGCATCCTCCGCCGCCTGAATTTCACTGCTTCCGCCATAATCGCACACTTCCTTTCCATACAGCACTCTATGTCCAGTCTGGACAAATATTCCAGCCCCTATACCTTTCCTTTCCTATTCGCCCCAGCGTTCAATATTCACCCCCGTATAGTAGTGGGTCACGATCTCCCTCCAGCCACTGCCCTCCTTGGCCATGGCGTTGGCGCCGTACTGGCTCATACCCACGCCATGGCCGTACCCGGTGACAGAAAAGGTAAAACTGCCCTCTGATTCCTCCACCTGAAAGCAGGCCGAGCGCAGACCAAACAGGGTCCTGGCCGCCCCGCCGCTCATGCTCACTCCGCCCACCTCTAGGCTGGACACCCGCCCGGAGGCGTTGTAACTCACGTTAGAAATCCAATCCGGCGGGTCCGCCGACAGGTCCGCTTCCGGGTATTGTGCCACCACCAGCTCCCGCAGCTGGTCTGCAGTCAAAGTCACGGTGGAGTGATAGTTGGGCACCTCCTCCCCCTCCGGGCTGGACACGGACACCAGGTAGGGCAGGCTGTTGCCCCACACCTGGGCGGCATCCTCAGTGGCGTCGGTGGAGGAGGAAAAAAACACCGCCTGAATGGGCTGGCCATCATAGGTAAGCACCTGGGCGTCGGTGTCTGCCACGGCGGCGGCAATTTTTTCTGAATGGCTCTGGGCGGAATCTCCCCAGTTTTCCCCGGCCTGCTCCGGCTCAATGTACGCCTGGCAGCAGCCCGAGTCGGTACACAAGTCCGCCCCCTCTTCTTGATGGCTGCCCGCGGCCATTTTCCACAGGCTGTAAGTCCGGGCGCACACCGCCTGGGCCCGCAGGGCCTCCTGCTCAAAGGAGGCCGGCATTTCCGCCGCCACCACCCGCCACAGGTAGTCGGCCAGAGACATCTCCTCCACCGCTCCATCTTCCTGGAGCACGCGCAGCGCCTGTCCGCTGTCCCAGCTCTCCACTGGGGCCTTTGGGGAGGGCACCGGCGTGGGCTCTGGCGGCAGTACCGCCACCTGCTCGCCCTCCACCCCAAGAAATATCACAGGCAGCAGAAACAACAGCACCCCCAGAAATACCCCCATGGCAAACGCCCTGCGCACAGGCTTCCAGAATTCAAATTTCTGCAAGTTTCCTCTCTCCCTCTTGCATTTTTATCCGAACACCAACGAATATTCAGGGCGAAAACCGGTATTTTTCGGGTATTTTTGCATTGACGCACACGCATCACTGCGCTATACTGGGATAAACGCTCTCTGAATCCTGTGGTGTGGAGGTGCCCCATGAATTACAATGCCATGTCTGATCTCATTGACAGCCAGTCCTTGTCCTTCCTTCAAGACATATGCGGCCAGTACCTTTTACAGAACCGGATTTCTCCCGGCCTATATGAGCGGTATGGGGTGAAGCGTGGCCTGCGCAACGCCGACGGCACCGGTGTGATGGCCGGCATCACCCAGATCGGCAACGTCCGTGGCTACTACATCCAGGACGGAGAAAAGGTGCCTGCGGAAGGGCAGCTGATCTACCGCGGCATCGACGTCACAGAGCTGATCCGGGGCTTCCTGCGCGAGGGCCGGTTTGGGTTTGAGGAGACCGCCTATCTCCTTTTGTTCGGCAAACTTCCCGACCGGGCGCAGCTGGACACCTTCCGGGCCCTGCTGGGGCGCTACCGCACCCTGCCTCCCGGTTTTACGGAGGATATGATCCTCAAGGCCCCCAGCCCGGATGTGATGAACAAGCTGGCCCGGTCCACCCTGGCCCTGTATTCCTATGACCCGGACCCGGAGAACAGCTGTCTGGAGGCTGAATTTTTCCGCGCCATCCAGCTCATCGCCCACTTCCCGGTGATCGTGGCCCACGCCTTCGCCTGCAAGCGCCACTACTACGACAACGAGTCCCTCTACCTCCACCGGCCCCAGGCTGGGCTGAGCCTGGCGGAGAACTTCCTCTATTCCGTGCGCCACGACAACCAGTTCACCCAGGACGAGGCCCGGTTGCTGGATCTGTGCCTGGTGCTCCACATGGAGCACGGCGGAGGAAACAACTCCGCTTTTGCCTGCCGGGTACTGTCCTCCTCCGGCACGGATATCTACTCCGCCATCGCCGCCGCGGTGGGCTCGCTGAAGGGGCCCCGCCACGGGGGAGCCAATCAGAAGGTCATGGAGATGTTCCGTCATATTGAGCGGGAGGTCTCCGACTGGACAGACGAGGAGGAGGTTTCCGCCTACCTGGAAAAACTTCTGCGCCGGGAGGCGGGGGATGGGTCCGGCCTCATCTACGGCATGGGCCACGCCATCTATACCCTGTCCGATCCCCGGGCCGTGCTGCTCAAGCAGTTTGCCCGGGGGGTGGCGGAAAAGAAGGATATGCTGGCCGAATTTGAGCTGTTTGAACTGGTGGAGCGGCTAGCTCCCGGGCTGTTTCACCGGATCACTGGCCAGGACAAGGCGATGTGCGCCAATGTGGACTTTTACTCCGGGCTGGTGTACAAGATGCTGGGCATCCCTCCCGAGCTGTACACTCCGCTATTCGCCATCGCCCGCGTCGTGGGCTGGTGCGCCCACCGGATCGAAGAGGTGTTCGCCTCCTCGGGGCGGATCATCCGCCCTGCCTACAAGGCCGTGTGCCCCCAGCGCCCCTATACTCCATTGGACCGGCGTTGAATCAAGCGTCCCCCCGCGCGGCATACCCGCGCGGGGGGACGTCGACCTTTTTATACTCTGGGCCCCGGCTGTTCTGGCACGGGCCGGACGTCCTGCACATGAAGCACCCCGTCCCGAACCGTAAAGCACACCTCCAGCCCGGCAAAGCCAAATCTATACACCCGCGCCGGGTCCCGCTGATAGGCGGGGCGGGGATCCTGAGCCAGTACCCCTTTCAGGGCCGCCCGGTCCTCCCCAGGCACCCGGTCCAACTGTTCCGGCGGGATCTCCACTTTGAGAAGCCTGGCAGTGTCCGGGGGCGCAAAGCCCTGGGTGGCCTCCGGATGACAGTCGGCATAGGGCACATAGGGTTTGATGTCATAGATCGGCGTGCCGTCCATCAGGTCGGCCCCCGACACATGCAGTGCCGGGCCCTGGGGGCCGTCCCACTCCACCCGCTCCAGCCGGACGCAGGACAGCCCAATGGGATTGGGCCGGAAGGGGGAGCGGGTGGCAAACACCCCCATACGGGCATTGCCCCCCAGCCGGGGCGGGCGCACCGTGGGTGACCAGCCCTCCCGCCTGTTCTGGGAGAACTCCCAGATCAGCCACAGGTGGGAAAATCCCTCGATTCCCCGCAGGGCCTCGGGATTGCGGTACTCCGCCTCAAAGATGATTTGGGCCTTCAATTCCTTCACCAGCCCCGCCTGGCGGGGGATGCCGAACTTGGACGGGAATGCCGAGCGGATGTGGGCAATGGGTTTCATGGACAGCGCCTCCTGAAAAAGGCCCGCCTCGGCCGGGCGGACGGGTCTGGTCTTCTCGCTGGAGATTATATCACAGCTTTGGTCATTTTCATAGACGATATGGACTGGGCCCAGGCTGTAAAAGAATTGTGAACACGAATTTTTTCAGCTTTTTTTCAGAAACAAGCTTTATGATAAGAATGAGAAATCCACACCACAGGGCCGCGCCATATCAGATCCCGCGGCGGGGGCCCGGAAGGGGAGCGCGCATGAGAATTTTAATTGTAGAAGATGAAAAGCTGCTGGCCGATTCCCTCCAGACCATGTTAGAGAAAAAGGGGTTCGATGTGGAGGTGGCCTATGACGGGGAGTCCGGGGAGGAGTACGCCCTGCTGGGGGTGTACGACCTGCTCATCCTGGATGTGATGATGCCCAAGATGAACGGCTATGACCTGGCCCGCCAGGTCCGGGCCAAACGGCTGGGGGTGCCCATCCTGATGCTCACTGCTCGAGCGGGGCTGGAGGACCGGATCGAGGGACTCAACGCCGGGGCGGACTACTATTTGACCAAGCCCTTTGACACCCGGGAACTGCTGGCCTGTATCAACGCCCTGCTGCGCCGCCAGGGTTCCCAGGTGGACGAGCTGACCTTCGGCAACACCGCCCTAGATCTGTCCACCGGCATGCTGGTCTGCCAGAGCCGCAGCGTGCGCCTGTCCGCCAAGGAGTTTGACGTGATGCGCTGTCTACTTCAGGCCGGACAGCGCAACCTCTCCAAAGAGGTGATTCTGGCCCGGGTGTGGGGCTATGACTCCAACGCGGTGGAAAACCATGTGGAGGTCTATGTGGGCTTCCTGCGCAAAAAGCTGGCCAGCATCGGCTCCAATATCCGCATTGAGGCCATCCGGAAGCTGGGCTATCATCTGGAGGTGGCACAGCCATGCTGAGCAAGCTGCGTCTGAAGTTCGTGGTCATCAACATGGCCATTGTCACGGCCATGCTGTGCGTCATCTTTGGCCTGGTCTACCAATTCACCCGGAGCAATCTGGAGGCGGAGAGCGTGAGCATGATGCAGCGCATCGCCGCCTCCCCCTTCCGCCTGGGAATCCCGGGAGAGGACCCTGATGAGCTGCGCCTGCCCTACTTTGTGCTGGAGATGGGCGGCCAGGGAGAGCTGGCCGCCGCCGGAGGTTACTACGATCTGTCGGACCAGCAGTTCCTGCAGGAGCTGGTCACCCTCTCCCTTGCCACGGGGCAGCGCGTGGGCGTACTGGAGGACTACAGCCTGCGCTTCTGCCTGGTAACCACCCCCTCCGCCCAGCGCATCGTGTTTGCCGATATGTCCAGCGAGCTGTCCACCCTGGACAACCTGCTGCGCACCTGCATCCTCATCGGCGTGATCAGCTTTGGGGCCTTTCTGGCCATCAGCCTGCTGCTGGCCCGCTGGGCGGTGCGCCCGGTGGACCGGGCCTGGAAGCAGCAGCGGCAGTTCGTGGCCGACGCCTCCCACGAGCTGAAGACCCCCCTGACCGTCATCATGACCAACGCCGAGCTGCTCCAGAGCCCCAGCTATGAGCCGGAGGCGAAAGCCCAGTTCTCCCAGAGCATTCTCACCATGGCCCGGCAGATGCGGGGGCTGGTGGAGCGGCTGCTGGAGCTGGCCCGGGTGGATGACGGCCGGTCCAACATGGCCTTTACCCGGTGCGATCTCACCGCGCTGGTGACCCAGTCGGTTCTTCCCTTCGAGGCGCTGTTCTTTGAAAAAGGGCTCACCCTGACCTGTCAAGCGGAGGAGGGCGTCGCCGTCCAAGGCAGTCCCGCCCACCTGGCCCAGGTGGTGGAGATCCTGCTGGACAACGCCCAAAAATATTCCGACCGCAGCGGCGAGGTGGCCGTCCGGCTGTCCCGTCAGCACCGGGGCCACTGCCTGCTCACCATATCCAATCCGGGCACCGCCCTCTCCCCCCAGCAGCTTCAGGATATCTTCAAGCGCTTCTACCGGGCGGACCAGGCCCGCAGCCGGGACGGCAGCTTCGGCTTGGGGCTGTCCATCGCCCAGGCCATCATCACCGAGCACAGGGGCCGCATCTGGGCGGAGAGCGCCGGCGGCCTCAATACCTTTTTCGTCCAGCTGCCTGGCCTGCCTGTCTGACCCCGCCCTGCTCTTCGGCTCCCGCCCCCGTGGCGGGAGCCGTTTTTTCGCCGTTCAAGGATTGTTTACAAACCCTCGCCCCCTTTTCAGACGCTGTTCAGCGTCAGGCATTACAATGAAACCACCGGCGGGGCGGCCTGCCTGCGCGTCGGGTTCCCGCCGCCCCATTGTGGAAGGAGGAGCAGAATTTGATTGAAGTGAAACATCTCACCAAGCGATATGGCAGCCATACCGCCGTATCCGACCTGTCCTTTGCCATCGGCAAAGGGCAGATCTACGGTTTTCTCGGCCCCAATGGAGCGGGGAAGTCCACCACCATGAATATCATGACCGGCTGCCTGGCCGCCAGCTCCGGTCAGGTGACCATCGGCGGCTACGACATCTTTGAGGAAGGAGGGCTGGCCAAGCGGCTCATCGGCTACCTGCCGGAACAGCCCCCTCTCTACCTGGACCGCACTCCCCGGGAGTATCTGCGCTTTGTGGGCCGGGCCAAGGGCATTGGCGAGCGGGACCTGCCCGGGCAGATCGAGCGGGTGATGGCGGTCACCCAAACCGCCGACGTGGCCGACCGGCTCATCAAGCACCTCTCCAAGGGGTATCGCCAGCGGGTGGGCATCGCCCAGGCCATCCTGGCTGACCCGGAGATCGTTATTTTGGACGAGCCCACTGTGGGGCTAGACCCCAAGCAGATCATCGAGATCCGGGATTTGATCCAGACTCTGGGACAGAACCACACGGTGATTCTCTCCAGCCACATCCTCTCCGAGGTGCAGGCGGTGTGCCAGACCGTGCTGATCATCTCCAAGGGCAGGCTGGTGGCCTGCGACACCCCGGACAACTTAGAGCGGCTGTTCGCCGGATCCGCCACCGTCCAGATCACCGCCGAGGCCGGCCGGGAACAGGTGGACCGGCTCCTATCCGCCATCCCCAGCGTCTCCCAGTGGGAGATCACGGAGGCGGGGGACGGCCGGTGCAGCGCCCAGCTCACCGGACAGCCCCAGGACGGGGAGGACATCTGCCGCAGCGTCTTCCTCGCCTTCAGCGATGCCCGCCTGCCCCTGCTCCGGCTGAACATGGCCAAGGCCAGCCTGGAGGATATCTTCCTGGAGCTGACCGGGGACGGCCAGGGGGACGCCGCAGATGAGCCCTCCCAGTTCCCCCGCCAGGACGGGGCAGAGCAGGAGGTGGAGCAGACATGAATGCTATTTTTCGGCATGAGATCAGCTCCTGCTTCACCAACCTCACCGGCTATGTGTTCGGCGCCTTTCTGCTGCTCTTCGCCGGGATCTTCACCATGGTCTATCACCTGAACTACCAGGTGGCCAACTTTGAGTACGTGATCAGCGAGATGTCCTTTGTCTTTCTCATCATCGTGCCCATCCTCACCATGCGGGTACTGGCGGAAGAGCGGCGGCAGCGTACCGATCAGCTGCTCTACTCCCTTCCCCTGTCCATGGCCCAGGTGGTGCTGGGCAAGTATGCCGCCCTGCTGTGCATGCTTCTGCTGCCCACCGCCGTCATCTGCCTCTACCCCTTGCTTCTATCCGCCTTCGGAGACATCTACTTCCCGGCGGCCTTCGGCGCCATCACGGGCTTTTTCTTTCTGGGGGCCGCTCTGACCGCCATCGGCGTGTTCATCTCTTCCATCACCGAGAGCCAGGCGGTGGCGGCCGGGCTGTGCTTTGTGGTCATGCTGGTCAACTATTTTCTCAGTTCGCTGTCCAGCTTTGTGGCCTCCTCCGCCTTTGCCTCCTTCGCCGCCTTTGCCGTTGTGATTCTGCTGTTGGTTCTCATCCTGTGGCGCATGACCCGCAACTCCACCGTGGCCCTGGCGGCGGGCGTCGTGCTGGAGGGCGGATTGTCCGCCCTCTATCTCACCGAAGCGTTTGAGTTCTCCGGCCTGTTCCCGGAAGTTCTGGAGCACCTCTCTCTGTTCCAGCGGTTTTACACCTTTGTCAACGGCATCTTTGACTGGACGGCCATCGTCTACTACCTCACCATCATCGGGTTTTTCCTGTTTTTGAGCGTGCAGTCCCTGGAAAAACGGAGGTGGAGCGAATGAGGTTTTCAAAGTCCAATCCGGCCAAGAAGGCGGGGAACAACGCCGCAAAAACACCCGCCAGCTTCAGGGCGTCGTTTCACACCCGCGCCTTCCGGGTGGGTGGATACAGCGTGGCGGCCACCCTCATCGTGCTGGCCATCGCCGTGGCGGTCAACGTGCTGGCCGGCGCCCTGCCCGCCAGCCTGACCCAGCGGGACACCACCTCCAACCAGCTCTACTCCCTGTCTGAGCAGACGGAAATCCAGGTGGCCGGGCTGGAAGAGGAGGTCACCATCTACTGGATTGTCCAATCCGGCAGCGAGGACACCCATGTGGAGCTGCTGCTGGACCAGTACGCCGCCCTCAGCGACCGGCTGCGGGTGGAAAAGGTGGACCCGGACGTACACCCCACCTTTCTGGAACAGTACGAGCTGACCGGCGTGTACAACAACAGCTTCGTGGTGGCGTGCGGGGAGACCTACCGCTATGTGTCCTACGCCGACGTGTACGAGTACGACTATGCCACCTATGAGAGCGCCTTCGCCGGGGAGGGCGCCCTGACCTCCGCCATCGGCTACGTCACCAGCGAGGACCTGCCCAAGCTCTACGTCCTCACCGGCCACGGGGAGTCAGAGCTGTCCTCCGGCTTTGCCGACGGGGTGGAGCAGCAAAACATCGAGACCGAGGAGCTCTCCCTGCTCACCGTGGAGGGGGTGCCCGAGGACGCGGACGCTGTCCTCATCCACACCCCCCAGAGCGATCTGAGCGAGGAAGAGACGGAAAAGCTCCGCGACTATCTGGAGACGGGGGGCAGCCTGCTGCTCATCACTTCCCCCCTCAGCGGCGCTGGCACCCTGGCCAATCTGGAGGGGCTGATGGAGGAGTCTTACGGAGTGTCCGCCGCCGGCGGAATCGTTATGGAGGCCGATCAGAGCTACTCCCTGTACGGCTATCCCTACAATCTGCTGCCCGACATCGGTTCCCATACCATCACCTCCCCCCTGCTGGAAGAGGGCTACTATGTGCTGCTCTCCACCGCCCAGGGGCTGACTGTGGCCGACGAGCTGCCCGACGGGGTCTCTGTCTCCCAACTGCTCACCACCTCCGACTCCGCCTACTCCAAGGTGGCCGGGTATGACCTGACCACCTACGACTGGGAGGAGGGGGACGTGGACGGCCCCTTCGCCCTGGCGGTGGCCATCACCGATGAGGTGAGCGACGAGGCGCAGAGCCAGGTGGTGTGGGTTTCCTCCTCCTACCTGGTGGATGACAGCGCCAATTTGATGGTGTCTGGCGGCAACCAGGATTTCTTTCTCAACGCCCTGAGCTGGATGCTGGACCAGGAGGAGCGCATCTCCATCCACGCCAAGAGCCTGAGCCATGACTATCTCACCATCAACAGCGCCACCGCCTCCACCCTCACCATTGTCATGGTGGGCCTGATCCCCCTGGTCTATCTGGGCGTTGGCATCTACATCTGGATCAGGAGGAAGCGCAGATGAAGCGAAAGAATAAGTTGGGCCTACTCCTGCTGGCCCTGGTGGTCGTGTGCGCCGCCGCCTTCGCCGCCCTTCAGCTCTCCCCCAATGAGGACGTTACGGAGGACACCTCCTTTTCCATCCTGTCCCTGGAGGGGGCGGACATCACCCAGCTGAGCTGGGAGTACGGCGGGGAGCGCCTCACCTTTGTCTATGACGCTGACGGGGGCTGGAGCTATCCCGCAGACAGCGCCTTCCCATTGGACAGTGCCCTACTGGAGTCCATAGCAAACGCTCTGGACAGCGTCACCGCCTACCGCACCATCGAGGGAGTGGATGACCTGTCCCAGTACGGCCTGGACGAGCCGGCGGCTGCCGTGGAGGTGGCCACGCAGAACGGGGAGTATTCCCTGGAAATCGGGGACGAGACCGCCATAGGCGGCCAGCGGTACGTCTCCATCGGGGACGGCAGCGTCTACCTCACCGATACCTCCCTGCTGGACGCCTTCTCCTATGAGCTGTATGACTTTGTGGCGGAAGAGGAGATCCCCGCCATGATTGCCCTCACCGCCTTCACCGTGGAGTCGGACAACCGGGATCTGGAGCTGGTCTATCTGGAGGACAGCGGCCTGGCCTACTCCGACCATTACGTCTGGTTCCAGCGGGACGGGGAGGACTACATCACTCTGGACACCGAGCTGACCGAATCCTTCGTGGGGAATATCACTCTGCTCGCCTGGAGCCAGTGCGTGGACTACCAGGCGGATGAGGCCGCTCTGGCGGAGTACGGCCTGGATGAGCCTGCCGCCGTGGTCACCGTGGACTATGTGGAGACCACCCAGGTGGACAGCGGCCTGACCGACGAGGACGGCGACCCCATCTATGAGACCCTGGAAACCGATTACACATTTGTATTGGAGATCGGCAATTATGACGGAGAGTATTGCTACGCCCGGATCGCCGGCTCCGATATGGTCTACTACATAGACGCCACCGTGGCCGACGCTATGATCTACCTGAGCCTGGACTCCCTGCTGCCCGACGATATCCTGATGCTGGACGGCGACACGGTGGAATCCGTGGACATCACCCTGGACGGGGAGACCTATCATGTGGAGAAGACGATGGAGGAGATCACCGGTGAGGACGGGAATCCCACCGAGCAGACCGTCTGGACCCTGGACGGCGTTGAGATCGATTTCCAGAGCGTTCTCAGCGCCCTCACATCCCTCACCTCCACCGGCAGCGGGAGCGGGTTGGCCCCAGAGCGGAGCGAGGAGATACGCTTCCTCTTTCACCGGAACACCGACTCGTTCCAGACCGTCACGCTCGCCTTCTACCAGTACGACAGCGCCAGCTGCCTGGTGAGCCTGAACGGGGAAGCCCGCCTGTTCGCAAGCCGGGAAGACGTCGTATCCATCGTGGAGGAGGTCAACGCGCTGGTTCTGGACTGACCGCCCCATCCGCTCCCTTTTCATCCCTCACGCCCATCCACACTCTTCCCTGACAGCAGGCCGGTCTGGACCGGCCTGCTGTTTGTCCGCCGCGAAGGGTCCCATCTGCGCCTTGACACACCTCCAGCCCGGCTGGTAATATGGGTTTTGAGGGATCCCCTCACAGTTTGAGAAAGAACAGGAGGCTTCACCTTATGAACTATGAGATTACCGGCGGCGTGTTCCCAGTGGTGATCTCTGCCAGATGCTGGACGGCGAGCAGATGATCACCGAGCGGGGTTCCATGGCCTGGATGAGCCCCAACATGGAGATGGAGACCCGGGGCGGCGGCCTGGGCAAGATGTTCTCCCGGGCCTTCTCCGGCGAGAGCATGTTCCAGAACATCTACACCGCCCGCGGTCCCGGCATGATCGCCTTTGGCTCCAGCTTCCCCGGCAAAATCATCCCCCTGACCATTGCCCCGGGCCACGAGATGATCCTGCAGAAGAACGCCTTCTTGGCCGCCCAGTCCAGCGTGGACCTGTCCATTCACTTCAGCAAAAAACTTGGGGCCGGCTTCTTTGGCGGCGAAGGCTTCATCATGCAGCGTCTGTCCGGCTCCGGAACGGCTTTCGTGGAGATCGACGGCGAGCTGGTGGAGTACACCCTGGCCCCGGGTCAACAGATTGTGGTGGATACCGGAAATGTGGCCGGCTTTGAGCCCACGGTGGCCATGGATATCCGGCAGGTGCCCGGTCTGAAAAATAAATTTCTCGGCGGGGAAGGTCTGTTTAACACCTTGCTCACCGGCCCCGGCAAAGTCTGGCTCCAGACCATGCCCATCAGCAACGTGGCCCTGGCCATCCGCCCCTTCATCCCCACCGGGAACGGCTGACCCCCCGCGCCATACATAAAAAGGCACGTGCCCCGGGCTTACGCCCGGGGCACGTGCCTTTTTATGTTTTGAGTCCAGTCAGCCGGATCCCTTACGCCATGGGCTTCAGGTCGGGGCTGATGATCAGCTCAGCCTCAGTGGCAGCCTGGATCTGCTCCACCGTGAACTCAGGGTTATACTCGGTGAGCACCAGCCCCTTGTCCGTCACCTCCATCACGCCCATCTCGGTGATGATCTTATCCACACACTTGACCGCAGTGTAGGGCAGACGGCACTTCTTGAGAATCTTCGGAGCGCCCTTGGCGGTGTGCTCCATGGCCACAATGACCGTCTTGGCACCCACCAGCAGGTCCATGGCACCACCCATGCCGGGCATCTTCTTGCCGGGGATGAGCCAGTTGGACAAAGACCCCTCCTGATCCACTTCCAGGCCGCCCAACACCGTGGCGTCCACATGGCCGCCCCGGATCAAGGTAAAGGAGGTGGCAGAATCAATGAAGCAGCCGCCCGGCCGCACCCCAGAGGGGGCCCCGCCCGCGTCCACGATATGGATCGGATCAGGGTTGTCCCCGGCGGAGGCGGACCCCACGATGCCGATCTCCGCCTGGAGGGTCACATGAACACCCTCAGGCAGGTAGTTGGGAACCAAGGTTGGCACGCCGATGCCCAGGTTCACTACGTCGCCGTCCTTCAGCTCCTTGGCCACACGGGCGGCAATAAAACCTTTGATCTGAGACTTTTCCATTAGTAGAGACCTCCCTCAACCACGTAATCCACAAACACCCCAGGGGTGCGCACATCCTCCGGGGCAATGGCCCCCACTTCCACCACCTGCTCGGCCTCAGCAATGACGGTGTCAGCGGCGGTAGCCATTACAATGCTGTGGTTCATGGTGGTGCCCTTATACCACACGTTGCCCGCCTTATCAATCTTATAGCCGGAGATGACGGCGAAGTCGGCATGTAACGGGGCCATCAGCAGATAGTCCTTATCATGAATGGTCTGCTTGCCCAGGCAGAGGGGGCTCTCCTCCACCACGGTGCCTACGCCAGTGGGGGTGAGCACGCCGCCCAGGCCGGCACCGCCGGCGCGGATCATCTCGGCTAAAGAGCCCTGGGGCACCAGCACCACTTCCAGAGTGCCGTCCTGCATGTTCTGCTGGGCCACCTCGGGGTTCAGGCCCACATGACTGGTGATCAGCTTCTTCACCTGCTTGTTGTGGATCAGCTTGGCCACACCATAGTAGTCCTCACCTAGGGGACCACCGGGCATGGAGCCGTCGTTGCAGATCATGGTCAGATCCTTCACGCCGCTCTTGCTCAGCGCGTCAATGAACTTGTGGGCGCTGCCGCACCCCATGAAGCCGCCGAACATCACAGTGGCGCCATCGGGGATCAGCTTGACCGCCTCTTCGATGCTTACAAATTTGGGCATTTCATTTGACCTCCTCAAGGTTTGTTGAATCAAAGGGGACGGGCCAAAGGCCCGCCCCCTTCGCGGGTCGCGTAACTTGTGTACTCGTTTCCCCCAGCACTAGTTTAGCGCCGGCTAGGAGAGCCTGTCAAGTGCTGATTTGATTCCGCTCAGGGCCGGGTATGTGGCCGGGTGGACAAGCTGTCTGACTCCGGGCAAACCCGGTCCAGCCCCTGGCCGTCCCTGGACTTTGCCCATCCGCGCCCGGCTTATCTCCCCTATGCGCCTGCCCGCGCGCTCCGCGCTGTCACGCTGCGCCTGTTCGCGACGCCCAGCGTCCTTCCGGCTTGGGCTTGAAACAGCCGTGTTGCGGCTTGATTTCGCGCCCTCGCTCGGTCCATCCGGGCTGCTCACGACGGCTCCGCGCTTCTTATTCGCACTTCTCGAAAATAGTGGCAACTCCCATGCCGCCGCCGATACACAGGGTGGCCAGGCCCTTCTTGGCGTCGGGCCGCTTGGCCATCTCATGCAGCAGGGTGACAATGATCCGGGCTCCGGAAGCGCCCACGGGGTGGCCAATGGAGATGGCGCCGCCGTTGACGTTCACCTTGCTCATATCAAAGCCCAGCTCACGGGCAACCGCGATGGACTGGGCGGCAAAGGCCTCGTTGGCCTCCACCAGGTCGATGTCCTCGATCTTCAGGCCAGCCTTGGCCATGGCCTGACGGGAAGCGGGCACGGGGCCCACGCCCATGATCTTGGGATCCACGCCGCCCTGGCCCCAACTCACCAGCTTGGCCATGGGCTTCAGACCGTATTTCTCCACTGCCTCGCCGGAGGCCAGCACGATGGCGGCCGCACCGTCATTGATGCCGGAGGCATTGGCGGCGGTCACCCGCTGCACATGCTTGTGGGCGTCTGCCGCATGGACCTTGCCGGGCTCAAAGGTGTGGACAATCTCATCCTCCACGCCCTCAGGCCCCACGGGGAAGGCGCCGCGCAGCTTGGCGATGCTCTCGGCGGTCACGCCCGCCTTGGGGTACTCGTCCACCTTGAACTCAACCATTTCCTTCTTTTTCTTGATCATCACGGGGACGATCTCCGCCTCAAACTTGCCGGCCTTCTGGGCAGCCTCGGCCTTTTGCTGGGAAGCGGCGGCAAAAACGTCCTGCTCCTCACGGGTGATGCCCCACACGTCATTGATGTTCTCGGCGGTGGTGCCCATATGGTAGTTGTTATAGGCATCCCACAGGCCGTCCTTGATCATGGTGTCCACCACTTTCTTGTCGCCCATGCGGGCGCCCCAGCGCTCATCGGGCAGCGCGAAGGGAGCGGCGGACATATTCTCGGTGCCGCCGGCCACGATGACGTCCGCGTCGCCGGCCAGAATGGCCCGGGCACCCTCGATGACCGACTTCATCCCGGAGCCGCACACCATACCCACGGTATAGGCGGGCACGGAGTAGGGGATACCGGCCTTCACACCCACCTGGCGGGCCACGTTTTGGCCCTGGGCGGCGGTGAGAATACAGCCGAACATCAGCTCATCCACCTGCTCGGGCTTGATTCCGGAGCGGTTCAGAGCCTCCTTCACCACCACAGCACCCAGATCAGCGGCGGGGGTATCCTTCAGGGAGCCGCCGAAGGAACCCACTGCGGTGCGGCAGCAGTTGACAACATATACATCTCTCATGACACATAACCTCCAAATTATTTTAATTCGTCAGGTGTTATTTATGATAAAGCACACATTGCCAGAAGTCAAGGCAAAGCTGCTCAATCGGAGGTCTTATCCCGAGCGCGGCTGAAAGCCTTGGTAATCTCGCTGATGATGAGAGGGCACAGGCCCAGGCCCACCACGATGGCCCAGTCCTCAGCGGGCAGATTCGTAATGCTGAAGATGGACTGCAGGGGCGGGATAAACAACACGCACAGCTGCAGGCCCAGACCAACCACAAAGGCGATGTTCATGGTCTTGTTGGAGAACAGACCGATCTGGAAAATGCTCTGCTTCTCGCTGCGCACCGCGAAGGCACGGGTCAGCTCACAGAACACCAGGGTGGCAAAGGCCATGGTGTTGGCGTAGCCGTCGCGCATCACCTGGTCGGTCACGTCTTTAGACAGTACATACTCGCCCAGAACATAGGCCAGCAGGGTGATGCCGCCCACCAGCACGCCGTAGAATACCATGCTGGCAGCAAAGCCGTGGGCGAAGATACTGGCATGGGGATCCCGGGGCTTCTGCTTCATCACACCGGCCTCCACGGGCTCCATGCCCAGAGCCAGGGCGGGCAGGGAGTCGGTCACCAGGTTCAGCCACAGCAGCTGGATGGTCACCAGGGGCATCTGGCGGAAGTCCAGGGCGGTGGCCACAAACATGGTGATGATCTCGCCGATGTTGCAGCTGAGCAGGTACTGGATGGACTTCTTGATGTTGGCGTAGATGCCACGGCCCTCTTCCACCGCGTGGACAATGGTGGCGAAGTTGTCGTCGGTGAGGATCATGTCCGCCGCGCCCTTGGCCACGTCGGTGCCGGTGATGCCCATGGCGCAGCCGATGTCGGCGGCCTTCAGGGCAGGGGCGTCGTTCACGCCGTCGCCCGTCATAGCCACCACGTTGCCCTTGGACTGCCAGGCCTGCACGATGCGCATCTTATGCTCGGGAGACACGCGGGCGTACACTGCGTACTTCTCCACGTTCCGCTCCAGGGTGGGCTGGTCCATGGCGTCCAGGTCCTCGCCGGTGATGGCCAGGTCCCCGTCCCGGAAGATGTCCAGCTCCTTGGCGATGGCCACGGCGGTGAGCTTGTGGTCGCCGGTGATCATCACCGGGCGGATGCCGGCGCCGTAGCACTCGGCCACCGCCTGCTTGACCTCCATGCGGGGCGGGTCGATCATGCCCACCAGGCCAACGAAGGTCAGCCCGCTTTCCAGCTCCTCGCTGGTCAGCTCGCCCTCGGGGATGGCGTCGATGTCCTTATAGGCCACGCCCAACACCCGCAGGGCCCGGGAGGCCATGTCCCCGTTCTGCTTGAGCACTGTGTCGGCAGCCGCCTTGTCGATGACGCAGCGTCCCACCAGCACGTCGGGGGCACCCTTCACCATCACCCGGTACTTGCCCTCAAAGGGATGGATGGTGCTCATCAGCTTCCGCTCGGAGTCGAAGGGCAGCTCCGCCACCCGGGGCATGGTCTTTTCGATCTCGTTCTTGTCCAGCCCTTCCTTCACCGCGATGTCCACGAAGGCGGTCTCCGTGGGGTCGCCCGCGGTTTTGGGAGAGCCATCCTCATTGTAGGTCAGCACCGTGTCGTTACACAAAGAGCCAATGGTCAGCGCCAGGGCGCGCTCGCCCTCCTGTTGAGTCCACACCTCCACCACGGTCATCCTGTTCATGGTCAGCGTGCCCGTCTTATCCGAGCAGATCACGCTGGCGCAGCCCAGGGTCTCCACCGCGGGCAGCTTCTTGACGATGGCGTTGCGCTTGACCATGCGCTGCACGCCCAGGGCCAGCACGATGGTGACCACGGCGGCCAGCCCCTCGGGAATGGCGGCCACGGCCAGGGCCACTGCGTTCATGAAGATCTCCAGGATCTCCCGCTGATACAGCAGCCCCACCACGAACATGACCACGCACACGCCCAGACAGATGATGGACAGCACCTTGGAGATCTCCGTCATCTTCTTCTGCAGCGGGGTCTCGTTGTCCTCATCGGTGGACAGCATCTGGGCAATGCGTCCCACCTCGGTGTCCATACCTGTGGCGGTAACCACGCAGGTGGCCCGGCCGTTGGTGATCACCGTGGAGGAGATCACCATGTTCTTCCGGTCGCCCAGCACCGTCTCCTCCGGCAGGGTGGAGATGGGCTGCTTGCTCACCGGCACGGACTCGCCGGTCATGGCCGATTCATCCGCCTTCAGGTTGGCCGACTCCAGAATTCGGGCGTCGGCGGGCACCAGGTCGCCCGCCTCCAGCACGATGACATCGCCGGGCACCAGCTTGCTGGTCTCCACCCGCACGATCTCGCCGCCCCGGATCACTTTGGCCAGCGGCGCCGACATCTTCTGCAGGGCCTCCAGCGCCTTGTTGGCGTTGTCCTCCTGGGTGATGGAGATCACCGTGTTCACCACCACGATCAGCAGGATGATCAGGGGCTCCACCCAGTCCTCAAAGCCACTGGCCACAAAGGACAGCACCGCCGCGATGAGCAGCACGATGATCATGGGATCCTTCAACTGCCCCAGAATCCGCATGATCATGCTCTCCTGCTTGTGCCCTTCCAGCTCGTTGGAGCCGTACTTTTCCAGGCGGGCGGTGCTTTCCGCCTCAGACAGACCGGTTTCCCGGTCTGTCTCAAGCTCTTTCAATACTTCTTCTTCAGAAAGAGTATACCATGATTTCATCAAAGGTCTCCTATCTTAGTTGGCAATTTACATACAACTATTTTTTAGTCTCTGTGCTACCACATGACTGCCCAGACACCGAAGAAGATCAGCGTCAGCACCACAAAGAAGACGATACAGTACCCCATGATATCCCTCATCTTCAGGCCTGCGATACCCAGCAGAGGGATGGCCCAGAAGGGCTGGATCACGTTGGAGATCGTCTCGCCCGCGGTGAAGGCAATCACAAACTTGTTCGGCTCCAGTCCGACGCTCAAAGCGGCCTCGCCCAGAGGACGACCGGCCACCATGAAGATGCCGCCGGAGGAGGGGATGAAGAAGTTGATGATGGCCATGCAGAAATAGCACAGGTAGGGGAAGCTGGCGGCCGTGGAGCCGTCGGCAAAGGCGTTGGCGATCAGCGTCACCAGGCCGGAGGCCTCCATCATGCCCTGGATGCCGGCGTAGAAGGGGAACTGGATCAGCACGCCGTAGGCGCTGCGCACCCCCTCTTCCGCAGCGGTGAGCAGATTGCGGGGAGAGCCGTGGCACAGGATGCCGATCATCAGCAGCAGGAAGTTCATGATGTCCAGGTTCAGGTCGAAACCTTCTCTGGCAAAGTAGATGACCAGATAGATGATGCCGGCGATGCCGATGATGGTGGTGGTGATCCAGCTGTTGTCCACCCGCTCGGCAAAGGTCATCTCCTTCTTGCTCTTGCGGTTGGCCTTCATTTCGCGCACGGCTTCCTCCTGGGCCAGGAAGCGGTCCAAAATGTCCTTGGGCATCTCGGGGGTGTCCTTGGGGGAGGTGTGCATCAGGGCGGCCAGCAAGGGCACCGCGATGATCATGCCCAGCAGCTGCTGAATGAGCATGGACGGCTCAAACACGGTCTCGCTCAAGGGGATCAGGCCCAGCAGATCCTGCAGGAAGTAGTCATCGGTGTTGACCAGCAGGAACTCGGAGCCGGAGATGCCGAACAGGCCGCAGCTGATAGCGCCGGTGTAGGCCACGGCCACATACAGCTTGAAGTCCACTTTGCGCAGGTTCAGTGCCACGGAGCGGGCCAGAATGGCACCGGCCACCAGGCCCAGCCCCCAGCTGATCCAGCCCAGGATGGCGCTGGCGATACCGACGAAGATCACGCCCTGCACACCGTTCTTGGGGATCTTACACAGCCGGATCAGACCCCGCTTGATGATGGGCGCCTCGGACACGATATAACCGGTGGCGATGATCATGGCCATCTGCATGGAGAACTCCAGGAATCCCCAGAAGCCGTCGCCCCAGTAGGTAATCATGTCCAGGGGACCGCTCTCCGTCAGGGCAATGCCCAGGATAAAGGTGATAAACGTCAGTAAGAACGCCAATACGATTGCGTCTGGCAGGACCTTGTCCATGCCGAAATTCAGCGCGCCGGAAATCTTCCTCAATGCCTTACGCATACATGTGTCCTCCTCTTTTTTCTGCAATTTTAGGGGTCTTACCACCCGCACCCGGAAGCCGAAGCCGGAAAACACCTCCTATATTTTGGATTTGCGCGTGGCGCCAACACCTCAGGGCCGTTGCGGGCCCTCCCCTGTGAGGTCAGAGCAAAAGATGCCGAGAGCAAACCTCTCTCTGCAGGGCCATCGGCCCACGTGCAGTCCGCCGCTGGAAAGCCGGTCCGTCCCTCCCCGCCGGCCCAAAAAGGTATCTAACGTGCAAAGGCTTCCCCTCTGCATGCTCCTGCCGACAGCCGGTCCAGCTTTGCCAAGCCAGCATCATTTTACTCTTTTGGCACGAAAAGGCACGCCTTTAAGCGGAAAAGACCCGCTCAGCAGGGCACTCATGGGAAGAATCGCACTGCCGAACAGGTCTCTGCGTTTCAGGCGGACCCGATCTGCGGAAGTATCCAGCAGACGTCTTGACGAATCCGTCTCGTACCAAAAGAGGCACGATGCATACTCCCCTATCCATCTTTTTTAAGAGAGGGTTTTTCGTGCTGAAAGAGGTTCCTTAACGTTTTGGAATTATATCACGTTATGGCTCTTTTGTCAATCATCATCACTATTTCGTTAATTTTTTGTCATTTTTTATTTAAATTTCCCCTTTTTCATCACATCTCCGCCTGGGCGGCTGGCTCCCCGGGCAGGCGGGCGGCGGCCGCCTGCCTGTGCCCACCCCTCTTGGCAAGAATTATGGTTGCTTTTCCCCTCCAATCCCGGTATAATATTTTGATCCCGTCCCAACACCCGGGACGCCGGACTTTATCAGTTTACCGAGGAGTGACAGGCATGGCAGAAGAGCTGAACGCATCCATGGGCCAGAACTTTATCCACGACTTGATCGACGAGGACCTCGCTCAGGGCGGACAGTATGAGGGCATGACTGTCCACACCCGGTTTCCCCCCGAGCCCAACGGCTACCTCCATATCGGCCACTGCAAGGCCCTGACCATCGACTTTGGCACTGCGGAGAAGTATGGAGGGCTTTGCAACCTGCGCATGGATGACACCAACCCCACCAAGGAGGACACCGAGTACGTGGACGCCATCCAGGAGGACATCCACTGGCTGGGCTTTGACTGGGGGGATCGGTTCTACTACGCCTCCGACTACTTTGAGAAGATGTATGAGTACGCCGAGGAGCTCATCCAGAAAGGGCTGGCCTACGTCTGCCAGCTCTCCCCCGAGGAGTTCAAGCAAAACCGGGGTTCCATCGGCGTGCCCGCCACCTCCCCCTGGCGGGACCGCCCCATCGAGGAGTCCCTGGACCTGTTCCGCCGGATGCGCGCCGGGGAGTTTGCCGAGGGCTCCATGACCCTGCGGGCCAGGATCGACTTGGCCAGCGGCAACTTCAACCTGCGGGATCCGGTACTCTACCGCATCAACTTTGCCCACCACCACCGCCAGGGAGACAAGTGGTGCATCTACCCTATGTACGATTTTGCCCACCCCATTGAGGACGCCCTGGAGGGAATCACCCACTCCCTGTGCTCCCTGGAGTTTCAGGACCACCGCCCCCTGTACGACTGGGTGGTGAGCAACATCTCCATCCCCTACCACAAGCCCCGGCAGATCGAGTTCTCCCGCCTGGGCATCGACCACACGGTGATGAGCAAGCGCAAACTGCGCGCGCTGGTGGAGGAGGGCCGGGTGTCCGGCTGGGACGATCCGCGGATGCCCACTCTGTGCGGTATGCGCCGCCGGGGCTACACCCCCCGCTCCATCCGGGACTTCTGCGAGCGGGTGGGGGTGACCAAGTCGGAGAACACCATCGAGTACGCCCTTCTGGAACACTGCCTGCGGGAGGATCTCAACGAGTCGGCCCGGCGGGTGATGGCGGTGCTGCGCCCCGTCAAACTCACCATCGTCAACTATCCTGATGGCCAGAGCGAGACCTTTGAGGTGGAGAACAACCCCAACCGCCCCGAGGACGGAACCCGTGCCGTCACCTTTTCCAAGCACCTGTACGTGGAGGCGGAGGACTTTCTGCCCGAGCCCGTGCCCAAGTACAAGCGCCTCTATCCAGGCGGTCCGGAGTGCCGCCTGAAGGGGGCCTACCTCATCCGCTGCGTGGGCTATGAGACGGATGCGGAGGGCAATATCACCGAGATCGCCGCGGAATATGACCCGAACTCCAAGGGGGGCAACCCCGCCGATGGCCGGAAGGTAAAGGGAGCCACCATCCACTGGGTGGACGCCGCCACCGCCCTGGACGCGGAGGTGAGGCTGTATGACAACCTGTTCTCCGACCCCGATCCCGACGGGGTGGGCAAGGACTTCCTGGCCTGCCTGAACCCCGGCTCTCTGGAGGTGCTCACGGGGGCCAAGGTGGAGGCCGGCCTGGCAAACGCCAGAAGCGAGGACCGCTTTCAGTTCCTGCGCCAGGGCTATTTCTGCGCTGACAGGAAAGACAGCAAACCCGGCCGGCTGGTATTCAACCGGGCAGTGAGCCTAAAGGACAGCTTCAAGCCCCAGCGGTAAAAACTCCCGTCAGGAATCACCAGGGCCCGCCCGGCGTCCCCCGGGCGGGCCCTGGCATCTATTTGGCCAAAATCACGACATTTCCGCCGATTTTCCACTGGAACGTGAACGAAACGTAAACACTGGAAGCCGGGCATGGACTTTTTCCGCCGGGTATGGTATACTGTGTGGCAACTGTGAAGGGCCCCTGCAAGGAGGAACCATCGTGCGGACAGATATTTTAGGCGTAGCCTTTGACAATGTGACCTTGGATGAGGCGGTGAACCGGGCCATGGCCCTGTTGGAGCGGGAGGGCCCTCACCTGGTGGTCACTCCAAACGCCGAGATCGTGCAGCAGGCCCGGCATGACCCGGAGTTTGCCCGGCTGATCGCCCAGGCCGATCTGGTCCTCCCCGACGGGGTAGGCGTCATCTACGCCTCCAAAATTCTGGGCTGCCCGCTGAAGGGCCGGGTGCCCGGCGTGGACTTCGCGTGCGCTCTTATGGACCATATGGCCCAGACGGGCAAGCGCCTGTTTCTGCTGGGCGCCAAGCCAGGCGTGGCTCAAGAGGCCGCCCGGCGGCTGACGGCACAGCACCCCGGACTGGCAGTCTGCGGCGTTCACGACGGCTATTTCCAGGAGGACGTCCCGGTGGCGCAGATCATCCGGGGGGCCGGGGCCGACGTGGTCTTCGTCTGCCTGGGCGCGCCCAAGCAGGAGAAGTGGGCCGCCGCCCACGGAGCGGAGACGGGCGCCCGGCTGCTGGTCGGTTTGGGCGGCTCCCTGGACGTGTTTGCTGGGCAGGTGGAGCGGGCCCCGGAGTCCTGGCAAAGGCTGGGCCTGGAGTGGCTTTACCGCACCATTCGTCAGCCCTCCCGGTTCCGGCGGGTGGCCAAGCTGCCCCTGTTCCTCTTCTCCGCGGTGGGCGCCCGGATCAAAGGAAAGTGAGGTGTCGGCCATGGCCGGCAGATTGATCGTCTTTGAGGGGACGGACGGCTCGGGAAAGTCCACCCAGTTTGCCATGGCCCGGCAGGCGCTGGAAGCGGCAGGCCGGGATTTCCGCACCTTTACCTATCCCCAGTATCAGGAGGAGTCCTCCGCCCTGCTACGCATGTATCTGGGCGGCCAGTTCGGTGCTCACCCCTCCGACGTAAACGCCTACGCCGCCTCCACTTTCTTCGCCGTGGACCGCTATGCCGGCTATAAACGCTTCTGGGGAAGCTACTATGAGCAGGGCGGGCTGATGATGCTGGACCGGTATACCACCTCCAACGCCGTCCACCAGTCTGCCAAGCTGTCCCCGGCGGAACGGGAGGCCTTCTTCCAATGGCTGGCGGACTTTGAGTACGGCGCGCTGGGGCTGCCCAGCCCGGACCTGGTGCTGTGGCTGGACATGCCCACCCCGCTGGCGGTGGCCAACCTGCGCCGCCGGGAACACGACACCCACACCACCGGCGACATCCACGAGGTGGATGAGGCCTATCTCAGCGCCTGCCGGGCCGCCGCGGCCCAGGCGGCAGACTTTTTCGGCTGGCAGCGTGTCGCCTGTGCGGACAGCCGTGGCGCGCTGCGCACCCCAGAGGACATTCACAAGGAGATTCTCTCCTGCATTTTATAAAGGCCCGTGGCCGTTCTTTGACCCTGGCCCTGTTGAAAGGTGGTTCCCCTATGGTATATCTCTTGCTGGCCCCCGGTTTTGAGGAGTCCGAAGCCCTGGTCCCCGCCGATCTGCTGCGCCGGGCAGATGTCCCGGTCACCCTGACCGGCGTGGGCGGCGATTGCGTCACCGGCTCCCACGGCGTACCGGTGCGCGCCGACACGACGGTGGAACAGGTGGCGCTGCGCGCCGGCGATATGCTGGTGCTGCCCGGCGGCCCCGGCGTGGTCGCCCTGGAGCGCAGCGACGCAGTGCTGTCCCTGATCCAGCAGGCAGCCCAGCGGGAAGATCTCTGGCTGGCCGCCATCTGCGCCGCCCCCGCCCTGCTGGCCCGGATGGGGCTGCTCCATGGCCGCCAGGCGGTGTGCTACCCCGGCATGGAGGGCGATCTGGCCGCCCATGGAGCCACCCCCCGGATGGAGCAATCCACCGTGGTGGACGGCAAGTTCATCACCGGCCGGGCCCCAGGCTCCGCCTTTGATTTTGGTCTGGCCCTGGTGGAGGCCCTGGCCGGCCCCCAGGCCGCCCGGCAGGTGCGCGCCGACATCCACTATCCCGGCTGACGGAACCTGTCCACCTTCAGCCCGGCGAGACGGAGGGGCGTACGCCCCTCCGTCCGGGTCATCGCAAGGCAGCAACCGGCGCCGGCCGCGTCAGGCTCGCGGCAGTCAAGGCAAATGTATGGCCAGCCCCGGCGCACATCCGGCTGGGCGCATACCGTCCGGCCCTTACGCCGCGTGACCGGCGCAAGGGCCCTTTGGAAGGTCAGCAGCAGTTGTCGTTGCAGCAGCAGCTATTGCCGTTGCCATTGCCGCTGAAACCGTTGCCGCAGCAGCAGCACAGAATGAGAACCAGAATGATGATCCACCAGCAGCCGCCGCCGAAACCATTGTTACCACAACACATGATTTTGTCACCTCACATTTGATGTCCGGTCACAGGTACCGGCTCGGACCCCGCCCCCCTTTGGGAGCGGCGCCCGAGGCGGCGCCCGTTTTCCGTTTCTGCGTTATCCTATGTGGAGGCCGCGGGATTGGTTCCAGCCCGCCCTTTGATTCTCCCACCTGTGACTCATCCTGAAATTACGATAGGAGCGAAATGCCATGGCAGAAGAACACCGCAGCCCGTCCTCCGGGCAGCAGCAGCCGCAGCGCCGCACCCGGGTCACCCGCAGGCAGCGCAGCCGCAGGTCTAAAGTGGCCGGCGCGTTTTTGTACGTCCTGTTCGTCATCGGCCTGTCCGCCGTACTGGCCACGGTGGGCTGGGTATGGGCCAACGACCTGCTGGCCCTGAATAAGGAGTACACCTCCGTGATCATCACCGTCCCCGACGATGCCATCACCTACACCGAGCAGACCGACGAGAACGGGAACACCTATACTGTCACCCATGCGGATATGGGGCAGATCGTGGATCAGCTGGAGGAGGAGGGACTGATCGAGTACAAGTTCCTGTTCCAGCTCTACTCCTGGTTCTCCAACGCCGATGAGAAGATCGTGGCCGGTACCTATGAGCTGAACACGGAGATGGACTACCGGGCCCTGGTCACCAACATGAGCTCGTCCTCCTCCACCCGCCAGACCATCGATCTGACCATTCCCGAGGGCTATACCGTGGATCAGATCTTCGCCCTGCTGGACGAGGAGGGGGTTTCCACCACTGCCCAGCTGGAGGAGACGGCGGCCAACCACGACTACGCCTTCGACTTTCTGGAGGGCATCCCCCTGGGAGACTACCACCGGCTGGAGGGCTACCTCTTCCCCGACACCTACACCTTCTACCTGGGGGAGGACCCCCTGTATGTCATCAATAAGATGCTGGTCAACTTCTATACCCGTATGGGGGATTACTTTGACCAGTTCACGCAGGAGAGCGTGTACTCTCTCCATGACATCGTCGTCATCGCCTCCATGATTGAGAAGGAGACGGACGGCGAGGACTACCGGGACATCTCCTCGGTCATCTACAACCGCCTGGAAAACACCGCCGCTGAGACCGCGGGCTACCTCCAGATTGACGCCACGCTGGTTTATATCAACGGCGGCAACGTGCCCACCGACGCCGACCGGGAGATTGACTCCCCCTACAACACCTACCTGTACCAGGGCCTCCCCGCCGGCCCCATCTCCAATCCTGGCATGGAGTCCCTCTACGCCGCCATGAACCCCAATGACACCAACTATTACTACTATGTGCTCAACCCGGAGACCGGCCGGCACGACTTCAGCCGCACCTACGCCGAGCACCAGGCCAAGGTGGCCCAGTATGCCAACAGTGCGGAAAGCTGAGCTCCTGTCCCCGGCGGGGGATATGGAGCGGCTCCAGATGGCCCTGGCCTATGGGGCGGACGCGGTCTATCTGGCGGGCAGCGCCTTTGGCATGCGGGCCTTCGCGGGCAATTTTGACCGGGAGGGCCTGGCCCAAGCCGTGGAGCTGGCCCACCGGAAGGGCGTGCGGGTCCACGTGACCTGCAACACCCTGGCCCGCAACGACGAGGCGGCCAGGCTGCCGGAGTATCTGGAGTACCTGGACGGCATTGGGGTGGACGCGGTCATCGCCGTCGGGGTGGATGTGCTGAGCCTGTGCCGGCGCCATGCCCCCCACGTCCAGGTGCACATGTCCACCCAGACGGGCATCACCAACTACGAGATGGTCCGGGTATGGCACGAGCTGGGGGCCAGCCGGGCCATCCTGGCCCGGGAGCTGTCCCTAGACGAGGTGGCGGAGATTTGCGCCAGGGCCCCTCAGGGGATGGAGGTGGAGGCCTTCGTCCACGGCGCTATGTGCATGAGCTATTCCGGGCGCTGCCTGCTGTCCAACTATATGACCGGGCGGGACGCCGCCCGGGGTGCCTGCGCCCAGCCCTGCCGCTATCAGTACGCCCTTGTGGAGGAGAAGCGCCCCGGGGAGTATTTCCCCATCATTGAGGAAAACGGGGAGACCTTCATCCTCAACAGCCGGGATATGTGCATGATCGACCACATCCCGGAGCTTCTCTCCGCCGGCCTGCACTCTTTGAAGATCGAGGGCCGGGCCAAGAGCGCTTACTACACCGGCATGGTCACCGCCGCCTACCGCCACGCCATCGACGCCGCCGCCCGGGGCCTCCCCCTGGATCCCGTCTGGCGGGACGAGGTGGACAAGGTGAGCCACCGGCACTACTCCACCGGCTTTTACTTCGGCCAGCCCGGCCAGTACACCAACTCCGCCCGGTATGTGCGGGACTGGCAGGTGCTGGCGGTGGTCACGGACTGCGACCAGGAGGGCAACGCCACCCTGTCCCTGCGCAACAAGTTTGCCGCCGGGGACGCCATCGAGATGGTCGGCCCCGACGTGCCCGCCTTCCCCCTCGCCGCCCCCATGATGGCAGACGAGACCGGTGAATCCCTGGCGGAGCCCCGGCATCCCCAGATGGTTTTCCGCATGAAGCTGCCCCGGCAGGTGCCCCCTCTGTCCATCCTGCGGGCCTGCCGCCCCAATTCCTGAAAGGAGCTGACCTGTGTGGAAATCCGTCACGCCCTCCCCTCCGACCTGAACGCCCTGGCGGCGGTGGAGGCCCTGTGTTTTCCCCCGGCGGAAGCGGCCGGGGCAGATTCTCTCCGTGGCCGGTTGGCGGTCTATCCCAACCACTTTTGGCTGCTGTGGGAGGCCGGTCAGCTGGCGTCTTATGTCAATGGCCCGGTCACGGATCAGACCGACCTGGCCGACTGGATGTACCACGACCCCCTCGTCCATCAGGAGCACGGGGCCTGGCAGATGATCTTCAGCGTCAGTACCGCGCCCCGGTTCCGGACGCGGGGATACGCCGGTCAGGTGCTGCGCCGGGTCATTGCCGACGCCGCAGCCCAGGGCCGGAAGGGGCTGGTGCTCACCTGCAAAGACGCCCTGGTCCACTACTATGCTGCCTTCGGCTTCGCAGACGAGGGCATCTCTTCCTCTCAGCATGGCGGCGTGGCCTGGCACCAGATGCGCCTAACCCTCCCCGCCTCCCCCGCTCATCCCTCCGTCTGACCTCCGCCCCGGGTATCCCCGGGGCGGTTTGTGTCAGTTAGCGTTGCCTTTCCCCTTTGTTTTTTATATAATGCGTAGATAGCCAAACTGCTCCCGGCCGCGGCGGCGTCTGTTTCCCGTCCCCGGGGCATACTCTGTCAACAGGGCTGTTCCCAGATCCGAACCGCATCCAGGAGGTCCTTTCCATGCTCAACGCCATTCTCCGCGCGTTCATCCCCAATTACACCCACACGGAAGACCCCACCGTCCGCCGCCGGTATGGCATGGTGTCAGGGGTCACCGGCATTGTGCTCAATCTGCTGCTCTTCGCGGGCAAACTGGTCTCGGGGCTGCTCTCCGGGGCCATTTCCGTCACTGCCGACGCTTTCAACAACCTGTCCGACGCCGCCTCCTCAGTGGTCACCCTGGTGGGTTTCCGGCTGGCGGGACAGAAGGCGGATGCGGACCATCCCTTTGGGCATGGCCGGGCGGAATATCTGGCCGGTCTGATCGTCTCCCTGCTCATCCTGCTGGTGGGGGTGGAGCTGGGCCAAAGCTCCTTTGAAAAGATTCTGCACCCGGAGGAGACCGTGCTCACCCCCCTCACCGCGGGCATCCTCGTGGCCTCCATCCTGGTCAAGCTGTGGATGAGCTGGTTCCAAGCCGCCCTGGGCAAGTGTATCTCTTCGGAGACCCTGCGGGCCACGTCGGTGGACTCCCGGTCTGACGCCATCGCCACCTCGGCCGTTTTTCTCGGGCTGCTGGTCTCCCGCCTGACCAGTCTGCCCCTGGACGGCTGGGCGGGCCTGCTGGTGGCCCTGTTCATCCTGAAGGCGGGCTTTTGCGCGGCTAAGTCCACCCTGGATCCCCTGCTGGGCCAGGCCCCGGAACCGGAGACTGTCAAGGCCATCGAGGACGTGATCCTCTCCCACCGGCAGGTGGTGGGCATCCACGACCTGGTCATCCACGACTACGGCCCCGGCCGCAGGATGATGAGCGTTCACGCCGAGGTGGCCGCCGACGCGGACCTTCTGGAGGTCCACGATGTCATCGACCACATCGAGCGGGAGCTCAACCGGAAGTTCCACATTGAGGCGGTCATCCACATGGATCCCATCCAGATCGGCAACCCGGAGGTGGACCGGCTGCGCAAGCTCACCGCCGCACTGGCCACCCAAATCCATCCCGCCCTCACCATCCACGATTTCCGCATCACCGCCGGCCCCATACACACCAATCTCATCTTCGATGTGGTGGTCCCTTATGAGGTCAGTCTGTCGGATGAGGAGGTCCGGACCCGCCTCTCCCAGAAGCTCAAAGAGCAGGATCCCCGCTACAACGCGGTCATTCAGGTGGATCACAGCTACGTCCTGTAACTGGCGCCGGACTGCCCTCCCCCGGCTCTGCGCCCACTTGCGCGCTCCGGGCTGAAAAACAGAGGAAATGCGGTTTAGAATTCACACTTTATCTATACAAATTCCTCAAATTGCGCTATAATCTTATCGATTATGATTGCTTGCACGGAAAGCATAGAAGGGGTGCCGCTTATGTCCACGAAAGTATTGGTTGTGGAAGATGACAAGAATATTGCCGACCTGCTGCGCATCTATCTGGAAAAGGAGCAGATGGAGTGCCGAATCGCCGGGGACGGCCTGGCCGGGCTGGAGGAATTCCACCAATTTCAGCCCGACCTGGTCCTGCTGGACATCATGCTGCCCGGCATGGACGGCTGGGCCGTGTGCAAGAAGATCCGGGAGACCTCCAAGGTCCCCATCATCATGCTCACCGCCAAGGGCGAGCTGGAGGACAAGGTATCCGGGTTGGAGATGGGGGCGGACGACTACATCACCAAGCCCTTTGAGATGAAGGAGGTGCTGGCCCGCATCCACGCGGTGCTGCGCCGTTTCGGCGGCGAGGACCAGAGCGCCGAGCGCAAGCTCGCCTTTGATAAGCTGGTCATCAACCTGGATTCCTACGAGCTGTTGGTGGACGGCAAGCGGGTGGATACCCCGCCCAAAGAGCTGGAACTGCTGTACCACCTGGCCTCTTCTCCCAACCGGGTGTTCACCCGCAATCAGCTGCTGGACGAGGTGTGGGGCTTTGACTACTTCGGCGACAGCCGCACGGTGGACGTACACATCAAGCGCCTGCGGGAAAAGCTGGAAGGCGTATCCGACCAGTGGTCTTTGAAAACCGTCTGGGGCGTGGGCTATAAGTTTGAGGTGAATTCCCAGTGAAAACCATGTACGGCCGGCAGTTTGCCACCATGGCCGGTATGATTTTACTGTCCTTTCTGATGCTGGGGGCCTCCTTCGCCACGCTGAGCTATCAGTACACCATCCAGGAGAAACGGGACTCCATGAGCCGCAGCGCCAACATCATTGCCTCCTACACTTCCAGCTATATCAACGCCAACGGGGAGTACTCCTGGCTGGATCTGGGGTTTCAAAGTCAGCTCAGTGTTTTGGCCCTGGTGGCCGACACCCATGTGATGGTCAGCACTTCCCAAGGCGTGGTGGTCTACGCCACCGACGGAGCCAAGGAACTGTTGGAACTGGAAAACCGCTCCATCCCCACGCAAATTGTTTCAGAAGTGGTTGGCGGCTCCTACGTCGGAGCCACCACCCTGGGCGGCATGTATGAAAGGGCCCGGTATCTGGTGGCGCTGCCCATCCAGAGCGGGGCGACCCTCCAGGGGTTGGTGCTGGTGTCCTGTGAGGCGTCGGAGATCAGCAGCATGTGGGAGGATCTGTCCGGCATTTTTCTGGTCACCGCCGCGGCGGTCATCCTGATTGCCGCCATCATCAGCTCAGTGACTAGTATGCGCCAGTCTAAACCCATCAAGGAGATCGCCGCAGCCGCCCGGCAGTTCGGCCACGGGGAGTTCGGCGTCCGGGTGGATGTGGGCCGCCGCCGGGACGAGGTGGGGGAGCTGGCGGAGGCCTTCAACGCCATGGCCGACTCCCTGTCCAAAAGCGACCAGCGCCGCACGGAGTTCATCGCCAATGTGTCCCACGAGCTGAAAACCCCCATGACCACCATTGCCGGCTTTGCCGACGGCATTCTGGACGGCACCATCCCCCCGGAGAAGGAGCGGGAATACCTTCAGGTCATCTCGTCGGAAACCCGCCGGCTGTCCCGGCTGGTACGCTCTATGCTGGACCTGTCCCGGCTGCAATCTGATGAGCGGGCCGCGCAACAGCAGTTTGACATCAGTGAGACCATGCTGCGGGTGCTGGTCAGCCTGGAGAGCAAGATCAATGCAAAACATCTCAACGTGGACACCCAGCTTCCTGACGACCCTGTCCAGGTGTGGGGGGATCAGGATGCCATTACCCAAGTGTGCTATAACCTGCTGGACAACGCCACCAAGTTCTCCCCGGAGGACGGCCCTTTGAGCATCTCCATCACCACCAAGGGTTCCAAGGCCTATATCTCCATCAGCAATGAGGGGGAGACCATTTCGCCGGAAGAGCTGCCTTTGATCTTTGACCGCTTCCACAAAACCGACCACTCCCGCAGCGCCGACCGGGACGGCGTGGGCCTGGGGTTGTATATCGTCAAGACCATCCTCAACAGCCACAAGGAAAATATCACCTGCACCAGTAAAGAAGGTAAAACCACCTTTACCTTTACCCTCACCCTAGCGTAACCTCCAGCCCCCTCCAGTGATATTTTCCGGGACCCGCCGCAGGCGGGACGGCGCTATGCGTCGCACAAGCGTTTTGCCTCGCAAAACCTTGGCTCCGGCGGAATTTACTTCCGCCGTGCCCAGTCTGATTCGGGGCCCCACGGCCCTGCCGTGGGCGCAAATATCACCTGCACCAGTAAGGAAGGTAAAACCACCTTTACCTTTACCCTCACCCTGGCGTAACCTCCAGCCTCCTCCGGTGATATTTTCGGCCCCGCCATGGCGCTTTCCATCTACCCCATGCAGGAGGTATCCGATGCAGAATCATTTATCCTACCGCTGGCCTACCGGTCCCAGTCTCTGTCCCGTTCCATACGGTTCTCCCAAACCTCCTCGCCGGCGGCCAGGCCGCGCCGCCCGCACGCTGCTGCTCGTTGCCGGCAGCCTTGCCGGCCTGGCCCTGCTGCTCTTTGCTGCCGTTTGGGGAACGCTGGCCCTGGCGGACTATTTCTCCAATCAAATCGTGGATGTCCCCCCGCTCCCCACAGTCTCCATCTCCCGCCCGCAATCGGACAGCTGGTCCCCTGAGGATTTGCCGTGGGGCGACCCCGATGCTGCGGTGGAAATCTCGTTGAGCCAGCCGTCATATCAGGTCCTCACAGCCCAGGAGATCTACCAGCAGGTGCTCCCCTCGGTGGTATGTGTCCAAGCTGAGCACGGCGGGTCATACAGCGTGGGTTCCGGCGTCATCCTGACCAGCGACGGCTATATCGCCACCAACTACCATGTCATCGAAAATGGGTCTGCCCTGGAGGTGATGCTGCTCTCCACGCAGCACGTCTACGATGCGGTGCTCATTGGCTATGACGAGGAGCTGGACTTGGCCGTGCTGAAGGTGGATGCACAGGGCCTCACCTCCGCCCGGCTGGCCGACTCCGACCGGCTTCAGGTGGGCGATCAGGTTTACGCCATCGGCAACCCTATGGGCTATCTCTACGGCACCATGACCGACGGCATTGTCTCCTCCCTGGCCCGGGAGGTGGAGGTGGACAGCCGGGATATGACCCTGATCCAGACCTCCGCCGCCCTGAACTCGGGCAACTCCGGCGGGGCGCTGGTGGACGTCTACGGCCAGGTGGTGGGCATCACCTCCGCCAAGATCACCGGCGTCAACGACGACGTGGTCACCGAGGGCATTGGTCTGGCCATTCCCATCACTGACAGCCTGCCTTTCCTCAACTACATCATCCAGACCGGAAAAACCTGTCGGCCCGCTCTGGGTGTCACCTGTAATATCTACACCGCAGAAGGCCGGCAGCGGGTGGTCATCGCGGAGATCTTTCCCGATGCCCCGGCGGAAGGGATCCTGGAACCGGAGGATGAGATCATCGCCATCAACGGCCAGCCTTTTGACACCTTCTATCAGCTCACCCGGGTCCTCTATGCCACCGGTGTGGGCAACCCGGTGGAGCTCACCGTTTTACGGGCTGGCGAGGAGCTTACTGTCTCCGTCCTCCTTTACGACAGTCTCACTGCCACCTCCCAGCCCTGATGGGCCGGGAGGCTGGTTGTTTTCCCCGCAAAATTTTCAAAGGGAGGGACGCCCCCGTGGATCAAAACTCTGTGCTCTCCCTCCTGGCTGGAGACAGTGGGTGGCGATCCGGCCAGGAGATGAGCCGCGCTTTGGGCGTCACCCGGGCCGCGGTGTGGAAGCAGATCACCCAGCTGCGTCAGGCGGGCTGGCCCATCGAGTCCTCCACCCGGCTGGGCTACCGCCTGTCCGGGCCGCCCCCCTGCCTGTCCGCCTCCTACCTGAACGCCCTGTTGCCGCCGGACAGCCTGTTTTCCGGTAAGATCCAGGCCCTTGCCAGCGTGAACTCCACCAATACCCGGCTCAAGGCCCTGGCGGCAGCCGGCGCCCCAGAGGGCACCGTGCTGCTGGCGGAGGAACAGACCGCCGGGCGGGGCACTCGGGGCCGCTCCTTTTCCTCCCCGAGGGGGCAGGGGCTGTACCTGTCTGTCCTGCTGCGGCCCAAGGTCAGTCTGGAGGAGGTGCTCACCCTCACCGGCTGGGCGGCGGTAGCCCTTCGGGATGGCATCCAGGCTGCCTGCGGCGCCAGCGCCGGAATCAAATGGCTCAACGATCTCTATCTGGGCGATGGCAAGCTGTGCGGCATCCTCACCGAGCTGTCCCTGCTGGGAGAGAGCGGGGAGCCGGACTATGTGGTTCTGGGCGCAGGCGTCAATCTCACCCAGAGTGCATCAGATTTCCAGGCCCAGGGGCTGAGCGGCATTGCCACCTCCCTGACCCGGGAGGGGTACACCCCTGAGCGCCACCATCTGGCCGCCTGTGTTCTCGCCGCGCTGGAGGACATGATCCGGGCCTTTCCCAGCGCCCGGGAGGACTATCTGGCCCGCTATCGGGCGCACTGTATCACCCTGGGCCGCCAGGTGTCCTTCTTGGAAAACGGGCAAACCCTTGTAGGCGTTGCGCAGGACGTCACGCCCCGCTTCGCCCTGTCAATCCACTGTCCGGACGGGAGCACCCACACCCTGTCCTCCGGTTCCGTCACCATGATTTGAGTCAGATGCTCTCCGCTTCGTTTTAACTGCGTGCTGAAATTCCATTTCGTATTTTCTTCAAAGGAGTCGAATCCCATGAATGCCGCGCAGCGCCGCAGCCATATTCTCCAAATGCTCCACGCCTCGGACCGGCCAATATCCGCCACCGTCCTGGCCAATCGGCTCCAGGTCAGCCGCCAGATCATCGTGGGGGACGTAGCCCTGCTCCGGGCCGCCGGAGCAGACATCACCGCCACCCCTCGGGGCTATGTCATCCTCCCCCGCGCCGGTGTGATTCGCCAAGTGGCGGTGCGCCACCGCCCGGACCAGATGGGGCGGGAATTGAATACCATTGTGGACCATGGCTGCACCGTTCTGGATGTAATGGTAGAGCACCCATTATATGGCCAGCTCACCGGGCGGCTGGACCTGTCCTCCCGGTATGAAGTATCCGAGTTTATACGCAAAGTATCGGATAGCCGCTCCCATCTCCTGTCCGCGCTTACCGACGGCATCCATCTGCACACCCTCTCCTGTCCCGACGAGGACGCCTGGACCCGGGTCTTGGACGCGCTGAGGCAGGAGGGATTTCTCCTGTCCTGAGTCCTTCGCAACCATCGGTTGCGGAAAGCTCCAGCCCCGGTAAGTAGTACTCAACCGCCCCGGTATGGCATTCCGCATCCAGAGATCGCAGCAAACCAGACAGAATGGAGGGGCCGGGCAGGGCTTTGCAGCGGCACCTGGGCCTTTTTGCCCTCATCGCTGCCATCACCGCAGCGCTCCATGCGGCGGCCTCCCTCTTCCTGGATGGGATTCAGGTTTTTCTCCAGGTTACTGACAGGGCCATCTGACAGATAACGGGGGACGATCTGGCCGTTATTTCCCGGAGTATTGTGGACACCTTTGTGTCCAGCAATCTATGATGAACCCGGGTATCCGGGTTGCCCGGGCCCACTGCTTGTCCGCCATCCCCTTTTCCGGTGTGACGGGCATCCAGCGGTCAATCCCCATCGGCTGGTTTCCCGGCCGATTTCACCAGCTTTTGATGCTGCCGCATCTGAAAAAAGCCGCTGCCCGAGCCGGAAGCGAATTGTGCCTGGCCGTGAAAAAACAGTTGACAATCTCACCGCTGCCGGTATAATAGTCTGCACGGGTGTCATGACACCCGTGCAGACTACGCATAGAGGGAGATGATCCTATGCAGGCAGTCCGTACTTTCCTGAAGCGGAAAGGAATCGAGATCTCTCTGCACAGATATGGAATTGACGCCCTGGGCGCCATGGCCCAGGGCCTGTTCTGCTCGCTGCTCATCGGCACCATCCTGGACACGCTGGGAACGCAGCTGGGCCTTGACTTTCTGGTGCGTGTAGGCGGCTACGCCTCCGCCATGAGCGGCCCGGCCATGGCCATCGCCATCGGCTATGCGCTGAAAGCCCCGCCCCTGGTGCTGTTTTCCCTGGCTACGGCGGGCTACGCCGCCAACGCCCTGGGCTCCACCACCCTGAGCGGCGGCCAGGGAGCGGGCGGGCCGCTGGCGGTGCTGTTCATTGCCGTGATTGCCGCCGAATTTGGCAAGGCGGTGTCCAAGGAGACAAAAATCGACATTTTGGTCACCCCTCTGGTCACCATTTTGGTGGGGGTGGGCCTATCTGCCTGGTGGGCTCCTGCCATCGGCTCCGCCGCCACGGCCGTGGGCAGCTTCGTCATGCTGGCTACCGATCTGCAGCCCTTCCTCATGGGCATCATCGTCTCCGTGGTCATTGGTATCGCCCTGACCCTGCCCATCTCTTCCGCCGCCATCTGCGCAGCCTTTGGCCTGACGGGTCTGGCGGGGGGCGCGGCGGTGGCCGGCTGCTGTGCCAATATGGTGGGCTTCGCGGTGCTGTCCTTCCGGGAGAACCGCTGGGGTGGTCTGGTGAGTCAGGGCCTTGGCACCTCCATGCTCCAGATGGGCAACATCGTCAAAAATCCTCGCATCTGGCTGCCCGCCATTCTCACCTCCGCCATTACCGGCCCTCTGGCCACCTGCGTGTTCCATTTTGAGATGAACGACCCCTCCGGTGGCGTGGCCTCGGGCATGGGCACCTGCGGTCTGGTGGGCCCAATTGGGGTGTACGCCGGCTGGGTGGCGGACGTGGCCAGCGGTGTCAAGGATGCCATCACCGCTATGGACTGGACCGCCATGGCCCTGATTTGCTTCATCCTGCCCGGGGTGCTCACCTGGGCCTTTGGCCTGCTCTTGCGCCGGATGGGCTGGATCAGGCCCGGTGACCTGACCCTGGATTGACCTGCCGGTCCACCAAAATCAGTTTTTCCCACACAGAGACAGGAAGGATGGATGTGCGAAATGATACGTGTAGCAGCCAGGGCGGGAGGACGCCGCAGATCATGATTCACCAGAACGTTGAGCGCAAACTGCGCAGTCTGGGGCTGACCGGCTGCTATCAGGGCTATAACTGCCTGGTATACGCGGCCATTTTGGTCCATCAGGATCCATCCATGCTGGATCTGCCCACCAAGCTGCTCTATCCCGAGGTGGCCCAGCGGTGCCATCTCGCCGTCAATGCTGTGGATCAGGCCATCCGCACCGCTATCCTGGTCTGTTTCCACCGCAACGCTCCAGCGGTATCCCGTATGTGCGGCACCGCCGGGCCGCCCACCATCCAGCAGTTTCTGTCCGGCCTGTCCACCTATTGCGGCGGCAGGCGGCGGTAGGTCTCCCCCGGCTGGGGCTGAATGCCCCGCAGGGCAAACAGCTCCTCCACCGTCACAAAGCAGAATCCCTGGCCCAATAGCGCATCCACCACCCGCAGCGCGGTGTCCACGCTGGATGGGTAGACGTCATGGAGCAGGATAATATCCCCATCCTTCACCTGGCTCACAATATGGGCCGTCTGCCGGTCGGTATTCGTGTCCGCCCAGTCCTCCGGATCCACCGACCAGAGGATTATCGGGGCCCCCAGCTGGCTGCGCACTTCCGATGTGGTTTTCCCGTAAGGCGGGCGCACCATGAAATCTGACGTTCCCAGCAGCCCGGAGAGGATGTCCCGCAGAGCTTCCACCTCGGAATAGATTGCCCCCGGAGTGGTGAGCATTTCATGATTCTGGGCGTGAATCCCCACCTGATGTCCCTCCTGGACCATGCGCAGGACCAGATCTTCATTGCCCTCCACCTTCAGGCCGATCAGGAAGAAGGTGGCCGGCACCCCCCGCTGAGCCAGTCCGTCCAACAGGGGCTGGGTGGTTTTTCGTCTGGGCCCGTCATCAAAGGTGAGGGCCACATAGCGTCGCTGGGTTTGTTCCGCGGCGGTTTGAACCGCCTGTCCCCGCCCCAGTATGGCCAATGGCAGCCCCTGGGCCAGCACCATGAGAACCGCCAGCGCCGCCGCAGTCCCTCTTTTCAAAACGCTCCCCCAGCCTGGCACTTCTCCCGCCCCTTTCCCGCAACTGCTGTCAGTATGCGCAAAAGGGCGTTTTTTATGTTCTGACCGGTCTTCACCCTTGCGCAATGACTGCGGCATATGATACAATTTTAAAACAGAGCTAATTGCGGGAGGGATGGGGTTGTGAAGATTCTGCGCCGGCTGTTCGCCGCGTTGCTGTGCGGCGCGCTGCTGCTGGGCATTGCCGCCGCCAGCGTCAGAAGCGCCTCCAACGTCTATTTCATGGCAGTCAATGAAAAGATCATTGAAATGACTCCGGAGAACATGCCTATGACGGTGGGCGAAACGCTTTACATCCCCTATACCATGCTGTCCATCCGGGACACTGGGATCAACCTGGGGGTCAGCGCCCAGTACAGCGCCTCCCGCCGGACCGCCCTGGTCTCTGACGGGCGCAGGGCCATCACCTTTGACCTTCAGGCCAATACCGCCTACGACCCCCAGGGCAACTATGTAAACGCCCGGGCAGTGATACGAAACTCCATGCTTTTCCTGCCCATTGCCTGGATCTGTGAATACTTCGGTGTCATCAGCTTCACCACCAGCCGGACCCCCTATGGCACATTGGTGCGCGTCACCAACGACTCGGTCATCCTCAGTGACGCGGCCCTCATTGACGCTGCCGACGGCATGCTGCGGGACAACCTGGCCAGCTACCAGCAGGCCGTCAGTGAACAGCAGCAGCCTTCCGCCGATCCCTCCTCAGATCCCTCCGCTCAGCCGGATTCTGGCCCCGTTGTCTATTTGGCCTTTCTCTGGGGCGACGCCGTGGAGGATGTCGCCCAGCAACTGGAGGCCCTGGGCCGCCAGGCGCTGTTCTTCCTCACTCCTCAGCAGCTGCTGGAGCAGGACGGCCTGGTGCGCCGTCTGGTGGGTGCCGGCCACAGTGTCGGCCTGGATCTGACCGGCGCCACTGTGTCCCAGTGCGTTCAGCAGGCCCAGGAGGGCAGCCGGCTGCTGGCCGACATCGCCCGCTGTCCGGTCTACATTCTCCGGGCGGCTGATCTGGACGAGAGCCAGCGCGGCCAGCTGGCCCAGGAGGGTTGGGCTGTCTGGTCAGCCACTCAGCGCTGGGAGGATACCTCCAGCTCCGCTCAGCTTCTGGGCCAGCTCAGCTACAGTCAGGCAAACTATGTGGAGGCGGTCTGTTCCGGCGGCTATCTTTCCCAGCTCTCCGCCGCCCTGCGCAGCCTGACCGGCAGCGACTATCAGCTGCGCCAGACCGTAGCCCCCGCTCTGTAAACTCCAGTTTCCCATCGGAGGTGCTGAGATGAAACGCACTGTCATCCTGGATCCCACCCATCCGGACTGGACCGGCCCCCAAGCCGATCCCGTCCTCTGCCGCCGGCTCACCGGCCATCTGGCCGCCCGGCTGCGGGAATACACCGAGGAGGGCATCACCCCGGTGGACATTCTGCGGGACGGCCTGGTTTCCGCCCGGATCGATGGGGTGGACCCCGATCAGGCGGCGTCCGCTTTGGCCCGACGCCGGGTCTTCTGTCAGAGTCGGCAGGGCAGCCTGTTCTTCTCCATCGGCGCGGACACCAGCTTTGAGGACCTGGACTATGTCCAGGCCGTGGTGGCCGAGCTGCTGGGATAGTGCCGTCCTACTTGAGGCAGTCAGAAAAACCGCCCCAATGCCACGCAATTTGCGCGGCATTGGGGCAGTTGCCTTTTTCAGAACTGGAGCAGACGGCTACAGCTCCAGCATCACCCGCTCGATGCCAGCCACCGCCTCTTCCACCAGGGCCTGCACGTCCAGGGCTTTCTCTGCCTCCTCCAGATCGGCCACCTGGGGCCGGGTCTTAGGATGCTTGGGAGTAAACACCGTGCAGCAGTCCTCATAGGGCAGAATGGAGGTCTCAAAGGTACCGATTTTCCGGGCGACACGCACGATCTCCTCCTTGTCCATCCCCACCACCGGGCGCAGCACCGGCAGGGTACACACCGCATTGGTGCAGGCCATGGCCTCCAGGGTCTGGCTGGCCACCTGACCCACCGACTCGCCGGTGACCAGGGCCTGCATGCCGTTTTTCTCCGCCACGGCACAGGCAATGCGCATCATGAACCGGCGCATGAGGATGGTGAACAGCTCCTCCGGGCAAGAGCGGCGCAGCTCCTCTTGAATCCTGGTGAAGGGCACCACATGGACGCAGGTCTTGCCGGTGTAGGGCACCAGCAGCCGGGCCAAATCCAGCACTTTCTCCTTGGCCTCGGGAGAGGTGTAGGGATAGGAGTAGTAATGGATCATATCCACAATCACCCCCCGCTTGGCGATCATCCAGGAGGCCACCGGCGAGTCGATGCCGCCGGACAGCAAGGACAGCGCCCGGCCCCCCATACCCACCGGCAGGCCGCCCGCCCCCTCTTCCGGGTCAGCGTGGACAAAGGCCTCATAGTCCCGCACCTCCACATGGACGGTGAGCTCCGGGTGGTGGACGTCCACGGTCAGATGGGGAAAGGCGTCGTGGAGCTCGCCCCCCACATACTGGGACAGCTGGATGGAGGTCAAGGGGAAGGTCTTGTCCGCCCGCTTGGACTCCACCTTGAAGGACTTGGCCCCCCGCAGCTTGTCCCCCAGGTACTCCTTGGCACAGGCCACGATGGCGTCCTTGTCCTTGGGGCAGGCCCGGGCCCGGCACAGCCCGGCAACCCCGAACAGCTTTCCCATGGCCTGCCAGGCCCCCTCAAAGTCGCAGCCCTCCTCCTGGGGTTCCACATAGGTGGCCGACTGCCGGGTGTAGACCTTGAAGGAGCCGTACCTTTTCAGCCGGCGCTTGGCGTTACCCATAAGCTTGTCTTCAAAGCCCCGGCGGTTAAGGCCCTTGAGCACCATTTCTCCCTGCTTAAGCAGCATGATCTCTCTCACGCGATGTTCCCTCCATTGATTCAAAAAGCGCCCCGGACAGGCGCGGGTGTTTGGCTGTGCGTATTGCGTATCGCCATATTCTACCCCGTGGGGCGGGTGCTGTCAAGGCGGAGCCGGACCGCGGAGATTTCCGCGCCCCGGCGCTCTGCCCGCTCAGATCTGTTCAATTTCCAGGCCGCCCAGCCACCGGCGGATCATGTCAAAACCGTGGTTGGCCGCCAGGGTGCGCACCCGGTCCCGGCGCTCCTTGGCTCCGGCCAGGTGGAGCTCACGCACCCAGCAGCCGTCCGGGGCGGCCAGGGCCACGTACACCAGCCCCACCGGGTTGCCCCGCTCGTCGCTGTCGGGGCCGGCCACCCCGGTGGTGGCCACCGCCGCGTCACAGCCCAGCGCCTTCCGGGCCCCCTGGGCCATGGCCCGGGCCACCGCATCGCACACCGCCCCCTGCTCTTCCAGCAGGGTCTGGGGCACCCCCAGCACCTGGCGCTTTACCTCGTTGGTATAGCTCACCACACCCCCCCGGAACACTGCCGAGGCCCCGGGCAGGTCGGTCAGGCGCTTGGCCAGCAGCCCGCCGGTGCAGCTTTCTGCCGTACCCAGGGTCAGCCCTCTGGCCTTCAGCCCCTCCAATGCCACCTTCTCCAGGCTGTCCCCGCCTGCACCATAGATCAGTCCGCCCAGCATGGTCCGCACCTCCCGCTCCACCGGGGCGATGAGGGCCTCCGCCGCCGCCTCGTCCGCCGCCTTGGCGGTGACGCGCAGCTCCACTTCCCCCTCCTTGGCATAGGGGGCCAGGGTGGGGTTGGTCAGCCGGTCCATCCGCTCCCGCAGCAGGCTCTCCACCTGGGATTCCCCCCAGCCGAACACCCGCAGGGTGTGGGAGCGGATCACCCCCTCGCTCAGCCGGGCCAGCCAGGGGGCGGCCTCCTGCCGGAACATGGGCAGGCACTCCCTGGGCGGGCCGGGAAGCATCACCACATAGTTCTCCCCGCTCTGGAAGGCGCAGCCCGGGGCGGTACCCCAGCGGTTTTCCAGCACGGCGCATCCCTCGGGCAGCCAGGCCTGCTGGAGGTTGTTCTCCGTCATCACCCGGCCGGAGGCGGCGAAGTAGTCCCGGATGGCATCGGCGCACTCGGGATGGTAAACCAGTGTCTTCCCAAAGGCCTCCGCCACCACCCGCTTGGTGAGGTCATCGCAGGTGGGCCCCAGTCCGCCGGTGGTGATGAGCACGTCCGCCCGCCCCCGGGCCAGCTCCACCGCCCGGCGCAGCCGCTCCGGGTTGTCCCCCACCACCGAGTGGTAGTATACGTTCAGGCCCAGGGCGGACAGCTCCCGGGAGAGCATCTGGGCATCGGTGTTGGCGGTGTTGCCCAGCAGCAGCTCAGTGCCCACCGCCAGCAGCTCCACAACGTGGCTCATGGCAGTTCAACTCCTTTGCCCCATGGTACGCCCTGCCGGTAAACTTGTCAAGAAAACCCTTGCAATCCGCTCCGCCATGGGGTATACTATGGATAACCATCAAGCGCGAGGTATTCTCATGAATCTCTGCCACGCCCACAGCCTTACCTTCTCCTTTGGCTGGACTCGATTTACCGGGTTCGGCTATTTTGCCATGGAGAAACAGCGGGTGTTGTGAGTTTCTGGCCCTCTTTTCAGGGCCGCGCCGATAGGCTATGGATGCTGAAGCTCATTGACACGCTTGCTGTCAATGGGCTTTCTTTTATTCTCAAAAAGAAAGGGCTGATTGAGCGTATGGTTATCGTCATGAAGCCGGGTACCCGGCAGGAGGACATTCAGGCGCTGGTAACCCAGCTGGAGCGGGATCACGGCGTCAAGGTGGGTATCACCAACGGCGTGGGCTGTTCCATTCTGGGCCTGGTGGGAGACACCACCCACATCGACATGGACAAGCTGTCCATGAACGACAATGTGGAGCGGGTCATGCGGGTACAGGAACCCTATAAAAAGGCCAACCGGAAATTTCATCCCGAGGACACGGTGGTGGACGTGTGTGGCGTACCCATTGGAGGGGGCGCTTTTACCGTCATCGCCGGCCCCTGCTCGGTGGAGAGCCGGGAGCAGATCATCGAGGTGGCCCGGGATGTAAAGGCCTCAGGCGCGGCCCTGATGCGAGGGGGCGCCTTCAAGCCCCGCACCTCCCCCTACTCCTTCCAGGGCATGGGCACCGACGGTCTGGATCTGCTGCTGGAGGCCAAAAAGGCCACGGGGCTTCCCATCGTCACCGAACTGATGAGCCCGAAGTACTGCCAACTGTTCGAAGAGAAGGTTGATCTGGTGCAGATCGGCGCCCGGAACATGCAGAACTTCGACCTGCTCAAGGAGGCGGGCAAGATGTCCAAGCCCATCCTCCTCAAGCGGGGGCTGGCCAACAGCTACGAGGAGTGGATCATGTCCGCGGAGTACATCATGGCCGCCGGCAATGAGAACGTGGTTTTGTGCGAGCGGGGGGTGCGCACCTTTGAGACCTACACCCGCAACACCCTGGATCTGTCCGCCATCCCCGCCATCCGCCGCATGAGCCATCTGCCCATCGTGGTGGACCCCTCCCACGCCGCGGGCATGTACTGGATGGTGGAGCCCCTGGCCATGGCCGCCGCCGCCGTGGGCGCGGACGGGCTGATGGTGGAGGTCCACAACGATCCCCCTCACGCCAAGTGCGACGGCCAGCAGTCCCTCACCCCGGAAAAGTTCCAGCGGCTGATGAACCAGCTGCGTCCCCTGGTGGACCTGATGGGCAAGACACTGGCCTGACCAGCCCACCCCATCGCCCAACACTGCGCCGATCTGAAAGGAGCGGATCTTATGGCAATCCTGGAACGCACCCTCACCGCAAATTTCTCCCACATTGTGGAGCACCTCCACAACAGCATTCTGAACGGCAGCACCTCCGCCTCCTACGAGGAGGGAAGCGACTTCACCATGGGCTCCACCCGCGTGGCCATCCGGATGTACGAGCGATACAGCTGGACGGGCGGCAACCGGGTCGCCATGTCTGTCACCGTGGTGGGCGAGGGGCCCCAGGTCCACGTCACCGCCATCACCGCCGGGGGCAGCCAGGCCATGTTTTTCAAGCTCAACACCTTCGGAGAGGAATCCTTCCTGGACACCCTGGCCCAAGCCCTGGACGCGCTGTGAGCCGAGGGCTGGAAGCGCGCAGAAGGAAAAGGAGGCACACCCCTTGAACACCCTCACTGTGGCCCTGCCGGGCCGGACATATGAAATCCAGATTCAGCGGGGTCTGCTGGACCAGGCGGGGGCGCGCTGCCGCCTGGCGCTGCCCCAGGCCGCGCGGCTGTTCGTCGTCACCGACAGCACCGCCGGCCCCCTCTACCAGGACCGGCTGTGGGACAGCCTGCGCACCGCCGGCTTTCAGGTCGCCTTTCACACCATCCCCGCCGGGGAGCAGAGCAAGTGCGCCCCCCAACTGTCTGCACTGTGGGAAGATATGATGGCCTTTGGCCTGACCCGTACCGACGCCGTGGTGGCCCTGGGCGGCGGCGTGGTGGGCGATTTGGCCGGCTTTGCCGCCGCTACCATCCTGCGGGGGGTGGACTTTGTCCAGATCCCCACCACCCTGCTGGCCCAGGTGGACTCCTCTGTGGGCGGCAAGGTGGCCATCGATCTGGCGCACGGGAAGAATCTGGCCGGCGCCTTCTGGCAGCCCCGGCTGGTGCTTATGGATCCGGATGTGCTGGACACCCTGCCGGATCCTGTCTTTGCCGACGGCATGGCGGAGGTCATCAAATACGGCTGTATTGCCGATGAAGCGTTCCTGCGCTTCCTGGAGGGGCACGCCAGCCGCGCCCAGATCATGGAAGAAATTGAGTCCGTTTTGTATACCAGCTGCGAGATAAAACGCAAGGTAGTGGAACAGGACGAGCGGGACACCGGGGCACGGATGGTTTTGAACTTTGGCCATACCCTGGGCCACGCTTATGAACTGGCCGGGCACTACCAGCTGTGGACCCACGGGCAGGCCGTGGCCGCCGGCATGGTGCGGGCGGCAGAGCTGGGGGTGGGCCTAGGCCTGACGCCTCCCAGCCTGGCCGCCCGGGTTGCGGATCTGGTCCATGCCTTTGGCCTGCCCAGGGCAATCCCCTGCTCCTTTGAGGAGTATGCCGCCGCCATCGGCCTGGACAAGAAGGGGGCCGGGGACCGGATCACCCTGATCCTGCTGGATCGCCCCGGCCACGCCATGCTCTATCCCATGAAGAAACAGGCGCTGCTGGAGCTGCTGTAACGGCGTTTCTCTGGCATATCTCGGTATGTCTCCGCCGTCTGTCCCATTGCCCTCCTCCTGTTTCGGCCGGATAAATGATACGAAATGAGGTTCCCCATGAACATCACCATCACCCCATCCCACCTCAAAGGCGTGATCACGCCGCCTCCCTCTAAGAGTCAGGCCCATCGGCTGCTCATCTCCGCCGCCCTGGCCCAGGGGGAGAGCGTCATTTCCAACGTGGCCCTGTCCCAGGATATTGCCGCCACCGTCCGCTGCCTGGAGGAGCTGGGCGCTCACATCCGGATCGACGGCTCCACCGCCACCGTGCGGGGGATGGCCGCCGGGCCCATGTCCCCCCTGCGGCGGATGGCCCTGCCCCATTTGGACTGCGGAGAATCCGGCTCCACCCTGCGCTTTCTCATCCCCGTGGCCCTGGCCGTCCGGGGCGGAGGGGTGTTCACCGGCCGGGGCAGGCTGATGGAGCGCCCCCTGGCCCCCTATGCCCGGCTGTTCCGGGAAAGGGGAATCTCCTGGGAGGAATCGGGGTGCGTGCTCACCGTCAGCGGCCTGCTCACCCCCGGGGACTACCCCTTGCCCGGGGACGTATCCAGCCAGTTTTTCACCGGGCTGCTCTTCGCCCTGCCTCTGCTGGCGGGGAATTCCCGCATCGTCCTCACCTCCCCACTGGAATCAGAGGATTATGTCACCCTTACCCGCCAGGCCATGGAGGCCGCCGGCATACTGGTGCCCGGCTGGGAAGTGCCAGGCGGGCAGCGCTATCAGCCTATGCGGCAGACCGTGGAAGCCGACTGGTCCCAGGCCGCCTTTTGGTACGCCGCCCAAACTTTGGGCAGCGATCTGGTCATTGCCGGTCTCAATCCCTTCTCCACCCAGCCCGACGCCCGGGTGGCCGGCCTCTGCCAGCAGCTGGCGGGGGGGCAGCCCGATCTGGCCATTGATGTAAGCCAGTGCCCCGACCTGTTCCCCGCCCTGGCGCTCATGGCCGCCACGCGGCCCGGCCTGACCACCCGCATCGGGGGGGGCACCCGGCTGCGCATTAAGGAGAGCGACCGCATCGCCGCCGTAACCGATATGCTCACCCGCCTGGGCCTGCCGGTGGAAGAGTTTCCGGACGGCATCCGAGTGACCGGCGCGCGGATCTTTGCGGGTGGTGTGGAACTTGACTGCCACAACGACCACCGCATCGCCATGACCGCTGCCGTCGCCGCCACCCGGTGCGAAAACCCCATCACGTTACAGGGCGCTGAGTGTGTGAACAAGTCCTACCCCAGCTTCTGGGAGGAGTACGAGGCCCTGGGCGGCCGGATTGTCCGGAGGTGATGGAAAACGTGGAGTTGATCGTAAAGCCCTTTCCCGCCCTCTCCCCACAGGAGCTGTATGAGATCCTCCGCCTGCGGGTGGATGTGTTTGTGGTGGAGCAGCACTGCCCCTATCCGGAACTGGACGGCAAGGACCTGGACGCCCTGCACCTCTTCCTGTGGGATGAGGCGGGCGTACACGCCTACCTGCGGCTGCTGCCGCCGGGCGTATCCTTTGACTCCGCCAGCCTGGGCCGGGTGGTCACCCGGGACCGGGGCCGGGGACTGGGCCGGAGGATTCTGGACACGGGCGTGGAAAAGGCCCGGCGCCTGGGCTATTCAAGCCTTACCATCGAGGCCCAGAGCTACGCCCGCGGGTTCTATGAACAGGTGGGATTCCGCCAGACCGGGCCGGAATTTTTGGAGGACGGCATCCCCCACATCCCCATGCGCCTGGATCTGCCCTCTCCACCTGGAGCTGGCTACTCTGTCTGACCCCCGCCAGAAAGGAGTTTTCCACTCATGAATTTCGCCTCAGAATCTCTGATGCTCCACTCCCCCGGCCCGGCCGATGCCGGCCAGGTGGCCACCTGCCGCCGGGATTACGGCGGGCACATTGGCTACTCCGTCCGCCCCTCGGAGCGCCGGAAGGGCTATGCCACGGAGATGCTGCGCCAATGCCTGCCCCACTGCAAGGCTCCGGGCCTGGACCGGGTGCTGATCACCTGTGCGGACAGCAATGAGGCCAGCCGCCAGGTTATTCTGGCCAACGGCGGGCTCTATGAAAAGACCGTCTTTGAGCCGCTGGGGCAGAGAAATTTGAAGCGCTACTGGATCACAATCTGACGGAATCTGAGAAGGATGTGACGGAATTGACCTACACCATTTTCGGCGAGAGCCACGGCCCCGCCATCGGGGTCACCCTCACCGGGGTGCCCGCCGGCCTGGCGCTGGATTGGGCGGAGATCGACCGGGAGCTGGCCCGGCGGGCGCCGGGGAAAAACGCCTGGTCCACCGCCCGGAAGGAAGCTGACCGGCCGGAGATCCTCTCCGGCGTCTTTGAGGGCAGGACCACCGGCGCACCCCTGTGCGCCGTCATTGCCAACACCGATACCCGCTCTCAGGATTACAGCCGTACCAAGGACCTGGCCCGGCCCGGCCATGCCGACTACCCCGCCCATGTGCGCTACGCCGGGTGCAACGACTACCGGGGGGGTGGCCACTTCTCCGGCCGGCTCACCGCGCCCCTGGTGTTTGCCGGGGTGGTGGCCAAGCAGATCCTGATCCCCCAGGGCGTCCGGGTGGGCGCCCACATCAGCTCCATCTACGGCATCTCCGATGAGCCTTTGGAGGATTGGGACAGCCTCCACACCGCGGCGAACAAAGACTTCCCCGTCCTCAGCGATGAAAAGGGGGCGGAGATGCGCGCCGCCATCGCCCAGGCCAAGGAGGAGCAGGATAGCGTGGGCGGCAGCATCGAGTGCGCCGTGTTCGGCCTGCCCGCCGGGCTGGGAGGGCCAGACTTTGGGGAAAACGCCGAGGGCATCTTCTCCCAATACTTGTTTGCCGTCCCCGCGGTGAAGGCGTTGGCCTTCGGGGCAGGAACCGCCTTCTCCCTCATGCGTGGCTCAGAGGCCAACGACCCGCTCTATATGGACGACGACGGCACAGTAAAAGCCGAGCAGAACTGCGCCGGCGGCGTCAACGGCGGTATCACCAACGGCATGCCCTTGGTCTTTGAGGTCACCCTGCGCCCCACCCCCTCCATCGCCCGGCCCCAGTTCACTGTGGATCTGGCCAAGCGGGAGAACGCGGTGCTGGAGCTCCAAGGCCGGCATGACCCCTGCGTTGTCCCCCGGGCGGTTCCCGTCATCGAGGCCGCCGCCGCGTTGGCGGCCTGTGAGCTGATGGGCTTCTAAATCCTCTGTATTTGAATTCTCTCATAAGGAGTATATACCACAATGCACAATTCTTCCCAATGCCAGATCGCAGATGATGCGGTCATCCTACCCGGGGCTCACATTACCGGCCAGGTCAGCATTGCCTCCGGCTGCTCGGTGTGGTACAACACCGTTATCCGGGGCGACGAGGCCCCCATCACCGTTGACGAAAACACCAACATTCAGGACAACTGCACGCTGCACACCGGACACGACACCCCCCTGCATATCGGCCGGGGCGTCACCGTGGGCCATAACGTCATCCTCCACGGCTGCACCGTGGGAGACAACTGCCTCATCGGCATGGGCTCCATCGTACTGGACGGGGCGGTGGTTGGCCGGAACTGCATCGTGGGGGCGGGCGCGCTGGTCACCAAGCGCACGGTGATCCCCGACGGCTCCATGGTGCTGGGCGCCCCCGCGAAGGTCAGGCGGGCCCTCACCCTGGAGGAAATCGAACACCTCCGGGACAGCGCGGAGCGTTATCTTGCGTTAAAGGAGCAATATCGATAATGGAAGATCTTCAGAGCTTGCGCAGACAGATCGACCAGATTGACCGGCAGATGGTGGACCTGTTCTGTCAGCGCATGGACGTCACCCGCCGGGTGGGCCGGTATAAGGCGGAGCACAACCTGCCCGTCCTGGATCAGGAGCGGGAGCGCCAGGTTCTGCTGGATAAGGGGGATCTGGCCGGAGAGGAGCTGCGCCCCGCCGTCACCACCCTGTTCCAGACCATTATGGCCCTGTCCCGCCGCCAGCAGCGGGACATGCTCAAGGAGGGGGCGGACAACCCGGGCCTGCGCCGCTACCTGGCCGCCCGGGCCCATGTGCGCCCCCTGGTGGAGTCCCCCCGGGTGGTCTATCAGGGCGTGCCCGGGGCCTACAGCGAGCAGGCCTGCCTGAACTTCTTCGGCCCCCAGGTCAAGGCTGGGGGCGTGGAGCAGTTTGAGCACGCCTTCCAGTCCATCCAGGAGGGTCGGGCGGACTACGCCGTGCTGCCCATCGAGAACAGCTCCACCGGCGCCATCCGCCAGATTTACGATTTGCTCAGCCAATACGAGTACTTCATCGTGGGGGAGACCACCGTCCGGGTGGAGCACTGCCTCATGGCCCTGCCCGGGGCCACCCTGGACACCATCACCCAGGTCTACTCCCACGAGCAGGGCCTGTTCCAGTGTGAGCAGTACCTGGCTGCCCACCCCAACTGGCGCGCCGTCCCCCAGGCGGACACCGCCGGGTCGGCCCAGATGGTGGCCGCCAGCGGTGATGTGACAAAAGCCGCCATCTGCTCGGAGCGAGCCGCCCAGCTCTATGGTCTGAACATCCTGGCCCGGGGGATCAACCACAACAGCCGGAACACCACCCGCTTCGTGGTCATCTCCCCCCGGATGGAGCTGCGGGAAGGGGCTGACAAGATCAGCACTGTGTTCATCCTGCCCCATGAGGCCGGATCCCTCCACGAAATCCTCACCATTTTCGCCGTGCGGGGTCTCAACATGGTGAAGCTGGAATCCCGCCCCCTGCCCCAGCGCAGCTGGGAATATATGTTCTTCCTGGAGTTCAACGGCCGTCTGGACCAGCGGGTCACCGCCGATGTGCTCCACGAGTTGGCCCAGACCACCGGAGATTTTCGGGTGCTGGGCAACTTCCAGTCCAATTTGGGCTAGTTTTCCCCACAAGGACGTGATCATTTGTACATCTTCGACCTGGACGGCACCGTCACCGACTCCAACGGTCTGTGGGTGGAGGTGGACCATCAGTTCCTCTCTCGCCGGGGACTGGCCGTGACCCGGGAATATGAGGACGTGGTGGGCCGCTCTATTTTCCCTGCGGCCGCCCGGTTTACCAGGGAATACTACCGTTTGTCCGACAGCCCCGAGGCCATTATGGCGGAGTGGGAAGCCTTGGCCGCCCACCACTACCGGGATCTGGTCCCCTTGAAGCCGGGGGCCCGGGCCTTTCTAGACCAGTGCCGGCGGGAGGGACAAGATATGGCTCTGTTCACCGCCTGCCGCCCCGCCCTGTGTCAGCTGGTGCTGGATCGGTTTCAACTGGCAGAGTACTTCCTCCACATCATCTACGCCGAGGAGATCGGCCTGGATAAGCACGATCCCCGGTGCTTTGCCCGCCTGTCCCAACTGCTGGGCGTGCCGCCGGAGGCGTGTACCCTGTTTGATGACAACCCCTCCAACTGCGCCACTGCCCGGGCCGCGGGCATGGCCGCCGTGGGGGTGTACGACGCGTTTTACGATCACCGTCAGGCGGAGCTGAAAGCTGTGTGCAGCCGCTATGTCCGCTCCCTGGAAGAACTGGTGCCGCACAATATTACGCCCCACAGCTCTGAAGCAAACTAGAAAACGCAGCAGGAGATGAAGCCCCCATCTAGCAAGGACATTTCTGTGATTTAAGGGCGCCCTCGTTGTTCTCGTCTTTGTTGTAGCCAATGGTATCCGCGAGCCGATGAAGTAGCGGTTCTGCGTACTCGTCACGCATCTGATATCCCAGCACCTGTTGATGAGAAATTGGATAGCGCTGTAGACGCTTGTGCGCCCGGCCTGAATGCCGGCCTCTTCCCAGGCCGGAAGAACATCTGATGCAGACCCATCCTGCTGTTCACCGGTCCGCTCACAGAGAAATTTGAGCAGAAGGAGTGTGCGGTGCTGATTCTCGATTGCCATGATTTCCGTTCTTCTGAGAAAGATAAATGAATGGGGCCGGTGATTTCCGGCCCCATTCATTGTTACTCTGCAACCTTCTGGCAGAACCGTTGCAGCATTGCGGCCACTTGGGCGCGGGTGGCCTCGCCTTGTGGCGTGAGCGTGCTTCTGCCAGTGCCGTTTACGATGCCCGCACCGCAGGCCCATTGCATGGCGGGGATGGCGTACCGGCTCAAATCGGCGAAGTCGGCATAGCCGAGGATGCTGGTGTCCGCGCCGATGGACACGTCGTAGCCCTTGTAGCGCGCGTAGCGATACAGGATGGCGGCAAGCTGTTCCCGCGTTACCGGATCCTTGGGGCCGAACACTCCGCCGCCGTAGCCGCCTACGATCTCATTGGCTGCGGCCCATGTGGCCGCGTCTGTGTACCATATGCCGGCGGCCACATCCGTGAAAGGACTGCCGCCTGCCACTGCCGGCTCATTCTCAAGGCGGTAGAGGATGGTCACGATCTGCGCCCGGGTGGTGGTGCCGTTGGGATCAAAGGTGGTCGCGCTGGTGCCGTTCATCAGGCCGTTTTCCACCGCGTAATCCAACGCGTCGTGGTACCAGGCGTCCGGGGCGGTGTCTGTAAAGTGACCGCTGGGGCAGCTCTCACCCCGGTCGCAGGTGAAGGCCGCCTCGATGACGACGCTTCCCATGGGCTGAGTGTAGGAAAAGGTGCCGTTACTGTGATTCCCCAGGTGGATTTCCTCTCCCTCCGGACCGGTGACCGCGAGGCTGTCCAGCACATGGCCGTCCTCTGGCACCGGAGTAATGGTGACCGTTTCTCCCGCTTTTGCCGGGTCGGGATTTACAAGGATGGAACCGCCCGGGATGTCTTCCGGCACATCGGCGGGATAACTGTCACCCGCCCCGGGGCCCACCGGATTGAAGCCCGAGGACCTGACTCTGAAGGTGGCCGCGACGGCAATATCGCCGGTCACTGTGATGGTGCCGCCGGAGGCAAAGGGCGCTCCGTTGACCTCCAGGCTGTCCAGCTGGTAGCCGCCGTCCGGCGTGGCGGTGATGGTGAGTTCGTCACCGGCCAGCACCTTTACACCGCTCTCCAGGGCAACGCCGTTCCGGGTGACGGTCACGGTGCCGTTTTCAGCGGCGTAAATGGTCAGAGAGACGCCGGCCAAAACCTCCACCTTTAGATCGATGTTTTCCTGCACATTGGAGATCGATATGGTCACAGAGCCGTCGCCGTTGGGCGTGATTTCCGCGTCCTCACGGGCCACAGTTATAGTCCTGATGGCGCTGTCCATTTCAGGCACAACGGTGAAGGTCACGTTGCCGCCTCGGCGGATCTCCGTTTCCGGCGCACCGGAATAAGTCTCAGCCGGGTCCCGCTGATCAATCGTGACGGTATATCCATTGCCATTTGCGGGGATCTCAAACCCCTGATATGCCTCAAACTCCACGGTAACGACGGTACTTTCACTGATGGAGTCGATGGTCATGGTGTTGGAGAGGTTGCCTTCCACCGTTTTGCCGTTTATGGTCCACGCCTTTACCATGTAGTTGGTATCCGGGACGGCGGTAAACTGGAGCTGGCTGCCGCCGGCGAACTGGACAACGGTGTCGATAGCGATGGCAGTCTCTTCATATGTACCGGAAGCCGTCCCATTCCCGCCGGTCACGGAATACTTCACCTCATACAAAAGTGCCTCGGTAAACGTTGCCCCCACAGTGATGTTTCCGCTGACGGTCAGAGTGATGGTCTTGTTGCTGCCGGAGGCGTCGCCCGTCCACGCCTGGAACATCCAGTAGTCATCCGCCTCGGCGGTAAAGGTCACCTGGGTGCCTTCTGGCACGGTGCTGCCGGATGGGAGGGGTTCGCCGTCCACCGAAGCGGCGATGCTGCCGTGGGTGGTGTCTTCGATGGTAATGGTGTACTGGGGAATGGCCTCAAGATTTGCCGTCACGTTCCATATGCCGTCCGTCAGTGCCGGTACGGTGGCGGTGGTCTTGTCTGCGCTAATTTCCGCGTCAGACGGCAAGCCGGTCCAATCCTTGACCCGGTAGCCCTCTGCCGGGACTACGGTAAAGACGATTTTCTGGCCGCCGGAGAGCGGGGCGCCGGACTGGAAGTCGTGGCCGTCCGCGGCGGCGGTGATGGTGCCCATGTCAGGATCATTTACACCATACTGCACTGGAATATTCGTAATGGCGGCAAAGCGGGCCTCCACGGTCACATCACTGGAAAGAGCGGCGGTGGTGTAGGTGAGACTGGTATGCTCTATGGCTGCGCCGTCCACATACCACTCCTCCAGGACATAGCCGCTGTCGGCCTCGGCCGTAAAGGTGACAGTGGAGCCGAAGTCCACATAATCTCCGCTTTCGAGATTGGCCGCCGCGCCGTCTGCGGTGCCGCTGGCAGTCAAACTGCCGTTGGCGGCCAAGAAGGTCACCGCCGGTTTCTTGCTGAAGGTGATCTCAAAGGTGGTGGCGGCGGTGATTTCATATTTTGCGGTCTGCACGCCATTTGCCTTGCCGGTGTTCTCATAGAGGACATCCCCTGTGCCGCGGACGGTGATGGCATCTACCACATAGCCGGCATCCGGGGTGGCAGTGATGGTGATGGTCTGGCCGTAGCGGGCGGGGTCGGTTGCCGCAGCGGTGCCGCCGGCGCCGGTCTGCACAACCACATCCTGCTCCACTCTCCACAGCTCCACAGCCACGGTGCAGTCGGCAGTGGGCTCATAGGTGAATGTGTTGCCGGTCTCACCGGGCTGCTCCACGCCGTTCACCGTCCAGCACTTCACCTCATAGTTCTCGTCGGGAACTACGGTAAAGGTGACGGGGGCGGACACGGCTACGCTGGACCCGATGGTGTCGTCGCCCATCTTGGCGGCCAGTGTGCCGTGGGCGGGATCGGCAAAGCTCACCTTGGGCAGGCCGGAGGTGTACTGGACGGTCACAACCAGATCCTCCATCGGTATCAGGGTCAGGGTGTTTCCGGTCTCCGACTGTACTTTACCGTTGACGATCCACTCCTTCACCCGGTAGCCTGCATCGGGCGCGGCAGTAAAGGTGATGGTGCCGCCCTCATAGACCACGCTGGGGGCGTTGTCTGCATACAGATCCATGCCCTTGCGCTCTGCCGCGGCGGAGATGGTGCCGTGGGTGCCGCTGCCGTCGCCCACGGTGTCCACCGCCGAGTAGGCGACTTCGTACTGCTCCAGCGCCTTCCAGGTGTAATTGACCACCACATCCGCCGTGACATCGCTGACGGTGTAGGAATAGGTGTCGGTGCCGGTCAGGTTGGGATACTGCTCGATCACATAGCCCTTTGCGGGAGTCAGGGTGATGGTCAGGTCATCGTAGTAGCGCAGAACGTCACTGCCACTGCTGACGGTATCACTGTCCCCGCGGGTGACAGTGACGGTACCGTTCCCGCTGAAGGCCGAACCAGTCAGGTCGTATTTCTCAATGGTCTTGAAGGCAGCCTCCACATTGCTGTTGGCCTGGAGGACCAGCCGATACGCATCCTCCGTAATGATACCGAGATGATTCAGCTCTTGGAAACTGGTGATGCCGTTTTTTGTAATCTCCCATTTCTGGATGCGGCTGCCGTCTGCTGCCTCTGCATCAAAATCGACGGTAGTCCCCGGGGTGAGGGTGGCGCCGGAATTGACAGCAATGCCGTTGGCCCGGGTCGACAGCGTGCCGCTGCCGCCGTCCACACTCTGGATGTCGTAGGTGAGTGTGTAGGCCAGGAAGGATTCAAAAACCGTGCCCACGGTGACATTGTCCTCGATCTTCAGGGAGAGGGAGGTGACGTCGTTCTGGTAGCCTGCGAAGGCACCCGTCCAGTTCTCGAAGGTGTAGTACTGGTCGGCCACGGCCTCGAAGGTCAGGGTGGTGCCCTGCGGGACCGTCAGCTTGCCGTCTCCATCCGGGGTCAGGATGGTGTCGCCGTCCTTCACGACGATGGTGCCGCCGCCGGTGACATCCAGCGTGACAATTTTAGCGACGTCTTCCAGCGGCACGAACACGGCGGACACATGGTGCTCATCGGCGTAGCTGTGGAAGGTAAAGGTGTTGCCGGCGGCGGCGTAGCTCTTGTCCGTGCCGCTGCCGTCGGTGACGGTCCACGCTTTCAGGGCATAGCCCTCCGCGGGAGCGGCGGTGAAGACGAGCTCATCGTCGCTGCGGAAGGTGGCCCCGGTGGACGAGAATGCCTCCCCGTTCACGGTGGCGCTGACGGTGCCGTTTTCATATTCCGCAGTATAGGTGACGGTGCTACTCTCCGCCACCACGGCGGCGGTTACGGTGATGGTGGTGGCCTCCTGGATGGCGAAGTTGAACTGGCCGTCCACCGGCGTGACGGTTTGCGTGCCGCCCTCCGTGGTCAGGGTCACGGCCGTGACGGTATAGCCGGGCTTGGGCGCCACCTCCACATAGACGATGGTCTCCTCTTCCACCATATCGCCGCTGGCAATATTCACATTGCCCAGATGGGTGGCCTTGACGCTGACCTGATTCTCGTTGTACTCCAGGTTCAGCCGCACATAGGCCTTGGGCGTGGTGATGACGGCCTCGTTGGACCAGACGCTCTCCCCGCGCTCGCTGTCGGTGGTAACTACAAAGGTATACTCTGTGTTGCTGTCCAGCCCTGTCACAGTGTACTCCGTATTTGTTATAGCCGTTTCATTGACCTTCCGGAATGTCTCATCGTCCGCACCTTTGACATAGACGTAGTAGCCCGTCACATTCAGGCGACCGTCTGTCTGCGGTTTGCTCCAGGTGAGGCGGACGGAATCCAGGCCCTGCAGCTCCGCCACCAGGTCATTCACCGCCGGCGCCGGCGCGGTGATGTCGGTGACATTGTAGGTGATGATGGGGACATCATCCCCCGCAACGCCCAGGTCTTGGATGGTGTCTCGCGCCAGGTTCCACGTAAAGCCATAGGACTTGGTTACATTTTCCGGGATGCCGTATTCCTCCAGCAGGTACCGCCAGTCCAGGTTCTGCACCGCGCCGCTGGTCTCGGTCTCGCTGGCGGTGGTAGTGGAGGAGCTGCTGGAGTGCATATATTCCAGGCTGTAGTAGCCGCCGGCCTGGGCGCCGTTGCCAGCCAGCTTAAAGCCGGCCATGATGCTCAGCTCAAAGGAGAAGCCGTTGGAGCTTTCAAAGCTCTCGGTGTAGGCGCTGCCGTCGGATTTGCTGCTCTGGGTCTCGCCGCCGTTGTAGCCCAGCTGATAGGTGGAGGAGCTGATCTGTTCCAGATTACTGGCATAGCCCCAGGGATTGCCCTCCTGGCCCAGATACTCTTTCTGCCCACCGATCTTCTCCATTTTCTCCGGGGTGATGGTTTGGCCGGTCTCTTGCTCATACGCCTTGGCCATCTCCTCTACCTGGGCGTTGTACTCGTCTACAAAGCTGTCGTAGTCCGTCACGGACATCTGCACATAAACCGGGGTCTTGGGCACGGAGATGGCAAAGCCCTCGCCGTCCTCCTCAGACTCCAGATTATCCCATGACCATCCGCCCTTATCGGCGTTATAGATCTCATAGGTGTAGGTAAAGACCGGGGTGCGCTGCAGGACCACGCTGTCGTAGGCCTTGGTGTCGAAGCTGTCGGTGGTGGAGGTGGTCAAAGTCTCCTCAAAGGTCTCTGTCCAGGTGTTGGAGGAGCCGGCCTGCAGCCCCACCGTGGCAACCATTGTCTCCGTCTCCATTGCAAAGCCCACGCCGAAGGAAGTCTCGTTGCCGCTGCCCGTGGTGTACTCATAGCTCTGGGTGAAGGCGTAGGAGGTCTCGCCGGAGTCGCTACCCAGGTCGATGCCGGCAAAATACGGGGCCATCTGCAGCACAGCGGCTACCTGGGGGTCGGTGTAATTCCACTCCTTGCCCTTGTAGCGGGCCAGCACGCCGTCGTCGTCCCGGTCCATGGAGACCAGCACGAAGTTTGTGTGGTACTCCCAGTGTCCATCCGCGCCGGCGCCCCCCTGTCCAACATTGCCGCCTATAAAGAAGCCACTGCTCTTTTCATAGAACATGCTGGTGTCGGTGCCTTCGGCGCTGCCCACGCCGCCGCCGGCGCCGTCATAGTTCTTGCCGCCCACGGCACCCAGGCGGTAGAAATAGTCGTCTTCGTTCCTCTGCTTATTGGCATAGACAAAGAAGATCTGCTCATAGCCGTAGTCGTTGCCGTCGAAATTGCCCACAGCCACGGAGGGGATGAAGGTCTCGTCGCATACGGTGGACTGGACGGAATCATCGTTGTCCTTGATAAAGGAGACGGTGTAGAGCTCGTTGGCGCCTCCGGCAGAGAAGTCGAGGATCTTGCCGCCCACAAAGACGTATTCCTCGTGGATGCTGCCGTTAAAGGCCACGCTCAGGGGCGAGCGGTTGTTTTCGCCGCCGGTGCCGCCGGCAAACCAGCCGGTGGAGGCGACGGAGTGGAACCGGGTTGCGCTGTCATCCGTGCCGGGAGATGCAAAGCTGCCGTCGGACCGGGCGTTGAAGACCGCGATGTTCCAGGTCTCGCCGTCCAAGCTATAGGCAGTGTCTGCATCGGCGGAGTTGGCGCGGGAGGTGACGGTGTTCCTGGTGCCCCCCACCACGATCTCGTCGGTGCCGTCGCCGTCCACATCGCCGGCGTCCAGGCCCACGGCAGTCATGGTCTGATAGCTCCGCCTGCCGCTGCTGATACCGTTGTCCACCGCCAGATAGACGTCCTCATGGCCGCTGTCCGTCACGGGGCTGAAGCTTGCCGCCTCCGTAGGATATGGCCATCATGGGGAGGTAGTATTCGCAGTCCAAGTTATCGAAATTACCATCCTGCTCCCCGTCGGCTCCGTTGATGTAGGAGACGGCCACCAGGTCGTCGATGCCGTCGCCGTTGAAGTCGCCGGTGGCCAGGTCGCAGCAGAGCATGAGCCGGAAGTTTCCCGTGTTAGCCATCTCTTGTCCGTGGTTCTCGTTGACATAGCGCCAGTGGAGCAAATTTTTGCCGGCGCCCCTTTGGGAAACCGTCAGGCTGCCGCTTCCACTGCAGCTGATCTCATAGAGGCCATAGTCCTCCGCCCTGTTTGCCGTAACAAAAGCGACGAGACTTTCCTTGCCGTCGCCGTCATAGTCGCCGGCGGTGATGGCGAAGTGGTTGCCCGCCCGCCAGTTTTGTGGATTGCTGCGTTTCATCCACTCGGCAGTGCCCGGGAATTCATAGTCGGCATATATGGCGCCGGTCTCCGCATCCTGGACATGGAGGACGATTTTCTCTGATCCGCTATCAAAGCCGATGTAGGCGATGTGGTCCTTGCGGCCGGTACCGTTGGGGTCAAAGGCCACGGCCTCCACAAAGGACAGCTTTTTGAAGCCATCATCATAGTAAGCATATTGGTCAAAGCTGCCGTTTACTGCGCTCTGTCCAAAACCATTCGGAATGGTGTCGTTTTCTCCGCCCCAGCCATCGTACCACAAAAAGGAACTGTAATTGCCGTTGTTATTGATGCCGTAGATGCCCAGCTCGGCCATCTCGTTCATCAAGAAGGGCTGGTCAACCGCGTAGCCGTAGGGGTTTTCGGTGCTGCCGGGGTCAAACTCCGACGGCTGCCCCATATTCAGAATGCTGTCAAACTGGGACGAATCCGCCGCCGCTGCGGCGGGGCCCACTGCCGGGAGCCAGGAAATAACCATCACAAAACTCATGGCCCACGCCAGCAGCCGTGTTTTCAGAGATTTCATGCTTTTCCTTCTTTTCATCCGTCTCTTGCATGTGTGAACAGATCTCATCGGGATGGGATCTCCATCCCGATGGCGGGCCATGGCCCATCTGGACTCTCTTTTGCGTTTTTGCAATTTTTGCCGCGTTCAGCTGCGACGCTGCTTCTCATGACCGCAGACCCCCAGTAAACACTCCGGGGACTGGCGGTAGTAAACGCAGGAGCCGCAGTCTCTCATCCCTTCCGGCCGCAGCTTTGCGTGGGGACAGGCATCCTCTATCGTCAGTAAAATCCGCTCCCCCGCCGGGGTGTAGACCGGCGTCTCCAAAAGATCCGGGTATTCCTCGATAAACTGCCCTGTCCGCTGGTCATAAATGAGGGGTATCTCTAAGATCGCGCCTTCAATGTTATGACGCTTTGCTCTCTCCATATTCCCTCCTTTCTTTTCTCCATGAACCCAAGACCTTGTCTATACAGCTGGGGGGATTTTGATAAAATTACTGTATCATACAAAGAAGTTTTTGCCATCACCCGTTTGAGGGGTAAAAATGGGTCATGCCCACGGGGAATCCCCGCGGGCATGACCCGGACAATTTTCTTATTTACAGCAGCATAAACTGCTTGAGATCCTGCCGGCGGCAGATATGGAGCTTCTCCATGGCAATGGAGATGTAGCGTTTCACGGTGTTGAGGGAAATGCCCATGTGGTCGGCGATTTCCTGGTTGGTCCAGCCCCGAGCGGCCAGCATAGAGGCCGCAAACTCCGTGGTGGTCAGGTCGTCGGCCACGTCGTGGCCGGTCTCCGGGTTGTGAACTCTGCGCCAGCCGTAAGAGAAACGGTATGTGATGTCGATGATGTGCTTAAAATCCTCCGGCCACCCCGGCTTGATGACGGCCTCCAGCATCCCGCCCAGCAGACCGTGATGCTCGCCAAAGCCCTCGATGAGATCGTCGGGCCGGGCTGTCTCCCACGCCGCCAGCAGATGGGCCTTTGCCTGCTCGGTTTGTTTCAGGCTCATATAATCCATCACTGCCACCAGATGCAGATAGATGGCCGGGATGGGATAGGCCGCCGCTCCCATGGCCAGTGTGGCCTCTACCATCCCAGCGCTGGGCCCATATTCCCCTTTCAGATAGAGATAGTGCGCCTGCACATATAGGGCAAAGGCCCGCAGACCGGAGGGCAGCCGGGGAAGAAAATCCTGGGTGGCGGGCAAACCATCCGGCAGCGGCAGGTGCAGCAGCACCGCTCCCGCTGCCGCAATAAAGGCCGCCGCTGCTTTCAATTGTGGCGACTGCTCCCCGGCGGCGGTCAAGACCGCGTTCAGCTCCCCTAAAGCAAATTTTGCCCACTGGATCTCTCCGATGGACAGGTTGGCGTAGGCGTAGATCAGGCAGGCAGACAACCGCGCCCCCATGTCAGAGCTGGTGAGATAGGGTTCCGCCTCCTTTGCCGCCGCCTCCGGTTTCCCCGTGAAATAGTGGTATTCAGCAGTGGCGATGTCCCGCTGGGGGCCTGCCGCCATGGCCTCCACCGCCGCCAAACCCTGCCCCGGCTGAAACGGCGTGTTCATCAGGGGCATGAGGTTGGTGTGGTCGAGCAGGCTGCTGGTGGATGGCAGCTCCGCGCCCCGCTTGCGGACGACGCGCGGGTCTTGCGGTTTTTCCGCATCCGCAGGAATGGCCCAGAATTTCCCGAGTTTCTGCGCGCCGGGGATGCGCCCCTGGGTGCAGAACTGCTGCACCATCCGAACTGAGATCTTCCATTTTTCGGCGGTTTCCCGCACAGAGAGGTATTCCATATCCAGCCCTCCAAAAGTGACGTTCCCGTTTCCTATTATATTCGCATACGCGCGTAGTTGCAAGAAAAATGCAAACAGCATAAAATTAAATTTTTTGAATCAATATGTCTTAAGCAGTAAAATCAAACTCTGCGGAAATGTGGATGACGCGCTTTGTGATTTTTATGCTCAGCCCGTAAAGTTTGGATCCCTCTCGGGCGGTCGGAATGAATGTTGCCACTGCCCTTTGCCGCGTGGGCAGAAGAATGCAGACAATGAAAACTGCCGCAGGACCAAATCCTGCGGCAGTTTTCTGTACTTTGCAACAGTTTTTCGTTGTGTTGCCCCTGAAAGGTGGGAGATAATCCGGCTGCGTTGCATTTTATTTCGTTACAAGCGCTTTGCCGGAGACGATCGCGGGAATACGCCAGGCTGTCTCCGGGGCAATTCATTCCCCCAGCTCTAACGCGGGCCGCCAGCTCACTTTTTCAGCCCCAAAATCTCCCGGGCCTCAGCGGGGGTGGCCACCTCGTTGCCATACTCCCGGATGACCCGGGCGGCCCGCTCTACAAACTGCCGGTTGCTGTCGGCCAGCTGTCCCTTGGCATACATCACGTTGTCCTCCATGCCCACGCGGATGTGGCCGCCTAGGGCGACGGCGCCGTAGAGGATTTCCAGGGCGGAGTGGCCCACGCCAAAGCAGCTCCAGGTGGAGCCGGGGCACAGGGAGTCCATGGTCTCCTTCATGAACAGCAGGTTCTTCAGGCTGCCGGGGATGCCGTTGGCGCAGCCCATGCAGAACTGGAAGTGGAGGGGGGCTTTCAGCACGCCTTTCTTGAGATAGTAGGCGGCATTGGCGATCATGCCCGGGTCAAAGGCCTCGATCTCCGGTTTGACGCCCCATGCCTGCATGTCCAGGCCCAGCTGCTCCAGGAATTGGGGCGGATTGAGGAACAGGCCTGTGTTCATCCAGTTCATGGAGCCGCAGTCGAAGGTGCCCAGCTCGGGGCGCAGCTCCTTCAGGTGGGCCTTGCGCAGATCGTCGCTGGCTACCAGCGCGCCGGAGGTGGTCATGTTCAGGATGATGTCGCAATCCGGGTGGTTCTTCCGAAGCAGCTCCACCGTCTCACGGAATTTGGCGGTCTCCATGGTGCCGTTGCCGTCCTCATCCCGCATGTGCAGATGGGCGATGGCGGCCCCGGCCTGCCAGCAGTCGTACACATCCTCCGCGATCTCCGCGGGGGTCATGGGCACATTGGGGTTGTTCTCCTTTTTGGGCCACGCGCCGGTGGTGGCCACGGTGATAATTGTTTTCCTTGCCATAACCAATCAGCCTCCTAATATGTAATTCTCACAGCATTTCAAAAATTCCGGCCGCGCCCTGGCCGCCGCCGATGCACATGGTGATCAGGGCATAGCGTCCGCCCTTGCGGCGCAGTCTGGACAGGGCCTTACAGGTGAGTATCGCCCCGGTGGCTCCCAGGGGGTGGCCCAGGGCGATGGCCCCACCCTCCGGATTGACTTTATCCAGGTCAAATCCCAGAGTCCGGATACAGGGAATGGCCTGGGCGGCGAAGGCCTCGTTGAGCTCGATGGTGTCCATCTGATCCAGCGACATGCCGGTACGCCGCAGCAGCTTGGGCACGGCGTAGATGGGCCCCAGGCCCATATACTCCGATTCACAGCCTGCCACCGCAAAACCCACAAAGCGGGCGATGGGCGCAATGCCCAGGCTGTCCGCCTTTTCCCGGCTCATCACCACCACAAAGGCGGCCCCGTCGCTCATCTGGGAGGAGGTACCCGCGGTCACCAGCCCCTCAAAGCAGGGCTTCAGCCCGGCCAGCCCCTCCAGGGAAGTGCCCCGGCGGATCCCCTCATCCTGATCGATCACCCGGTCAGCACCGTCCGGACCTGGGACTGTGATGGGGATAATCTGGTCGTCAAAGGCACCTGCGTCCTGGGCGGCGGCGGCCAGCGCATGGCTGCGCACGGCAAACTCCTCCATCTCCAGCCGGGTGATATGGCACAGCTGGGCCACCCGCTCCGCAGTATAGCCCGGGGCCATGTAGGCCTCGTTATACCGCTCCACCAGGGCGGGATCCCGGAACTCTTCTTCCAGGAACATGTTCTGAATACGGCTCATGCTCTCCACACCGCCCGCCACCACCACATCGCACTGTCCGGCGATGATGGCGTTGGCGGCGGTGCCGATGGTTTGCAGGCCGGAGGAGCAGAACCGATTCACCGTCTGGGCTGAGACCTCTTTGGGCAGGCCGGCCAGTTGGGTGATCAGCCGGGCCATGTTCCATCCCTGCGTCCCCTCCGGATTGGCGCAGCCCACAATCACATCGTCAATCTCCATGGGGTCCAGCTGTGGCACCCTGGCCAAAACCCCTTGGAGGGTCTTGGTGGCAAAGGTGACCGGGTGTACCTTGGAAAATCCGCCCTTGTATGCCTTCGTTACTGGGGAGCGGCCGTAGGCCACGATCACAGCGTCTCGTTGGTTCATTGGGAAGCACTCCTTTACAGTTTCATTTGATACAGGCGCTCAAATTCCTCCCGGAGCCAATCCCTAAAGTCGGGGTGGGCAATGGAGATGAGCTTTCTCGCCCGCTCCTTCACCGTCAGCCCCCGCAGGCAGACCGCTCCATATTCCGTGGCCACAAAGTGGACGTTGCTGCGGGTATAGGTGACGCAGCTGCCCTCCGGGAGCAGGGGGCGAATGCAGGACTCCCTGCGGTCCTGGCCTGTGGCCGGGTCTTTCCGGGTCCTGGTAGATTTCAAAGTGATGATGGACTTGCCCCCCATCTGGGCTCCCACGCCGGTGTCCACCTGTCCGCCGCTGCCCGAAATCTGATGGGTGCCCACCGCCTCGGAGGCGCACTGCCCGGATAAGTCCACATGGAGTGCGGCGTTAATGGATACCATCTTGTGGTTCTGGGCAATCACGGAGAGGTTGTTGGTATAGGATAGGCTCTTGTGCACAATGGCCGGATTGTCGTTGATATAGTCGTACAGCCTCTCACTGCCCATGGTGAAGGAGGTGATCGTCAGCCCCCGGTGCAGGGTCTTGTTTGCGTTGGTGACCGCCCCGCACTCCAGCAGCTCCATGGCACAGTCGGAGAAGGATTCGGTGTGGATCCCCAGCCCTTTTTTTCGCTTCAGTTGCCCTGCCAGCGCGTCAATGGTGCCGCCAAAGCCCAGCTGAATGGTGCTGCCGTCCTCTACCAGCTCCGCCACATGCCCACCCAGCAGCTCATCTGCCGGCGTGGGCGTCTCCCGGGGCAGAGTAGCGGGATACCGGTCCGACTCGATGATCCCATCCACCTGGGACAGATGGATCAGGGTATCGCCGAAGGTGCGGGGCGCGTGGGATGCCACCTCCACTATGACCCGCTTGGTGTACGGAAGCAGGTCCCACTCCAGGATGGCGGAGCCGGCCATGGTGAACCAGCCGTGCCGGTCCATGGGTGAAACGGTGACCACCATCAGGTCGATCTCGGGGACGGCGGCATGCCAGTCTCTGGACGCGTTGCGCAGGTGGTTGGGAATAAAACCGCAACAGTCCCGGCCGGCAGGCCCCTGCAAGTAGTGGTTGTAAAACACCGATTCCATGGCAAAGGTCTCCCCTGCGTCGGGCACAGTGTATATCTTCAGCGGAGCCAGCGGCAGATAGGTCATCAGCCGGATATTCTTGCGCCGGCCGACCAATTCCGGCAGATGGTTGCCAAACTCCACCGGCGTAATGGCCCCGCCAGGCAAGAGCACGCTATCTCCGTCCCGGATGGTCTGCACCGCGTCAGCAGCGGACAGGAGCTTGCGGCGGTATTCCTCTGAATGCAACAAAATTCCTCCTCACGCACGTGATGGGGAAGGCGGGCGGCGAAACGCCGTCCGCCTTCCCCAGCGATCCTGCGGCCCGCTTAGGCCGCGTACTTTTTCACAGCCGCCCTGCCCTTGTCCGTGATGCGCAGTTTGCGCTTGAACAGGCCACCCTCAATGATGTAGCCTTGACGGGTCAGGTGAGAACAGATGGACGACATGCGCATGGACTTGATCCCGTTCTTCTGCAGGAACTCCGCCTGCTTCTCGGGAGTCTGGTCCACGATTTGCAGCAGCTCCACATACAGGGGGGACAGGCCCTCCCTGGCCATGGCGGTCTCAGTGTCAGACAGGGTGGGCAGCGCGGCCAGGCCCTTCTCGGTGATGGAGAAGGTGTAGAACTTGGAGCCGCGCATACCGGCCCGGACGATGTAGCCGCCCTGATCCAGGTTCTCAATGGAGGCACTGGAGGTCTTGGAGTCCACTCCCAGCGCGTCGGTCAGATCGGACATGTAGCAGTGGCCCAGCCGGATCATTTCCAGGATCTGCTTATCCATGGGGCTGAGCTTCACATCCTTGCGGTTGGTGGCGGTTGGCACCCGCTCCCAGCCCGGCTCGCCGTAATACTTGGGCTTGCCGGTGAGGGAGGCCAGGACGGCCACCACCAGAGTAACGATGAAGCCCAGGGTGGCCAGGTAGATATACCTGCCCACCACAAAGATGCCCAGCACGTCGCCCAGCAGGGTGAACACGGCCATGGTGATCATGCCGGCCAGAGCGCCCCAGATGGCGCCCCGGGAGTTAAACCGGGGCCAGATCGCGCCCAGGCCCAGCAGAATGGCGGGGGGCACCAGCCAGCAGTTGGCAAAGGCAAACAGGTAGGTGGGGCCGCCGGGGAACAGGCACAGCACCCAGGTGAGCACACCGATGAGCACCATGATCCACTTGGAGGCCCGCAGGTAGGTCTTCTGGTCCCCCTTAGTATTGATCAGCCGCTGGTAAATATCCCGGTTGGCCACGGCGGAAGCGCCCAGGGCGGAGGTGGAGGCGGTGGAGATGGAAGCCGCCACCGCGCCGATGACGATGAAGGAGCCCAGCAGGGCGGGGAAGGTGGAGGCCACCAGGCCGTAGGCGCCGGTGGCGGCCACGGTGCCGGAGCCGTAGGGGGCAGCGAAAGCGTCAGTGAGGAACGCGCCGGCGTAAGCGCCCACCAGGCCCAGGGGGATGCAGAACACCACGATTAGAATGATGGCCGCCAGGACGAAGGACTTGCGGGCCACTTTCTCACTGCGGCAGTTGGCGATCTTCATCCAGTAGTAGTTGTTGCCCCACACCAGGGCGGCGGCAAAGCAGATGATGAAGTTCAGCACAGAGGGATAGGTTAGGGCCGGTCCCTTCAGGGTGGTGCCGTCCAGACCAGCGGCAAACACATCCCCGCCGGGCCAGGCGGCGTTGATGGCGTCAAACCAGCCATAACGCTGGGCCAGCAGAATGAGCAGCATGGGCACGATGATCACGCCCAGGGTCACCTGGAAAAAGTCAGTCAGGGTGGTGGCCCACAGCCCGGAGATAAAGGTGAAGGCGATAATCACCAGGAAGATGACTGCCATAACCACCGTGCTGTTCCAGCCGGTGTAGGCGGCGATGGCGTTGGTGCAGGACACGATGTTGTTGGCCAGGATGCCCGCCATGCCCACCACGGAGGTGATGGCCACCACCGAGCGCACCTTGCCGCTGTACCGCATCTCCAGATACTCCGGCAGCGTCTGAGCCCCGCAGCGGCGGATAAAGTTGGCAAACAGCAGGCCGAAGATCAGCAGGCCGCACACACCATAAATGATGCCCCAAGTCCAGGAGGCCGTCAAGCCCAGCTGGATGGTAAAACCGGGAGCCAGGGCGATGGTGGTGCCGGCAAAGCCGATGGCGCATACGCCGATCATGTTGATGAAGGTGGAGATCTCCCGCCCGGCCAGGATATAGTCGGAGGACTCGCGGACCCAGCGCTTGCTGACCACGCCGCAGCCCACCAGAATCGCGCAGAAGATCACGAACAGGACCAGGAATACAGCTTGTTGACTTGTCATAATTTCCTCCTATTCACTCTCACAAACGTATATGGTCTTAAGTTGGATGGAGACCGATTTCCCGTTATTCGTCCAGGATGGCAATGACGCGGCACCAGCCGGCGCTGCCCCCCTTGACGGGGATGGGCAGGGCGTATACAGTATAACCATAGTCGGGCAGGCTCTCCAGGTTGGTCAGCTTCTCGATATGGCAGTAAGCGCGCTGCCGTCCGGCTCGGTGGGCCTCCCAAATGATAGACTTATCGTGGGTCTTTTCAAACTCTTTGGCCTCCAGAGGCAGCGGCACGTCCCAGCTCCAACCGTCGGTGCCCACCACATGCACCCCCTGCTCACACATCCAGAGGGTGGCCTCAGCGCTCATACCGGCGCCCGCCACCAGGTACTCGGGCGTGCCCCAGCGGTCCCCCGCGCCGGTGTTGAGCAACACAATGTCGCCCGGCTTCAGGGTGTAGTGGATCTTAGCCAGGTAGTCCTGGACGTCCTGCTTGCTGATCTTATATCCGTCGGGCTTGTCGCGGAAATCCAGTTTCACGCCGGGGCCGATGCACCACTCCAGGGGAACCTGGTCGATGGTCCACGCCTTCTCGCCGCCGGGGATGAGGGCCTCGTTCTGGGTGGGGTAGTAGTGCCAGGGTGCGTCCAGGTGAGTGCCGGAATGGGTACACATCTTGACAAAGTCGATGGCCCAGCCGTTGCCGCCCGGCAGATCCTCCGTCGTGGTGCCGGGGAAATAGGCCGGCATCTGCTCAGCCGTATCCTTGTGGTCCAAGCGCTGGATTCTGGGGATCTGGATTTCAGGATCGCTGGGCAGATCCTCTTCCAGAAGCATGGTCAGGTCGATGATTTTCATGGCTGTTCTCTCCTTTTCAAAAATGTGGCGGAACAAAATCCGTTTTGATAGACAGCAAGCCCCGTGCCAGCTCTCCAGAACGTCAAAACCCGTTCTATTTCAAGCATTTCGCGGCATCCTGCTCTGAGCGCTCCATCGGAAAACTGTAAGCATTTCGGCACACCGCGAACCAGCCTCCGCTTCAACTGGTGCTGTGCCCCGCTTTGAGACGCCGGCCAGATGTGTGAACTTTTTGACATATGTGTATAAAAGATTACAGTTTTTGCTTATTTTTTGGAGTAGGTGTGCGAATTATATGATTTTTATGCCAAAATTTCGTGTATTATGACTAGTTTTAGGACTTGTTTTTTGTCTATTTCTCGCGTTGTGTTTCCGGAAAATAGGCCATATACTAGGGGTTATACTAGACGGTGAGCAACAAGATCTGAACTGGAGGTGTCGGTGGTGGACTATGCCCTGTCGCGCAAGGAGGCTATGGAATGTCTGGAGACGCTCAACTGCGCCCGGTTGGATCGGGAGGGCAGATATACCTATGTCAGCAAGGGATGGCAGGAGATCATGGGCTTTCCCGAGGAAGCCGCGCTGGGTAAGCGGGTGGACGAACTGGTGCCGGACACCCACGCCATGGAGGCTCTGGAGTCCGGCCAGATCATCCAGGGCCGCCCGGTGATCAACAAGCACGGCATTCCCATTTTTACCACCTACATCCCCATGAAGGATAAAGGCGGGCGTGTCCAGGGGGTGTTCCTATATATGGTGGTCAACGGCATTCCCAATGCCCAGGACATCTTCCGGCAGACCGACCTTTTGCAAAAACAGCTAGATTTCTACCGGCAGGAACTGTCCAATGAGCGGGGCGCCCGTTACCGGCTTGACAACATCATCGGGCGAAGCCCCGCCATCCTCCGTTTGAAAAAGCAAATTGTCCAGGCCGCCAACTCCGTCTCCACCGTGCTGATCGAGGGGGAGACCGGCAGCGGCAAAGAGCTGATCGCCCATGCCATCCACTCTCTCAGCCCCCGCCGCGACGCCAACTTTGTACGGGTTAACTGCTCGGCAATCCCGGCGGAACTGATGGAGTCGGAGTTTTTCGGCTATGCCGCCGGCGCGTTCACCGGGGCCGCCAAAAACGGCAAAATCGGCCGCTTCGAACTGGCCAATCACGGCTCTTTGTTTCTGGATGAGGTGAACCTGCTCTCCTCCTCCATGCAGCCCAAATTTCTCCGGGTCCTTCAGGAGCGGGAGATCGACCCGGTGGGGGGTACCAAGACCATCCCCATAGATGTGCGCATCATCGCAGCCTCCAACATTCCGCTGGAGCGCTCGGTCCAGGCCGGGCAGTTCCGCAGCGATCTGTACTTCCGGCTCAATGTCATTCGGATCATCGCCCCGCCCCTTCGTCAGCGGAAAGAGGATATCCCCCTTCTGGTGGACAACCTGATCCAGCGGCTGAATTCTCAGCTGGGCATGGTTGTCCAGCGGGTCAGCCCCGAGGTTATGGACCTGTTCATGGCCTACGACTGGCCCGGCAATGTGAGAGAGCTGCAAAACGCCATTGAGTCGGCCATGAATATGTCCCGCTCCTTCCAGTTGGAGAAGGCTGATTTTGAGCAGTTCATTCTGCGTACTCGGAGCAAGAAGCATCTGGAGAGCATCCATGGAAATCAGGACCTTCTCTTAAAGTCATCCAAGGCCCATCTGGAGCAGGAAATGCTCCAGGAGGCGTTGGCGTCCGCCAACGGCAACCGCAGCCAGGCGGCCCGCCTGCTGGGCATTTCCCGCACGGTACTGTATAAAAAAATGAGGCAATATGGGATCAGTTGAACAAAAAATTGCTCCCCTGAAGACAAAGAAAACTGTCTTCAGGGGAGCTTTGCATTACCAGTAAACAGGTGCGATAACCGCGCGCATTGCAATATGCGCCCTACTCCTTTATCTTTTTCATATTCTGTCCCGCCGATTTCAGCAGCAGCCGTTTGGTACCCACGTCGTCAAAGGCGATCTCCAGCAGCACGTCGCCCCCCATTTTCTGTACCGAGAGCACCATCCCCCGGCCAAAGGCTTTGTGCTCCACCAGGTCACCCCTGGCATAGCTGGGCAGGGGGGCGGATTTGGCGGTATACCCGGAAGCCGCGGCAAATCTCCCCCCTCCGGAGGTTCCACCCCCAGACACCCCCGGGCTGTAATAGTCCACCGGTCGAGGAGGCGCCGGGCGCTCCCACCGCTCCGCCCGCTCCCTAGGGTAGGAGGTCACCCGGGGGCGCTGGTCAAAGTCGTAGCTCTGCCAGGCGTTTACCCGGTCCTGATAACCCCGCCCAGACTGCTCCAGCAGCTGTTCCGGAATCTCTCCGGCAAACCGGGAGGGCCGGTTGGCGCTGGTGCGGCCGAAGAGCATCCGCCGTCCGGCACAAGTCAGGTACAGCCGCTGCTTGGCCCGGGTCAGGGCCACATAGCACAGCCGCCGCTCCTCCTCCATCTCCTCCGGATCGCCAATGGTGCGCATGCCGGGGAAGATGCCCTCCTCCATGCCCACCACGAACACCACAGGGAACTCCAGCCCCTTGGCCGAGTGCATGGTCATCATCACCACCGCGTCCTCGCTGGGGTCGTGGCTGTCCAGGTCGGTGTACAGAGCGATCTCATCCAGGAAGCCCGCCAGGGAAGGCTCCCCCTCAGCGTTGCTCAGGTAGCTCTGGATGGAGGTGGACAGCTCCCGCACGTTCTCCAGCCGGGTGCGGCTTTCCAGGTCGTTCTTCCCCTGGAGCATGGCGGCGTAGCCGCTGCGGGTCACCACTTCCTCATAGAAAGCGGGCAGCTCCTCCGTGTGGACCAGCTGGGTGAGCTGGTCGATCAGGTCTGTAAACTGCCCCAGTTTGCCCGCCGCCTTTTGCAGCTCCGGGTGGGCAGCGGGGTTGGAGATGACCGCCCACAGGGAGGTCCCCTCCTGGGCGGCGATGGCCGCCGCCTTCTCCACCGTGGCCGGGCCAATACCCCGGGGAGGATTGTTGATAATCCGGCGCAGGCGCAGATCGTCCTGCCGGTTGTTCACCACGCACAGGTAGGCCAGCATATCCTTTACTTCTGCCCGGTCAAAGAACCGGGTGCCCCCGATGACCCGGTAGGGAATGCCATTGCGCTTGAAGGCCACCTCCAGCTGATTGGACTGGGCATTCATCCGGTAGAGGATGGCGTGGTCCTTCCAGGGCTCTCCCCTCCGGTAATCCTCCAAGATCACGTTGGCCACGTACTGGGCCTCGTCGTTCTCATCCATTGCGGTGTACAGCCGCACCGGGTCGCCGCTCTCCCCCGCCGTCCACAGCCGCTTGCCCTTGCGGCCCTGGTTGTTGCGGATGACGGCATTGGCCGCATCCAGAATGTGCTTGGTGGAGCGGTAGTTCTGCTCCAGCCGGATGGTGCGGCAGCCTTGGTACTGGTTTTCAAAGTTCAGGATGTTCTCGATGGTGGCCCCCCGGAAGCGGTAGATGGACTGGTCGTCGTCCCCCACCACGCAGATGTTCTTCCACCCTCCAGCCAGCAGGGAGGTCAGGCGGTACTGCAGGTTGTTGGTGTCCTGATACTCGTCCACCAGCACATACCGGAACTTTTTCTGATAGTACTCCCGCACCTGCCCGTCCCGCTCCAGCAGGCGCACGGTGTGCAGGATGATGTCGTCAAAATCCAGCGCCCCGGCCTCCCACAGCTTCCTTTCGTACAAAGTGTACAGCCGGGCGATCTTCTCCAGCCGGAAGTCCCCGGAACGCCGCGCCTCCCCCTCGAAGTCGGCGGCCAGCTGCATCTTGTCCTTGGCCTTGGAGATGACGGACAGTACGGAGCGGGGTGGAAACTGCTTATCGTCGAAGTTCAGCTCCTTCAGGCAGTCCTTCATCACCCGCTGGGAGTCATCCGTGTCATAGATGGTGAAGGAGGTGGGAAAGCCCAGCTTCTCAATGTCCCGGCGCAGGATTCGTACACAGGCGGAGTGGAAGGTGGAGGCCCACACATCCCGGGCCTCCGGCCCCAGCATCCGCTCCAGCCGCTCCTTCAGCTCCCCGGCGGCCTTATTGGTAAAGGTGATGGCCAGGATGGTCCAGGGAGGGGCCGGGTCCAGGGCGCACAGCCGGTCTGCCCGCTCCTTTTCCTGGGCGCTGGGGGATTTCACATAAGTACGCAGAAACTCCAGGTCCTCCGGCCCAGCCCACTCTGGCACCTCCGGGCTGTCCGCGCCCCGGCCATAGCGCATCAGGTTGGCCACCCGGTGGATGAGCACCGTGGTCTTGCCGGAGCCCGCCCCTGCCAGCAGCAGCAGGGGCCCCTGGGTGGTCAGCACCGCCTGGCGCTGCTGAGGATTGAGATTCTCATAGTTCAAGGCAATGGCCTCCCGCCGGACGCGGCAGAACTCCAGCCCCTGTTCATGGGTCAGCATGGGATCATTCCTTTTTGTCAAGTGGGTTCATTATAGCAAATCCTGACGAAAAAGTACAGTGGCCTCCCACAATTGACGCTTCCCCCTCCGGGATGGTACAATGGGAAAACAGAGATAGAGAGGGGGATCGCCCGTGCGCAGACTTGCCTGGTTTTCCGGCGGCTTTGGCGCCGCCTGCCTGCTGGCCTGCTATGGTTTGGGCGGCCCGTTTTCCGCGGTTTTCACGGTGATTCTGGGCGGTGGGGCGTTGGCGGCATGGCGGTTTACCCGCCTCAAATCGGGCGAGCACCCAGACCTGTCCCTGCTCCCTGCCCGCCGCCGGCGGCTGCTGGGCCTCTCCCGCCGCCTGCTGGCCCTGTGTCTGGGCGGTGTGCTGGCCTTCGGCTGGTTCGGGATCTACCACACCCTGTTCTACACCCCCGCCCAGGCCATGGCCGGGACGGAGCGTGTCATCTCCGGCACCGTCTCCTCCTACCCGGAGGAGACCTCCATCGGCGGCTGGTCCATGACTCTGCGGCTGGACGGGGATTTTCGCTCCCCCGATGTGCTCCTCTACGGCAGCGAGGAGTGGGGCGGCCTGAAGCCGGGTGACAAGGTCACCTGTCAGGCCCGCCTGGAGGGCTCCACCCGGATGTACGGGGAGGAGACCACCTACTACACCGCCAAAGGCGTCTTTCTCATCGCCTATTGCAATGAGTCTCCCCTGCGCACCGAAGTTGCGGCGCAAATCCCCTTCCTCCATTGGCCCGACCTGTGCGCCCGGTATCTGAAGGACGGCATCTATGCCGCTTTCGATCCAGTGGCCGCCCCTCTGGCCACGGCGGTCACCATCGGGGATCAGAGCGGGCTGGACGAGGCCCTGTCCTCCGCCCTGAACCGCTCCGGTATCCTCCACGCGGTGGTGGTTTCCGGCATGCACATCTCTTTTCTGGTGGGCATGCTGCTCTTTCTGTGCCGGGGCCGCCGTGGCGTGGCGCTGGCCCTGGTCCCCCTGCTGTTTTTCTTCGCCCTGATGTCCGGCGGCGCCCCCTCCTCCATGCGGGCGGCGATCATGCAGACAGTCTTACTGGCCGGGCCGGTGCTGCGCCGGGAGGGGGATATGCCCACTTCCCTGGGTCTCGCCCTGCTTATTTTGCTGGCCCAGAATCCCTTCGCCGCCGCCAGCATCAGCCTGCAGCTGTCCTTTGGCTCTGTGTTGGGCATCGTTCTTGCCGCTGAGCCCCTCAACCGGGCGCTGCTGCGTCCTTTCCGGCCCCGGCTGAAGGGAAGAACCGCCCTTCCCGCCCGGATGGCCTGGCAGGTCTGCCGGTGGGTGAGCGCCAACATCAGCGTCTCCCTGGCCGCCATGTTGTTCACCACGCCTCTGCTGGCTCTATATTTTCAGCAGATTCCCCTCATTGCGCCCCTGACCAACATCCTCACCCTGTGGGCGGTGACCATACTCACTATCGCAGGGTTGTTCCTAGGCATTCTGGGCATTTTTCTGCCCGGCCTGGCGGCCATCCCCGGCGCGGCGGCGGGCCTGCTGGCCCACTACATCCGCTGGATTGTCCTCCGGCTGGGCAGTTGGCCTCTGGCCTGCCTGGACGCGGAAAATCCCCAGTTCCAACTGTGGCTGGCCGCGGCCTACCTCCACCTGCCCGCCATCATCCGGGGCCGGCATCCCGGCCGCAGGCTGGCCGCCGCTGCCGTCTCCCTGACCCTGCTCCTGGGGGCAGCCATTGGTTTTAACGCCTGGGGCGTGGCCCGGGCCGACCTGACCGTCACCGCGCTGGACGTGGGCCAGGGCGCCTCCACCCTGCTGCTGTCCGGAGACCGGGCCGCATTGGTGGACTGCGGCGGCAGCAACTCAGACAACCCGGGAGATCTTGCCGCCGATCAGCTGGCCGCCCTGGGCCGGAGCGGGCTGGACCTGCTGGTGCTCACCCATCTGGACGGCGACCACTTCAACGGGGTGGCCCAGCTCTTCCAGCGCCTGGACGTCGCCCAGGTGGTACTGCCCAATGTCCAGACCCATCCTGCGCAGCTCTCCCAGCTGCGGGACCTGGCCCGGCGAGAGGGCGCCATCCTCACCTTTGTGGATGAGGACGTTCTCACCTTCCCGCTGGGCCGCGCCCGAATCACCCTATACCCGCCCATGGGCCGGGGCACCTCCAATGAGGAGGGCCTGTTCGCCCTGTGCGCCACGGACGGCTTTGACCTGCTCATCACCGGGGACGCGGACGCCTTTGTAGAGCGGATGCTGGTCAAATATCAGCCCCTGCCCGACCTGGAGCTGCTGATGGTGGGCCATCACGGCTCCGCCGGATCCACCGATCCCATGCTGCTGGACCGGCTGCGCCCAGAGCTGGCCATCATCTCCGTGGGCCACAACTCCTACGGCCACCCGGCCCAGGAGATCCTGGACCGTCTGGAGGAAGCGGGCGCCCAGGTCTGGCGCACCGACCAGTCCGGCTCCATCACGGTCACCGTCACCGACGGGCTGGTGTCCATTCACTGATTACCAACGACAAGGAGGGGACGGCTATGCCACCCAGAGCCAAAACCGACAACACCGGCCTGCGGGAACTCAAGCGCGCCCTGCGGGAGGGAGCCCCCGGCCAGCTGTACCTGTTTCACGGGGAGGAGGCCTACCTGCGGGACTACTATCTGGAGCAGCTGAAAAAGACATTGCTTCCCCCTGGGCTGGAGGAATTCAACCTCCACACCGCCCAGGGGAAGGACTGCTCGGTGGAGTGGCTGGAGCAGGCGGTGGACTATCTGCCCATGATGAGCCAGCGCACCCTGGTGCTGGTCACCGACTTTGATCTGTACGGCCAGAGTGAGGCGGGCCGGGAGAAGCTCATCGCGCTCCTTTCCTCCCTGCCGGACTACTGCTGCCTGGTCTTTGTCTACGACCTGCTGCCCTACAAGGCGGACGGCCGGTCCAAGCTGGCCGCCACGGTCAGGGCCCACGGCGCGGTGGTCCGCTTCCAGCGCCAGGAGCAGGGGGATCTGGCCGACTGGATCGCCCGGCGGTTTCAGGCCGCCGGCCACTCCATCGCCGGGGAGGACGCCCGCTACCTCATCTTCCTGTGCGGCGAGCTGATGACCAACCTGGCCAGCGAGATCGGCAAGATCTCCGCCTACGCCTCCGGCCAGCGGGTCACCCGGGCGGACATCGACGCGGTGGCCATCCCTCAGATGGATGCCATCGTCTTCCAGATGACCGACGCCATCACCCGCAAGGATTTCAACCGGGCCGCCTCCGTGCTGGCCGACCTGCTCCACAGCCAGGAATCTCCCCTGATGATCCTGTCCGTCATGGGCAAGTATTTCCGGCAGCTGTACACCGCCCGGCTGTATCTGGGCCGGGGCAAGGGCCGCGGCGAGCTGATGACCCTCTGGAATATGCGCAACGCCTACCCGGCAGACAAGCTGATGGACGCCGCCCGCACCTTTTCCCTGGCCTGGTGCCGCCACGCCGTGCGGCGGTGCAGTGAGACGGAGCTGCAGCTCAAGGCCTCCTACGGCCAGGAACGGGAGCTGCTCACCGGTCTGCTCATGGAGCTGGCTGCGGGAAGGAAGGCCATTCCATGCTGAGGATCAAAGAAGCTATCGTGGTGGAGGGCCGGTACGATAAAAATGCCCTGTCTCAGGTGGTGGACGCGGTGATTTTGGAGACCTCCGGCTTCTCCGTGTTCAAGGACGGCGAGAAGCTGAATCTGCTGCGGCGCCTGGCCGCACAGCGGGGGCTCATCGTTCTCACCGACTCCGACGGGGCGGGCTTCGTCATCCGCAGCTATCTCAAGGGGGCCATCCCGCCGGGGCAGGTCAAGCACGCCTATATCCCCGACGTCTACGGCAAGGAGCGGCGCAAGCGCGCCCCTGGCCGGGAGGGCAAGCTGGGGGTGGAGGGCATGGATCCGGAGGTTCTCCGCCAGGCCCTGCTCCGGGCGGGGGCCACCGTGGAGGGGGAGGACCCCGCGGCGGCGCCCCGGGGGGAGCTCACCCCCGCCGACCTGTTCGCCCTGGGCCTCACCGGAACACCGGACGCCGCAGCCCGCCGGGCCGCCCTGCTGCGCCGTCTGGACCTGCCCGCCCACCTGAACAGCAAGGCCCTGCTGGTGGTGCTCAACGCCCTGTACACCCCGGAGGAGCTGGCCCGGCTGCTGGGGCATGATGAGGTACGCGTCAATCCCGGGGAGCGGTAACCGCTCCCCGGGATTGTACTCTCTGTATTCCTTCCGGGCTATACAACGGCCCGAAATCATTTTTCGCCCTCTTTCAGGGTAAACCGCCAGGGGAAGTCCACCGCCTCCTGGGCGTAGCCGATGCCAATACGCTTTCCAGCCTCGATCCGCAGCGGGCCCTCGTCCCCCGGCCATTCCGGCAACCCCGCCTCCCCCAGGCTGGCGCACACAAACAGCTCCCCGCTGCCGTAGGGCAGGCCGTTGAGGGTCCGGTCAATCCGCAGCGCCGCGCACAGCTTGCCCGGGCCGTTGAGCAGGTTCTTCTTCTGGTAGGCGGACAGACATTCCTCCTTGCACCCAAAGCGGTTTTCTGCTATGATAGCACCATTGTGCCGGACCTGCCCGCCCCGGATCAGCACCGCCGCCGGCTCCCCCTCCGGCTCGGTGACCAGATTCAGGCAGCAGTGCAGGCCGTAGATCAGGTAGACGTAGGCGGTGCCCGGCGGGGCAAACAGGGTCTGGGTGCGGGTGGTGCGCCGGTAGTTGTAGGCGTGGCAGGCCTTGTCCATCCGGCCAACGTAGGCCTCCGTCTCCGTCAGGCGCACCGCCAGGGTGCGGCCCTCATAGCGCCGCACCAGGTATTTGCCCACCAGATCCCGGGCCACCTCTACGGTGTCCCGGTTGAAAAAATCCCGCGGCAACATGACATCCCCCCCTGTCCCTGTTCCTCATTTTTTGGAGTTGATTGCAAGTGAATGAAACCTTTCTAAAACAAGCGGCCAAACCCCTTATCGTCATCGCCACCCTTGTCTGGGGCTCCACCTTCTTCATCATGAAGGACACCCTCGACGACGTGGATCTGATGTTCCTGCTGGCCTTCCGCTTCACCTTCGCCGCCGTCCTGCTGGCCCTGGTGTTCTGGAGAAAGTGGAAGGGCATAGACCGCTCCTACTGGTGGCGGGGCGGCATCATGGGGCTGCTTCTCTTTGGCGCCTACGCCGTGCAGAACTACGGGCTCATGGGCACCACCCCGGGAAAGAACGCCTTTTTCACCGCGGTGTACTGCGTCATCGTGCCCTTCCTGTACTGGCTGGTGGACCGCCGCCGGCCGGACAGGTTCCATGTGCTGGCCGCCCTGCTGTGCATCGCCGGGGTTGGCCTGGTATCTTGGGACGGCGGGCTGGCCCTGAGCTGGGGGGATGGGCTGACTCTGTGCGGCGGCCTCCTCTTCGCCTGCCACATCATCGCCGTGTCCAGATTCTCTCAGGGCCGGGACATCTTCCTGCTCACTGTCATCCAGTTCGCCGCCACCGCCGCCTGCTGCTGGGTGGGGGCCCTTTTCACCCGTGGCATCCCCGCCCATGGGCTGCCCGGCCGAGCTTGGCTGGTGCTGCTCTACCTGGCGGTGGCCGCCACCACCCTGGCTCTGCTGTTCCAGAACATCGGTCAGAAATATACCAATCCCTCCTCTGCCGCCGTTCTGCTGGCCCTGGAGGCCCCCTTCGGGGTGGCCTTCTCGGTGGCCTTCACGGAGGAATCCCCCACGCCGTTCATGTACCTGGGCTTTCTGCTCATCTTTCTGGCTGTGGTGTGCTCGGAGACCAAATTTGACTTTCTGCGCCGGCGGGCCGGGGCTGAAACTTGAGTTTTTCCGCTGGGGAATCCACACCGCCGGGAGCCGCCCCGCCAAGGGCCCTCCCGGCGGTGTTCTGTTCTCAGACGTGCCGGTCCAGCCAGGACAGCACGTCCTCGTAGACCGCTTCCCGGTTCAGCTCGTTGAGCATTTCATGCCTGCCCTCTGGGTAGAGCTTCAAGGTCAGGTCTTTCGTGCCATACTGCTTGAAATAACCATACACCTTGCGCACCCCCTTGCCGCAGCCGCCCACCGGATCCTGTTCCCCGGAGAAGAGATACACTGGGGTGTTGGGATCCATCTGAGACAGGGCCCGCCCGCTGGCGATGTACGAAAGGCCGCCCAGCATATCCCGGAACATCCCGGCCGTGGGCGTGAAGGTGCAGTAGGGATCCCGCAGATAGGCGTCCACCGCCTGCTCATCCCGGCTGATCCAGTCGGCGCTGGTGCGGTTGGGCCTGAACTGCTTGTTATACGCCCCCAGGGACAGGGCGTTCACCAGGGGGCTGACCGTGTCCGGCCCCCGCAGCTTGCAAATCAGGGCGGCAATGGCCCTGCCCGCGCCCACCAGCAGGGCGCTCTCCTGGCCGGTGCCGGACAGGATGGCCCCGTCCACCGTGCCGGGATAGCGGCACAGATAGGTCCTGACCAGGAAGGATCCCATGGAATGACCCAACAGGAAATAGGGCACGCCGGGGAAACGCTCTCCCATCAGCAGGCGCAGCTGGCGCACATCCCGGGTCACCAGATCCCAGCCGCCGCGGGGGCCAAAGTACCCCGGCGTCCTGTCCTGCTCCCCGGTCCTTCCGTGACCCAGGTGATCCTCTCCGCACACCGCAAAGCCCCGCTCAGCCAGAAAGCGGGCAAACCGCTCGTAGCGGCCCATGTGTTCAGCCACGCCGTGGACGATCTGTACCACCGCCCGGGGACTGTCCTGGTCAGGCTGCCATAGATAGGAAAAGCATGTGTGCTGCCCATCGCTGGACGGAAATGTAGCTTCGCTGAATTTTACCATAGAATGGCTCACCCCGTCTCTCCGTATGCAGGCATGGTTTGATTGGCGCCGCCTGCTATAGTCTCAGTCTACCCGCTTTGGCGCCGGTTGTCAATTTGCCCTTGGCCTCTGCTCCGGAAACGCCCTCCCTGCTCCCCTGGGGAAAGCATACCCCCACCCCGCCGCAATTCTTGCGGCGGGGTGGGGGTATGTAAATCGGACACACTTTCTTTCACGCCCAGTTCTTCTCCCAAAACATCTTACGGCACATCAGCCGGACCAAAGGGCCGCAATCCCAAAGCTGCCGCAAAACCACACAGGAGGGGAAGTTCATGCCCCGGGTCTGCATCCAGGCGCCAAACCTGGCTCTTTAAACAGCGATACCGCAATCGATTATTCCTGGACACATCACACAGCAGACACACAGGAAAATATCACAGGAAATAAACGGCAGCCGGCCGTCCAGGCGTATCAAGGAGAAGGCCAGCCTATGGACCAGCCCGTCCGCCACAGCGCATGCCAGAATGACGATGAGAACCATGGCGTACAGCTCGTGCAGGGCTGCCGCTCAGCCCTGCTTTTGTTCTCTTTCTCCCGACGCGGTATCCCGGGGGTCCGGGTCCGCCCACAGGGTGGAGAAATAATCATAGTATGGCATCAGGAACGCAAACCCTTCCACCAGCTTATCTGCCAGCGCCGGGGTGTAGAGGATCTCGTCCAGCCCCTCCTCATGTCCAATAGTCAAAGATTTCTTGTTGTACCAATCGGCCAGCCGGGGTTCCGCCGGCATCTTGGCCCGGCAGTACTCCGGCCCATTCAGCACAAACTCGTCCTGCCTTTTCAGCCGGTTGGCCAGCCGCAGCAGCGGCTTTGGGTCCCGGTCGATCCGGGCCCGGTGCTTGGCCATCACCACCGGTTTGGCACACCAGAACCCCATGCCGTAGCTCCACTGCTCTGGGGCCAGTTCAAACCACAACACGGGGCGGGCCCCTTCCTCCCCGCCATCCCAGCGGAACAGGGACAGCCAGAGATGATCCTTGTAAGGGCCCCGGCCAAACAGCCGGCGGGCGTCCCGATAAATCCGGGACACCTTCACATTCAGGCCGCTCTGGGGAAAGCGCTCCAACAGGGCGCTTTGTACCTGGGCGCCCAGTTCCTTCATCGGAACGTAAAAGGATCTCTGGTAGCGCTCCTTGTTGGCCTCAAACCAGCTTCGCTCATTGTTGAACCGGATCCCCCACATGAAGTCCACCGTCTCCTGGGAAAAGCCTTGAAACATAGCCGTCAGCCTCCTGTTCCCGCCCCGGTGTGCTCTCCGCTGGGCGCAGGCTCAGTGGGAACAGAAGGGGCCGGGGTCGGTTCCACCGTGGCGGAGGGGGTCGGCTCCGGAGCCGGAGTGGGCTCTGGAGAGGGGCTGGGTTCCGGGGAGGGCGTAGGCTCTGTGGACGGGGCAGGCTCCTCAGTCACCGGCCCGCCGGGCAGGGGATCTCCCTCCGGCGTCAGCCCCAGGCTGGGGGCGTCAGCTGGGTTGAAGAGGATCACCTTGTCCCGTTTGGCATATCTGCTGTGATTTTCATAGGTGCGGGAAATCAGGTTCCCGTTCCCATCGTATACGCAGCGGTAGACATCCACCTCATAGCCGGTATACGGGGTAGTTTTAACCCTGGTGGTCCCCCGGGGAATACTGGCGTCCGGCTCATACACCGTCTCCCAGGGTGTCGTGGACGTGGTGTACCGCTGGGTCTGGACATAGGTGTCGTCCGTCTTGGTGCCATAGAAGGACACCGTCAGCCGGTTCCCGCTGACATAGGCGACAATTTTGATGGGATGCTCCATATTGTTGCGGAACTTGTAGTCCAGGCTGGGATAGTACACCGTGGCGTCCAGGCCGTTGGGGATATAGCCGGTGGTGAAGGCATGGGCGGCCCGGTTGATGATCTCCAGATTGGCGTATACGGTGCAGTAATAGATGGAAGAGGACACCTGGCAGATGCCGCCGCCCACCATGTCCACCGTCTCCCCGTTGGCGTAGCCGGTGGACATCATATAGCCGTTGGCTGTGGAGGGATTGCCAATGGTGCCCAGATAGGAGAATACCTCGCCGGGCAGGATCACCACGCCGTTGCAGGAGGCGGCGGCCCGGGCCACGTTAAAGGACCGGGCGTACACCCCGTCCAAATTGGTGGTGACCGTGGAGAGCAGGTCCTGGTAGAGGTACTGCTCCGACTCGCTCAGGTCCGGCTGGATAAAGATGACCGGAATGGTACAGGTCTCCCCCGGACCGGTCTCGTTCAGGATGGCCTGGGCCTCCGCCGGGTCCACCCCCACGCCCACCACAGTGGGCGTGATGGTGCCGTCCTCCAGCACCTGGGACGCCTGGGGCTCCACATGAACCAGCTCGGCCAGGATCTCACCATTCAGCTCGGCGGTGGGGACCGTCTCAGTGTCCACCATCAGCTTGGTCTGGCCAGCGGCCAGGGCCTCCAGCACCTGCTCCATCAGGGCGTCCACATCCACCTGCGCCCCATCCACGCCCCGGGTCAGGGTTAGCTCTTCATCTCCCAGTTCATAGGTAAAGTCCACAGGGGCCACATACAGCTCCTGGGCGATCTGCTCCAGCATCTGTCTGGCCTGGCGTTCTCCCACCTGGGTGAAGGACAGGGCATTCAGCGGCAGGCTCACCGGTTCCCTGCCCAGCCCCAGCCAGAGCAGACCCAGCCTGAGGAAGGGCTGGGCCGCCTTCGCTTCCATGCCCTGATCCACCGCGGACTGGGGATCGCTCTCCAGCAGGCTGCCGGGCAGCTCCACACTTTTCCCATCGCCATAGCGCAGGGTGAGCACCTGCCGTTCCAGATGCTCCTGCATATAGTCTGCCATCTGGCTCACCGCATCCTGCTCGGCCACACCGCCCAGATCCAGCACCACCGCACCGGCGCTGTCCTGGGCCTGAACCCCGGGCAGCAGGCGGCCGTTATCCTGCACCCATTTGCACAGCCCACAGTAGGCTCCCACTAATATCAATACGGCAACCGCCCCAATGATCCCGATCAGCGCCGGGACGGGCAGTCTTTTTTTCTCTTTGGATTGTTCCATCTCGCACCTCCAAAAGGCCCCCGCGTCCGGCCCTCTCTCTGACCGGCAGGGATTGCGGCAGCCTTTTTACAAACTACATGATATTGTACCACCAGTCCCCAGCGCGGAGCAATAACATTTTTGTAAAAAAGAGTTACAGTTCAATAACAGCGCATTCCCGAATCTATTTTATGAGGTCCTGGGGCCTCGTATCCCGTTTTGCAGGCCCTCTGTCCCTGTCTGCCAAAATATCTCATCCATCTTTTCACCAATATGGACATTTCAATTTTGAATAGACGCCAAATCTGCCTGGATACATCCCCCCATAATCGCACTTTTCCAATCGCGGCAGATTTCAAATCCGGCCTACGCGCTGTTTTTTCTGCGGGGCTGAAAATGCTGCCAGAAATGCTCCATACAGCATTGCCCTGGGAATTTTTCGGCTTGTGTTGGCCCTCCCAGCCATCTCCCACTTGGCACCTACCGCCGCAAGAAGCTCTTTACACCCACTCCCAAACCGTATATAATGTTAGATGCAGCAGTCCACGCATGGAGGAGGCGCGACTACATGGCTGGCTCCCAGCAAAACGGCCCCGGCAATAACCAGCACAACAGCAACCAGAATGGCCAGGGGCCGGGCTACCATTACGAATATAATTATAACTACAACTTCAATGGCGGTCCCAGCCGGCCACCGCGAAAGGACAACGGCTGGGGGGATTGGATTGGCATCATCATCCTGTTTGTGCTCCCCTTTGGCATCACCCAGGTCATCGCCAGCATCTGGGCCATCCGGAAGGTACTGGGCATGTCCCGGCAGCAGCGCAACCACTACTACAACCAGTTCCGCCAGACCGCCGAGCGGATCAAGCGGGACGTGGAGGACGTTTTCCGGGACAACCACAACTCCGGGTTTTCCGGACAGTCCTATGACCCCAACGCCCAGAACACCAACTATCATTATACCGCCGGCGGCCAGCAGAGCTGGGCCCAGCCCGGTCCCACTGCAGGCCCCTGGGAAAACCCCGGCCCCACCAGGGAGCCCTGGGAGCAGACTGCCCAAAAAGCGGATGCCTCCAAGAAGGGTGCTTCGGCGAAGAAAGCCGCTTCCTCCAAAACCTACAAGGCCAAGGTCAAGCGCAACGCCCGGAAGGTGGCCCAGGTAGACGAGAAGGCCGGAAATGGCCTGATCATCGGCGGTGCTATTATGTCCGGTATCTTCGGCTTGGGTACGGCTACCATGCTGATCGAGTTTCTGGACTCCCTGTTCCGGGGCTACTTCTTCTCTGCGGACCTGATCGGAGTGCTGGCCTGCGGCGTCTTTTTCGCCGGTGGCCTGGCCATGCTGCTGGCCGGCATCGGCGGGAAAAACCGGCGGGAGCGCATCCTGAACTACCTGGGCTACATCGGAACCAACGAGGAAATCGGCCTGGCCCACATGGCGGCCACCTTCGGTGTATCGGTGCGCAAGCTGTGCAAGGACCTGCGCTACATGCTCTCCAAAAATATCCTGCCCTATGGCTACCTGGACCTGGCCGAGGGCAAGCTCTACCTCACCGACGAGGGCTATCAGGCCCGGGAGCCGGAGTCATCCCCGCAGGATGACGCCGGGTCCGGCGGGGAGTCCGCTGGCCGTCAGAAGGCGCAGAGCAAAGAGGACGCCATCCTCCGGGAGATCCGTCAGATCAACGAGGCTATCCCCGATGAGTCCATGAGCGCCAAAATCTCCCGCATTGAGGAAATTACCGCCAAGATCCTGGCCTACCAGAAGTCCCATCCCAACCGGGAGAGCCAGCTGCGCCCCTTCCTGAACTACTATCTGCCCACCACCCTGAAGATCCTCCGTGCCTATGCCCAGCTGGAGGCCCAGGGGGTGGAGGGGGAGAACATCACCGCCGCCACCGAGCGCATCGAGGGCATGATGGACCAGGTGGTGGCCGGATTTGAGAAGCAGCTGGACCGGCTGTTCCAGGATGACGCCATGGACATCACCTCCGACGTCCAGGTGCTGGAAAACATGCTGAAGAAGGATGGCCTGTCCGGCGACAACATGACCATGACCATGTGATCCGGAGGCCCGGAACATCGCCGCATTTTTTCAGAGGGTTCTTCCCGCCGTGGGAAGAACCCTCTGTTTTTCTGCCGTCAGGCGAAAAAGAGCGCCTTCAGACTCTCGGTATAGGGCGCCCGGCAGATTCCCTTCTCCGTGACAATCCCGGCAATCAGGCTGTGATCGGTCACATCGAAGGCCGGGTTAAAGCACTTCACCCCCGCCGGAGCCATGGGCTCCCGGTACCACAGGGTCCGGATCTCCTCCGGGTCCCGCTCCTCGATGGGGATGTCCGCTCCCGTGGGGCAGGCCAGATCAATGGTGGAGGTGGGCCCCAGCACATAGAAGGGGATCCCGTAGTGCCTGGCCAGGATGGCCACGCCGCTGGTGCCAATCTTGTTGGCCGTGTCCCCGTTGGCAGCCACCCGGTCGCAGCCCACAAAGCAGGCCTGCACCCAGCCGTTCCCCATCACCACGGAGGCCATGTTGTCGCAGATCAGGGTCACGTCCACCCCCGCCCGGCCCAGCTCATAGGCGGTCAGCCTGGCCCCCTGGAGCAGGGGGCGTGTCTCGTCGGCAAACACCTTCAGGCGGATGCCCCGCTCCCGTCCCAGCAGAATAGGGCCCAGGGCGGTACCGTACCGGGAAGTGGCCAGGGGGCCGGCGTTGCAGTGCGTGAGAATGCCGTCCCCCTCCTTCACCAGGCTCAGGCCGTATTCTGCGATGGCCCGGCACATGGCAATGTCCTCCCGGTGGATGGCCAGGCACTCCGCCTCCAGGGCGGCACACACCCCGCTCCACCCCCGGGACAGGGCTTGCCTGGCCTTTCCCAGCATCCGATCCACCGCCCATGCCAAGTTCACCGCCGTGGGACGGGCGGCGGCCAGCTGCCCGGCCTGCCCGGACAGCGCCGCCAGGTTGGCGGCCGCCGGGGCCTTCTCCGGCAGCTGCCGGGCCAGCACGTATACCCCGTAGCCGGCGAAGATGCCGATGGCGGGCGCGCCCCGCACCCGCAGCCCGGAGACGGCCTCGCACAGTTCCTCCAGGCCGTTCAGCTCCAGGTATACCTCCCGGTTGGGCAGCTGGGACTGATCCAGAATCCTGACCTGCCGCCCATCCTCAGACAGCCCCACATGGCCGGAAAGGGGTTCCCGCATTTGCTCCATCGCCGTGTACCTCCTGCCGTTTTCTCCATGATACGCCGGCAGGTGCCGGGCTGTCAAGGCAGGGCGGTCATCCCGCCCCAGAAACAGGTCTCCCGGCAGGCCCCCATGGGGGCCTGCCGGGAGATGGATCATATTTTTAGTTTATGCTGTCAAGCACCCGTTCCAGCTCCAGGGTGACACAGCCATCCTCCAGCACAAAGCAGGGGATGCCCAGTGCCCCCTTCTGCTTTGCACCCTCGAAAGCCGGGTCGGTTTCCCGCAGGGCCAGATAGTCCTTCAGGTCGGCCAGGCTGGCGGACAGGTTCTTGAACTGGATCTCCGCCCTGGCCTGGCACAGCTGGTTGAGGGCGAACAGGGTGTCAGGGCACAGGTGGCTTCCGATCACGGTGACTTTCATCCCCGGTCCCTCACTTGACGGCGATAGCCTCGATCTCGCACAGCGCGCCCTTGGGCAGGGCCTTGACCGCCACGCAGGAGCGGGCGGGTTTGGAGGTGAAGTACTTGGCATACACCTCATTGAAGGCGGCGAAGTCGCCCATATCGGCCAGGAAGCAGGTGGTCTTGATCACCTTGTCAAAGCCAGCGCCGGCGGCCTCCAGGATGGCGCCCACATTTTTGCAACTCCACTCGGCCTGGGCGGCGATGCCCTCGGGCATGTCTCCGGTCTGAGGGTTGACCGGCAGCTGTCCGGAGGTAAAGACCAGGCCCAGGGCCTCGTAGGCCTGGGAGTAGGGACCGATGGCGCCGGGGGCTTTGTTGGTATCAATGATATTCATGGGAAGTTCCTCCTTTTAAAATATTGCTTTGTTTGGAATCCGTTGTGGCCAGCCTCACTGGACCTTGGCCTGCCCCTTCTTGGCGGCGATGGCCTTGACCAGCCAGTCCTTGCCCTCCACTAGGCGGGTGACCATCATGGAGGCAATCGTGTCGCCGGAGGAGTTCAGGCAGGTGGCAGCGGGGTCAAAAATGAAGCCCAGGGTAGCGATGATGGGAAACGCCTCTGCCGGGAAGCCGAACATGCTGACAATGAGCATCTCGCCCACCAGGCCGCCGCCGGGGGCACCGGAGAGCACGAAGGCGGATAGGATGGCCACCACGATGGACATGGCGTAGGTTTCCACGCCCACGAAGGGCATGTCAAAGATGCCGTAGAGGAAGGCAATCTTCACGATGGAGCTGAGCACAGAGCCGTCCATGTGCATGGTACAACCCATGGGCAGCACCAGGTCACTGACATCCTCGGGCACACCGATGGAGTTGCAGGCCTCCTTGTTCACAGGGATGGTGGCAGCGGAGGACTGGGTGGCGAAGGCGGTGATGGCAGGGCGGAAGATATGCTTGAACATGACCTTCACGCCCAGCTTCCCCCCGGCCAGGAAGGAATACAAAGGGAAAAAGATGATGAAATAAAGGGCACAAAGCGGATAGTACACCAGCATGGAGCGGCCATAGTCGCCCACGATCTCGGGGCCATAGGTAGCCACGAGGTTGGCAAAGTAGGCACCCAGGCCCAGGGGCGCGATGACCATGATGACACCCACAAACTTCATGATGATGTCGTTGAGATTGATCAGCAGCTTGCCCATGGGGGTCTCATCGCCGCCGCAGGCAGACACGCAGAATCCGAAGATGATGGCGAAGATGATCAGGGGCAGCATGTTGGATTTACTCCACAGTTGGGAGAAGTCATCCACCGTCAGGGAGCTGACGATCAGCTCGGCGGCGGTCTTGACCTCCCCAGCTTCGCTGGTGGTCATTTCGATGGTGGTCCCGGCGGAGGGGCTGAAGATGTTCACCCAGATGAGCACGCACACGGCGGCGATGATGCCGGTAAAGATGAAGGTGCCAATCGTGCCACCTAGGATCTTGCCCAGGCGCTTCATATTGGCCATGCTGCCCACGGCAGAGGCGATGGACACGAATACCAGGGGAACCACGATGGTGAACAAAAGGTTCAGGAAGATGTCGCCGATTGGCTTGATGGTGGTGCCCACGGCAGGGGCGAAGGCCCCTATGAGGGCGCCGATAATAATGCCGCCTAGGATCAGGATCAGACTTCCGTACTGCTGCCAGAAGCTTTTCTTTTGGATGGTTGCCATAGTGGGTGTCTCCTCTCTTTTTCAAATTTCAAAATTATTTTCTGTTAAGGCAGTCTGTTACAGCGCCTTGACCGCCTCCTCCAGCTGTTTCATGGCCTGCTCCAGCACGCTGCGGGGACAGGCGCAGTTCAGCCGCATATATCCGCTCAGGCTGCGGCCGAAGGTATATCCCTCGTTCAAGCCCAACTTGGCCTTCTCGATCATGAAGCGGCGCAGCGCCTCGTTGTCCAACCCCAGCGCCCGGCAGTCCAGCCACATCAGATAGGTGGCGTCAGGCGCGTAGGTCTTGATCTGAGGGATGTGCTTCTCGCAGTAGTCCACCACGAAGTCAAAGTTGGCCGACAGATAGGGCAGCAGCTGCTCCAGCCACTCCTCCCCCTCGTTGAAGGCCGCCTGCATGGCGGTGAGGGAGAAGGCGTTGTTGCGGTGGATGTCCATGCACTGCCAGTAGTGGTCGAAAATCTGCTTCATGTGGGCGTTGGGGAACACCACCGCGGAGGCCTGAAGCCCAGCCAGATTGAAGGTCTTGGTGCCCGAGATACCGGTGACCACATACTTTGCCGCCTCCGGCGAGACCGCGGCGGTGGGGGTGTGCTTCTTGCCGTGAAAGACCAGGTCGGAGTGAATCTCGTCGGAGAAGAGGACCACATGATGCTTGATGCATAGATCCACCATCCGCCGCAGCTCCTCCGGGGTCCACACGATGCCCAGGGGATTGTGGGGGCTGCACAAAAGGAACAGGTCGCTCTCGGCCAGCTTGGCCTCGAAGTCGGCCCAGTCCATCTCCCACTTGCCGTCCTTCTCCACAAATCGGTTCTCCACCACTTTGCGGTTCCACGCCTCGGTCATGTCATAGAACTCGGAATACACCGGGGTCTGGATGAGCACGCCGCCCCCCTCGGGGGTGAACAGCTTCACCATGGCGCTGATGGACTGCACCACACCCAGGCTGAAGCTCATCAGGCTCTGGTCGATGTCCCAGCCGTTGCGGCGCTTCTGCCAGCCCCGGACGGCCTCAAAGTAGCTGTCCGGGCGGCTGGTATAGCCCCAGATCCCCTCCTGGGCCCGCCGGCCCAGGGCATCGATGATGGGCTGGGCGGTCTTGAAATCCATATCCGCAATCCACAGGGGGATTACATCGTCTGTTCCAAACTTCTTCTTCCGCTCGTCATACTTGGCCGCGCAGTTCCGGCTGCGGTCAATGACGGCGTCAAAATCATACTTCATCGCGGTTTCCCTTCCTTTCCATTTGACTCTCGCGCCTGACCATACGCTTGCCCTTTTACAAAGCAATCGGCGTGCCGAAACCAGCGAACAGCGAAAAATTATCTAACTGCCCCAAAATTTATTTTTTATTTTTGGCTGAAGTAAACAATAAATTTGCCGGGCAGCCCGGATCTGCTCGTCCCTTCCCCTCCCTCGGAGACACAAAATAGGTCAAATCAATTAAAATGGTTAAACCAATTTATACGAACACTCCCCTTCCAAACGGCGGCACAGCTCCCGCCCGGCTGGGGTGAGGCGGGTGCCCCCTCTGCCCCGGCTCACCCGGACCAGCCCTGCACGGTCCATGGCAGAGAGGATGCGGCGCACCTCCTGCTGGGAGCAGGGCAGCCCCGCGGCCTTGGCGGCGGACAGGATGGCCTCCCGGCCCAGGCTCTGCCCCAGCTGGTCAGCCCGGGACAGCTGCTCCAGTACAAAGCGCTCATCCTCTCGGGGGCAGTCGGACAGCCTGGGCAGTTCCGTGCCCGAGGGCGGGCGGACCGGCACGGTTCTGGCCGGCAGATAGTGGAAGGTAGGGGGCAGGTCCTCCGGCCCCACCACCTGATTGCCGGTATAGCTGAAATATTCCACCACATTGCGCAGCTCCCGGATATTTCCCCGCCACTGGTGGGTGAGCAGCATTTGCTCCAGCTCCGGTGACAGGGTGAAGGAAGCGCCGATGCCCTGCCGGAACTGGTCGATGAGCAGCAGCAGGTCCCCCTCCCGCTCCCGCAGAGGCGGGATGAGGACGGGCAGGGTGTTCAGCCGATAGTACAAATCCTGGCGGAAGCTGCCCTCCTCCACCCGTCGCTCCAGGTTCTCATTGGTAGCCGCCACAATGCGCACGTCCACCGCGATGATGCGGTTGCCCCCCACCCGCATGATCTCCCGCTCCTGGAGCACCCGCAGCAGCTTGCACTGCAGGGCGGTGCTCATCCCCTCCACCTCGTCCAGAAAGAGGGTACCCTTGTGGGCAAACTCAAACAGGCCGGGCTTGCCTCCCTTCCGGGCCCCGGTAAAGGCCCCCTCCTCATAGCCGAACAGCTCGCTCTCCAGCAGGTTTTCCGGCATGGCCGCGCAGTTGATGGCTACAAACGGCCCGCTGTGCCGGGGGGATGCGTTGTGGACGGCGTGGGCAAAGATCTCCTTGCCGGTGCCCGTCTCTCCAATCAGCAGAACGGGCAGCTGGGTCTGGCACATCTTTTTCAAGATGGTGATGCACCGCTGGATGGCCGGGGAATGGCCCACCACATCCTCGAAGGTGTATTTGGCCCGGTAGCCCTTGTGAAACAGCTGGCTGCGCAGCTCGTTCTGCCGGTTCTCCGCGTCGCTGAATCGCTGGACGGTGGCGAAGGCTCCGATGCAGATGTCTCCCCGAAGCACGGGGGCCACCGTCACATTGATATTGATCCCCCCGGCACTCACCACTTGGGTGGGCTGGGGCGCCTTCTCCGCCAGGCACTTGGCGAAGGGCAGGAAGGGATACACCTCCCCGGCGGGCCGCTGGAGGGCGTCCTGCCCCGGAATCCCGGTGATTTCCTCCATCTTGTGGTTGCAGGCGAATACCTCCCCCCGCTCGTTGACCCCCACAATCCCCTCATCCAGGATCTCCATCAGCATCTCAAACTGGCTCTCCAGTCTCAGCCTCCGGGCAAACACCTGGTCGAAGCTGTATGTGTTGGTGGCCATCTCCTGCTGATACCGCTCAAAGGCCTCCGTCTCCAGCAGTTCCTCAAATCCCATGCGAAGGGCTGCCTCAATCATGGTGGAGCTGTCGCACCCCCGCTGGCCGATGTCGATGACCCGCCTGGCCCCGGCGGGAACGTACCGGGTCTCCTGGGGGGTGATGACGAACTCATATTGGTCCATGTTCGGCTCCGGCGCGCCGGGGTAGTACAGATCAAATTCCAGCTGGTTGACCCCCAGTTGGTTGAGCCGGCTCACCGCCTCCCGGCACATCTTGTCGCTCAAATTGACGAACAGGGCCCGCTGCCCGGCAGGCAGGCTCCGGAGGCGGTGGATCACATCCCAGCGGAAGGTCACGTGGATCTCCATCATCTCCCCGTTAATGGGCACATGCCGGCGCATATCCCCCAGGGAATTGAACGCATCGGTGGTGACCATGTACAGATCATACTTCCGGGGCATGTGTTCCACCGAGCCATCCCGCACGCTGTAAGAGCACACCGTCACCCGGTCCCCAAACAACTCCTGAACCTGCTGGGCATAGAACTGCCCGGCGTAGGCGTCCAGGGAGATCACCGCCACATCTTTTCTCATAGGCCTCTCCTTTAACCGATTCCTTTGACCAATTTAACCGTTTTCACCACCCATTTTGCCGTTTTTTTCCGCCCTTGTCAAGAACAAACCGCCCATTTTTGCGCTTTCCACGGGTCAACCCCAAGTGGCGTGAGTTGGCACGCGGCTTGCAAAAGTGATAGAATAGCACAACTGCGAGACATGGCCGTCCCCGCGGGGAAGGCAGAAAGGAGAGAGACATGATGCAATTGAGCAAGGAGGAGATGCTGACCCTGCTCCGCCAGGAGGTTGTCCCCGCCCTGGGCTGTACCGAGCCGGTGTGCGTGGCCCTGTGCGCCGCCGACGCCTATCACGCCATCGGCGGCCAGGTGGTGTCCATCAAGATGGAGGTCAACCCCGGCATCTATAAAAACGGTATGTCAGTGGGCATTCCCGGCTTCGACCGGGTGGGTCTGAAGTACGCCGCCGCCCTGGGCGCCTGTCTGGGCAACCCGGAGAAGGGGCTGCAGCTGCTGGAGGAGATCAACAGCATTGTCAGCAAGGAGGCCATCCGCCTGGTAGAGGACAGGCAGGTGAGCGTCACCATCGCTGAAGAGGAGTCCCAGCTCTACGCCCACGCCGAAATCATCACCACCCGGGGCATCGGCATCAGCACCATCCGCAACACCCACGCCAACATCATCTATACCAGCGCCAATAACCAAGTCCTTTTCGAAAAGGAATATTCCATGGGCGGCGAGGACGCCCTGCACAAAAAACTCAAGGATATGACGGTGGCCCAGATCAAGGCGCTGGTGGACTCCGCCAGCGAGGAGGAGCTGGCCTTCATGCTGGAAGGGGCGGAGATGAACGAGGCCCTTTCCGACTACGGGCTGGAGCACCGCTTGGGCATCGGCATCGCCGACACCCTGAAGACCCAGCTGGACACCGATATCATGGGCTCCAGTCTGATGAGCAACATCATGGTCCGGGTGGCCTCCAGCGCGGAGGGGCGCATGTCCGGCTGCCCCTACGCGGTGATGAGCAGCGCCGGCAGCGGCAACCACGGCATCACGGCCATCATCCCCGTGGTGGAGATGGCCAAACACCTGGGCTCAGACAGAGAGGCCACCGAGAAGGCACTGGCCTTCTCCCATCTGCTCAACGTGTACATCAAGCTCTTCACCGGCAAGCTCAGCGCCACCTGCGGCTGCGGGGTATCCGCCGCCGCGGCGGCCAGCGCCGCCATGGTGTGGCTGCTGGACGGGGATGACGCTCAGATCGGCGCGGCCATCATCAACATGAGCGCCAACCTCACCGGCATGATCTGCGACGGCGGCAAGATCGGCTGCGCCCTCAAGCTGGCCACCGCGGCCAGCGCCGCCATTATGAGCGCCTATCTGGCCATAGGCGGCGTGGTGGTCAGCGCCACCGACGGCATCTGCGCCGACACCCCGGAGCAGGCCATCCGCAATATGGGCCGGGTGAGCAATCCCGGCATGACCGCCACCGACCGCACCATTCTGGATATCATGATGGAGAAGGACCAAAACTGAGTCCCGCCCCCACCTTTCAGCGCTTTGGCCCCTGTGACAACATAGACCGCACAAACACGCGGGGTTGGAACCGACGGTTCCAGCCCCGCGTGTTTCCATCGTCTCCCGCTACGCCGGGCACTGCCGGCCGGTGTGGTCGATGGTATATTCCTCCCCGTATGCCCCGTCCAAGATCAACTCCGAGATGGGCACGAAGGTATATCCCTCCTGGAGCAGCGCCTCAATGATGGAGGGCAGCGCCTCTGGGGTGTGCAGCGCCGCGTTGTGGAACAGCACGATGGAACCGGGCTGAACCTTGCCTGTCACCCGCCGGGTGATCTCCTGGGCGGACAGATCCTTCCAGTCCAGGCTGTCCACATCCCACTGGATGGGTTCCATGCCCATGGCGCGCACCGCGTTGATCACATGGTCATCATACTCCCCGTAGGGGCAGCGAAACAGGGTGGGCCGAACCCCAGTGACCGCCTCGATCTTATCGTTGCAGGCATTCAGGTTTTGGGTGATCTCCTCCGCGCTCAGGCTGTTGAAGTGAGCGTGGTCGTCCGAGTGGCTCATGATCTCATGTCCCGCGTCGTGCAGCGCCTTGACCGACTCCGGGTATTTGTCCACCCACTCCCCCACCACGAAAAAGGTGGCCTTGACCTGATAGCGATCCATGATGTCGATAAGCTGTTGGGTATCCTCGTTGCCCCAGGCCGCGTCAAAGCTGATGGACAGCACCTTATAGTCTTTCTGCACACAGTAGATGGGCAGCTGCCTGGTGGTGGCCGACGCCCCCACCACCGCCGGGTTGCTCACCGCGAAAAACATCATCGCGGCCGCCAGCAGGCAGCCCAGAACCGCCAGCGGCCTTCTTCTGATCAAAAAGAATCTCATAGGCTGATGCTCCCCCTGTTTTCAGGATACGCTACCAGCCTATGAGCCAGTTTAAAAATTCAGAAGTACCCCTGAAAGGACAGACTAAAAAATTTCCTTACCCTCACAGTTTCAGCGCCCGTGTGGGGCAGCTTTTCACACACTTCAGGCACAGAATGCACTCTGTGCCGTTCTCCCGGCTGCGGGCATTGCTCATCATGTCCACTTCCATGGGGCAAACCTTCCTGCACCTTCCGCAGGAGATGCATTTCTTTTCATCTATCTTGATGCGAAACAGGGCAAAGTAGCTCATGGGTTTTAGAAACACCGTTACCGGACAGATATATTTACAAAAAGCCCGGTTGTCCCGGAAGGCAAACGCCAGGGCAATCCCCACCAAATAGTATAAGGCGTTTCCAATCCAAAAGCTCCAAAACATGATTCGCTCCAGCTGCCCTACGTGCAGCACAAACAGCGTCCCCACAAAGAGCAGAGACAGCACGAAGAACACATAGCGGAGTACCCCGAGCCTTTTCCTGCGCGGCTGTTCCGGTGTTTGAAAGGGCAGGAGGTCCAAGATCATCACCGTCCAGCAGGCATAACCGCACCAGCCCCTTCCAAACACCAGCGGGCCAAAAATTTTAGCCACCACATAGTGAATGACCGCCGCCTCAAAGACCCCCAGGAACAGATAATACCAGAACCCTTCGATCTGCATATTCTCCCCGGAGATGCCTCCCAGATACACCAGCATGTAGAGACCTACCGCAAACTGCACCACATTCCGCGCATATTTAAATTCCGCCGCATACAGGCCAATCCCCACCGCCAGGCAAGTGCCAATATATGTAAAGTTGAGCAGATAGAATGGGTTTTCCAAGGTGATCCACAATGCCACCGCCACCGTCTCAAAGATTGCCCACATGGCAATTGCACCCAGATATTTTTTCAAAAAACGCACCCCGCTCTCTTCTTTGCCGCTCCTTCCCTATGTCCTTACGTCTCCCGCTCCGGCCGGCCCGCCGCCAGGCGCTCCAGCTTCCCCCGGTCCCGGAGTTCCACACTGCCCCGGGCCAGGCGCACCATGCCCTCGCTCTGGAAATAGCGCAGCATCCGGGTGACCACCTCCCGGGCCGTGCCCAGGTGGTTGGCAATCCGCTCGTGGGTAGCCCGCAGGCTGTCGCTCCCTTCCAGGCTGCTCTCCTCCAGCAAAAAGGCGGCCAGCCGCTGGTCCATACGCCCCCAGAGAATCTGCTCCATCAGCCACATGACCTCGGAAAAATGGGCGGCCATCAGCTCATTGGTATAGTTGGCCAAGGGGGCGGAGCGCTCCATCACGCTCTGGTATACCGGCGCGGGGATCACCCAGAACACCGTCTCCTTTTCCGCCTGGATCATGAGATCAAGGGGCAGGTTTTTCATCACGCAGGAGGCGGAAAACAGGCAGATATCTCCAGACAGCAGGCGGTACAGCGTCACCTCCCGCCCCTCCTCCGACAGGATGAACGTGCGCAGCTGACCCTCACAGATGGCAAGCAAACCCAGGCAGTCTGCCCCGCCGCTGTGTACCATGTCGCCCGCATGCGCCGTCCGCAGCGTTGCGGCCGCGCACAGTTGCCGCTGGTCTTGAGCGCTCAGCTTATCCCAGACAGGCAGACACCGGCTGAGTTCCGGCACCTTGGCCCGGATCTGCTCCGGATCCGCCCCCCGTTTCCCCGCTCCTGTCATGGGGCGGACGCCTCCCCCTCCAGGGCCTCCTGGATGATGTCCACACAGGAGTCCAGATAGCGGCGCAGGGGCTGTTCCTCCCCGGCGATGCGGATGCCACAGCGATTGGAGGGCACCACCACCTTGATCCCTTGGCTGCCCCCCACCGCCTGGGCCATGGCGGGCGTGATCTCCCCCAGCAGGGCGTTGGGCATGAGAATGGCCACCGGCCCCACAATGAAGTCCGCCCGGGGCGCATTGACCACGACTGCGTTTTCCCCTGTGGCCCCCTCGTCCGCGCCGGCTTTCAGCATGGCCTCTGTGGCCGCGGAGTTGGCCCCCACAGCCCGGATATGTACTTGGGGCAGCCGCTCCCGCAGCCGGGCGGTCAGCGCCCGGCCCACGCCGCCGCCCTGCCCATCCAGCACCAGAATCATGGGTTCGTGTCCCCTCATTGTCATAGCTCCTTTCCTCTGCAATCCCATGGGTTACAGAATCTCCTTTTTGCCATTCTATCATATTCCCACCCTCCTGCCAAGTCGCTGCGGCCGGTTTGTTCTCCCCGGGAGACCCGGAGGGAGAAAACTTCCCCTTGACAACGCTCGCCGCCATCCTGTATCATATCGTTGCAAGAGCCTGCAGGAAGTGGGCTTTGGGGGCAAAGTCCCCTCATGCAGCCATCCCTCCCCATCGCACACTTGTAGCGCTGAAGGCTACCAGAGCGGCCAGCAGGCCGCTTTGGCGGCTTTTTTATTTTTCCGGTCAAACCAAAAGACCGGGTTGTCCTTGGAGGTGTTTTCATGACCCTGCGCGACTTCTTTTTTCACAACCCCAGGGTGGCGGTAGCCTTTTCCGGCGGGGTGGACTCTGCGGTCCTTTTATGGGCCGCCAAGACTTACGGCCAGCAGGTGCGGGCCTACTGCGTCCGCTCCCCCTTCCAGCCCGTCTTTGAGCTGGAGGACGCCAAGCGGCTGGCGGACAGTCTGAACGTGATGCTCACCATCCTGGAGGCTGACCCACTGTCCGATCCCGATATTGCCGCCAACGGCCCGGACCGCTGCTACCTGTGCAAGCGGCAGATCCTGTCCGCCATCCTCCGGGCCGCCCAGCGGGACGGCCTGCCCCTGGTGGTGGACGGCTCCAACGCCTCGGACGACCCCGCCCAGCGCCCCGGTATGCGGGCCCTGGAGGAGTTTGGCGTGCGCTCCCCCCTGCGGGAGTGCGGCCTGGACAAGCAGGCGGTGCGCCAGCTGGCTCAGAAGGCGGGACTTCCCGTGTGGAACAAACCCGCCTACGCCTGCCTGGCCACCCGGGTGCCCACCGGCACCCTCATCACCCGGGAAGATCTGGCCCGGGTGGAGCGGGCGGAGGCTACCCTGTCCGGGCTGGGCTTTTCCGATTTTCGGGTGCGGCTCTACCACGGCGGCGCCCGCATCCAGCTGCCTCCGGAGCAGCTGGCCCAGGCGGTCACCCTGCGGGACACCATTACCACCGCCCTGGCCCCTGACTTTTCCGCCGTCCTGCTGGACCTGATCCCCAGGCCCTGATCGGAGGTGTCTGAATGGATAACAAACAGGACATTCTCTCCCTGCTGCGGCAGGTTCAGGCCGGCGCCGTCTCCCCTGACGAGGCCCTGCTCCAGCTCAAGGAATCCCCCTTTGAGGATTTGGGCTACGCCAAGGTGGACTTCCACCGCTCCGTGCGCCAGGGGGCGGCGGAGGTGGTCTACGGCCAATCCAAGACCCCGGAGCAGGTCACCGGTATCCTCACCACTATGGGGCGGCGGGGGTGCCATAATGTGCTGGTCACCCGGCTGTCCCCGGAAGCTGCCCGGCAGGTGTCCGAAACCATCCCCCTGAACTACCATCCGGCGCCCAAACTGGCCGTCGCCTTCCCCGCCCCCATCCGGGGCCGGGGTCATATTGCCGTGGTGTCCGGCGGTACCAGCGATCTGCCCGTGTGCGAGGAGGCCGCCCTCACCGCGGAGGCCCTGGGCAGCCGGGTCACCCGGCTGTACGACGTGGGGGTGGCGGGCCTGCATCGGCTGCTGCACAACCTGGACGCGATCATGTCCGCCCGGTGCGTCATCGCCGTGGCCGGCATGGAGGGGGCCCTGGCCTCGGTAGTGGGCGGGCTGGTGGACTGCCCTGTCATCGCCGTGCCCACCAGCGTGGGCTATGGAGCCAGCTTTGGCGGCCTGTCCGCTCTGCTGTCCATGCTCAACTCCTGCTCCAGCGGGGTGAGCGTGGTCAACATCGACAACGGCTTTGGCGCGGGCTATCTGGCCAGCCGCATCAATCTCATGGAGGGACTGCCTCCCGAAGGGGAAACGACGGAATGAAAACACTCTATTTGGAATGCGCCATGGGCGCTTCCGGCGATATGCTGCTGGGGGCGCTGTACGAGCTGCTGCCCGATCAAAAGGGCTTCCTGGATGCCATGAACCACCTGGGCCTGCCCCAGGTGGCAGTGGCCGCCCGCGCCGCCCAGTCCCTGGGCATCTCCGGCACCCACATGGCCGTCACCGTGGCCGGACTGGAAGAGGATGCGCTGCTGGAGCACGGGCACAAACACGAACAGGAACAGGACGATGGACATACCCATGGGCATGAGCACCACCACGGGCATGAGCACCACCACGGGCATGAACCCCATGGGCACGGCCACCCCCATTCCCACGCCCATCATTCCCCTCACAGCCACAATCACGCCCATGGGCACGATCATTTCCACGCCCACGTCTCGGATGTGCAGTCCATCCTCAGCGGCCTGCCTCTGCCCGCCCCGGTGGTGGACCAGGTCCAGGCGGTATACGCCCGCATCGCCCAGGCCGAGGCCAGAGCCCACGGCTGTCCGGTGGACCAGGTCCACTTCCACGAGGTGGGGGCTCTGGACGCCATCGCCGACGTGGCCGGGGTGTGCTACGCCCTGTATCTGCTCGCCCCCGATGAGATCGTGGTCTCCCCCATCCACGTGGGCACCGGGCAGGTGCGGTGCGCCCACGGCATTGTCCCGGTGCCCGCCCCCGCCACCGCCAACCTGCTGGCCGGCGTGCCCATTTATGGCGGTGCCATCCAGGGGGAGCTGTGCACCCCCACCGGAGCGGCCCTGCTCACCCACTTCGCCACTCGGTTCGGCCCCATACCTCTGATGGAGGTCAACCAGGTGGGCATCGGTCTGGGCACCCGGCAGTTCGCCGCCGCCAACTGCCTGCGGGCCTTCTGGGGCCAGAGTCAGACGGAGGGCCGGGGGGAAATCAGCCAGCTGACGTGCAACCTGGATGACATGACCCCAGAGGCCCTGTCCTTCGCCTGCCAGCGGCTGCTGGAGCTGGGGGCGCTGGATGTGTACACCCTGCCCGGTCAGATGAAAAAGGGGCGGGCGGGCTGGCAGCTCACGGTGCTGTGCGACCCCGCCCGGGAGGAGGAATTTGCCCGGCACATCTTCACCCACACCTCCACCAACGGCCTGCGGGTACTGCGGTGCGGCAAATACTACCTGGCCCCCTCCAAGAAAACCGTGGACACCCCCTACGGCCCGCTCACCGTCAAAATGGCCCAGGGCATGGGCGCAACCCACATCAAACCGGAATATGAGGACGTGGCCAGCGCCGCCCAGGAGCGGGGGCTGCCCTTCTCCACGGTGTGGTCCGCCGCGGACAAGGCCGGGCGCAGGGACGGCTGACCCCTTGGTCTTTCATTGACTTTCCCGCCGCCTTCCGGTATAATCTGCTTGTCAATTCCGGCCCGGGCCGGAAAGGTTCCATCCCATATCGAGCGCCGGTGGGCGCGTGGAGGTCTCCTATGAAGGGTATCATTCTGGCCGCCGGACGGGGCACCCGTCTGTATCCCATGACCAAGCCCGTATGTAAGCCTTTGCTGCCCGTCTATGACAAGCCTCTCATATACTATCCCCTGTCCGTGCTGATGCAGGCGGGGATTGACCAGGTGCTGGTCATTGTTCCCCCGGGGGAGGAAGCCACCTTTGCCGCCCTGCTGGGGGACGGCTCCCAGCTGGGCATCTCCATCCAATACATTGTGCAGCCGGTGGCCCGGGGGATTGCCGACGCCCTGCTCATCGGACGGGAGTTCCTGGGGGGCGACGACGTTTGCCTGGTGCTGGGGGACAACATCTTTTGGGCCCCTGACCTGGCCGCCATTCTGAAGCGGGCCGCCGCGGCCAACCGGGGCGCCACCGTATTCGGCTGCTATGTCTGCGATCCCCGGCCCTTCGGGGTGGTGGAGTTCGATGCAGACGGCCGGGCCATCTCCATTGAGGAGAAGCCCGAGCATCCCAAGTCCAACTATGTGGTCCCCGGCCTGTACTTCTACCGCAACGGCGCTTTGGACATCGCCGCCGCCATCACTCCCTCCGCCCGGGGCGAGCTGGAAATCACCGATGTAAATCTGGAATTCCTCCGCCGGAACCAACTTCAGGTCATCCCCCTCCAGGACAACTACCTGTGGATGGATGCGGGCAGCGCCGACAGCCTGCTGGCCGCCGCCCAGGTCATCCACGACTTGCAGCGCTCCACCGAGCGGTATGTGGGATGCATTGAGGAGACCGCCTACCAGGAGGGGCGCATCACCCGGCAGCAGCTGCACCAGCTGGGCGCGGAGCTGGACATGACCGCCTATGGCAGGCACCTGCTTTCTCTGTGAGCGGTTCGTGTAGATAACACGGGACCACAGCCTTTTGGCTGTGGTCCCGTGTTTCATCTTCCAGTTTTTCCGCGGGCCCTCACTGAATCACCCGCATGCGCAGCATACCGGGGATCCGGGCAATGTGGTTCAACACCCGCTGCTCCACCTGGCTGCCCGCGTCCACGATGGTATAGGCATAGTCCCCCTTGGACTTGTTGGTCATGTTCTCCACGTTTACTCCGTCGTTGGACAGCTGCAGGGTGACGTTGGCCAGGATGGCCGGAATGTTGCGGTGGACCAGGCACAGGCGCAGGGCGCCGGAGCGCTCCATGACCACGTTGGGGAAGTTCACCGAGTTTTTCACATTGCCGTTCTCCAGAAAATCCCGCAGCTCGTCGGCGGCCATCACCGCGCAGTTGTCCTCGCTCTCGGGGGTGGAAGCGCCCAGGTGTGGAAAGGCCACCACCCCCGGGGCCAGGGTCACGGTGTTGTTGGGAAAGTCGGTGACGTAGCGGGCCACTTTGCCCGACTCCAGCGCGGCCAGCATGGCCTCGTCGTCCACCAGCTCGCCTCGGGCCAGATTCACCACCCGCACCCCATCCTTCATGGCCGCCAGGGCATCAGCGTCGATGGTGTGCCGGGTCTGGCCGGTATAGGGCATATGGATGGTGATATAGTCGGACTCCCGGTAGAGCTCATTGACCTCCTTCACCACATGGACGTGGCGGTCCAGCCGCAGGGCGGCGTCCACAGACAGGAAGGGGTCGTAACCATACACCTCCATGCCCAGGGACAACGCGATGTTGGCCACCAGCGAGCCGATGGCCCCCAGGCCGATGACACCCAGGGTCTTGCGGTACAGCTCAGGACCCACAAAGGCGGATTTCCCCTTCTCCACCACTGCGGCCACGTCGGCGCCGGCGGCGGCCTGCTCCCGCACCCAGGCATTGCCCCCCATGACGTCCCGGGAGGCCACCAGCAGCGCGCAGACCACCAGCTCCTTCACCGCGTTGGCGTTTGCTCCGGGGGTGTTGAACACCACGATACCCGCCTCGGAGCAGCGGTCCACAGGGATGTTGTTGGTCCCCGCGCCCGCCCGGGCGATGGCCCAGAGGTTTGGGGGGAATACATAGTCGTGCAGCTTGGCCGAGCGCACCAGAATGGCATCCTCGTTGGACACATCGTCCCCCACGGTGTAGCCCTCCTTGGGCAGCCGATCCAACCCCTTGGAGGAAATCTGATTCATCGTCTTGATCTGAAACATAGTCAAAGTCACCTCATTGTAACTGAATTGATTATCTCCAACAGGAAAGTTCAGTTATTCTGGTCGAAAGCCTTAATAAAGTCCGCCAACTTCTCCACGCCCTCGGTGGGCATGGCGTTATAAATGGAGGCCCGCATGCCGCCCACAGAGCGGTGGCCCTTCAGGTTGACGAAGCCCGCCTCGGCGGCCTCGGCTACAAACTTGGCGTCCAAGTCCTTGTCCTGCGTGCGGAACACCACGTTCATGTCCGAGCGGCTACCCTTTTCCGCCGGGCAGGTGAACAGTCTGGAATCATCCAGCACATCGTAGAGCATCTGGGCCTTGGCGTGCTTGATCTGCTCCATGCCTTCCACACCGCCCTTGCTGTCCAGCCACTCCAGCACCAGACCCAGCATGTAGATGCACCAGCAGGGCGGGGTGTTGTACATGGAGTCCTTGTCAATCATGGTCTGGTAGTTCAGCATCAGCGGCGTGTAGGGCAGCTCCTGCCCGGCCAGGTCCCTGCGGATGACCACGATGGTCAGCCCCGCCGGGGCCAGGTTCTTCTGCGCCCCGCCGTAGATGATCCCGTATTTGGACACATCCACCACCCGGCTGAGAAAGTCGGAGGACATATCGCACACCAGGGGCACGTCCCCGGTATCGGGCACATACTGCCACTCGGTGCCGTAGATGGTGTTGTTGGCGCAGTAGTGGAAGTAGCTGGCCTGGGGATCCAGCTTCAGCTGGTCCTGGGCGGGAATATAGGTGTGGTTTCTGTCCTCGCTGGAGGCGGCCAGATTGATCTGGCCATACTTTTTCGCCTCCTTATAGGCAATGCTGGAAAAGTTGCCCGTGACGGCATAGTCCGCCTTGCCGGTCCTTCCAATCAGGTTCAGGGGCACCATGGAAAACTGGGTGGAGGCTCCCCCCTGCAAAAACAGGACGCTGTACTCCTCCGGCACATGGAACAGCCGGCGGAAGTTGGCCTGGGTGTCCTGGAAGATCTTGTCAAAAACCTTAGATCGGTGACTCATCTCCATCACTGACATGCCCGATCCCTGATAGTTGGTGATCTCAGATCCGGCCCGGGTGAGCACTTCCAGCGGCAGCATGGATGGGCCTGCTGAAAAATTGTATACGCGTTCTTTCCCCATGAGTAGCACTCCTCTCTAAGATTTCTACGCCATTTTAGTCGTTTATCGCTTTAGCGTATTGTATTTATTATATGAATATTGGCCGCTCTTTGTCAATGGCAGATGGCCACAAAAAGGCCCCGCAGCGTGTCCCTTCTTTGTGGTATTTCCTAATTTCTACGCCTCTTTCTGTTCCATTTTCCATGAAAATGTGTTATGCTGTCTGAAAGGAGCGTGATCACATGGAGGCGCTGCATCTGGTCTATGAGGTGCCCGGCGGGGATCTAACTCACGCCGGGGAGGCCTCTTCCCAGGTCAAGCAGGCCCTGCGGAAACTGGGCTATGACTCCGATACCATCCGCCGGGTGTCCGTTTGCATGTACGAGGGAGAGATCAACATGGTCATCCACGCCAATGGCGGAACCGCCCGGGTGGAGGTGGGGCTGGACGACATCGTCATCACCCTCATCGACCATGGCCCTGGCATCCCGGATATCGACCAGGCGATGCAGGCCGGTTTTACCACCGCCGGGGATCAGGTGCGGGACCTGGGCTTCGGCGCGGGCATGGGCCTGCCCAACATGAAAAAATACAGCGATGAGATGACTGTGGCCTCCACTGTAGGGGTGGGCACCACCGTCACCATGGTGGTGCGCATCCCGTAAGGGGGCACCGCGCAGTTCCCTGCCCGCATATCACAGCCGGCACGGCCGGCGGAAAGGCGGTTTTTCATGCGTCATTCTGTGGTTTTGGAATATCAGAAGTGCCGGGGCTGTACCACCTGCATCAAAAACTGCCCCACGGAGGCCATCCGAGTGCGAAACGGCAAGGCCACCATTTTGCCCAATCGCTGCATCGACTGCGGCACCTGCCTGCAGGTGTGCCCTCACCACGCGGTCACCTCAGTGCCGGACAGCTTTAACGCCCTGCAAAACTATCAATATACCGTGGCCGTCCCAGACCCCGCCCTATACGGGCAGTTTCACAATCTGGACGACCCCAGTCTGGTGCTGGCCAGCCTGCTAGAGCTGGGCTTTGACAGCGTCTATGAATCGGCCAGCGGCGCCGAGTTGCTCACCGGTTACCTGGGCGGCCGCCCGGAGGACCCGGATCGGCCGGTGCCGGAGATCTCCTCCGCGTGTCCGGCGGTGGTGCGGCTGATTCAGATCCGGTTCCCCAGCCTGCTGAGCCATATCTGCCCCCTGCTGCTGCCCGGCGAGCTGTCCGCCATTCTGGCCCGGGAAAAGGCCGCAGCGGACACTGGCCTGTCCCCCCAGGAGATCGGGGTGTTCTCCATCGTCCCCTGCTCTTCCCTGGTCACCTCTGCCTCCTCCCCCGACGGGCGGATCGCCCCGGTGCTGGACGGGGCCTTTGCCATCCGGGATGTCTACAAAGCGCTGCTTCCGGCCATGACCCGGCTGGCCGGCCGGCCGCTGCCCCAGCTCTCTCTGGCCGGCCGGGCCGGCGTGGGCTGGGCCTTTTCCGGCGGGGAGTCCTACGCCCATCGCGCCCAGCGGTACGTGGCGGTGGACGGCATTGAAAATGTGATCCAGATGCTGGAGGGGATTGAGGACGGCCGGCTTCCCGAGGCAGACTTCATCGAACTGCGCGCCTGTACCGAGGGCTGCGTGGGCGGGTGCTTCAATGTGGAAAACCCCTTCATCGCCCGCATGCGCCTGAAGCGGCTGATGGGGGATCTGCCGGAGGCCCGCAGCGTCTACCAGCCCGGCTCCCGGGTGGATGAACTCATCGACTCCGCCCAGAAGCCGGAATACTACCCCACCTTCCTGCTGGATCCGGACCGGCGGGTGGCCATGGAAAAGATGCGCCGAATCCAGGCCCTGGAGGACCAGCTGCCTGGGCTGCGCTGCGGCTCCTGCGGCGCCCCCTCCTGCCGGGCCTTTGCCGAGGACGTGGTCATGGGCCGGGCCAGTGAGGACGACTGTATCTTCAAGGTGCGGGAACGCATGCAGCACATGGCTGGAAAGAACGACGCCGACGAGTACCTCCCCGCCCCCTTCCGGCGCAGGCGGGGCCTGCCCAAGGACCCTCCTCCCAAACCGGACTCTGATTAGAAAGGACGTGCTCCCCATGACCACTGTACAGGATCTTGTCAACCGGCTGAATCTCACCACCTTCTGCCTGCCCGACGGCGGCCGCGGGATCACCGGCGGCTGCTACTGCGGTGACCTGCTCAGCTGGGTCATGGGCCGGGCTCCCGCCGGCGGGATTTGGCTGACCATCATGAGCAACGTCAATGTGGCGGCGGTGGCCGCCCTCACAGACCTTTCCTGCGTCATCCTCACCGAGGACGTGGCCCCCGATGCAGCCCTGCTTCAGAAGGCCCAGGCCCAAGGCGTCAACCTGCTGGGCACCCCGCTGTCCACCTATGATTGCGCCGTCTGCCTTTCCCGCCTGCTCCAGGCACAGGCCTGATCCACATGGAAGGGTATTTTTTCGATTTTCACATCCACAGCTGCCTGTCCCCCTGCGGCAGCGAGGATATGACCCCCGCCAATCTGGCCGGCATGTGCGCCCTGGCGGGCTATGACATTGTGGCTCTCACTGACCACAACACTGTGGGCAACTGCGCCGCTTTTTGTGAGGCATCGGCGAAATACGGGCTGTTGGCACTGCCTGGCATGGAGCTGACCACCCTGGAGGAGGTCCATGTGGTATGTCTCTTTCCCGACCTGGAACGGGCCCAGGCCTTCGGGGAGCTGGTGCGGCTGCGCCTGCCCCCTGTGGAGAATGATCCCCGCTTTTTTGGTCCTCAGCTGCTTCTGGACAGCCGGGACCAGCTTCTGGGTGAGGAGACTGCCCTGCTGGCCGGCGCCACCGACATAGGCGTCTATGAGGCGGCTGCCCTGGTACGGCGTTATGGCGGCGTCGCCTATCCCGCCCACATCGACCGGACTTCTTTCTCCGTGCTGTCCAACCTGGGCTTCTGGGACCCGGCCATGGGATTCTCCCTGGCTGAGCTCTCCCCCCGCTGTCCGCCAGAGCTGTGCCAGCGCCCTGATCTGGCCGGCCTGCGCTTCGTCACCGGCTGCGACGCCCATTATCTGGATCAGATCCCCGACCCGCATCAGGTCATGGAACTGCCTGAGCGCACCCCGCAGGCGGCGCTCAGATGGTTATTTTTTTAACAATTTTTGGCGTTTTGCCCTCTTTTTTCTCAGTCAACCCCATTCTTTCGCGGAAATGCCCACATTTTTCTTGCTTTGAGCTCCTATGTATGTTAAAATTTTAATGATTTCAATCTGTCGTCCAAGAAAAGAGACTGCTGGAGACCATTCGGGTTGAAAATTTACCCATAGGAGGGAACGCTTACATGCCAAACTGCAAAACCACCATTCCCTATCACGGCACGCCGGAGCAGGAGGAGCGCCTGCGCAAAGTGATCGCGGAACACAAGGGACAGCCAGGCGCCACTATGCCGGTGCTTCAGGCCGCCCAGGGAATCTTCGGCTACCTGCCGGAGGAGGTACAGATCATGGTCGCCGAGGGGCTGGACATTCCCCTGTCCGAGGTCTATGGGGTGGCCACCTTTTATTCCTTCTTCTCCCTGAACCCCAAAGGAAAGTACCAGATCTCCGTGTGCCTGGGCACCGCCTGTTACGTCAAGGGCGCGGCCGACGTTCTCTCCGCCGTGGAGCAGAAGCTGTCCATCACCTCAGGGGGCATCACACCAGACGGGCTGTTCTCCCTGGACGCCTGCCGGTGCATCGGCGCCTGCGGCCTGGCCCCTGTTATGATGATCAACGACGACGTATACGGCCGTCTCACCCCCGCCCAGGTGGGCCCCATTCTGGACAAGTACCTCAAACTGGGATGAAAGAGCTCTCCCTTTATATCTTAGATGTGGCCCAGAACTCCATCTCCGCCGGGGCCACCCGGCTGGAGCTCACCCTGACGGAGGATGCCCGGGGCTGGCTCACGGTGGTCATCGCCGACAACGGCTGCGGGATGGATCCGGAATTTCTCTCCCGGGTCACCGATCCCTTCACCACCACCCGCACCACCCGAAAGGTGGGCATGGGTCTGGCCCTGTACCTGCTGGCAGCGCAGCAGACTGGCGGCGCCCTGTATATGGACAGCGCCCCGGGACAGGGCACCACCGTCACGGCGACCTTTGACCGCAACCACCTGGACTGTCCCCCTCTGGGAGACCTGGCTGGCACCGTGGCCCTGCTGATTCAGGGCAGCCCGGCGCTCAGCCTGCGCTATCGCCACACCACACCCTGGGGGGAGGCGGAGCTGTCCACCGAAGAACTCAAAGCCGTGCTGGGGGAGGAGATTTCCCTGGCCGAACCGGAGATTTTTACCTGGATTCAAAACAACCTGTCCCAACAGGAAGCCCAATTGGAAGGAGCTGCCCAATCGTATGAAAAGCCTGGAAGAACTCAGAGCCATTCGTGAAAAGATGAAACAGCAGATGGATTTGCGCGGCCCCAGCGAAGACCACATCCGCGTGGTGGTGGGCATGGCCACCTGCGGCATTGCCGCCGGCGCCCGGCCCGTGCTGACCGCGTTTTTGGACGAGGTGGAAAAGCGGGGGCTGCAAAATGTCACCGTCTCCCAGACCGGCTGCATCGGCGTGTGCCGTCTGGAGCCCATCGTAGAAGTTTTCGTCCCCGGTGAGGAAAAGGTCACCTACGTGAAGGTGAAGCCCCAGATGGTACCCGTCATTGTGGAGCAGCATCTGGTCAATCACAGCGTCGTGACCGATTACACCATCGGGGCCGCAGAATAAGGGGGTGGGTGCCATGAGTCATATTCGCTCCCATGTGATGGTGTGCGCCGGCACCGGCTGCACCTCCTCGGAAAGCCCCAAGATCCTGGCCGCCCTTGAGAAGGAGCTCAAGGCCCACAAGCTCCAGGACGAGATCCGCATCGTCAAAACCGGCTGTTTCGGCCTTTGCTCCCAGGGCCCCATCGTCATGGTCTTTCCCGAAGGCGCCTGCTATTCCAAGGTCACCGAGCCGGACGTGGCGGAGATCGTCAGCGAGCACCTGGTGAAGGGCCGCATCGTCACCCGTCTGCTCCACATGGAGGGGGACGAGGGGGAGACCGCCACCTCCCTGGCCGAAACCCAGTTTTACAAGCACCAGCTGCGCATCGCCCTGCGTAACTGCGGCGTGATCAACCCCGAGTCCATCGACGAGTACCTGGGGGTGGACGGCTACACCGCCCTGGAGCGCATCCTCACCGAGATGACGCCCCCCCAGGAGATCATTGACTGCATCAAGAAGTCCGGCCTGCGGGGCCGGGGCGGCGCGGGCTTCTCTACCGGCCAGAAATGGCAGTTCGCCTACGACGCCCAGAGTGAGGACGGAGTGAAATACGTATGCTGCAACGCTGACGAGGGCGACCCCGGCGCCTTCATGGACCGCTCGGTGCTGGAGGGGGACCCCTTCTCCGTCATCGAGGCCATGACCATCGCCGGCTATGCCGTGGGGGCCGGCCAAGGCTATATCTATGTCCGGGCCGAGTACCCCATCGCCGTCAAGCGCCTGGAGATCGCCATCGCCCAGGCCCGGCAATACGGCCTGCTGGGCAAAAATATTCTGGGCTCCGGCTTTTCCTTTGACATCGAGCTGCGCCTGGGCGCCGGCGCCTTCGTGTGCGGCGAGGAGACCGCCCTGCTCATCTCCATCGAGGGCCACCGGGGCGAACCCCGGCCCCGGCCTCCCTTCCCGGCGGTGAAAGGCCTGTTCGGCAGGCCCACCCTTCTGAACAACGTGGAGACCTACGCCAACATCACCTGGATCCTCAACCACGGCTGGGAGGAGTTCGCCGCCATCGGCACCGAGAAGTCCAAGGGCACCAAGGTGTTCGCCCTGGGCGGCAAAATCACCAATACCGGCCTGGTGGAGGTGCCCATGGGAACCACCCTGCGCACCATCATTGAGGACATCGGCGGCGGCATCCCCAACGGCAAGCAGTTCAAGGCCGCCCAGACCGGCGGCCCCTCCGGCGGCTGCATCCCCGCCGAGCTCATCGACACCCCCATCGACTATGATTCCCTGTCCGCCATCGGTTCCATGATGGGCTCCGGCGGCCTGATCGTCATGGACGAGGACAACTGCATGGTGGACATCGCCAAGTTCTTCCTGGAGTTCTGTGTGGACGAGTCCTGCGGCAAGTGTGTCCCCTGCCGGGTGGGCACCAAGCGGCTGTACGACCTGCTGTGCAAGATCACCGACGGCCGGGGCACCCTGGAAGATCTGGACACCATCGAGGAGCTGTGCCACCATCTGAAGAGCTCCGCCCTGTGTGCCCTGGGCCAGTCCGCCCCCAATCCGGTGCTGTCCACCCTGCGGTACTTCCGGGACGAGTATGTGGCCCACGTGGTGGAAAAGCGCTGCCCGGCGGGGGTGTGCCGCAATCTGCTGCGCTACGAGATCGACCCGGTCAAGTGCTGCGGCTGTACCCTGTGCGCCCGCAACTGCCCGGTGAACGCCATCACCGGCGCGGTGAAGGCGCCCCACATCATCGATCAGAACAAGTGTATCAAGTGCGGCCTGTGTCAGTCTAACTGCCGCTTTGACGCTGTGAGCAAGCACTGAGGGAGGGCGCGACGAACATGGAAGAGAAAATGGTCAACCTGACAATCGACAACATCCCCGTCACCGTCCCCGCCGGGACCACGGTGCTGGAGGCCGCCCGGGACGCGGGCATCAAGATTCCCTCCCTGTGCTTTCTGAAGGACGTCAACGAGATCGGCGCCTGCCGCATCTGCGTGGTGGAGGTGGAGGGAGCCCGGAGCCTGATGGCCTCCTGCGTCTACCCGGTGAGCGAGGGCATGGTGGTGCACACCAACACCCCCAAGGTCCGCCACTCCCGGCAGCTCACCCTGGAGCTGATTCTGTCCAACCACCGCATGGACTGTCTCACCTGCTCCCGCAACGCCCAGTGTGAGCTGCGCCAGCTGGCCGCCGACCTGGGTATCGACGCGGTGCGCTACGCCAACGACGAGCTGCTGCCCCGGATCGAGGACACCGCCCTGCACCTGGTGCGGGACAACTCCAAGTGCATCCTGTGCCGCCGGTGCGTGGCCACCTGCCGCAAGCTACAGGAGGTGGGGGTCATCGGCACCAATGACCGGGGCTTCATGACCCACATCGGCTGCGCCTTTGACCGGGATCTGAGCGAGGTGGACTGCGTGTCCTGCGGACAGTGCATCGTATCCTGCCCCACCGGCGCGCTGTCCGAGCAGGACTCCACCGCCGAGGTGCTGGCCGCCCTCCACGATCCCACCAAGCATGTGGTGGTGGGCCCCGCCCCCTCGGTGCGGGTCACCCTAGGCGAGTGCTTTGGTATGCCCGTCGGCTCCAACGTGGAGGGCAAAATGGTGTCCGCTCTGCGCCGTCTCGGCTTTGACAAGGTGTTCGACGTGGACACCGCCGCCGACTTCACCATTATGGAGGAGGGCACCGAGTTCATCCACCGGCTTCAGGAGGGGGGCGCCATGCCCATGATCACCTCCTGCTCTCCCGGCTGGATCCGGTTCTGCGAACAGCACTACCCCGAGTTCGTGCCCAACCTGTCCTCCTGCAAATCCCCCCAGCAGATGTTCGGTGCTCTGGTGAAGAGCTACTACGCCGAGAAGGCGGGCATCGACCCCAAAGATATTTATGTGGTGTCCATCATGCCCTGCACCGCCAAGAAGTACGAGGTCAGGCGGGAGGAGCAGCGCATGGCCAACGGCTGCATGCCGGTGGACGCCTCCCTCACCACCCGGGAGCTGGCCCGGATGATCACCCAGGCGGGTATGATGTTCGACCACCTGCCCGACGGGGAGTTCGACCCCATGCTGGGCATCTCCACCGGTGCCTCCGTCATCTTCGGTGCCACCGGCGGCGTGATGGAGGCCGCCCTGCGCACCGTGGTGGCCAAACTCACCGGGGACGAGATGGCTCCTCTGGACTACACCGAGGTTCGGGGCACCCAGGGCATCAAGGAGGCCACCTACGAGCTGCCGGGCAAGACCGTCCGGGTATGCGTGGCCTCGGGTCTGCACAACGCCAAGACCGTGCTGGACGGGGTGCGCTCGGGTGAGCTGCAGTACGACTTCATCGAGTTTATGGCCTGTCCCGGCGGCTGCGTCAACGGCGGCGGACAGCCCCTGCACCCGGCCACCGTGCGCTCCTTCACCGATCTGCGGGGCCTGCGGGCCAAGGCTCTTTATAAGCAGGACTCCGGTATGGAGTACCGCAAGAGCCACGAAAACCCGGTGATTCAGGAGGTCTACGAAACCTATCTGGGCCAGCCCGGCGGCCACAAGGCCCACGAGCTGCTCCACTGCACCTATGTGCCCCAAAAACGTTACCGCACCGACGTGTAATTCTCCCGCCGGTTCGCTCCCCCCGCCCCACTCGGGCGGGGGGAGTTCCTTTTTTCCCATCCGGTTCTAAACCTGTCCCGCGGAGCATACAGTGGGTCGAGGTGACTCCCATGCGAAAGAAACGGACAAGGAAACCTATTTCCACATGGCTGCGCCAGGGCATCGCCCTATTTGTGGCCGGCGCTGCCCTATGGCTGGTGTGGCTCACCGGCGATCCCGCCTCCACCCTCTCCCAACTGGCAGGCAACACCCAGCTGGCCGCCTCTCTGCTGGCCGCAGAACTGGGCGCCCCCCTGCAGGACGGCGCCGGTCTATCCGGCTGGGACAGGCTGGTGCTGGCCCAGTCCTCTCTGCTGGGCGGCCTTCTGCCGGACACGCCCGTCAGCCCGCCGCCGGAGGAAGAGGAGGCGCCCTCCCCCCTGCCCGAGCCCTCCCCGGAGAACTCCCAGGACGCCGACCCCCTGCCCGCAGTGACGGATACGCCGGACGGCATCATTCCCCGGACCATGGTGGCGGGCACTTCCGCCAAATATGTCACGTCCGGTTCGGTTTCCATCTACAATCACACGGACTATGCCCTGGATATTGAGCAGCTGTTAACCGACGCCCCCACCCTGACCGCCGGCGACGACGGCCCCCAGGTACTCATCTTCCACTCCCATGCCACCGAGGCTTACACCATGTCCGGCACCGACGTCTACGAAGAAAGCGACAGCTACCGCACCCTGGACACCCAGCAGAACATGGTCCGAGTGGGGGAGGAGATGGCCCAGATCTTTGAGGAAGCCGGCATTGAGGTCGTCCATGACACCACGCTGTACGACTACCCCAGCTACAACGAGGCCTATAACCGCTCCTCCCAGGGGGTGGCTCACTGGCTGGAGGAGTATCCCTCCATTCAGCTGGTGCTGGACGTCCACCGGGACGCCCTGGCAGCCAGCGACGGCACCATCTATAAAACTGTGGCGGGCACCGTGGATGACTGCGCCCAGGTGATGATGGTCATGGGCAGCGACGCCATGGGACAGGAGCACCCCAACTGGCGGGTCAACCTGTCCCTGGCCACCAGCATCCAGAAGGCGCTGGCAGAGAAGTGGTCCACTCTGGCTCGGCCCCTGGTGCTGCGCACCTCCCGGTTCAACCAGCACCAGTCCACCGGCGAGATCCTGCTGGAGGTGGGTACCCACGGCAATACGCTGCAGGAGGCTATCACCGCCGCCCGGCTCTATGCCCGCACCGTGGCCGATCTGATGACCGGCAAGGGCTGAGCGCCCCCCTCCTCCTCAATCCTCTCCGGTATTTTCCCCGGCGCAAATTTTGAAAAAGTGCTTGCTTTTTGCCGGAAATCGTGCTAAGATATGAGGCACTTATGGGGCATTTACGCCCATTTTACCGATTAACCGCCGAAAGGATTGAATCTCATGACCACCGCCCAGCTCATTTTGTCCATCCTCTACTTCGTCATCGCCCTGGCCCTCATCGCCATTGTGATGCTCCAGTCCGGCAAGAGCGCCGGCCTGTCCGGCACCATCGCCGGCGGCGCAGACACCTTCCTGTCCAAGAACAAGGCCAAGTCCGCCGACGCGCGCATGGCCAAGATGACCAAGTGGGTCGCCATTTTGTTCCTGGTACTCACCCTGGTGATCTCCTTTGTCAGTTGAGAGACCGCTTAGAACGGCAGCGGGCGGCGTCCTTTTGGACGCCGCCCGCTTTTTCCTCCCGGGAAACCTCATATATCATACCCCTCACCGGCGCAGATACGCCGGCGGCCGGTATTGCAGGGCCTCTGCCAGATGGGGCAGGGCGATGTCCTGCGCCCCGTCCAAATCCGCGATGGTGCGGGCCACCCGAAGCACCCGGTCATAGCTGCGGGCGGTGAGGCCCAGGCTCTCATAGGCGCCCTGGATCAGCGTCTGGCACTCCTCATCCAGCCGGCAATACCGCTTCAGATCCTTTGGCCCCATCTGGGCGTTGCAGGCCGGCCCATCCGGCCCGAACCTGGCCGCCTGAACAGCCCGGGCCGCGTTGACCCTGGCCCGGATGGCGCTGGATGGCTCATTCCCCTCTCCGGGCGCGGCCAGCTCCTCATATTCCAGCGCGGGCACATCCACGCAGATGTCAATGCGGTCCAGCAGCGGCCCGGACAACCTTCCAAGGTAGCGGCGCACCGCCTGTTCGGTGCAGGTACAACGCCCGGACGGGTGGCCGTACCAGCCGCACCGGCAGGGATTCATGGCGCACACCAGCATGAACCGGCTGGGATAGGTCACCGATCCGGACACCCGGGTAATCTGCGCCTGGCCGTCCTCCAAAGGCTGGCGCAGCACCTCCAGCACGCCGGGTTCAAACTCTGGCAGCTCGTCCAGAAACAGCACCCCATTGTGGGCCATGGAGATCTCCCCCGGACGCAGGCTGCTTCCCCCGCCCGCCATACCCACCGGGGAGATGGTGTGGTGTGGGGCGCGGAAGGGCCGGCGCAGCACCATGGGGCGCTCCCGGCTGGTCATCCCCAGCACGGAGTAGATCTCTGTACACTCCAGCGCCTCCGCCCTGGTGAGGTTGGGCAAGATAGAGGGCAGACGCTTGGCCATCATGGACTTTCCTGACCCGGGACTGCCCGACATCAGGACATGGTGTCCCCCGGCGGCAGCCACCTCCAGGGCCCGGCGGGTCTCCTCCTGGCCTTTTATATCGCTGAAATCCGGCAGGGGCAGTTCCGCTCCCAACGGCTGCCACACAGGCGCCGGGGCGATGGTCCTCTCGCCCCGCAGGTGGGCCGCCAGCTCATCCACCGTCTCCACCGGGTAGACTTCCAGCCCTTCGGCCAGGGTGGCCTCCGGGGCGTTATCCGCGGGCACGAACAGGCGGCGCAGCCCGGCTCGCTGCGCTGCCAGCGCCATGGGCAACACCCCGGACACCGGCCGCAGCCTCCCGGATAGGGACAACTCCCCCAAAAAGGCGGCGTCCTCCATGCCCCTCAGCTTCAGCTGTCCGCTGGCCGCTAAAATCCCCACCAAAATGGGCAGGTCATAGACCGTCCCAGCTTTTTTCCGATCCGCGGGGGCCAGATTCACCGTGATGCGGGAGACGGGGAACTCAAACCCGCTGGACTTGATGGCGGAGCGCACCCGTTCCCGGGCCTCCTTCACCGCCACATCGGGCAGGCCCACCACATCAAAAGCGGGCAGGCCGCTGGACAGGGCGCACTCCGCCCCCACCAAATAGCCGGACACCCCATACAGTCCCAGGGAAAGTACGCCGCAGACCATGTCCCCACCTCCTATTGTTTTCCATCATACCATGGTTTTTGCAGCTGCGCAAGCCATGCCGGCCCCATGGTAGCAAATGTCCCAACGATCCCCCGCGTGATAAAGCGGCTTTTTCTCTGGTCTGACGGCCGGGCCAGCGCAAGAAAAATCACCAGCATTTCCTTGACTGTCCCGCTTCTTTCGAGATATAATATTATGATTTGATATGTCTAAAAGTAGGTGCAAACATGGCAAAACCGAAAACTGGATCACAGTATGGCAACGAGTCCATCTCCGCGCTGAAGGGGGCCGACCGGGTGCGCAAGCGCCCGGGGGTGATCTTTGGCTCCGACGGGCTGGAGGGCTGCGAACACGCGGTGTTTGAGATCCTCTCCAACGCCATCGACGAGGCCCGTGAGGGCCACGGAAACCTGATCATTGTCACCCGGTATGAGGACCGGTCCATCGAGGTGGAGGACTTCGGCCGGGGCTGCCCCGTGGACTGGAACGAGGCGGAAGGCCGGTATAACTGGGAGCTGGTGTTCTGTGAGCTGTACGCCGGGGGCAAGTACAAAAACGGCGACGGGGACAACTATGAGTACTCCTTGGGTCTGAACGGCCTGGGCTCCTGCGCCACCCAGTACGCCAGCGAGTACTTCGACGCGGTGATCCACCGGGACGGCTTCCAATACACCCTACATTTTGAAAAGGGCGAGATCGTGGGCGAGATGGGGAAAAAGCCCGCCGACCGGAAGAAAACCGGCTCCCGGTTCCACTGGAAGCCCGACCTGGACGTGTTCACCGACATCGACATCCCCCTGGAGTACTACACCGACGTGCTCAATCGCCAGGCGGTGGTCAACGCCGGGGTCACCTTCCGGCTGCGCAACCAGGTAAACGGCCGGTTCGAGACCACAGAATTTCGCTACGAGAACGGCGTCATCGACTATGTCCGGGAGCTGGCCGGGGATGACCCGCTGACCCAGCCGGTGTTCTGGCAGACGGAGCGGAAGGGCCGGGACCGGGCGGACAAGGACGAATATAAGGTCAAGCTGTCAGTGGCCTTCTGCTTTTCCAACCGGGTACAGGTCATCGAGCACTACCACAACTCCTCCTGGCTGGAGCACGGCGGCTCCCCGGAGAAGGCGGTGAAGTCCGCCTTCGTGTCCGCCATCGACGGCTGGCTGAAGCAGAACGGCAAATACCAGAAGAACGAGAGCAAGATCACCTTCAATGATGTTCAGGACGCCCTGGTGCTGGTGAGCAACAACTTCTCCACCCAGACCAGCTACGAGAACCAGACCAAGAAGTCCATCACCAATAAATTCATCCAGGAGGCCATGACCGATTTCCTCCGCTCCCAGCTGGAGGTCTACTTCATTGAGAACCCCATGGACGCGGAGAAGATCGCCGGGCAGGTGCTGGTGAACAAGCGCTCCCGGGAGACGGCGGAAAAGACCCGACTGGGCATCAAGAAGAAGCTGTCCGGCTCCCTGGACATCTCCAGCCGGGTGCAGAAGTTTGTAGACTGCCGCACCAAGGACGTGTCCCGCCGGGAACTGTATATCGTGGAGGGCGACTCGGCCATGGGCAGCGTCAAGCTGTCCCGGGACCCGGAGTTCCAGGGCATCATGCCGGTGCGGGGCAAGATCCTCAACTGTCTGAAGGCGGACTACGCCAAGATCTTCAAAAGCGAGATCATCACCGACCTGCTCAAGGTCATGGGCTGCGGCGTGGAGGTCAAGAACAAGAACAACAAGGACCTGTCCGAGTTCGACCTGAACAACCTGCGCTGGAACAAGATCATCATCTGCACCGACGGCGACGTGGACGGCTTCCAGATCCGCACCCTGATCCTCACCATGCTCTACCGGCTTACCCCCACCCTGATCCAGGAGGGGTACGTCTATATCGCCGAATCCCCCCTCTATGAGATCACCTGCAAGGAGAAGACCTGGTTCGCCTATTCCGACCAGGAGAAGAACGCCATCTGTAGGCAGCTGGAGGATGAGAAGAAAAAGTATGACCTCCAACGGTCCAAGGGCCTGGGCGAAAACGAACCGGACATGATGTGGCTGACCACCATGAGCCCGGACACCCGCCGGCTCATCAAGGTCATGCCCGAGGACGTGGAAAAGACTGCGGCGGTGTTTGACCTGCTGCTGGGGGACAACTTGGCGGGAAGAAAGGAACACATTGCCGACAACGGTTATAAATACCTGGATCTGGCGGACATCTCCTGAGTCTGCCACTCCATCTGATGGAGGAATGACACCCGATGGCTAGAAAGAAAACGCCTCAGGACGGCGGCGCAAAGAAGGTCAGCAACCCCAACGTCATGGGATTGCGGGCCCAGGTACTGGAGCAGCCCATCACCGAGACCCTGGAAGTCAATTATATGCCCTACGCCATGTCGGTCATCGTCTCCCGGGCCATCCCGGAGATCGACGGCTTCAAGCCCAGCCACCGCAAGCTGCTGTACACCATGTACCAGATGCATCTGCTGGGAAGCAGCCGCACCAAGAGCGCCAACGTGGTGGGGGCCACCATGAAATTAAACCCCCACGGGGACGCGGCCATCTACGACACCATGGTCCGCCTGTCCCGGGGCTACGGCGCCCTGCTCCACCCCCTGGTGGACTCCAAGGGCAACTTTGGCAAGGTGTACTCCCGGGATATGGCCTGGGCCGCCTCCCGGTACACCGAGGTGCGGCTGGACCCCATCTGCCAGGAGCTGTTTCGGGACATCGACCAGGACGCGGTGGACTTTGTGCCCAACTACGACGGCAAGCTTCAGGAGCCCACCCTGCTGCCCACCACCTTCCCCAACGTGCTGGTGGCGGCCAACCAGGGCATCGCCGTGGGTATGGCGTCCAACCTGTGCGGGTTCAACCTGGCGGAGGTGTGCGACGCGGCCATCGCCCGGATGCGGGACCCGGAAGCAGACCTGCTGGCCATTCTGAAGGCCCCGGACTTCTCCACCGGCGGGCAGCTGCTCTACGACGGGGCCGCCCTGGCGGAGATCTACCGCACCGGCCGGGGCAGCGTGAAGCTGCGGGCAAAATGGCGGTATGTAAAAGGGGAAAACCTCATCGAGATCTATGAGATCCCCTACTCCACCACCGTGGAGGCCATTCTGGACAAGGTGGCCGAGCTGGTCAAGTCCGGCAAAATCCGAGAGATCGCCGACATGCGGGACGAGACGGGGCTGGACGGGCTGAAGCTGGCCATCGACCTGAAGCGGGGCACTGACCCGGACAAGCTCATGACCAAGCTGTTCCAGCTCACCCCCCTCCAGGACACCTTCTCCTGCAACTTCAACATCCTCATCGCCGGCATGCCCCGGGTGATGGGGGTGGGGGAGATCCTGGACGAGTGGATCGCCTGGCGGATGGACGGGGTGCGCCGACGCACCTACTATGTGTGCAAGAAGAAGGAGGAAAAGCTCCATCTCCTCAAAGGCCTTAAGCGCATCCTGCTGGATATTGACAAGGCCATCCGCATCATCCGGGAAACGGAAGAGGAGGCCGAGGTGGTGCCCAACCTGATCATCGGCTTCGGCATCGACCAGGTCCAGGCGGAGTATGTGGCCGACATCCGCCTGCGCAACATCAACAAGGAATATATCCTCAAGCGGATTGAGGAGGTGGGCACCCTGGAGGAGGAGATCGCCGACCTGAGGGATCTCATCAACTCCCCAAAGCGCATCCAGCAGGTGATGGCCGGCGAGCTGGAAAACGTGAAAAAGAAGTACAGCGTGCCCCGGCGCACCGAGATCGTGTATGAGTACCAGCTGTCCCAGGAGGGGGAGGAGGACGCCCGGCAGGCGCCGGACTATCCGGTCCACATCTTTATCTCCAAGGACGGCTACTTCAAAAAGATCACCCCCCAGTCCCTGCGCATGAGTGGAGACCAGAAGTACAAGGAGGGAGACGGCCCCTTCCTGCAGTGGGAGGGGAACAACCGGGATGAGCTGCTGGTGTTCACCGACCATCAGCAGTGCTATAAGACCCGGCTGTCCGACTTCGACGACAGCAAGGCCAGCGTACTGGGGGATTACCTACCCACCAAGCTGGGCATGGAGCCGGAGGAAAAATTCCTGTGGGCCTGTGACCCGGGGGATTATTCCGCCCATCTGCTGTTTTTCTATGCCAACGGCAAGGCCGCCCGGGTGGAGCTGTCCGCCTATCAGACCCAGACCCGGCGGAAAAAGCTCACTGGGGCACTGTCCGACAAAGCGCCCCTGGTGTCTGCTCTGGTGCTCCAAGAGGACATGGAAGTGGCAGTGGGCTCCACGGAAGGGCGCTGCGTGGTGTTCCACACCGCGTCCCTCACCCCCAAGACCACCCGGTCCACCCAGGGGGTCAACGTGATGACCCTGAAGCCCAAGTATCAGCTGGAATGGGCCCGGCCGCTGGCCGATACCCACATTGTCAACCCGGCCCGTTACCGCGCCCGCTCCCTGCCCATTGCCGGGGCGCTGCTCCAGGAGGAGGACCGGGGCGAGACCCAGATGTCCTTGCTGTAAGGCGGCTCCCGATCAGAACACAGAAAAAAGGAGAACTGCATGAATTCCACCAAGTTTCGAAAGCAGCTGGTGTCTTTCCTGGTGATCACCTTGGCCTCCGGCATCTACGCGTTGGGTTTTGTCTGGTGCTACGAGCCCAACGACATTGCCTTCGGGGGCATCACCGGCGTAGCCCAGATCATCAATCATTTCATCCCCGTTGCCCCGGTGGGCGTCACCGTCATCATTTTGAACATCCCCCTGTTTTTGCTGGGCTGGAAGCTGCTGGGGGGCAAGATGCTGCTGGGTTCCCTGTACGCCATGTTCATCTCTTCCATTTTCATCGATATCTTGACCCCACTGTGGGACTGGACCCCCATGAATCCCATGCTGGCCTGTATTTTCGGCGGGCTGACCATGGGATTGTCTCTGGGGCTCATCTTTCAGCAGGGCTCCACCACCGGGGGTACGGACTTGGCCGCCCGGCTGCTCAAACTGAAGCTGTCCTGGCTGCCCATGGGCAAGCTGCTCATGGCGGTAGACCTAGTGGTCATTGTGCTGGTGGCCCTGGCCTTTCAGGCGCTGGACACCATGCTGTACGGCCTGGTGGCCCTATACATCTCCTCCATTGCCATGGATGGCGTGCTCTACGGCCTGGACAACGCCAAAGTGGCCTACATCATCAGCGACCACAACCAGGAAATCAGCCGGGCCATCGTCCAGGATCTGGACCGGGGCGTCACCATCCTTCATGGGCAGGGCGCCTATACCGGGGCGGACAAGCAGGTGCTGATGTGCGCCTTTAAGCAGCGGGAGATCGCTTCCATCAAGAATCTGGTAAAGGAAATCGACCCGGTCGCCTTTCTCATTGTCTGCCCCGCCCACGAAGTGCTGGGGGAGGGCTTCCGGGACTATAAGAAGGACGATCTGTAACCGGGAACAAACCCTGCATACGGAGGTGCAGCCATGAAAAAACGCGTTGGGGCCCTGCTGCTGGCGGCGGTTTTCCTGCTTGGCTCCGGCTGCTCGGCCATGCTGGAGCGCAGCTATGTCTCGGCCACAGACCATGTGGACTACTACGCGGTGGAAGAGGATCCGTCTACCCTGCGGGCGGAAACCTACCAGGGCCTTGTTAACTCCATTTTGTACTTTGTGGAAAATCATTCGGCCACAGGGGCCATCCGCCTTTATAACTATACCGGTGACGTGGAGGCTGACCTGGCCAACGCCTGCACGGAGATCCTGAACGAGGATCCCCTGGGCGCCTACGCGGTCCGGGATATCCGCTATGACACCACCCGTATTGTCACCTATTACGAGGTCAATCTCAGCATCATCTATTCCCGATCCACTGCGGAAGTGGAGTCCATCCAATTTGTAACCGGGCTGACCAGCCTGCGCGGCGAATTTTCAGACATCGTGGCAACCCTTCAGGAACATGCCGCCATCCGTACCGCCTACTTTTCCTGGACGGAGCAATACCTGTCGGAGCTGTTTTGGATCGCATATTACAGCCAGCCTCTCTACGCCGTTCAGGACATGGAGGTAGCCTTCACGTTCTATCCAAATACCGGCGCTCAGCGCATCATTGAGGTGTCAGTCTCCTGGCCGCACACTGCCAGCGATATGGCCCAGCGGGCGGCCAGACTGGAGGCGGCCGCCGCGGATCTGCTGGCCGATTCCTCCGCCGCGGCAGAAACCGGCACCCCCGCGGAGCTTGCGGGGATACTGGCCACGGTTGCCAGCTATGACGCCGGGGGCAGCGCCGATCCGGCGGATGTGCTGGAAGGGATCGCCGCGGACGAAATGGGGCTTCTTCTGACGGTGGAGCTGCTATGCCAACAGGCCGGGTTGGACGCCACCATGGCGCTTGGCACTGCGGGGCAGGAACGCAGTTGCTGGCTGATTGTGGAAAGCGGGGCCGGGTACCGGCATTTGCTGCCGCAGGATCTGGCCGCGTTGGTGACGGGCGTTTTGCAGGACCTGCCCCTTTACACCGACGAAGAACTTACCCAGCTGGGATACAGCTGGCAGACGAATCTCTATCCGGTCTGTTCGGCTTAGAGATTTGGCTGACGCGAACCGGAGCCCAAGGGGGCTGTATTTTACCGCCCGCCCCCTTGACGCAAAGTTCGCCGGGCCAAATCGGATTTTTCTCTTGACAAGCCGGCCTTTTCCTGGTAGAATTCGTTCTGTCACTGCGAGTGTAGCTCATCTGGTAGAGCGCCACCTTGCCAAGGTGGAGGTAGCGAGTTCGAGCCTCGTCACTCGCTCCAACATAAAAGGCAACTGCGAAAGCAGTTGCCTTTTATGTTGGATTTTGGCTGCCCAAGGCGGCCTCCTCCCTTTGCGATTGAACTGCTCAGGGCGGCCAAGCCGCCCTTCCGCTAAAATTTTTGCCCGCTGCGAAAACGCTTGCGCGGCCCAAAAGCACCAACCGCCAGAAGGCCGGTTAGGTGGCCCCCTATACCGTTTGAAACTTTAGGATATCGAGTTTCACCGGCCCCTCCAAGAAGAAAGACGTCTGCTTTCAGCAGACGTCTTTCTTCTTGGGTTTTGGCGGCCTTTGGCCGCCTTCCCCCTTTGATTTAAAATGCTCAGGCGAAAGGAATTTGGCCGGTGCCGCCGGCATTTGCCCCAATTCTTATTTTTTGTTTAAGGCGGGATTTGCAGTTGAAATTCCCGGCGAACTATGGTATTGTGAAGTCACTTGTTAACATAAAGCGCCGTCTGCTCCGGCAGGCGGCGGAGCCTTTCATCACGTTGCAAAGCGAGGGATCACCATGCATCAACCCAGGCGCCTGCAGCACTCCTCTTCCCGCAGGCATACAGGGCGGGGCAGGGGCCGCCGGATTTCTGGTTCGCCGCTGCTGTCTGTTCTATTCTTTCCTCTGGTAATCCTCTACCACGAGCTGCTGCTCAAACTCTTCGACCGGGAGTACGCCTTTTTCTCTCCCGCCCTGATCCGGATCTTCCTGTTTTCCATGGCCGCCGGCCTGGCCGTCTTCCTGATCCTGGACCTGCTGCCCTGGCGCAGGGCTGCCCGCACCATCGGCGCTGTGCTCATCACCCTGGGCACGGTGATCCTGTGCGTGGAACGTGGCTGCCGAAGCATGTTTGGGGTCTACTATGGCCTGGGCTTCATGGGCGGCATGGCCGGGGATGTGGTGGGCACCTTTGCATCTACCGTGTGGTCGGTTTTTCTGAGCATCATTCCTTTTATTCTTCTGTCCTTCGTGCCGCTGGTTGCCTATTGCCTGCTGCGCCGCGCCATCGTCTATGAGGAAGGGCAGTCCGGCGGCATCCGGATCATGCTGGCAGCAGTGCTGGTGATCTGCCAGTTGGCGGGCTTTCTCATCTCGTCCCTGGGAAGCGCGAAGAATTATTATACCTATGACTTTACCGCCAACACCGCCATTCCCCAGTTCGGCCTGGTGACCACCCTGCGCCTGGAGATGGAGTACGCCCTCTTCGGTACTCCTCAGGCACCTTTGCCCGTGATCGACCCCGACGCGCTGGGCTCAGAAACTGCGGATCCCTCCGCCGAGGTGTCCGGTACAGCCAGCCAGGAGCCCTCCAGCACCCCGGTGACCTATGGTTACAACGTGCTGGACATTGATTTTGACGCATTGGCCGCCGGGACCAGCGACAGCACCCTTCAGGCCCTGCACCAGTATCTGGGCGGCCTGACCCCCTCCCAGCAAAACGAGTATACCGGCATGTTTGAGGGCAAAAACCTGATCCTCATTACCGCTGAGGCCTTCTCCCCCTATTTGATCAGTCAGGGGCTCACCCCCACCCTGTACCGGCTCACCCACGAGGGCTTTGTATTCAACAACTACTACCAGCCCAACTGGACCCAGTCCACCTCCGGGGGCGAGTTCGCGGTGATGACGGGGCTTATCCCCAACTGGTTTGGAAATCTGACCGCATTCAACGCCAGCGCAGATAAGGATATGCCCATCGCCCTGGGCTGGCAGTTTGCCAAACTGGGGTACAACGTCCCGGCCTGGCATAACAACGGCTACACCTACTATAACCGGGACAAGACTCATCCCAATCTGGGCTACGACTACCAGGGCATTGGCAACGGCCTGGTGCTGCCCACCGATCAGTGGCCCAACTCCGATCTGGAGATGATGCAGGCCACGGTGGAAGGCTATATCAGCGACTATGTGGACAACGGCACCCCTTTCCACGCCTACTATATGACAGTGAGCGGCCACTGCAACTACAACTGGGGGGGCAATGCCATGTCCAAGAAGCACCAAGCGCAGGCCCAGGCCGCCTATCCCGACGCCTCTGAGCAGGTACAGGCCTATATCGCCTGCAACCTGGAACTGGAGGCGGCCATGACCTACCTGGTGGAACAGCTGGAGCAGGCGGGTATTGCCGACGACACCCTCGTTGTGCTCACCGCCGATCACTACCCCTACCAGATGTCCGCCGGGGACGTGGACTACTATAACGAACTGCGTAACTTTACCGACACCGAGCGGGATACCTCCCGGTACCGCAACACTCTGATCATGTGGTCGGCCGCCATTGAGGAGCCTGTGGAGGTGGATACCCCCTGCTCCGCCATCGACATCGTGCCCACCCTCTGCAACCTGTTCGGGCTGGACTACGACTCCCGCCTGTACTCCGGCCGGGACATTTTCGCCACCAACTATGAGGTGAACCAGGCCTCCACCTGCATGCCTCTGGTGGTATTCGCCAACACCGGCTTTGGTAACAGCTGGATCACCGCCGCGGGCACCTATGAGGCCTCCACCGGCACCTTTACCCCCAACGAAGGGGTCACGGTGGACGAGGGCTATGTGCGCACCGTCTCCCAGCTGGTCCAGGCAAAATACACCTACGCCAAGCAGATCATCCAGCAGAACTATTATCAGATTTTGGAGGATAGCGGCGTGGAATTTTAGGGGGAGCCCCAGCCACAAAAAGCGCCTGGGCGGCGATGCGGTTTCGCATCGCCGCCCAGGCGTTTTCCGTCTCACTTCTGGCGGCTATGCCCCACAGGCAATGAGCAGCGCTTTGGGAAGATTTTGAATGGTGGTCTCCTCCCTCTCCCCGCCAAACTCTCCGTCCACCGTCCAGGCCACCGGTCGGTCGCAGCGGAAGGACACCCGACTCGCGGTAAAGCCGGTGACCGCGCCGTCCTCCCGCTGCGCCTGCTGGGCGTTCAGGGAGGCAATGATGGACTGCCAATCCTTGGGCGTGCGGGGAGGGCGCACCAGCAGGACCTCGAACCGCCCGTCATCCAGCTTCACCTGATCCCGGGGCAGGGACATCATCCCCCCCACCGACAGGGTGTTGGACACCATGCCGTAGATGAAATCGCCGGAGATCTCCCGCTCATCATCCGCCAATACCTCCATATGGTAGCTGGGGATATTCAGCAGCCGGCCAGCCCCCTCCAGCACATAGGCAAAATGGCCCAACAGGTTCTTAGTGGTCTGGGGAGTGGAATAAGACACGTCGGTAAACAGCCCAAAGGCGGACACATAGGTGAACAGGCGGCCGGCAGAGTCCCCCACATCCACCGCCCGGGGCACTCCGCCGCAGGCCACCTCCGCCAGCTTCTCGGTGGACCGGGGCAGCCCGAGCGTCCTGGCAAAGTCATTGGTGGTGCCGGTGGGGATGTACCCCAGTACGGGCCGCTTGTCCGCAGGCAGCGCCAGCAGTCCACCCACAGTCTCGTTGAGGGTGCCGTCCCCTCCGCAGCACACCAGCCGGTCGTATTGCCCGGCCTTGGCGGTGGTCACGCTGGCCGCCTCTCCCTGGGCCATGGTGGGGTGTACCGTGGTCTCATAGCCCTCCCGGGCAAACACCTCCAGCAGGTCGGGCAGCATGCCCCGCACCCGCTGCCGCCCGGCCTTGGGATTGTAAATAAAAAGCAGCCGTTTCATGGTATTCCTCCAACGCATGAAAAACTCAGATTTGGATGGGCACAGACAACCCTGGTCGGCAATATTATAGCTAATTTACATGCACATTACAAGGTGCTTTCTGTAAATCCCCACCCTTGCCAATGGCCCCGCGATTTTGTACAATACTGTCATAAAGCAAACGCGCAAGGCGGCCCCGCGGCGTCAGCCGCAAACATCCGCTTTGGAGGGTTTCTGAGCTTTGCCGTGAGGGGAGTGTGTACACCCATGTCCCGAAAAACTTTGACCGCCGCCTTTCCCTATACCCTTCCAGTGTTGATGGGCTATGCGTCCATTGGCATTGTGTTTGGCTGGATGATGGCGGCCATCGGCTATGCCCCCGGCTGGGCGGCGGCCATGTCGGTTCTCATCTACGCAGGCAGCGGCCAGTATCTGGCGGTGGATCTGTTGGCCAATGCCACCCCTCTGGCCGATGTGGTCTTTCTCACCCTGATTATCAACTTTCGCCATCTGGTATACGGCCTGTCCATGCTGGAAAAATTCCGAGGGATGGGCTGGCGCAAGCTGTACATGATCTTCTCCCTCACTGACGAGACTTACGCCCTTCTGGCCGGCGTGCAGCCGCCGGAGGGGGTAGATGAGAAGGGGTTTTACTTCTCCATCGCCGTTTTGGACCACCTGTACTGGATCGGCGGCTCCGTGGTGGGGGCGGTGGCCGGGTCGCTGATCACCATCAATACCGAGGGTATCGACTTCGCCATGACCGCCCTGTTCATCGTCATCGCCGTGGAGCAGTGGCGCTCTGGCCGGCAGCATCTGCCCGCCCTGCTGGGGTCTGGGGTCACCTTGGCCTGTCTTTTGTGGCTGGGCCCGGATAACGGGCGCTTTCTCATCCCCGCCCTGGTCCTGATGGTGGCGTTCCTGCTGATCCTGCGCCCTTCCCTGGAGCATAGAGAGGAGGCCGGAGAAGCATGACTCCTCTGCAAGCCGCGGCCGCCATTGCCGTCATGGCCGCCGTCACCTTCCTCACCCGGGTGCTGCCCTTCCTCCTCTTCGGCCGCAGCGGAAACCCGCCCCGGGTGGTGCTCTATCTAGGCCGCTACCTGCCACCGGCGGTGATCGCCATGCTCATTGTATACTGCTTCCGGCAGGTAAACTTTCAGGCTGCCGCCAACTGGGCCCCCGCGCTGATTGCCGGGGCCGCCGTGGCGGCACTGCATGTTTGGAAACGCAACCATATGCTCTCCATTGTCGGGGGCACGCTCTTGTACATGCTTTTGGTTCAGACTGTCTTTTGACCGGCAATCTCAGGAGAGCCCCCCTCATAAAAAGGCACTTATCCTTATAAATTTAAGCCAAACTGGTGGGAATTTCCGTCAAAAACACCCCATTGGTTCCTTTTTGACACTTTTTCTAGAAATGAAATCGAATTTTGAACTGCAAAATTTATTTTTCATTTTGCTGGAAAAATCACGAGATTCTATTTACAAAGGAGCGCAAATCATGATACACTATGACTAAAGCCGCATGCAGTGGGGCAGCTGCCGCATGCGCCGGTATGGCTTTGCGCAGTCATGCTGTATCACACGCCCGGACAGGTTCCCCGGGCGAATTAAGAGGAGGAGAACACCAATGGCTCGCAAGTTCAAGACGATGGACGGCAATACTGCGGCCGCCCATGTATCCTACGCATTTACCGAGGTGGCCGGCATCTATCCTATCACCCCGTCCAGCCCCATGGCCGACAACGTGGACCAGTGGGCTGCCGCCGGTCGGAAAAACATCTTCGGCCAGACCGTGAAGGTCATCGAGATGCAGTCCGAGGCCGGCGCTGCCGGCACTGTACACGGCTCCCTGGCCGCCGGCGCGCTGACCACCACCTATACCGCGTCCCAGGGTCTGCTGCTGATGATCCCCAACATGTACAAGATCGCCGGCGAGCTGCTCCCCGGAGTGTTCCATGTGTCCGCCCGCACGGTGGCCAGCCACGCGTTGAACATCTTCGGTGACCACTCTGACGTCATGGCCTGCCGCCAGACCGGTTTTGCCATGCTGTGCGAGTCCAATCCCCAGGAGGTTATGGATCTGGCCGCTGTGGCCCACCTGGCCGCCATCAAGGGCCGTGTGCCCTTCGTGAATTTCTTCGACGGCTTCCGCACCTCCCACGAGATCCAGAAGATCGCCACCTGGGACTATGACGATCTGGCCTCCATGCTGGATATGGACGCGGTAAAAGCCTTCCGGGCCCACTGCCTGAACCCCGACCATCCGGCGATGCGGGGCTCCCACGAGAATGGCGACATCTTCTTCCAGCACCGGGAGGCCTGCAACGCCTACTATGATGCCGTCCCCGGCATCGTGGAGGACTACATGGCCCAGGTCAACGCCAAGCTGGGCACCAACTATCAGCTGTTCAACTACTACGGTGCGCCCGACGCAGACCGGGTCATCATCGCCATGGGTTCCATCTGCGATGTGGCCGAGGAAGTCATCGACTACCTCAACGCCCACGGAGAGAAGGTGGGCCTGGTGAAGGTGCGCCTGTACCGTCCCTTCCGGGCGGATAAGCTGCTGGCCGCCATCCCCGACACCTGCAAGCACATCGCTGTGCTGGACCGCACCAAGGAGCCCGGCGCTCAGGGCGAGCCCCTGTACCTGGATGTGATCACCGCCCTTGCCAATGCCGGGCGCACTGACATCTCCGTCATCGGCGGCCGTTACGGCCTGGGTTCCAAGGACACCCCGCCCGCCAGCGTCTTTGCCGTGTATGAGGAGTTGACCAAGGCCCAGCCCAAGCGGCTGTTCACCATTGGTATCGTGGACGACGTCACCCACCTGTCCCTGGAGGAGAAGCCCTCCCCCAACACCGCGGCCGAGGGCACCATCGAGTGCAAGTTCTGGGGTCTGGGCGGCGACGGCACCGTGGGCGCCAACAAGAACTCCATCAAGATCATCGGCGACCACACCGACAAGTACGTGCAGGCCTACTTCCAGTACGACTCCAAGAAGACCGGCGGCGTGACCATCAGCCACCTGCGCTTCGGCGACCAGCCCATCCGCGCCCCCTACTACATCAACAAGGCGGACTTCGTGGCCTGCCACGTGCCCAGCTATATCACCAAAGGCTTCCCCATCGTCCGGGACGTGAAGCCCGGCGGCACCTTCCTGATCAACTGCCAGTGGAGCTTTGAGGAGCTGGAACACCACCTGGACACCGCCTCCAAGCGGTATATCGCCCAGAATAACATCCAGCTGTACATGATCAACGCCATCGACCTGGCCATTGAGATCGGTATGGGTAAGCGGACCAACACCATTCTCCAGTCGGCCTTCTTCACCCTGGCCAACGTCATGCCCCAGGAAGAGGCCATCCAGTACATGAAGGACGCCGCCACCCACTCCTACCTGAAGAAGGGCCAGGACGTGGTGGACATGAACCACAAGGCCATTGACTTGGGGGCCACCGCCTTTACCAAGGTAGACGTGCCCGCCTCCTGGGCCACCGTCCAGGATAAGCCCACCGCCGAAGATCTGACCGGCCCCGTCGACCTGGTGGAGATGGTGGAGGAGATTCTGGATCCGGTGAACCGGATGGACGGCGACAGCCTGCCCGTGTCCAAGTTCGTCCCCCATGTGGACGGCACCTTCCAGCTGGGCGCCTCCGCCTATGAGAAGCGGGGCGTGGCCGTGTCCGTCCCCGCCTGGAACCAGGATACCTGTATCCAGTGCAACCAGTGCTCCTATGTCTGCCCTCACGCCACCATCCGCCCCTTCGCCCTCACCGAGGAGGAGGCCGCCGCCGCCCCCGCCGGTGCCCAGATCGTGGACATCAAGGCGGGCAAGGGCAAAGGCGTGTACAAGTACACCCTGTCCGTCAGCCCCCTGGACTGCATGGGCTGCTCGGTGTGTGTGACCATCTGTCCCACCAATAGCCTGACCATGGTACCCCTGGATCAGGAGCTTCCCCGTCAGGGCGTGTTCGATTACATGGTGTCCAAGGTGGCGCCCAAGCCGGACATGGAGAGCGTGACCAGCGTGAAGGACAGTCAGTTCAAGCAGCCCCTGCTACAGTTCTCCGGGGCCTGCGCCGGCTGCGCCGAGACCGCCTACGCCCGTCTGGTCACCCAGGTTTGCGGCGACCGGATGTATATCTCCAACGCCACCGGCTGTTCCTCCATCTGGGGCGGTCCCGCCGCCACCAGCCCCTACTGCGTGGACAAGAACGGCTGTGGTCCCGCCTGGGCCAATTCCCTGTTTGAGGACAACGCCGAGCACGGCCTGGGCATGCTGCTGGGCGTGAAGCAGCGCCGGGCCAAGCTCATCGAAGTGGTGGAGAAGCTGGTCAGCCTGGACTACGCCGATGAGGCCATCGTCGCCGCCGCCCAGGAGTGGCTGGACAAGAAAGACGACGGCGAGGGCTCCAAGGCTGCCGGAGCCAAGCTGCTGGAGCTGTGCGTGGCCAACAGCAAACGGGACTTCACCGGCACCCCCTATGAAAAGGACTGGCTGGACAACGGCAAGCAGTGCCCCTGTGAGGCCTGCGAGTGCTGCCGCCAGATTGTGGCCATGAGCGACCTGCTCACCAAGAAGTCCATCTGGATCTTCGGCGGTGACGGCTGGGCCTACGACATCGGTTACGGCGGCCTGGATCATGTCATCGCCTCCGGCGAGGATGTGAACATCTTCGTGTTCGACACCGAGGTGTACTCCAACACCGGCGGGCAGGCCTCCAAGGCCACCAACATCGGCGCTGTGGCCCAGTTTGCCGCCGCCGGCAAGGTTATGGGCAAGAAGAGCCTGGCCGAGATCGCCATGCAGTACGGCTACGTCTACGTGGCCCAGGTGGCCATGGGCTCCAACCCCAACCAGACCCTGACCGCCATCCGGGAGGCCGAGGCCTATCCCGGCCCCTCCCTCATCATCGGCTACTCCCCCTGCGAGATGCACTCCATCAAGGGCGGCATGGCCAACTGCCAGATCGAGATGAAGAAGGCAGTGTCCTGCGGTTACTGGAACCTGTTCCGGTACAACCCCGCCCTCAAGGCCCAGGGCAAGAACCCCTTCACCCTGGACTCCAAGGCTCCCACCGGCGGGTACCGGGACTTCCTGATGAACGAGGCCCGTTACTCCTCCCTCACCCGGGCCTTCCCCGACCGGGCGGAGCAGCTCTTCGAGGAGAACGAGCAGGCCGCCATGGAGCGCTGGGACCATCTGCAGCGCCTCATCGAGCTGTACAAGTAAAACATTCATTTCAAAAGGTCCGCCCTTCCTGGGCGGACCTTTTGAAATGAGCAGGATTCACCCCCACTGCGCCGCACCTGCCGCATTTGGCGCGGCTGCATACTTGCGGGCTGAGGCGTATTTTCAGCCACGCCACAGCGTGAAGAACCTGTGCCCGGGGCACATTTTTTGCGCAGGCGGCGGCCTTGCCACCAGGAGAGACACTTCGGGTCGCGGCCGAGACTAGACTGCAATTTTTCGCGCCTGAACGGCACAAACTCTGCAAAATTTTTCACAGATGGCCACCCTTTTCATCAGAAGGGCGGCCATTTTTGTCAAAATATTATGCCGTAATTTTGCACTTAAAATAAACTAATACTTAGTCACTTTGGGTATGGTAACTTTACCGAAAGTGAGGTACGGCATATGAAAAATCAAAACTTGACCCACCTTAGCATCCGTCTGCAACCTGAAATCCATGCCAAGTTCAAGTATGTTGCCGCCTATGAGGGCCGCTCCATGAGCAAACAGATTCTCTTTCTCGTCAATCAATGCGTCCGCAGCTTCGAGCGGGAGCACGGCCCCATCGAGCTGCCGCCGGAAGAGGAGCGGGAATGAGCCGGCTGCTCCACAGGCTTCTCGCCCTGATCTACCCGCCCAAATGCCCCTTCTGCGGCAGGGTGCTGGACCAGGGCGAGGAAGGGCTGTGCTTTGCCTGCCAGCGGGCCCTGCCCTGGGTGGAAGAGGGCAGCGCCAGGGCTGTAGACTTTTGCGACGTCTGCCTGTCCCCCCTGTGGTACCGGGACGGCGTGCGGAAGGGCATACACCGCTACAAGTTTCAACACGGCCGGGCCCACAGCCGCCTGTTCGGCGATCTCATGGCCCAGTGCCTTCAGGACCGCTGGAAAGAGCCGGTGGATTTCATTACCTGGGTTCCTCTGTCCAAACAGCGGCTGCGGGCACGGGGTTACGACCAGGCCCGGTTGCTGGCCCAGCGGGTGGGGGAAATGACGGGGCTCCCGGTGCGCCCCACCCTGGTCAAGACCCGGAGCACCAGGGTCCAGTCCCGCCTGGGGCAGGAGGACGCCCGAAAGGCCAATGTTCTGGGGGCCTATGCCTGCCTGCCGGGTGCGGAGCTTGTGGGGCGACAGGTGGTGCTTGTAGACGACGTGGTCACCAGCGGGGCCACCCTGTCCGAGTGCGCCGCCTGCCTGCGGGAAGCGGGGGCACAGTCGGTGGTGGCTCTCACCCTGGCCAGGGCAAAGTAGCCCCTGTTTTTCTCCGCCGTCAAAAAAGACTGTACATTTCCCTTTTCCTGTGCTATACTGTGTGAGAATTGTTCCTCCCTCCGGGGAGTTGAGCATTCCCAGTGATGGCGTAAGACGCCGCTTTCCGGCGTTTTTGATTTGAGTCTGGAGCTGTAAAACGCACCGGCGCACAGCGTGGGGTGGGGCAGCGTTCCGGCGGTTTCAATCCAGCGAGACAGGGCTGGGCAGGGGCCGGCGGGGACGCGCTGCCTTTCGCCCGCGCAAAGCTGCGAGGTCCTTTCTGACCCCGCCGATTTTTCACGTCTGCCGCTCCATGCTCGGATACATAAGGCAGACCAGGCAGAGCCCTTTCTGGCTCGGCCTTATTGCCTTGCGCAAAAATACAGGAAACAACCACATTGGAAAAGGAGTATTTATGGCAGAAAAACTGAAAATCATTTCTCTGGGCGGTTTGAACGAGATCGGCAAGAATCTCACCGTCTATGAGTATGGCGGGGACATCATCGTGGTGGACGTGGGCATGGGCTTCCCGGATGACGACATGTACGGCATTGACGTGGTCATCCCCGACTTCACCTATCTCATCCAGAACCGGGACCGGATCCGGGCCATTTTCATCACCCATGGCCACGAGGATCACATCGGCGGCATCCCCTACCTGATGCGGGACGTCAACGCCCCCATTTACGCCACCCGGATGTCCGCGGGGCTCATCCGGCTGAAGCTGGAGGAACACCGCCTGGCGGACAAGGTGAAGCTGGTGACCTGCGAGGCCGGCGAGACCGTCCGGGCCGGCAAATTCACCGTGGAGTTCATCCACATCAACCATTCCATTGCCGACGCGGTGGCCTTTGCCATCCGCTGCCCCCTGGGAGTGTGCGTCCACACTGGCGACTTCAAGATCGACCCCACTCCCATTCAGGGGGGCATGGCCGATCTGACGAGGCTGGGCGAACTTGGCAAAGAGGGGGTGCTGGCCCTGCTGGCCGACTCCACCAACGTGGAACGGCCCGGCTTTACCAAGAGTGAGCGCAGCGTGGGCGCCTCCTTTGAGGCCCTGTTCCGGGGCTGCGACCAGCGGATCATCATCACCACCTTTGCCTCCAACATTGACCGGATCCAGCAGATCATCAACGTGGCCGCCAAGTACGGCCGCAAGGTGGCGGTGACCGGCCGGTCCATGGAGAACGCCATGCGGGTGTCCACCGAGCTGGGCTA
>CALXDP010000002.1 GCA_944387095.1 uncultured Oscillospiraceae bacterium
CATGGTGGTGGGCCTGCTGCCTTCCACCGCCTTCGCCTCCTCGGGAACAGGGGGCGGGGACACAGACAGCGGCGTCACGGACAGCGGCGACGTATCCGTCATGGATCTGGGCCAGTACTCCGTCCGCTTCCGGCAGGACGCGGCCAACAGTACTGAGATCGCCGTATACGCGGTGTCCAGCGACGGGACCCCGCTGGACATTAACACGAGCGTGACCCCTGTGACCTTGGACGGGGTGACCTTCAACCTGGAGCCGGTGGAGGACGGGATCATCTTCATCGACAACCTGGTCTCGGGCTACGGCCTGCTGTCGGTGCGAGGCACTGACGGGACAGACTACTTCTTCAACACCGCCACATGGGGCTCGGCGGGCTCGGCCACCGGCTCCGATAGCATCAGCACCATCACATATGAAGATGTAACCACCAACCAGGCGCAGGGTATCTACCTTTGGTACAATACTGAGGCAGAGCAGACCATCCCTGTGCAGATGGTCAGTCGGGTTGTCCAGTCGGGCGGAAACCAAGACGCGCCCATCGGCAGTGTCAGCACCATGGCCAGTGGCATTGTGGACAACGCCAAGGCCCAGGGCGCCCTGTCGGAGGCAGGCATTGCAACGACCTATGCTTTCCTTCACGCTGAGCTGCGGCCTGTGGATGACAGCGTGTCCTCGGTGGACGCCATCGCGGTGGAGTCCATCCGCCGGGTGAACGGATACTATGTGGTCACCAGTACGGACACCACCAACACCTATGACTACTTCGACGTGTCCTCCTGGGAGGTCTATCTGGTGTTTACCCCGGCCTACCGGGTGACCATTACGGTCAACAACGTGCGGACGGACACCACCATCGACGGGGAGCAGATCCCCAAGTCGGATACCGGCACAAACGTTCCCACGGAGACGGTATACACCTACCAGATCCCCCAGAACGGCACCCTGTCCGTAGAGTTCATCCTGGGCCAGCGGGCCAATATGCGGGTGGTCAACACCACCGGCGGCGAGGAAACGGTTCTCTTTGACTCCGCCCGGGCGCAGGATGGCTTCCAGACCAAGCTGTGGACGCTGGAGATGAGCGGCGATGATGTCTCCCAAGATCAGACCATCACCGTGAACATCACCCGGTCGGACACCGCCTATAACCCGAGCAATGGTAGCGGCGTGGGCACCGGCTATCGGCTGGAGTACAGCGACTATCTAAGCAACAACAGTGAAGCCCAGCGGTGGCACAACTCGGATATCCGGATTGTGAATAATGGCTCCGCATGGAATGCGGCTGGCACCAGTCTGAAAAACACGGCCAACGGGCAATATACCATTAACGAGGGACAGGCACTCCGCTTCTACGGCGGCAATCAGGGCAGCGAGGCGATGTTTCCCAATTCCATTGTCATCAATGGTGTGTCCATTCCCCTGAGTTTCGAGATCAGCTGGACCAAACCGTCGGATGTCACTGGCGACACCCCGTACAGGTATCAGCAGCGGAGCACCTTTACCGCCTACTTCGACGTGGTCACCGCCACCCAGGTGGGCACTGACCCCCGGATGATGTTTCAGGTGGAGGTTTGGACCTGTGTGAGGTGGAACCGACTGAGTGAGGGTATACGCCCCACTGAAAGCTTTGTGGAGCTGCGGTTCATCGAGCTGTATAACGGTATCTCCATCACCAGCGGCAACCTGGGTGCCAACAACAACCAGCGCACCATTATCCTGGACGAGATCGATACGGGCCTCACGGGCCGTGACTCGGGCGACAGAACCCTGATGCCGGGCTCTGGCGTCGACGTGGAGGGAGCCAACAGCAGCTCCCAGGCATCTCTCGTCGTGACGCCGGAGTTCGGCTACTATGTGGATGACGTCATAATTACCAGTGCCAGCAACGCGGCCCTACAAAAACCTGGAAACGCAGCGAGCAACTGGTGGGGGACCGTGAACTACTGGTTCAACACCAACTCTACCGCCGGAGCGGACGGCCGGTACAACGGCGGGTTGATCGACGGGCGGGAACGTGGCGTTGTGAACTCGGAAACGATTAACTTCCAACTGCGCTACCACATGGACAACCAGCAGGACTCCTCCTTCGTTTACCTGGATCCTCAGCAGTTCCTGTTGACGGGCGCGTCCACCACTGATGACGGCACGGAAATCACCCAGTACACCAACACCCCCGCCCTCATTGATGTACCCCTCCGGGTGCCTGAAGGGCAGATGTTCCTGGGCTGGTCGGTGATTCGCAACGCTGATGAGAACGATCCCCGCTACGGGATCGGCGAGGTTATCCCCCGCTCGGTGATCATGAGCAACCCGGACTGTGTGGAGTACACCAGCACCGTGGGCCAGGCCGTCATCGACCTGTACCCCGTGTTTGTCCCCATTGATCCAGAGACCTTCACCAGCTACGCAGTGGTGCTCCACATCGGAGATAACATCCAGACCCACCTCTTCAGCGATATCCCCACTGGCTCGTTGATCCTGCGGGAGTCTGTGCTGGCCACGGACACTATCTCCAACATCGTGAACCAGCTGCCCGCCAACTATGCCCTGGACGGAGGACGTAGCGACAGCCGCATCACCGCTACCAACGAGCTGGTCACCTTTAACCTATACTACTATGATACCAACAGTGTGGACATCACCTTTATCTCGGACTATGGGTTTGTGGATGTACAGACCCCGGGAGAGTACACCGAAGAAACACGCTCGTTCACGCCAGGCGATGTGATGCCCACAAACCAAATCCCCGTACCCTATGAGCAAGATGTGGGGGCCACCTTCATCGGCTGGTCCCGTCTCGGCACGGACGATCTGGCGGGCGCCACCCAGATGACCAGTCTGGCCAACGCCACGGCTCCTTATCAGGCCACCACCTACTATGCGGTGTATGCCGAGGACGTGACCCTCACCTTCTTTAACTACAATGGCATCAACTGGGACGGTGAAGAGCCCCACACGATCACACTGCCCTATAATACCTCCGTCACCGAAGATCAGCTGCAGCAGCTCACCATGTGGCGGGGCAGCGTGAACGGCTATACCTTCTCCCACTGGTCCCAGACCAGCCTGTTCGGTGTGGAGATACGCGACACCCAGTTGACCACCACGCGTTTTACCGCGGACACCATTTTCTACGGGATTTACACCCCGGTACAGGACATCAACATCACCCTGAACGCCAACGGCAGCGGGGCCTACTTCCCCAGCTCGCCCGACACCGGTGCTGGTAACAGTACCCTGCAGATGTCCAACCTGACCTTCGGGGAGAGCATCACCGCAAATAGCCAATACCGGCAGCCGGTCCGGCCGGGCTACATCTTCGTGGGCTGGTCGGAGCACAACAACGCGGATGTGGGCAACGCCACCATCACCGCCGGCACCGACGTGACTACTTACTACGCGGTGTGGATCAGCCCCGAGCTGCAGGTGGAAATTGTGAGTAATGACGAGTACGTATTCGACGGCACGGCCAAGACTCCCACTCTTCGTGTTACCTATGCCGGCGAGGAGATTTTGGCTGGGAATGGCACCACCGGCTACCAGGTCAACTGGGGCGATAACATCAATGCGGGCGATGTGTTTGCCACCGTCACCTATCAGGGGCACACGGGCTACGCCACCTTCCGGATCGAGCGGGCCAACATCTCCGCCATCGCCGAGATCGTGGAGACAGCCACGTGGGACGAGATCCAGTTGCAAAACACGGGCACGCAGCTGCTCTTCACCGGCTCGCCCATCCATCCCACCGTCACCGTTACCGACAGCCGCACCGGTGTGGTTAACGGCGGCGCCAACCCTCACGTGCTCGACCCCTATGTGGATTACCAGGTGTCCTACGGTACCAACACCGCCGTGGGCGGGGGCACTGTGTCCATTATGGGCCTGGGCAACTACCAGGGGGAGGCAACATTTAATTTTTCCATTGTAAACACCGGGGCGGACAACGGAGGGGAGAATAACCGGATCGAGATCGCCTTCGCCGAAATCCCCGACCAGATCTACAACAGCGGAAACATGCCCACAAACTTCTCCTATGTGGTGTATGACAGGACAAACAACCGCATTCTGCGGGTGGATGAGGACTTCCGGATTAACCTGCCCACGGACGGAAACTGGAACATCGGTCAGGTGGATCTGACTGCCACCGGTATCGGTGACTACCAGAACCTGAACGCCCAGACCAGTTTCCAGATCCGGGGCATGTCTCAGAGCCTGACGGTCCGCGTCACCCCCGACGTGATCACGGGCAGCGCGCAGAATCCCACCATTACAGTCAGCGGGCCCGAGGGCAATTTGACGGAGAGCGACTACACCCTGACCTACCGTTATCTCAGCGGGGACCAGTGGGGCTCGGATACGGACTTCACCCTCGCCCAGATCAGCACCGCTCTGGCTCGGCCCGGTATGTACGTCATCACCGCCAACGGCCGGAACGGCTATGATGGCGCCAGCGGCTCGGCCACCTTTGTGCGCAACGACCTGACCTCCGGCAGCGGCGGACTAAATGTCAGCTTCGCTGACTTGGAGGGCAACGGTGTGTTCGACTATACCGGCGCGAACTACTGGGATCAGGTGCAGGCGGCGCTCCAGGTGACCGTGGGTGCGGACAGCGCCGAGGTGCCCAGCTACACCATCAACGTGAGCGGCCCCAACAGCGGCAGCTGGAGCGGTACCTATAGCGGCAGTGCCTATAACTGGGGTGGAAATCCGCCTAGCGTAGTGAATGCGGGTACCTACACCATCACAGTAGAGTCCAACGATGTGATGTCGGATGGCAGCACCGGAACCGCCTACGTCTATGTCAACCAACGGAACATCGCGGACGTGACATTGAGCGGCCTGACCTCCACCGTGGAATACGGCCAGATCAACGCCCAGCCCACAGTCACCCTCACCGATGAGGGACTGGATCCCAGCGCGGGCGACGGTGTGCTGACGCCGGGCGTGGGCAACGACTACACCCTCAGCTGGAACACCAGCAGCTTCGGCAGCGTGGGTACCAAGGTGATCACCATCCAGGGCATCGGCAACTATTACGGCAATCAGGTGGCGACCTATACTGTCACACCCAAGACCATTACCATCGGTGCGCCCACCGACAACCAGCCGAATACAGCCGACTCGGATGACTGGGACGAGCTATTCCTGACCTACGGCTATTCCCGAGATGATGTGAATGAGGCGCTGACCGGCCTAGCAGAGTACATCCAAGCACAGGCGGTGAACGGCGACAGCATCACCCCCCACCTCTACGTGGACGACAGCCTGTCGGTGAACTACTGGCCAGATGAGCCCAGGAACGGCGCACCCCACATTCACCTCCACGGGGACCTGACCGGCGACAACGCCGACAGCTACCGGCTGGTGTTCCAAACAGAGGTGTGGGTCAGCCCGTTGGATCTGAACGATCCAGGCACGGAGCATACGGTCCGCGTCCAGGCCAACCCCGATAACCACGGCTACAACGGCAGTCCCCACACGCCGGAAATCCAGGTCCACGTGGACAACCGGCTGCTGATGGAGAACACGGACTTCCGGGTTACCCAGATCTCCTTCCAGGGGCCAGATGACGGGAGTTCGAGTGTGGTCTACACCTGGTCCAGCGGCCAATGGCAGAACGCCGAGGGCAATAACGACTGGACGAACACACCCAAGGGCATGACCGCCATCGGCACTTATACCATCACCGTCACCGGCATCGGTAGCTACCAGGGGCAGGTGGCCACGGCCGAGTTCCGGGTCACCTCCAACGAGACGCCCACTGTGAGCGTGGAGATCGACCTGGCGGCCCAGGAGCAGATCTACACCGGTCAGGAGATTACCCTGCCCAACACAGCCCTGACCATCATGACGGGCGACGAGGAAGTGACGCTTCCGAATGATAACATCCGCCTCATCTACAGCGACAACCTTAACGCGGGTCAGGCCACCGTCACCGTGTTCTACACCCTGTCCGGTGGCGGCACCGCCATTGGAAGCGCCGAGTTTGAGATCTTGCCTAAGGATATTTCAGTGGAGCAGGATACAGACAATGAGATCCAGGTGACCGGGTATGAGCAGGACGCCACTTTCACCGGCGATCCTATTGAGCCCCAGATCACCGTCACCTATTCCCCCGCCAGCGTGTCCGGGCATACCAACACTCTGCGGCAGCCGGGGGACATCTCGGTGAGCTACGGCGATAACACTCAGGCGGGTACTAACGCGGGCACCATCACCATCACCGCGGCCCCGGGCGGCAACTACACGGGGACCCGTATCATCCAGTTCAATATCGTGCACGTCCCTGTAGACCTGACCTTCCAGAGCTGGGATCCGGAGAATGGCTACAACAACAGGATCCAAGAAACGGTGGAGGGCATCGTCCTGGGCCAGACCATCCGTGACTTCGGTAATGGCAAGGAGGATTCGATCACCGCCCTGGCGGGTGATATCCCGGGCTATCGGTTTGTGGGTTGGGCGGAAGGTTCTCCCTTGGCGTCGACCAGCCAGACGGCTGATCTGATGCAGCGGGCAAACTTTAACGCCGATGCCACCTTCTACGCCGTCTACGCGCCGCTGGCCAACATCTCCATCACACTGGATCCCAACGGTGGAACCTATAACGGCCAGACGACCGCCACGACGGTGGACAGCCTGACCTTCGGCACCACCTATACGCCGAGCACACCCACCCGGACGGACTATACCTTTGCCGGCTGGAGCACCACCAATGCCGCCGCCGTGGGCAGTATGGACATTACCGTCCCGGCTACCAGCCAGACCTACTACGCCATCTGGCTGAGCAACGACATTGCCCTGGACGTAGAGGTATCCTACAATGCTGGAACTGATGGCCGCTTCGTCTACAACGGGCTGGAGCAGCTGCCCACCATCACCGTCACCGACCGAAACGGCAATCCATTGGATGACGTGACCGTGGCCAACGTGCAATGGGACAGCGGTTCTGATCGCACCAGTGCCGGCACCCATACCGGTGTGGTGATCCACGATGGATACCGGGGCCTAGTGGTATACACCATTGATCCCAGGCCCATCACCACCAGCGCGGCCGTGGCTTTGGGCAGCACCAGCGTGGCGTACAACGGCCAACCCCAGAGGCCCAACGTTACCGTCACCGACAGCGGACTGCCCGCGGGGGATCAGGCACTGGTCCTCGGCGTGGACTACAGCGTGGCCTATGGCAACAACTTGAACGTGGCGGATAGCCCGGTCACCGTCACCGTCACCGGACATGGCAACTTCACAGGCTCGACTCGTACCACCTTCACCATTACGCCGTACACCGGAACACTGCACGTGGCTCCCATCGAAAATCAGGCCTTCCAGAATGGCGCTGATGTGAATCTGGATAAAGCTGACCTGGTGGTCTACGATGACCACGGCAACGTGCTGGCCGACAGCGACTACGAGCTGAGCTACGACGGTGCTCATTCCGCCATCGGGCAGGCGAACATCATCGTGACCGGTGCTGCGGGCGGCAACTACGCCGGGGCTACTGGCAACGGCAGCTTCCAGATTGTCGGCCCCGATGGTACGGGCAGCGGCCTCACCGTCACCGTGAATCCGCCCCAGGCTGCGTATAACGAAGGCGGCCCCGACGTTACTGTTCGGCTGGGTGAGCTGGCCCTGAACGAGGACAACGGGGACTACACCCTGAGCTTTGCACAGTTCGTAAACGGCGTCTGGAGCACTGCTGGTGTCACTGAGGACAGCCTGGCGCAGCCTGGCATGTACCGCATTACCGCCACCGGTAACAACGTCTATGCTAGCGCCGGCAGCGGCAGCGCCATTTTCGTGCGCACCCCGGCGAACACCTCCGAGGGTGGCAGCGGCGATGAGACAGGGGACATTCAGTATACTGGACTCAATGTGGGCGGCTCCGCCGGCCTGATCTTCAACGGTCAAGACAGACTGAACGATGTGCTGGGCAGCCTGCGGGTGACCAGCGGCGGTACCCCCGCTGCCGATCTTACCCTGGGCCAGGATTACCAGATCTATGTGAATAACACACAGGTAACCCAGCAAGACGGTGTCTATACCGGCGCTGCTATGACCAACGCCGGCGCGTACACCATTGAGATCCAGGGCATAAGCGGTTATGCGAACAGCTCCGTTTCCACCACCGTCTACATCCAGCCCAAGGACATCAATAATGATACGGTGACCGTGGTGGACGAGGGCGGCAGCAGCATCGTCTATACTGCCGAGTACACTGGTACGCTTCAGCAGCCCACCATTCGGCTCCGCGACACGGAGTATGATAGGATGACTGTCAGCACCGATTACCGGGTGGAGTACGACGCTCGCGATTTCATTGACGCGGACACCTACGTAATCACGGTGGAGGGTACCGGTAACTACACTGGTATCAAGACCCTGGCCTACACCATCACGCCCGTCGAGATCACCTACAATGATGATGTGGAACTGGACTACGGCTATGCCTCGGTGAGCCGGCAGGTGGTCCTGGAGGCCGTTGAGCACGGTATTGTGGACGGGGATAACGTGGCCCTCAACCTGTATCTGCCGTACGGCCTTGACGCGGGCGTGCACAGTGACGTGACCCAGGGCTACTTAACCGGCCCGGACGCGGGTAACTATACGCTGTCCCTGGGTAGCCAGGTGCTTGTCAATAAGACCAGCACCATCGATCCCGGCGAGGGCGGCAGCGGGGACGCCCCCAATAGCGACTTCCGCTTCTGGGCCTCCCCTGACAGCATGGAGGCCACCGGCGGTGTGGTGAGTCCGGAGTACTACATCACCCACAACAATGTGATGCTGGAGATCGGCGCGGACGCCGATGCGGCGGATGCTGACTTCTACATCAGCAGTATCGTGATGGTTGGCGATCAGAGCAATACCAATCTGGTGAACACTGGTATGATCGCCCCCGGCACCTACACCATCACTGCCACTGCCACAACGGAGGGCAACTTCACGGGTGAGCTAACCACCACCTTTGCCGTCATTCCTGCAACCAGCGGAGGAGGATTAACGGTTGAAGTTCTGGGTACGCACACCTACACCGGCGAGGCGATTACCCTCACAGGGGCTGACCTGCGCGTCATGTTCAACAGTACCGAGCTGCAGGAAGGCACGGAGTATGTGATCGTCGGCCATGAGCGCAACACCGTGCGCGGCACCGCCACCGTCAACATCGAAGGACGGGGCGCATACCTGGGCAGGACCGGCTCGGCCAACTTCGAGATCCAGCCAAAGAGTATCGGCACCGGAACGGCCACGCCCGCCGATACCATTGAAGTATCTGGTGTTGAGGATTCGTACACCTATCAAAACAGACCTATCCAGCCTGTGCCCACCATTCGGGATACGGCCCGGGGTGTGGATCTGCAGCGGAACTCCGACTACACGGTGGAGTATGGTGAGAACACCTCTGGCACTGGTACAGTCACCATCACGGGTACTGCCAACTACACCGGCAGCGTGGTGCTGACCTTCACCATCAATCGGGGGGACCGCTTTACCGTTAGCGGCGTTGAGCAGGCCTACACCTATACCGGCACTCCCATCGAGCCCGAACTCACGGTCCGTGACTCCAATGGCACTCTGTTGGAGGAAGGTGTTCATTACACGGTGCAGTACGGCGACAACCTCAACGTGGGTATTGACGCTGGCTCTGTCACTGTGATTGGTCGGGGCGTGTATAGCGGCGTGCAGCAAACGGTCGCGTTTGATATCGTGGCCAAGCTACTCAACCTGGACGTGACGGTCACGCCCAACTCGGCGGTCTACAACAGCGCTACGGAGGTTGCCATCGACGTGGCGTTGGACGGTGAGAGCTTGACCCTCACTGATCACTATACCCTGTACTATCAGAAGTATGGTGAGGATGGCCAGCTTGGTCCGCAAACGTCCTTCACCGACCCCAGCGATCTGATGCAGGAAGCCGGTGTGTACGTGATCACCGCCAACGGCGCAGCAGGAGGAGCCTACGAGGGCGCCCTGGGCTCCGCCACCTTTGTGTGCCTGCCTGATGATCAGGGTGGCGGCGGCTTGGTCCCCGGCGGCGGCCAGGATGAGGAGGGTAACCCGATTACCGGCAGCAACAACCTCATCACCCTGACCTATGACGGAAGCAATCACATCAGCGTACTGGACGACATCGTCATCTACAGGGCTGAAGATGGTACGGCGACCGATGAGGAAGTGGACTGCAACCGCACCATTACCTTCACCGGCGTGGGGACGTATACCGAGGGTCAGATGGTCAACTCCGGCCTCTACACCATTACCTATACGCCCACGGACCCGAGCATCACTGGTAATGCTTTCGTGTTCGTCATCATCAATCCCAAGAGCATTCTGGATGGCGACATCCGGGTGAACGGACTGGGCGCCTCTGACTATACCTACACGGGCGAAGAGCAGATGGCCAACATTCAGGTTATTGATGACGGTATTAACACCGGCACCGAGCTGGACGTGAATGTGGATTACAATACCCTGTCCGGCGAGAGCGTGAGTCAGACCAATGCCGGCAGCTATAACATCCTCATCACCGGCATTGGCAACTATGTGGGCACCCGTCAGGAGATCTTCATCATCAATGAGGCGCCCATCACCGTGACCCAGGTTCGCGATCCCATTGAGTACACCTATGGTTACGATGGGCCGATTGCCCTGGAAACTCCTGCGGATTACACTATCGAGGGTATTATGGCCAACGATGCAGGCAACGGCAATGTTACCGTGACCCTGGAGATCCCCGATGGTCTCGATGCGGGCGACCATTTCATCCAGCCTGTTCTGGGCGGTGCCAGCGCACAGAACTACACCATCACCGGCGGCGTGACTGTCATCGTCAATCCGATTGACATCACCGACCCCGATGGCGATGGTGAGCCGGGTGTGGATGAGGATGACAACGACGAGCCTGATCCCAATCCCGACAAGGGGGACGAAGACGGCGACGGCGTGGTGGATCCCGATGGGGACGAGGACGGCGATGGCTTCATCGAGGATGTCGAGGACGAGAACGGCGACAAAGACGGCGTCATTGAGACTGTCAGCGGCTTCCGGGTGGAGATGAGCCCCGTGTCTCAGCCCTTCAACTCGCAGCCCCACAATCCCACCATCACCGTGACCTACCAGCCCGATGAGAATGCGCCGGGCACTGAACTGCAGCGGGATACGGACTACACCGTGACCTATTGGAACAGCGATGGTGAGCAAGTGACCGAGATGATCGCGGTGGGCGAGTACACCGTGCGGGTCACCATGACGGGCAACTACCAGGGCGGCTTCGACCTGACCTACACCATCACCCCGGGCGAAGGCGGTGACGGCGGCGACGGCGACACCGACAACGATGGCAACATCGAGGACGGCGACGGCGACCACGAGATCACCTGGGGCGGCTTCCATGTCACCATGGTACCCTACAGCGCTGTCCACAATGGTCAGGCCCACCACCCGCGTGTAACGGTCACCTACACGCCAGACGGCGGCACCGCCACCACGCTGCAGGAGCAGCAGGACTACAATGTGGGTTACTATGACAGTGAAGGAAACCTGGTGTCGGAAATGATCGATGTAGGGACCTACACCGTCCGGGTCACTGGCGTCGGTAACTACGATGGATTCGTCTTTGAACTGGACTTCACCATCACGCAGCAGACCGGCGGAGGCGGCATCATTGTCCCGGATCCGGAGCCGGAGGGACCGGAAGTGGCCGATCCCGACGACACTGGGGTGTCCGACTGGCTGGATACGGACAACCACAACGCCTATCTGCAGGGGTATGGCAACAATCTGTTTGTCCCCAACGCCAACATGAGCCGCGCGGAAGTGGCGCAGATGTTCTACAACCTGCTGCGCAACAAGGATGTGGCCATCACGGTATCCTTCAGCGATGTGCCCGCGGGCAGCTGGTATGCCGAAGCGGTGAACACGCTGGCCAGCCTGGGGATGATCAAGGGGGCAGGGGATGGAAGGTTCTATCCCAACAGCCCGATCACCCGTGCGGAGTTTATCGCCATCGCCATGCGTTTCGCCAACGGTGGAGAGATCACCGGAGAGGTCAGCTTCACCGACGTGAACCCGGACAGCTGGTACTATGAGTCCGTGGTGGGCGCGGTGCAGTACGGCTGGATCATCGGCTACGGCAACGGGCTGTTCGCGCCCAACGCGAGCATCACCCGAGCGGAGGTGACCACCATCGCCAACCGGATGCTGGGGCGCAGTGCGGACGAGGCGTATGTGAACAGCCATCTGGGTGAGCTGAAGCAGTTCACCGACGTGGCGGGCTGGCCCTTCTACCAGATCGTAGAGGCCACCAACAGCCACACCTACACCATGAGCAACGGGAAGGAGACCTGGACTGGTCTGAAATAAGGGCATAACAACCTAAGAGCTAGGAATCCGGTAGTGCTGCAAGCAGATATCATATTGTATCTTTTATGATTTCAACGCTTGGTAACTGGATAGCGGCAAAAGAACTCCCGCAGGGGCCCTGACAGCCCCTGCGGGAGTTCTCTTACCGCTTCTTATTGTTTTCTGCTGGTATCTGCCGCACAACGCCATCCCTTCGAAGCTATGCACAGTCACTCCCCGCCCCGTTTCGTTCCGACCCACTGGCCGGAACGAAACGGAAGGAGCTTATTGATACGCGGCCAGCAACTTACATATAAGCTCACGAAAACGGTCCGCCCTGAATGAGGTGTTTTCTCGGAGCGTGACATTCGCCTGGTGGCGGTTTTGGACAACATGGACACCACCGAAGGTGAGAACGGGCTGGCACCCATCCGCAGCCTGTTCAACAAGTGCCGCGACATCGGTAAGAAGCGCCGCATCCGCACACGGTCAAATTCATCCCACCGGCATAGGATAGAAAGAAGGAGGGTCTATCCTATGCCGATCATCTATCTGTCTCCTTCCACTCAGGAGAACAATCTATACGTCAACGGCGGAACCGAAGAAGAGTGGATGAACCGCCTGGCCGACGCCATGGTTCCCTATCTGGACGCGTCCGGCATACAGTATGTGCGCAATACCCCCGACATGACTGCCGCGTCCTCCATCCGGGCCTCCAACGCCGGCAATTACGACCTGCACTTGGCCCTGCACTCCAATGCCTCCGCCCCCGCCAACTATGGCCAGACCCGGGGTATCATCGTCTTTTACTATCCCACCAGCACCCGGGGCAGACGGGCCGCGGAGATTATGGCCGACAATCTGAAGGCCATTTATCCCCTACCCAATAATGTGCGGGCCCAGTCCACCACCTCCATCGGCGAGGTCCGCCAGCCCCGTGCCCCCTCGGTGTTTCTGGAACTGGGCTATCACGACAACCCCGACGACGCAGCCTGGGTGCAGAACAACCTGGACCGCATCGCCCAAAACCTGGTGCTGTCTCTGACAGAATACTTTAACATCCCATTCCTCTACCCCCAGGCGCCCAGGCCGGCCGTGGTGGACGTAAACTGGGGCTATCTCAACATCCGCTCCCGCCCCAATACCAGCGCTCCCATCATCGCCCGGGCCTATGACGGCGCGCGGCTAACGGTGATCAATCAGTGGCAGAACTGGTACTTAGTGTCCTTTGATGGAGTGGTGGGCTATGCCAGCAGCGATTTCATCACCTTACTTTAGGCGGCAAAACTCTGAGCCATGGCAAGACAGCATTCCTTTGGATCAGCTATGGCTGCCTGTGCAGAGTTATTCCGAAGCGCTGTGCGCATTGGGATGGTTTCAAAACGCCTATCGCTCCGGTCATTTCCCCACCGCTTCCCCTTGTGAGCCCGACCAGGTTTAGGTCCAGTTCTTCATAAAAAGTTTAAATATCTTTCAAACTCTATCCATCACTTCCTTGTGGAATATGGTATCCTGATGTTGTCATCCAGGATGACAACTCCTCCCTCTCTTTTTTTCGAATCGTGAGACAGCCCGCCGTATTCCGGTGGGCTGTCTTCCCATGTCCCCCAGGAAAACAAAGTTTTTTAATTTTTCCCCTTGCATTCTTTGTGAATGTATGGTAGTATATTCAAGGCTCTTCAAACGGGGTTCTATCCGGGTGTGGCGAAGTTTGGTATCGCGCTTGACTGGGGGTCAAGAGGCCGCAGGTTCAAGTCCTGTCACTCGGACCATGGCGAGTGTTCTGACAGCATTTGAAACGCTGTCAGAACACTCGCTTTTTTCTATTGTTTTCATCCGGCGATGGAGGATGGGGCGTAGTTGACGGCTGCGCCCCTCCTTGTGCTTATAGACACCTCCGGGGCAGGAAGTGGAGCTATTCCACTTTGCTGTGGGCTGCTCTTTCCCTTTGCAAAGCCGTTTAACACCTTTTTTGGGCCAGTAGGCGCGGGGCGTCAGGATGCCGCCTTGTTCAAGACCTGCCGCGATCTGCTCCGTTCCATAGCCTTCCAGGGCCATGCTGTAAATCCGGTGCGCTACCTGGACCGCCTCCTCGTCCACGCCCCACAGCTTGGGATTGTCCGGGGCCTTCCTGTAGCCGTAGGGTGGTAGTCCTAGGGGTTCGCCGGTACATTGTCCTTGACCCTGTTGCCGGAGTAGTCTCAGCCCTGTTTTTGTCCCGGTATGGCCTGGGCCGCGGGCTGTGGCCGGGGCAGGGTTTTGGTGAGTATCAGCGTGTAGAGTACTGTAATGCCCAGCTGTGTTATACTAAACAGGATTCGTTTCTCATCGGTGAGACCTGCCTCATTGGCAAAGGCGCTTACCATGTTGATGGCGGAATGAGTGAGGATGCAGGGCACCACGCTCCCGCTCTTATAATAAATTGTGACAAACAGGAAGCCCGCCCCAATGGCTCCGGCCACCTGACAGAGATTGGCCGCAAGTTCCATGCCGCTTCCGTTCACCAAGTTCAGCAGATGCCCCAGGCCGAAGGTGACACTGGAGAGGATGACGGCCAGTTTTATATTGTCCCTGGCGATGGCCCGGAACAGCAGGCCCCGAAATATGATCTCCTCCACAAACCCCACGCAGAACATGCAGCACAGGTAGCATAGAGTGCCCGCAGGGGAGAGGTTGACTGCCACGCCGTTCCAGAGATTGTAGGAGGCCAGTAGCACCAATGGGAGGTACCAGAGAAAAGCCCGGGCGGGGACAGAGGGAGCGCACAGACCGTATCGTTCCATGAGCCCCCGCTTTTTGATCCAAAGGAACAGCACGACGGCCAGCCCGAGGTTGAACAGGGCGTGGGCGGCGTAGTCTACGCCCATGAGACGGCTGAGAGGATTGGCCAGGGAGGAAAGAGCGCAGTAGACGCCGATCCAGATCAGGGCAAAGGACAGGGGACGCTTCTCATATAGGTTTTTCATGGTGATCCTCCGCTGCGGCCAGACGGGCGCCTCGGTAGGCCCGCTCCAGGTGGGCGGTAATCAAGGCCTCGTCATAGGCCAGGTGATTGTTGGCCAGGATACTGGCATAGCCGTGGGCGAACAGGGCGATGGTGAGAAAGACCTCCTTGGCCTGGGACAGGCTGAGCGCCATGGCTTTTGCCATAGCGGAGAGCACAGGGGTCAGTTCCGGCGCTTCGATCATCTCCAGCAGGCTGGTCTGCCGGGCCATACCGGACTGGAACAGCAGGCGGAACAGGTGGGGTTCCCGGATGGCGAAGCGGATGTAGTTCAGGCCGATACCCAGCAGGAGATTTCCCTGGGGCGGATGGACGGTGAGCAGGTATTGGGTGTGGTAAGCGTCCGCTTTTTCATGCACCGTCTGCTTTAGCTCCTGGATGGTGGCGAAGTGGTACATCACCGGTTGGGTGGAGCACCCCAGCTCCTGGGCTACTGCTCTGGCGTTGACTTGCTCCACACCCTGGCGGCGGGCCAGCGCAAAGGCGGCCTCCACAACCATGTCCCGGGTAATTTTGCTCCTGGGGGGCATGGCGATCCCTCCTTACAAACAATAACTTTTGTTATATAACATAAATTATATATGAAAGCAGAAGAATTGTCAAATAGAGGAGAACGAAAAAGGGAGCCGCCTGGGGACAGGCGGCTCCTCGCATGGGAAACAATTTATTTCAAATTTTCCTCCAGGATGGACAGCTGGTGCTTCAGCTCTTCCGGGAGTTTGTCGCCGAACTTGGCGTAAAACTCTTTGATGCCGGCCACCTCCTGCCGCCACAGCTCGGGATCCACCCGCAGCAGCTCCTTCAGGGTATCCACTGTGACGTCCAGGCCCTCCAGGTTGATATCTTCGGGGTTGGGCTCATAGCCGATGGGGGTCTCCTGGGCGTCCACCTCGTCAAAGCAGCGCTTCATGATCCACTCCAGCACCCGCAGGTTGTCCCCGAAGCCCGGCCAGATGAAGTTGCCCTCGTCATCCAGGCGGAACCAGTTGACGTTGAAGATCTTAGGCTGATGGGCGATCTTTTTGCCCATGTCCAGCCAGTGCTGCCAGTAGTCAGCCATGTGGTAGCCGCAGAAGGGGAGCATGGCCATGGGGTCCCGGCGGACCACTCCCACGGCGCCGGCAGCGGCGGCGGTGGTCTCCGAAGCCATGGTGGAGCCCACGAACACCCCGTGCTCCCAGGAGCGGGACTGGTAGACCAGAGGGGCAGTCTTGGCCCGGCGGCCGCCGAAGATGATGGCGGAGATGGGTACGCCCTGAGGATTGTCAAACTCAGGGGAGAGGCAGGGGCAGTTCTTGGCCGGGGCAGTGAAGCGGCTGTTGGGATGGGCGGGCTTCTTCTCGTCCCCTCGGTGCCACTCCAGGCCGTTCCAGTCGATGAGGGTCTCGGGGATATCGTCACCCTTGGAAAGGCCGTCCCACCACACGGTGCCGTCGGCGGGGTTATAGGCCACGTTGGTGAAGATGGTGTTTTTCTTGGTGGATTCCAGGGCGTTGAAGTTGGACTTGGCGTTGGTGCCGGGGGCCACACCGAAGAAGCCGTACTCCGGGTTCACCGCCCACAGCCGGCCGTCGGGGCCAACCCGAAGCCAGGCGATGTCGTCGCCCACGCACCAGACCTTCCAGCCCGCCTTTCGATATCCCTCGGGGGGGATGAGCATGGCCAGATTGGTCTTGCCGCAGGCGGAGGGGAAGGCGGCGGAGAGGTAGCGTACCTCGCCCTGGGGATTCTCGATACCCAGGATGAGCATGTGCTCGGCCATCCAGCCCTCCTGCTGGCCCAGATAGGAGGCAATGCGCAGGGCGAAGCACTTCTTGCCCAGCAGTACGTTGCCGCCGTAGTTGGAGTTGATGGAGATGATGGTGTTGTCCTCGGGGAAGTGGGCAATATATTTGTTCTCGTTGTCCAGGGTGCCGTAGGAGTGCAGACCCTTGATGTAGTCGCCGCTGTCCCCCAGGGCGTCCAGCACCTGCCGGCCCACCCGGGTCATGATGGTCATATTCAGCACCACGTAGATGGAGTCAGTCAGCTCAATGCCGTACTTGGCAAAGGGAGAGCCCACAATGCCCATGGAGTAGGGGATGACATACATGGTCCGGCCCTCCATGGTTCCGTCAAACAGGGCGTACAGCTTATCGTACATCTCCTGGGGGTTCATCCAGTTGTTGGTGGGGCCGGCGTTCTCCTTGTGCCGGCAGCAGATGAAGGTGCGGTCCTCCACCCGGGCCACGTCATGGGGATCGGTGCGGTGGAGGTAGCAACCAGGCAGCTTTTCCTGGTTGAGCTGGATGAGGATACCCTCATCCACCGCCTGCCTGCGCAGAGCGTTCAGCTGCGCTTCGCTGCCGTCAATCCAGACAATGGACGCGGGACGGGCCTTGGCCGCCATCTCGTCGATCCAGCTTAATACCGCTTTGTTCTGTGTAGGTGCCATAGTCGCTTGCCTCCTGTTATCTTCAGATTGCGGCGCGCCAATATCTGCCGCTCACTTGTCTATAGTGTATGGTAAAATAACAGAAAATGCAAGGGAAATTTATCACAATTGTAAGCGCTTGGACAAACGGTTGAACTCATCCAGGGACAGCCGTTCTCCCCGGACGGATTCCTCCAGCCCACATTCCTGAAGAATCTGCCGGAGCTGGTCCTTAGAAAAACGGGAGCCATAGGCGGCGGACAGGGCGTTGAGCAAAGTTTTGCGCCGCTGGGCGAAGGCGGCCCGCACCACCCTGAACAGTGTCTTTGGGTCGGCGTCCACCGGAGGATGAGCATGGGGAACAAGCTGAATGACGCAGGACGTCACCTTGGGGGCGGGGAGGAAGCACTCGGGACCCACGTCAAAGAGCAGGGAGCACCGGGCGTGGTACTGGCAAAACAGGGAGAAAGCCCCCCGGTCCGGGCTGCCCGGCGGGGCGCAGATCCGCCGGGCCACCTCCCGCTGGATCATCACCGTGATGGACTGGAAACATCCGGCCTCCAGCAGCCTGGTGATGACCGGGGTGGTGATGTTGTAGGGCAGGTTGGCGCAGGCCTTCACCGTCATGCCGGGGAACTGCTCCCGGGCCAGTTCGGCCAGGTCCAGCTTCATCACATCCCCTGGGATGACCCGGGCGTTGGGGCAGTCCGCCAGCGTCTCGGCCAGGATGGGCAGCAGGGAGCGGTCCAGCTCCACGGCGGCCACCCTGCCCGCCCGCCGGGCTAGCTGGACGGTGAGGGGGCCGATGCCGGGCCCGATCTCCAGCACGCCGCAGTCCCCGTCCAGCCCGGCGGCGTCGGCGATGTCCTGGGGCACCCAGTCGGCGATGAGGAAGTTCTGCCCCATAGACTTGGAGAAGCGGAAGCCGTGGCGGGCCAGCAGGGACTTGATCTGGCTGGGATTGGTCAGGTTCATAGCGATTCCTCCCCAGTGGACGCGGCATTCGGGTGGTTGGCCAGCCTGACCTCAAAGGCCAGACGGCGGGGGTCACGGTCCGCGGTGGTGTCCACCAGCACGTTGCCCCGGTACTGAAAGCCGTTACGCCGCAGTAGGTTCTGCATGGCCTTGTTCTGCTTGTGGGTGTCCGCCCGCAGCCAGCGCCGGCCCATGGCCAGCGCCAGCCTTCCACATTCCCTGATCATCCGGTCGGCCAGTCCGGAGCCCCTCCACTGCTGGGCAATGGCGCAGCGGTGGAGGACGGTATAGGGCTGGTCGGAACTCCATTTGCCATCGGTGATGGCGGCATAGCACGCTTCGGGCTGGGCGGAGAGGGTGAAGAAGCCGCCCACCTGGCCGCCGCAGGTGAGCACATAGCACTCACCCCGGGCCATATCGGAAACAAAATCCTCCCGGGTGGGATAATGGGCGCTCCACTGGCCGATGGGGATCAGAAGGGCCTTGGCCTGGGTCAGAATGATCTCCATGGCGTCCAGATCCTCCTGCCGTGCCGGGCGGCACTCCACCGGCTGGGGCAGGGGAGGACGGGACAGCTCCCGCTCCAGCTCCGCCAGCAGCTTCTGGTCCTCCTGGGAGGACAGGTCCAGCTTGGCATACAGATCCGGCCGCCGCTCCCGGGTGCGGAGGAGCTGCTGCTTGCGCCGCCACCGTGCCACCTGGCTGTGGTTGCCGGAGAGCAGCTCCCTGGGCACCGCCATCTCGTGCCACACCTCCGGGCGGGAGTACTGGGGATATTCCAGCAGGCCATCCCAATGGCTTTCGTTCTCAAAGCAGGAGGGATCGGACAGCACCCCGGGCACCAGGCGGCACACCGCGTCGGCCACCGCCATGGCAGCGATCTCCCCGCCGGTGAGCACAAAGTCCCCCAGGGAGATCTCCTCGTCCACATAGCCGTCGATGAACCGCTGGTCGATCCCCTCATAGTGGCCGCACACCAAGATCAGATGGGCATAGTCCCGGGCCAGCCGTCTGGCGGCCTCCTGGTCAAAGGGCTTGCCGCAGGGGGAGAGATAGATGGTGCGGCCCTTCCCAAAGGTATCGGTGATGTGCCGCCAGCACTGGTACAGGGGGTCGGCCTGGAGCACCGCCCCCCGGCCGCCGCCATAGGGGTAGTCGTCCACCTGCTTCTGCTTGTTCCGGGTGTGGTCCCGGATCTGGTGGGTCTCAATGCGCAGCAGGTCCCGCTCCTGGGCCCGGCCCAGGATGGACTCTGAGAGCACGTCCCCCACCGTGTCGGGAAACAGGGTCATGATGTCGATGCGGTACATTCGCTCACATCCCTTCGATGAGGCGCACCTTGATATAGCCGCCGGCCACGTTGGTCTCCAGAATGAACTCAGGCACGGCGGGGATCATCAGCTCCCGCTCCCCCTGCACCACGTAGACCTGCTGCCGGGAGGGGGAGAGGACATCCGTTAGCACCCCCAGCTCCCGCCCGGCCTCGTCCACCACACGCAGGCCCATGAGGTCGGCCAGGAAAAAGCTGCCCTCCGGCAGGTCCAGATCTTCCCGGTTGAGCCAGACCACCTTGTTTTTCAGCAGCATGGCCTGCTCTACATCCGTCACCCCATCCAGCAGGGCGATGACGTTGCCCTTGTGTACCCGGGCAGAGCGCAGGGTGACAGGGGTGCCGTCGATATACAGGGCGGGCAGGGCGCACAGCACCTCCGGGCTGTCCGCCCATGGCTGGATTTTGACCTCTCCCCGGATGCCGTGGGTGTTGACGATTTTGCCGCACTCCAAAAGCTGATCAGACATGAAAAAGCCTCCAGTGTCCGTGAAAACGGATGGGTGTGTATAGTCGTAGAGCGAGGGCTGGACAGCCCTCGCTCTATTATCGGTCAGTCCACAATATCGACTGAGATCTTCTTGCCCTGACGTTGGGCCACTGAGCGCATCAACGCCCGGATTTCCTTGGCAATGCGGCCCTGCCGGCCGATCACCTTGCCCATGTCCTCCGGGGCCACCCGGAGCTCCAGCACGGTCTCACCGGCCAGCTCCGTCTCGGTGACAGACACCGATTCCGGGTGCTCCACCAGGCTCTGGGCAATATAAGTGAGCAATTCCTTCATGACAGCCTCCATTCCCGGACGCTTACAGGCCGGCCTTCTTCAGCAGGTCGCGCACGGTCTCCGTGGGCTGGGCGCCGGTCTTGATCCAGGCCTGGGCGCGCTCTACGTCGATGTGGATGGCGGCGGGATCCTGGCGGGGATCGTAGGTACCAATCTCCTCGATGAAGCGGCCGTCCCGGGGATAGCGGGAATCGGCGACAACCACGCGGTAGAAGGGAGCTTTCTTGGCGCCCATGCGGCGCAGTCTGATTTTTACCATGTTATATTCACCTCCAAAGATGTTTCAGTTGTATATGGCAGATGTCAAAAGACATAGACCAACAAAAAGATAGGTGCAGACGGGCAATCCTCTCCACGCTTCACCTTAGAAAGGCAGTCCCATGCCTTTGAACCGGCTGAGCAGCCCCTTGGACTTTTTGGGGTTGGAGAACTGCCGGGTAAGCTGCTGGATGGACTCAAACTGCTTGAGCAGCCGGTTGACGTCCACCACCTGGGTGCCCGAGCCGGCGGCGATGCGCTTTTTCCGGCTGGAGTTCAGCACCCCGGGGTTTTCCCGCTCATAAGGGGTCATGGACTGAATGATGGCCTCCGTGCGGGCAAGGCCTTTTTCGTCCACGGAAAGATCCAGCTTTTTTCCGCCCATACCGGGGAGCATGGAGGCGATGTCCTGAAGATCCCCCATGTTTTTCAGCTGGGTGAGCTGATCGTAGAAGTCGGACAGGGTAAACTTATTCTTCCGCATCCGCTCCAGCTGCTCGGCGGCCTTTTTGGCGTCCAGGGTCTGCTCCGCCTTCTCAATGAGGGAGAGCACGTCGCCCATGCCCAGGATACGGCTGGCCATCCGGTCGGGGTGGAACACCTCGATGTTCTCCAGCTTCTCCCCGGTGCCGGCAAACTGGATGGGTTTGCCGGTGACCGCCCGGATGGACAGGGCCGCGCCGCCCCGGGCGTCGCCGTCCAGCTTGGTGAGCATCACGCCGTCGATATCCAGCGCATCGTCAAAGGCCTTGGCGGCGGTGACGGCGTCCTGGCCGATCATGGCGTCCACCACCAGCAGGATCTCGGTGGGGTTCACGGCCGATTTGATGGCCCGTAGCTCGTCCATGAGCTGCTCATCCACGTGAAGGCGGCCGGCGGTGTCCAGAAACACCATATCGTTTCCGTGACGCTTGGCGTGCTCCACGGCGGCTTTGGCAATGTCCACAGGGTCGGTCTGTCCCATCTGGAAGACGGGGATGTCCAGCTGGGCGCCCACCACCTCCAGCTGCTGGATGGCGGCGGGGCGGTAGATGTCGCAGGCGGCCAGCAGGGGACGCTTGCCCTGCTTCTTCATCATGCCGGCCAGCTTGGCCCCGTTGGTGGTCTTGCCCGCCCCCTGCAGGCCCACCAGCATGACCACGGTGGGCGGGGTAGAGGAGATTTTCAGCTTGCTGTCGCCGCCCCCCATCAGGGCGGTGAGCTCCTCGTTGACAATCTTGACGATCATCTGGGCGGGGGTGAGGGACTCCATTACGTCGGCGCCCACCGCCCGCTCCGAGACGGCGGCGATGAAATTTTTGACCACCTTGAAGTTGACGTCCGCCTCCAGCAGAGCCATCTTGATTTCCTTCATGGCCTGCTTCACATCGGACTCGGACAGACGCCCCTTGCCCCGCAGCTTCTTAAAGGTTGCGGCAAGCTTTTCAGTTAAACTCTCAAATGCCATGGGGTTACTCCTGTTTGAGCTTGGCGGTATTTTCCTTGATGGTCCGGCCGATCTCGTCCAGGCTCTCGTCCCGGTAGCTGCGCTCGTCCACCATCCGCAGCAGCCGGTCGGCCGCCTGATCGATGGCGTCGATCTGCTTTTGCATCTGGTGGAAGCGCCGGATGATGTGGGTCTTGTCCTCCATCTCCGTCATGGCGGCCTCTGCCCGGACAATGACATCCCGGACCCCCTGGCGGGAGATGCCGTAGTTCTCCGCGATCTCGGCCAGGGAGAGATCTTCATTATAGTAGAGGTCGTAGAATTCTTTCTGGCGGTCGGTGAGCAGATCGCCATAAAAGTCGAAAAGCATAGCCATGCGGTATGCCTGATTCTTCATCTCCAGCCACCTCCACAAGATATTGTGTAAAGTTATCAGGCTTTACAATGTGCTACTATATCATAGGACTTGGAACTTGTCAAGGGTGAATTCCCTTTTCCGGGGAAATTTCCGCCCTCTATGGAAAAGGGCCGGCGGCGGAAAAACGTCTTCCGGTCCAAAGTGTGCTTGGAGCCTATTGGAAGGTCCCAGGGCTGGCCGGTTCCAGCAGCTGGGTGGTCTGGACGGCGGGGGTGTCCTGAAGCTCATGAAAAACGATGGAGCCGCAGGCCACCAAAATCAGGTTGAACACGATGATGAACCCCAAAATGCCCAGCACCAGCCGAAGGATGAACCGGCTCCGTCGGTTGCGGATTGCCAGCTGTTCGTTGATCCGGGCCAGCTGATCGGCCAGCTCATTGCGGCTGTCCCCATCCTCCGGGATGTCCGCGCCCAGCAGTTGGCTCACCGTGGTGTCCAGCACCTCCGCCAGCCGGATGAGCAGCTCGGCGTCGGGCACTGACAAACCTTTCTCCCACTTTGAAATGGTCTGCCGCACCACGTGCAGGCGGGCGGCCAGCTCTTCCTGGGTCAGCCCTTTGGCCTTGCGGATGGCCTTCAGATTTTCGGAAAACATGGTTGGTCACCTCCTCTTGGCTGGCATGATAGCAGAAACAGGCCGTTGCGGCAAGCAACGGCGGTTAACATCGGTGCCTGCGGGGAAAATTTTTAAGATTTTTATGTGCAGGGAAAAAAGAGGGTGCCAATCCGGATAAAATGATGTATAATAGCCCTTGCTTCCAGAGAAGCGAGTGAAAATCAGGGGCGAGCGCGTCCGGCAACAGCTGGGGCGCGTCCTGAATGTGAGGATAGATGGGGGGGCCTAAAATGGAGAGATCCCATAAAATTTTGGCGCGCGGGGTGGAGTTGGCGGTCTGCCGGTCGGATCAGTTCAAGACCGGACTGCTCGGCGTCACCCTGGCTGTCCCGCTGCAACAGCAGACGGCCACAGCCAACGCCCTGACGCCCGATGTGCTGTACCGGGGCAGCCGGAACTATCCGGATATGGAGTGTTTGTCGGCGGCCACTGACCAGCTGTACGGCGCGGCCCTGGGCCCCGCGGTGCGTCAGCGGGGGGAGAGCCAGTGCGTCAGCTTTCTGTGCAGCTTCATTGACGACCGGTATGCCCTGGACGGCATGGCCCTGCTGGAGCCCGCCGCCCGGCTGGTGGGCGAGGTGCTGCTGGACCCGGTAACCGAGCATGGCGTGTTCCGGCGGGACTATGTGAGCGGGGAAGGGGCCAATCTGGCCGATGAGATCAATGCCCGGGTGAATGACAAGCGGGGCTGGTCTATCTACCGCCTGACCCAGGAGATGTGCGCCGGAGAGGCCTATGCCCTGGACAAGCTGGGGGATGCGGATGAGGCAGTGGGGATGGAGCCGGAAACGCTGTGGAGCCGCTATCAGCAGCTGTTGGAGCGCTCCAGAGTAATCTTTTACTATGGCGGCAGTGCCAGCCCGGACCGGGTGGAGGAGGCGGTGCTGCAGTCCTTTCAGCCGCTGCTTCACGACAGGCAGGTTCAGCTGTCCTGCCAGGTGGTGGCCGAGCCGGATCATCCGGTACGCCGGGTAACCGAGGAGATGGACGTGACCCAGGGCAAGCTGGCCATGGGGTTTCGCACCGGCGGGGTGACCATGGGGACGGAGCTCTATCCCGCCCTGCTGGTGTGCAACGCGCTGTATGGTGGAACGGCCCACTCCAAACTGTTTCAGAATGTCCGGGAAAAGCTGAGCTTGTGCTACTTTGCCTCTTCCATGCTGGACACCATCAAGGGATTGATGGTGGTGTCCTCCGGGGTGGAGTTCGCCGATTTTGACCGGGCGGAGCAGGCCATTCTGGATCAGCTGGAGGCGGTGCGCCGTGGGGAGTTCACGGCCGGGGAGCATACCGCCGCGGTGCGGGCTGTGGTCAACAACTTGGTCAGCCGCCGGGACAGCCAGGGGCAGATGGAGGACGACTGCGTGACACAGCTGCTCTCCCGGGGAGAGTGGACGGCCCCGGAAGCGCTGGCAGAGGCGGTGGAGCGGGTGACACCCCAGCAGGTGGCCCAGGCAGCTGGGATGATCCGGCTGGATACGGTGTACCGCTTGACGGGAAAGGAGGGCCAGTGATATGCAGCCAATGGATTATGCCACCCTGCGGGAGAGGGTATACGCCGGTAAGCTGCCCAACGGCTTGCAGGTGATGGTGCTTCACCGCCCGGAATACAGCAGGCAGTTTGCCTTTTTTGCCACCCGGTACGGGGGAATGGACCTGCGCTTCCGGGGGGAGGACGGAGGCGGCTGGGTGGATACGCCCGCAGGGATCGCCCACTTCCTGGAACACAAGATGTTTGACACCGAGGATGGGAAAGCGCTGGAGATTTTGGCGGCCAACGGCGCGGTGGATAATGCCTTTACCGCCTCCCACATCACTGGCTATTATTTTGAGGGGACCCGCGGATTTGAGGAAAACCTGCGTACCCTGCTGAGTTTCGTATCGGTGCCCTACTTCACCCAGGAGAGCGTGGCCAAGGAGCAGGGGATCATCACCCAGGAGATCCGCATGTGTGAGGATGACCCGGAGAACGCGGTATATTACCAGCTGTTGGAGTCCATGTATGCCCACAATCCCATCAAAACACAGGTGGTGGGCACGGTGGAGTCCATCGCGGGGCTGACCCCCGAGCTTCTTTACCAGTGCCACGGGGCCTTTTACCGCCCTGGGAATATGGTGCTGTGCGTGGCCGGCAATGTGGATCCGGACCGGGTGGCTGCCATTGCCGAAGATGTCCTGCCCAAGGGCTTTTCTTCCGCGGTCCAGGTGGACCTGGGGCAGCCGGAGCCTCCCGGAGCGGTGCGCGCCTACGCCCAGCGGAAGATGCCGGTGGCAGCGCCCCTGTTTGAACTGGGATTTAAGGGGGAGCCGGCCCCGGAAGGGGGCAGGCTCCGCCAGGAGCTGGTGGCCCAGCTGGCCTGTGACGTGCTGTTTGGTCCCTCGGCCCCCCTGTACCGGCGGCTGTATGAGCAGGGGCTGATCAACGGCTCCTTCGACTGCTATTATAGCACTGCGCCGGGTTGCGCCCACATCATGGCGGGAGGAGAGAGCCGGGACCCCCGCCAGGTGTTGGACGAGGTGCTGAAGGAGGCCCGGCGGTTGGTCGGGGAAGGAGTAGACGGTCCGCTGTGGGATCGGCTGAAGCGGGCGGCCTACGGCGGTATGGTGCGCCGGCTCAACTCCCTGGAGAGCATTTGCATCGACTTGGCCCAGGCCTATTTTGACGGGGACGACTACCTGCGTTTCCCAGAGTTGTTCCAGAGCATCGAGCGGGAGGATGTTCAGCGGCTGCTGGAGTGCTGGTGTACCCAGCAGCGGTCCAGCCTGTCGGTTATTACGCCCGTGGACGGCACAGTGGAATAAAGAGAAAGAAGGCGAGAGCATGACCAATGTTGTGACTTTTCCCGGCCTTGGCCTGGAGTTTGAACTCAACCGCGTGGCGTTTACCCTGTTCGGAAGGGAGATCTACTGGTACGGGATCATCATCGCCTGCGGCTTTTTGCTGGCGGTGCTGTTCTGCTATCACTGGGCCTATCGGTTCGGCGTGGACCGGGAAAAGCTGATGGATATGCTGTTTTTCGCCGTGCCCGCCTGTATCATCGGCGCCCGGGTTTATTATGTGATCTTCAATCCGTCCATCTGCTTCAATCCGGACGGCTCCTTCAGCCTGTACAACACCATTGCCATCTGGGATGGCGGGCTGGCCATCTATGGGGCCATCATCATGGCGGTGGTCACGGTGGCCGTTTACTGTAAGGTGCGGCGGCAGTCCTTCTGGGACTACGCGGACATCGGCTGCTACGGCGTGATTATCGGGCAGATGATCGGCCGGTGGGGCAACTTCATGAACGTGGAGGCCTTCGGCGGGGTCACCGACCTACCCTGGCGCATGTGCTCCCAGTCCATTGCCGACTACCTGTGGAACCACGGATATGCGGATGCGGAGATCTACCAGCAGGTGTTGGACGGCACCCTGGGGGTGCATCCCACCTTTCTCTACGAGTCCCTATGGAACCTATTGGGGCTGATCCTGCTCATCCTGCTGGCCAAAAAGGGACGGAAGTTCAGCGGCCAGATCTTCCTGTGCTACGTGATCTGGTACGGGGTGGGCCGCACGGTCATCGAGGGGCTGCGCACCGACAGCCTGTATTTCTTCGGCACCGCCCTGCGCACCTCCCAGCTGGTGGGCATCCTGTCCGCCGCCACGGCTCTGGTACTGCTCATCGTCCGGGCGAAGACCGCTGGCCCGGTGACGCCGCCCCTGCCCAGGCCGGGGACGGAAGGGGCCTTGGCCGCCCCGGTTCAGCCGGAGCAGGGGGAGGCGGCCACGCTGGGGGACGAAGCGGAGGACGCCACCCCGCAGGACAACTCGGCGCAGCCGGACGATACGCAGGAGGACCCGCCTCATGACGAAGGCTGACGGTCCCCTGACCCCGGAGGCCCGGGACGCCCTCCGGGCCCAGGCGGAGGGGTGCCACCGCCGGCCCGGCCTGGCGGTGATCTGCCTGGGGGTCCTCCCCAACTGGGTGGGGGAGGACTGCGCCGCCTGCGGGATCTACTGCGAGCGGTACACCCTCCCCCTAGGCATGGGGTTGACCGACCTGCGGGACCTGGTGGAGGAGCTGAACCTCCGGACGGATCTGGACGGCATCCTGATCTGGCCCGCCCGGCCGGAGGGCTGGGACAGCCAGGGGCTTTCCGGTGTGGTCAGCCCGGACAAGCAGGCGGACGCGCCCACCTGGGCCGAGACCCTGGAGCTTACCATCGCAAGGGTGGAGAAACGGGCATAGAAAAAAGCACAGCCGCGAGCAGCTCTGCCCGCGGCTGTTTGCATTGTCTGCTTATATTTTTGCCTTTTCCGATCTCTTAAACTCCGTCTTGGCGTACTTGCACCAGGGGGTCAGGGGACACTCCCCGCACTTGGCGGTGCGGGCGGTGCACACCGCCCGGCCGTGGAGCACCAGCCGGTGACAGAAATTGTTGGACTCCTCGGGGGGGAGGACCTTGCGCAGCTGCTCCTCCACCTTGCCTGGATCCTTGGTGCCGTCGGTGAGACCCAGCCGCCCGGCGATGCGGATGCAGTGGGTGTCCGCCACCACCACGCCGGGAGTGTTGTACACGTCTCCCAAGATCAGGTTGGCGGTTTTCCGGCCCACCCCGGGCAGCTTCAGCAGCTCCTCCATGGTGCCGGGCACCTTGCCGCCGTAGTCCCGCAGCAGCATCTGGGCGCACAGCACGATGTCCTTGCTCTTGGCCCGGAAAAAGCCGCAGGAGTGGATGTACCGGCCAACCTCCTCCATGTCGGCCTCCGCGAAGGCCTGTAGGGTGGGATAGCGTTGGTACAGGGCGGGGGTGACTTGATTCACCCGCTCGTCGGTGCACTGGGCGGACAGGCGCACGGCGAAAAGCAGCTCATAGTCCTTGTCGTATTCCAAAGAGCAGAGAGAGTCGGGATAGAGCGCCTTCAGGGCGTCTACCGCCGATCTGACGTCGGCTTTTTTCATCATCATGTTCACCTCTTTGACAAGGATAACACAAAACTGGCAGGAAATAAAGAAGGTTTTTTCAGGAATGACAGTTGTGTCTGAGCAGAAAACACGGTATAATGGACGACAGATCACCCATAAAGAAAGGTGGAGGAGTTCCTATGGTTTTAGAGTATATGGATTTTGTGGAGAAGTTCGATCCCCAGGTGGGTGCGGCCATCCGGGCGGAATATCAGCGTCAGTGCGACAACATTGAGCTGATCGCCTCGGAAAACATCGTGTCTGATGTGGTGCTGGCCGCGGCGGGCAGTGTACTCACCAATAAGTATGCCGAGGGCTATCCCGGCAAACGGTACTACGGCGGCTGCCAGTGCGTGGACGTGGTGGAGAATCTGGCCATTGACCGGGCCTGCCAGCTGTTCGGGGCAAAATTTGCCAATGTGCAGCCCCACTCCGGGGCTCAGGCCAACTATGCCGTCTATATGGCCCTGTGCCAGCCGGGGGACACGGTGCTGGGCATGAACCTGGATCACGGCGGCCACCTGACCCACGGCAGCCCAGTGAACTTCTCCGGGCTGCAGTTCAAGATGGCAGCCTACGGCGTGGACGAGGCCACCGGGTGGATTGACTACAATGAGCTGGAGCGGGTGGCCAAGCAGAGCAAACCCAAAATGATCATCGCCGGGGCCTCCGCCTACCCCCGCATCATTGATTTCAAGCGCTTCCGGGAGATCGCCGATCAGGTGGGCGCCTATCTGTGGGTGGACATGGCCCACATCGCCGGATTGGTGGCTGCGGGGCTGCACCCCTCGCCCATGCCCTATGCCCATGTGGTGTCCACCACCACCCACAAGACCCTCCGGGGTCCCCGGGGGGGCATGCTGCTCACCAACGACGAGGAGTTGGCCAAAAAGCTCAACTCCGCCATCTTCCCCGGCTCCCAGGGCGGCCCGCTGATGCACATCATCGCCGCCAAGGCGGTGGCCCTGGGTGAGGCCCTCAAGCCTGAGTTCAAGACCTACCAGGAGCAGGTGGTGAAGAACTCTGTCGCCCTGGCCAACGGCCTGGTGAACCGGGGGATGAAGCTGGTGTCCGGCGGCACGGACAACCACCTGGCCCTGGTGGACCTGCGGGACATGGGGGAGCTCACCGGCAAGGAGCTGGAGCGCCGGCTGGACGAGGTGCGCATCACCGTAAACAAGAACAAGGTGCCCGGCGATCCCCGTTCCCCCTTCCAGACCAGCGGCATCCGGGTGGGCAGCCCCGCCGTCACCAGCCGCGGATTTATGGAGGAGGATATGGATCGGGTGGCGGAGTATATCGCCCTGGCCGCCACCGACTTTGAGGCCAATAAGGACAAGATCCTGGCCGGGGTGACCCAGCTCACCGCAGCCCACCCCATCTACCGGTGAGCTTTTGACCAAGAGAACCATGAAGTACCCCCTCCGGCCACACTGGGCCGGAGGGGGTACTCTGTTTCAGATCACTTTTTGGCCGTTGAGGATGACACCCAGTACATGGGTGCTGCTCACCATGGGGTCGCCGTCGCACAGCACCACATCGGCGTCCTTGCCCACTTCCAGGGAGCCCACCCGTTGTGCGATGCCCAGATGTCTGGCGGGGTTGATGGTGATGGCCTGAAGGGCTTGGAAGGGATCCATGCCCGCCTTTACCGCCAGTCCGGCACACAGGGGCAGGTACTGCTGGGGGATGACAGGTGCGTCGGTGACGATGCTCACCTGGCAGCCTGCCCGGGCCAATACGCCGGGGGTGTCAAAGGTTTTGTTGGCCAGTTCGATCTTGCTGGCGTTGGTGAGGGTGGGACCCACCGCCACTGGAAAACCGGAGCGGGCCACAATGTCCGGGATCAAATGTCCCTCGGTGCAGTGCTCCAAGGTCATCTTGACCCCAAACTCTTTGGCGATGCGGATGGCGGTACAGATGTCGTCCGCCCGGTGCGCGTGGGCCTTCAGAGGCAGCTTACCCTGGAGCACCGGAATCAGGGCCTCCAACTTCATGTCAAAAGCGGGCCTTTTCATGGGATCATCCCCGGCGGCCTCCTTCCGGGCCAGGTAGTCTCTGGCCTTAAAGAGCATCTCCCGCAGCTTGGCGGCGGTGGTCATCCGGGCAGAATCCCCTTTGTCCCGGTAGCACCGCTTGGGGTTTTCGCCGAAGGCACACTTCATGGCTACCTCTGCTTTGACCACCATGTCATCCACGCACGCGCCCCAGGTCTTGACGGCCAGAAAGGTGCCGCCCAGCACATTGGCGCTGCCTGGGCCAACCCCCGCGGTGGTGACCCCGCCCTGCAGGGCCATGGGGATGGCCTTATCCTGGGGATTGAAGCTGTCGATGCCCCGGAGATGGGCGGCCACAATGTCCCCCATCTCGTTATAATCCCAGCCCTCATAGCCCATGCCGTAGTTGTCCAGCCCCAGATGGCTGTGGGCGTCGATGAAACCGGGGTAGACGCGCAGGCCGGCGGCGTCAATGACCTCCTCTCCATCGGCGGGGGTGAACCGGGGCCCCACGGAGCGCAACCTTCCGTCCTGGATGGAAAGATCCCCCTCATAGGGGATCGGGGTGATGCCGTCAAAGATCAGCGCGTTTTGAATGAGCATGGAAATCTCCCTCCGTTTTCAAGATCGGTTGTTTGATTTAATTTATCTGCTTAAAGTATAGTGCCGCTTTTTGTCGCTGTCAAGGCTGATGGTTGGGGGAAAGCGGGCGCATCCGCTTGCATGCGGGCAGGGGGTGTGCTAAAATGGAGCGGAACACGCAGTGCAGGCGCCGGCTCGGGAGGGACAGGCAGCTGCACGGCGGGAAAGGTGTGGCATTCGCATCGGAAAGAGGAGGCGCAGTCCATATGTATCAGCCCCTGGCGGACCGCATCCGCCCCCAGACGTTGGATGAGGTGGTGGGGCAGCGGCATATTCTGGGTGAGAACGGCCTGCTGCGCCGGGTCATTGAGAGCGGCAAGATCCCCAACATGGTGTTCTACGGCCCCTCAGGCACGGGCAAGACCACGGTGGCCAACATCATCGCCAACCGGTCTGGGCGGACGCTGCGGCGGCTCAACGCCACCACTGCCTCCCTGTCCGACGTGCGGGATATCATGGACGAGGTGGGGACCCTGCTGGCCCCCAATGGGGTGCTGCTCTATTTGGATGAGATTCAGTATTTCAATAAAAAGCAACAGCAGTCCCTGCTGGAATTTATTGAGAACGGCAAGATCACCCTCATCGCCTCCACCACGGAGAATCCCTACTTTACCATCTTCAACGCCATTTTGTCCCGCTCCACCGTCTTTGAGTTCAAGGCGCTTACAGCGGAGGATATCCTGCCGGCAGTGGACCGGGGCCTTCGCCTGATGGGGGAGGAGCTGGGCGTAAAAGTGGAGTGCGAGGACGGCGTGCGGGAGAAACTGGCCGCCGCCAGCGGCGGCGATGTGCGCAAGGCCCTGAACGCCGTGGAGCTGCTGCTAAACGCCGGGCGGATTGACCAGGGGAGCGTCCACATCACCCTAGAAGACGCGTCCGTGGTGGCTCAGCGGTCCGCCATGCGGTATGACCGGGACGGGGACGACCATTATGACATCGCCTCGGCGCTGATGAAGTCCCTGCGGGGATCCGATCCGGACGGGGCGCTGCACTATCTGGCCCGGCTTTTGGAGGCGGGGGATTTGATCACCGCCATCCGTCGGATCTTGTGCTCCGCCAGCGAGGACATCGGCCTGGCCTATCCCCAGGCGGCTGCCATCGTCAAGGCCTGCTGTGACAGCGCCCTCCAGCTGGGCCTGCCGGAGGCTAAGCTACCCCTGGCCCAGGCGGTGATCCTGCTGGCCACCGCGCCCAAGTCCAACAGCGTGGTCATGGCCATTGACCAGGCCATGGCCGATGTGCGGGCGGGCAAGACTGGTGATTATCCCCGGCATCTGCAAAACGTCCACGCCGATGGGACTGGCTTTGAGCGGGAGCAGGGATATCTGTACCCCCACAACTATCCAAATCACTGGGTGCGCCAGCAGTATCTGCCCGATGAGATCAGCAATCGGACCTACTATGAATATGGACCCAATAAGAATGAACAGGCCGCCAAGGCCTACTGGGACAAAATCAAGAACAGCTGAAAGGCGGTGGCGGTATGCCCATGGATATCCGTGTGGGGGATGTGTTGGAGTTGAAGAAGCAGCACCCCTGCGGCAGCAAGGAGTGGACGGTACTCCGGGTGGGGATGGACTTCAAGCTCAGGTGCGTGGGCTGCGGCCATGAGCTGATGATCCCCAGGAGCAAGGCGGAGAAATCCATCAAGAAAGTGAAACGGGATGGAGGAGAGGCAGTATGAAGGAATTTTGGAGCGGCCGTATCCGCAACGCGGCGCCCTATGTGCCCGGGGAGCAGCCCCGGGAGGGGAAATATATCAAGCTCAACACCAACGAGTGTCCCTATCCCCCCTCGCCAAGGGTATTAGAGGCCATCCGGCAGGCGGCGAATGGAGATCTGCGGCTTTACCCAGACCCGGAATGCCTGGCCCTGCGCCAGGCCATCGCCCGCAGGGAGGGGCTGGGGGTGGAGCAGGTGTTCTGCTCCAACGGCTCGGATGAGGTGCTGGCTTTCGCTTTCCAGGCCTTTTTTGACCCGGACCGGGAGGTGGTCTTTCCCCGGATCACCTACAGCTTCTACCCGGTGTACACCGATTACTTCGGTCTCAAGTGCCGCCGGGTGCCCATGAACCCGGACTTCTCCGACCCGGTGGAGGAATTGTGCGGGCACAACGGCGGGGTGGTGTTGTGCAATCCCAACGCCCCCACGGGTATCGCCGTGGGACTGGACGTGGTGGAGCGGCTGCTGCGGGCCAACCCAGATGTGGTGGTTATCGTGGATGAGGCCTATGTGGACTTTGGAGCGAACAGCGCCGTACCCCTCATTGAACAGTATCCCAACCTCTTGGTGGTGCAGACCGCATCCAAGTCCCGGGCCCTGGCGGGGCTCCGGGTGGGCTGGGCCATGGGGAATGAAAACCTCATCAACGGCCTGTGTTGTGTGCGGGATTCCATCAATTCCTACACCCTGGACCGGATTGCCCAGGCGGGTGCCCGGGCAGCCATAGAGGACGAGGCCTATTTCCAGATCAACTGCCGCAAGGTGATGGACACCCGGGACTGGGCAACAAAGGTATTAAAGGAAATGGGCTTTACAGTGCTGGACTCCAAGGCCAACTTCCTGTTTCTCTCCCATCCCACGCGGGGAGGAAAGGAGCTGTTGGACGCTTTGCGGACGCGAGGGATATTGGTGCGTTGGTGGAGCGATCCACCCATTGCCGACTGGCTTAGGGTCACCATCGGTAGGGATGAGGAGATGACAGCGCTGATCCAGGCGATGCAGGAACTCGTATGCTAAAAACGCGCGGGGATCAGGGAATTTGAAACGGGAGACATGAGCATGAAAAAGGGAAGTGGAGAAATCAAGCTGTTCGGCGTCATTTTGGCAGCGGTGGCCGCTGTGATCTGGACGGCGAACTGTATTGTACTGGCAATCTACGGTGGAAATGCCGCGCCGGTGAGGATCGTTCTGATCGTTGATGTGGTGTGCGCGGTGATCTGGTGGGCTGTGTTTCTTGCGGTGGTGCTGATCCGCCGCAAGGGAAGGGCCAGGCAGGGGGATCAGCCCGGCGGCGCGTGAGCGCTCAGGGGGCATCCCAAACACCCCTGGGGCGTCCCATCCGCCGTCCAGATGGAAAAGCGAAAAATTGGAAAGACCTTTGGCCCTGCGGCCAAAGGTCTTTTTGCGTCCGGGACTTGCTTTGACCTTTTTTGATGGGGAGGGGCATTATAATCATATCCATGGAACGGCTGAGGAAGGGAGGGGCGGAGATGGCGGGAGAGTCGGTGAGAGTGGTGTACGTCGATCTGCTGTTCCTGCTCAACTTTGTGGCCAACTATCTTCTTCTGCTGGGCTCCGGACGGATGGCCGGCGCGGTACTCCACCGGCTTCGGATCGCATTGGGGGCGGCGTTGGGGGCGGCCTATGCGGTGGCCGTTTTTCTGCCCGGCTTTGGCTGGCTTACGGCATGGCCCTGCAAGCTTGGCTCCGGTGTACTCATGGTCCTGACCGCCTTTGGCGCGGGGAGGAGACTGCTGCGTGCCAGCGTACTTTTTTTTGCCACCTCAGCGGCGTTGGCTGGGAGTGTACTGGGGATAGAGCTCCTGGGCGGAGCCAGTCTGACTGTGGCCAACGGTGTATTTTACAGCCATGTAGACCTCCGGCTGCTCCTGCTGCTGTTCGTTCTGTGCTACTTCATTCTGTCTCTGTTTTTCCGACGAACAGGTGGACATGGGCGGCGCGAACTGACCGAACTTCGCATCAAATTGCTTGACAAGGAAATTAGCTTAACAGCGCTGATTGACTCTGGACACACCCTGACCGATCCGGCAACTAACCGGCCGGTGATTGTGGCCGACGGCAGTTGCCTTGCCAAATACCTTCCTCCAGGAGTGCGGGCGGAGGCGCCCATCGAATCGGTGAAGCGTTGTCAGGAGCTGGGACTGAAGGGGGCGCGCTTAATTCCCTATCGCGCGGTGGGGGTGGAATGCGGCATGATGCTGGCCCTGCGGGCAGACGAGGTCAACGTGGGGGGAGAACCCCGGGGCAGCCTGCTGATAGCGCTGTCTCCCACTCCGGTGGGAGATGGTGGAGGATATCAGGCGCTGGTGGCGCTCTCCCTAGGCGGGCAAGAGCGGATAGAGCCGCCGAGGGTTTGGAAGAGAACGGAAGAATAGACGGAATGGAGGATTGGCATGCTCATTTCAGGAAAGCTATACATAGGTGTTTGCAGGCTGCTGTGCGCGCTGGGCGTGGAGTTGCCCGGGGCGGTTCACTACATTGGGGGAAGCGATACTCTGCCAGCGCCCCTTACCCGGGAGGAGGAGGCGAAGCTGCTGGGACAGCTGGAGCGGGGAGAACGGGAAGGGCCGGTGCGCACCAAACTCATCGAGCACAATCTGCGCTTGGTGGTCTATATCGCCCGGCGGTTTGAGAACACCGGGGTTGGCATTGAGGATCTGATCTCCATTGGGACCATTGGGCTGATCAAGGCAGTGGAGACCTATCAGCCGGCCAAGAATATCAAGCTGGCCACCTATGCATCCCGGTGCATTGAAAACGAGATTTTGATGTATCTAAGAAAAAATGTGAACCGGCGCAGCGAGGTATCTCTGGATGAGCCGCTGAATACTGATTGGGACGGCAACGAGCTACTTTTGTCTGACGTACTGGGCACGGAGAGCGATGTGATCGAAAAGCCTCTGGAGGACGACGTGGACCGGGATCTGCTCTTCAGCGCCATTGCCAAGTTGCCCGAGCGGGAGCGCACCATCATCACCATGCGCTTCGGCCTGGCCGGCGGACGGGAGCGAACGCAGAAAGAAGTGGCCGATCTGCTGGGCATTTCCCAGTCCTATATCTCCCGTCTGGAGAAGCGGATTATCCATCGGCTGAAGCGGGAGATCTTGCAAATGATGTAGAGGAAAAGTCCATCGAAAGCCGTCTGACAATAAAAAATAAACCGGACCCGGCCATCGTATGAAAGCGCCCTCACCGGAAATACTGAATCTATCCGGTTCAGAATGAGGTGAGGGCGTGCAGGGCAAGGTAGAGATATGCGGCGTCAATACCGCCAAGCTGAAAGTGCTGAAAAGCGAGGAAAGCCTGGAGCTGCTCCGGCGGGCCAGGGAAGGGGATCAGCAGGCCCGGGAGGAGCTGATATCCGGCAATCTGCGCCTGGTGCTGTCCGTCATCCAGCGCTTCACCGGCCGGGGAGAAAATGTGGATGACCTGTTCCAGGTGGGCTGTATCGGCCTGATCAAGGCCATCGACAATTTTGATGTCAATATGGATGTGCGTTTCTCCACCTACGGCGTGCCTATGATCATTGGGGAGATCCGGCGCTATCTTCGGGACAACAGCGCCATCCGGGTATCCAGATCCATCCGGGATACGGCATACCGGGTGCTCCAGGCCAAAGAGGCCTATCAGGCAGAGCATCAGCGGGAGCCTACGGTAGACCAGATCGCTCAGTTGCTGGGGATCCGGCGAGAGGATGTGGTGATGGCGCTGGACGCGGTGGTGGAACCGGTGTCCCTATTTGAGCCCATCTACTCCGACGGGGGCGACACAGTGTGCGTCATGGATCAGGTTCGGGACAAGAAAAATACAGATGAGGCCTGGTTGGAGCACATCGCCCTGGAGGACGCCATCTCCAAGCTGAGCCAGCGGGAACAGCGGATTTTGGCCTTGCGGTTCTTCCAGGGGAAGACCCAGACGGAGGTGTCCGCAGAGGTGGGCATCTCCCAGGCCCAGGTGTCCAGGCTGGAAAAAAACGCGCTCAACCAGATCAAGAAGGAATTGTGAAGCGCAACAGCGCTGAAGCAATATGGGAGAGAGGGATAGAGAGACGGCAAGACCGGGAGAGCAAACGCTTTCCCGGTCTTGCCGTCTGTACTGACGCAGAAGCCAGCGGACTAAAGTGCCCGGGCGCAACTGCGCCCGGGCACTGAACATTTCTGTCAGGTGGATGACCAAACTTACTTGGCCAGCTTGGCGATCTCCTCGGCAAAGTTCTCCTGCTTCTTCTCAATGCCCTCGCCCTTCTCGAAGCGCACGGCGTCCCTGAAGGTGACGGAACCGCCCAGGGCCTTGGCGGCGGAGGCGATATACTGCTCCACGGTCTGGTCGCCGTTTTTAACAAAGTCCTGCTGGAGCAGGCAGTTTTCGGCGTAGAACTTGTTGAGCTTGCCCAGCACGATCTTCTCTTTCACCTGATCGGGCTTGGAGGCCATCTTGGGATCGTTGGCCATCTGGGCCAGCATGATCTTCTTCTCCTCGTCCAGCACGTCCTGGGTAACCTGGGACTTGTCCCAGAAACGGGGATTCAGTGCGGCGATCTGCATGGCCACGTCCTTGCCGATTTCAGTGGCGTCAATGCTGCCCTCCACGTTCAGGCTGACCAGCACGCCGATCTTTCCACCGGCATGGACATAGGCCACGTTAAAGCCGTCGGCGAAGCGGGCGAAGCGGCGCACCTTGATGTTCTCACCGATGACCAGCACCATTTCCTGCTGCTGCTGCAGCACGGTCAGGTCGGTGTCGCAGTACTTGCACTCCATCAGCGCGTCCAGGTCGGCGGGGCTGCACTTGGCCACTGTGGCGGCCACTCCCTTGACGAACTCTACAAACTTTTCGTTCTTGCCCACGAAGTCGGTTTCGGCATTGACCTCCACCACCACACCCACGCCGTCAAGGACGGTGGCGTAGGCCATGCCCTCGGCAGCGATACGGCCGGCCTTTTTGGCGGAAGCGGCCAGGCCCTTCTCCCGCAGCAGTTCGACGGCCTTGTCCATATCGCCCTCAGCCTCCGTGAGAGCTTTCTTGCAGTCCATCATGCCGCAGCCGGTCATCTCCCGCAGCTTCTGTACGTCTTTTGCAGTAACAGCCATGACTTTTCATACCTCCACATAGTAATTGTAAAAGGGAAGCGCCCGCCCGTCCCACAGGCGGGCGCTGGAATCACAAAACGAGCGCGGGACTTATTCCGCCACCACGGGCTCCTCGGTGGCAGGGGCCTGTTCCGGGGCGGGGGCGGCGTCCTGGCCTTGATGGCCCTCCTGCACGGCGTTGGCCATGACAGAGGAGATCAGCTTGATGGCGCGGATGGCGTCGTCGTTGCCGGGGATGACATAGTCGATCTCGTCGGGATCGCAGTTGGTATCCACGATGGCTACAATGGGGATGTTCAGCTTGCGGGCCTCGTTGATGGCGTTGCGCTCCTTGCGGGGATCCACCACAAACAGGGCGCCGGGCAGCTTTTTCATCTCAACCACGCCGCCCAGATATTTCTCCAGCTTCTGGATCTCGCCCAGCAGCTTCATAACTTCCTTCTTGGGGAGCATGTCGAAGGTGCCGTCCTCCTGCATCTTTTTGAGCTGGTTGAGACGGTCCACTCGGGTGCGCATCGTCTTGAAATTGGTCATCATGCCGCCCAGCCAGCGGGCGTTGACATAGAACATCCCGCAGCGTGCGGCCTCTTCCTTGATGGACTCCTGCGCCTGCTTCTTGGTGCCCACAAACAGGATGGACTGGCCGCTGGCGGACAGGTCACGCACGAAAGCGTAGGCCTCCTCCAGCTTTTTCACCGTCTTTTGCAGGTCGATGATATAGATGCCGTTGCGCTCGGTGTAGATATAGGGCGCCATTTTGGGGTTCCAGCGGCGGGTCTGGTGGCCAAAGTGCACGCCGGCCTCCAGAAGCTGCTTCATAGATACGACTGCCATGATAATTGTTCCTCCTAAAGTTTGTTTTACCTCCGGGAGCCTCCTCTTTCACGCCCACTTTTCCGGGATTTTTCGGAAAAGCACAGGGCGAAAAATCCGCTCCCGTGCGGATTGCCTGAATATTCTACCACGCAGCTGGTCGGAGTGCAAGTATTTTTTGCTTTTTTGCGGCATTTTTTCGCTGGCCGGGATCATGGGTTGGCCTGAAACCAGCGGCCGGTCCCACGGCGCCAATCGGGAGGTCTGATCAGCCTTTCCCACCGTTTCTCGACGGTGTGCGCTTGCCGCCGTCCACCAGGATGATATCCGTTCCAATCCGCTTCACCGCCGACCAGGGGAAGGCCACATCCGGCTCCCGGCCCAGCAGCCCCAGCAGGCGCCGCTGTCCGGACACCACCAGGGCCTCTACAGTTCCCCGGTCCCCATCCACCTCTACATCATTGAGAAACCCGTACCGGGTTCCGTCGGCAATGTCCACAATTTCCTTATACTGCAGTTCAGAGATCCGGCACATCATGAAGCATCACTCCTTCTTAAACTTCCCCTTGCTAGAACAGCCTATGACGGGGGCTGGTGAGGCTATGACACGTCCTGGGACGGAGGGAATACAGGGATCGTGCAATTTGCAAAAAAAATATTTTGCCCCTATGCAAAAAAGGGAAAATGTATTAAAATGAACTGACAGGTCTAAAAACAAGGAGGCTGAGGATCGTCATGTCCGAATTGAAATATAAGCGCGTACTGCTGAAGGTCAGCGGCGAGGCCCTGGCGGGGGATGCGGGGCGCGGTCTGGATTTCCAGGTGATCCAGAGCGTGTGCGATGCAATTGCCCAATGTGTGAAGGAGGGCGTTCAGGTAGGCGTTGTCGTGGGCGGCGGCAACTTCTGGCGGGGGCTGAAGGACGGCAAGGGGATGCGGGAGCGCACCCGGGCTGACCATATGGGCATGCTGGCTACGGTGATCAACTGCCTGGCCCTGGCAGACACCCTGGAGCGCGAGGGGGTGGACGTGCGGGTACAGACCGCCATTGAAATGCGTTCCATCGCCGAACCCTACATCCGCTCCCGGGCCATCCGCCACCTAGAGAAGGGGCGGGTAGTCATCTTCGGATGCGGCACCGGCAACCCCTTTTTTTCCACCGACACCGCCGCGGTGCTCCGGGCCGCGGAGATCGATGCGGACGCCATCCTGCTGGCCAAGAATGTGGACGGCGTTTACAGTGCCGACCCCAATGTGGATCCCAGCGCGGTGAAATATGACACCATCAGCTACGACGATATTTTGGCCAAACACCTGCAGGTGATGGACTCCACCGCCACATCCCTGTCCATGGACAATAAGATTCCGGTGATCCTCTTCGCGCTGAAGGATCCGGAAAATATTCTCCGCGTGGTACATGGCGAAAAGATCGGCACCATTGTAAAGGAATAAGGAGGAGACGACAATGACTGAGCTGTGCAAGCCTTATGATGAAAAGATGAAAAAGACCATCGAGGTGGTCAAAGGAGACTTTGCCAGCGTCCGGGCAGGGCGGGCCAACGCCGGTGTGCTGGACCGCATCCAGGTGGAGTACTATGGCACCCCAACGCCTATTCAGCAGGTGGCCAGCATCTCCACGCCGGACCCCCGCACTCTGGTCATTCAGCCCTGGGACGCCTCCATCCTGAAGGCGATCGAGAAGGCGATCCAGACCTCCGACCTGGGCATCAACCCCCAGAACGACGGGCGGGTGATCCGCCTGAGCTTCCCCCAGCTGACCCAGGAGCGCCGGGTGGAGCTGTCTAAGCAGGTGCGCAAGTATGGGGAGAACGGCAAGGTGGCCATCCGGAATATCCGGCGGGACGCCATGGAGTTTTTCAAGGACAAGAAAAAGAAGTCTGAGATCACGGAGGACCAGTTCAAGGACTATGAGCAGGAGCTGCAGGAGCTCACCGACAAGCGCTGCAAAGAGATTGACGGGCTGACCGCGGAAAAGGAAAAGGAACTGATGGCGGTCTGACGCCGGCGGGCCGGTCGAGCGGCTGTAGTCGATGGCGCACTGTGCAGCACAGCACCTGCGGGGTGCCCATGCCCCGCAGGTGTTCTCTTGTGCGCGCCGCGCCGGGGAAACCGCCCGGGCGGGCTATGGGCCGGTTCTTTTTCGTCAATACTTTACTTACAATAGGTTAGGGCGGGTAGAAAATATGGGACTGTGGAAACGCCGGACGGACAGAAGGCAACGTGTCCAGGTGGATTTGGAGCGCTTACCACGGCATGTGGCGATCATCATGGACGGCAACGGCCGTTGGGCGAAACGCCGGGGTATGCCCCGGAAGGCCGGTCACGCCGCCGGGGCGGAGACGTTTCGCACCATCGCCACCTTTGCCAAGGAGCTGGGACTGGAATATTTGACGGTGTACGCCTTCTCCACGGAGAACTGGAAGCGGCCGGAGGACGAGGTGCGCTCCATTATGGGCCTTTTGGAAAAGTACCTCCATGAGGCCATTGACCGCATGGCCCGGGACCGGGTGAAAATGGCCTTTTTCGGCGACCTGTCCCCCCTGAGCCCTGAACTGCTGGACCTGTGCCGGCAGACCCAGGAGATCTCCAAGGGGTATGACGGTTGCCAGGTGAACATTTGCTTGAACTACGGCGGCCGGGATGAGATCGTCAGGGGGGTCAAGGCCTTTGCCCGGGACTGCATGGCGGGAAGGGCGGACCCCAACCATCTGACAGCTGCGGCCTTTGGAAACTACCTGTACTCTGCCGGGGTGCCGGATCCTGATCTGATCATCCGGCCCAGCGGAGAGCTCCGGCTGTCCAATTTTCTGCTGTGGCAGTCGGCATACTCGGAGCTGTATTTTACCGATGTACTCTGGCCGGATTTTACCAAGGAAGAGCTTCTCAAGGCGTTGGCGGACTATCAGCACCGCTCCCGCCGTTACGGAGGTGTGTGACGTGGCCAAACGGATCCTGGTTGCCGTGATCTTTGTGCCCATTCTGCTGGTGATCATGCTGCTGCTGCCCCCCATTGTGTGGACGGCGGTGGTGATGTTGATCTCCGCCATAGCCTGCTTTGAGCTGCTGCGGGCAACCGGGGGAGGGAAGGTGAGTCTTCCGATGCAGACGGTGAGCATCCTGTCCGCCGCGGCCCTGCCCCTGTGTTTCTGGGCGGAGGCGGGAGAGCTGGCGGCGGGGGTGTGCGCGTTCACAGTGACGGCGGTGTCCTTCTGGTGTGCCATCCGGGACTATGACGAGGGCGATACCACCATTGGTTTTTTTCAGGTGCTCCTCACCCTGTTCGGCGGCGTGCTCATCCCCCTGGCCCTGTCCGCGCTGGTGATCCTCAAGTGTATGGAGTACGGGCAGTACCTGGTGCTGCTGGCGGTGCTGCTGGCCTTTGTCACCGACGCGGGGGCCTACTTTGCCGGGGTGTTTCTGGGCCGGCACCGGGGGATTACTCGGGTCAGCCCCAACAAGAGCCTGGAGGGCTATCTGGGCGGCTTTGTGACCGGGGTGGTGTTCGCCCTGGCATATGGTGTGGTGATTGGTGCTGCCAGCGGCCAGGAGGTAAACTATTTGTCCTTGGCCCTGTGCGGCCTGTTTGGGGCCCTGGCCACCGAGCTGGGCGACCTGGCCTTCTCCTTCATCAAGCGCCAGTACGGGGTGAAGGACTATGGCCATCTGCTACCGGGTCATGGCGGCATGCTGGATCGGTTTGACAGCATGATATTCTGCGCTCCGGTGGTGCTCTTTCTCGTGCTGTGTCTGCCTGTGTTTTGAGGGATTTGTATGAAGCGGACAAATTCCATTGTGGGCTCCACCGGCTCCATCGACCGGCGGACCCTTGAGAGTGGCGGCCGCCTGCGGCTACCGGGTGGCAGCCCTCGCCGTCAACCGGAGCGTGGAGCTGGTGGAGGAGCAGGCCGGGAAGTTCCGGCCGGAGCTGGTGGCCGCCTCGGATGAGTCGGCAGAGGATCCGCGCCTGGCGGACACCCCGCTCGCAGGCGGAAATCCCCTAAGATTTCCCTATTTGCAGAATCTTTCCGTGAAAAAGGCTTGTGCCAGTATGAAATGAGAAAGGACTGAGGATTGATGCAAATAGAAACTGGAAAAAGTGGTATCAGCAAGAAATGGAAGGCACTTGGGGCCGTTGTTGTTGTGATCGCCGCTGTCGCAGTGGCCGCAGCGGTGTTTTTTCAAAGCAAGCCCATGCTGGGGGAGGGAAATGCCCCCCGTGTGGTATCCATCAGCGCGGAGATCGGGCGGGACGGGGAGATCTTTTCTGCTGACATCCCTGAAAGCGGGGTCTCCGATGAACTGAATGACGCCCTGATCTCCCTGTTTCTCCATACAGAAATGAGAAACCGTCTCCTGCCCCGTCCACAGAATGATACGATTTCAGACGGTTCGGTGTACCTATCAGTCAGGGTATCGCTGGAAAATGACGATTCTTTGTCCATGCGCGTAAATCTCAGCAATTTTTCTGATTATAACTCAGCGCAGTTTGGGGATACCCACTACTCCATCCAGGACCATCAGACCTTGTATCAGGATGTCTATGACTTGCTGTCCGATATCCTGCCCGCTTACGAAATGAAACGATAACCGAAGAGGCAAAACGCAGTTTTGCGCCGAAGTTCTTTTGCTTCTTTTCTTACAAGAAAAGAAGGAAGGGGGAACAGACATGACCAGACACATCTCAATTTTGGGCTCCACCGGCTCCATCGGCCGGCAGACCCTGGAGGTGGCGGAGAGCTGCGGCCACCGGGTGGCAGCCCTCACCGTTAACCGGAGCGTGGAGCTGGCGGAGGCCCAGGCCAGGAAGTTCCGGCCGGAGCTGGTGGCCGCCGCGGATGAGTCGGCGGCGGCGGACCTGCGCCTGCGCCTGGCGGACACCCCCATCCGGGTGGCGGGGGGCGAGGGCGGCCTGCTGGAGGCGGCCAGCCTTGCCAGCGCGGACACGGTGGTCACCGCGGTGGTGGGCATCGCTGGATTGAAGCCCACCCTGGCGGCTATTGACGCGGGCAAACGGATTGCCCTGGCCAATAAGGAAACCCTGGTGTGCGCTGGGGAGCTGGTGATGGCCCGGGCCAAGGAGCGGGGGGCGGACATCGTCCCTGTGGACTCTGAGCACTCCGCCATCTTTCAGTGCTTGCAAGGATGCCGGGACAAAGGTGAGGTGCGCCGGCTGATCCTCACCGCCTCGGGCGGCCCCTTCTTTGGGAAAACCCGGAAAGAGCTGTCCCAGGTCACCCTGGAACAGGCCCTGCGCCACCCCAACTGGTCCATGGGGGCCAAAATCACCATCGACTCCGCCACCCTGATGAACAAGGGTTTGGAGGTGATCGAGGCCATGCGCCTATACGCCATGCCCCCGGAGAAGATCCACGTGGTGGTACACCGGGAGAGCATTCTGCATTCCCTAGTGGAGTTTGTGGACGGGGCCATCCTGGCCCAGCTGGGGACAGCGGATATGCACCTGCCCATCCAGTACGCCTTGACTTGGCCGGAACGGACGGCTGGCCCGGCCGTGCCTCTGGATTTGCTCCGCTGCCCGCCTCTGACCTTCCATCAGCCGGATCTGGAGGTGTTCCCTTGCCTGGCCCTGGCCCTGGACTGTGCCAGGCGGGGCGGGACCTCCACCGCCATTCTCAATGGGGCCAACGAGGCGGCGGTGGGGCTGTTCCTGGATGATAAGGTGAAATTCCTTGACATCCCACGACTGGTGGCCGGGGCGCTGGACCGGGTGGAGGCAAAGCCCGGCGGCTATGATCTGGATGATATTTTCGAGGCGGACTGGGCCGCCCGGGCCGCGGTACATGAAATGATGAGGTGACAAACTGTTGGAGCGCATCTTGTATATTCTGCTGGTGATCCTGCTGTTCGGCGTGATGATCGCCATTCATGAGTTCGGACATTTTTTTACCGCCAAGCTGCTGAAGGTCAAGGTGAATGAGTTTGCCATCGGTATGGGGCCCGCCCTGTGGTCGAAACAGAAAGGGGAGACTCAGTACTCCCTGCGGGCGCTGCCCATCGGCGGTTACTGCGCCATGGAGGGGGAGGATGAGGACACCGGGGATCCCCGTGCCTTCTCCCGGCAGGCGGGGTGGAAAAAGATCATCATTCTGTGCGCCGGATCCTTCATGAACTTCCTCATGGGGTTGGTCATCGTGCTGCTGCTCTACTCCGGGGTGAGCGCGGTGCGCGCGCCGGTGATCACCCAGTTTGCCGACGGCTTCTCCTGCCAGGGGGAAGACGGGCTGATGGTGGGCGACCGTCTGCTGAGTATCGACGGCCACGGCATATGGGTATACGGCAATGTGTTGACCTATCTCTCCCGCAATGACGGCCAGGGCGTCGACCTGGTGGTGGAGCGGGACGGGGAGCGGGTGGTGCTGGACGACCTGCCCATGTACCGGTACGAATATGAGTACGAGGGCCAGACCAATGAGGGGTTCGGCCTGATCTTCGGAGAAATTGAGGAGCTGAGCTTCTTCGGAAAACTCCGGGAGGGCTTTCTGATCACGGTGGACTTCGTGCGCACCGTGTGGATGAGCCTTGGAGACCTGGTAACCGGCCGGGTGGGTGTGGACCAGCTGTCCGGCGTCATTGGCATCGTGGACGTGGTGTCCGAGATGGGAACACAGTCCACCTCTTGGGTGGATGGCCTGCTCAACGTGTTCTACTTCATGGCCCTCATCGCGGTAAACCTGGCGGTGATGAACCTGCTGCCCATCCCCGCCCTGGATGGCGGGCGGATCTTCTTCGTCCTGCTCAACGGGGTGATCTATTTGGTGGCCCGGCGCAGAATCCCGGAGCGCTATGAGGGCTATGTCCACGGCGCGGCCTTTATGCTGCTGTTGGTTCTCATGGCGCTGGTGGCGTTTAACGATGTGTGGAAGATTTTCGCGTAACGGAGGCTTGCGAGTATGAGCAGACAGATCCATGTGGGCTCCGTGGCCATTGGCGGCGGGGCGCCAGTGTCCATCCAGTCCATGACCAATACCCCCACCCACGACGTGGAGGCCACCCTGGGCCAGATCCGGGCGCTGGCCGCGGCCGGGTGCGACATTGTCCGGGTGGCGGTGCCAGATATGGCGGCGGCGAAAGCCATTGGAAAACTGAAGGCGGAAAGCCCTCTGCCCCTGGTGGCGGACGTCCATTTTGACTACCGCCTGGCCCTGGAGGCGGCAGCGCAGGGGATCGACAAGATCCGTATCAATCCGGGCAACATCGGTGCCCCAGAGCGGGTGAAGGCGGTGGCGGATGCCTGCCGGGCGCGGGGCATCCCCCTCCGCATTGGGGTCAACGGTGGATCCTTGGAAAAGGAGCTGCTGGCCAAATACGGCGGCCCTACTCCGGAGGCGCTGGTGGAAAGCGCCCTGGGCCATGCCCGGCTGCTGGAAGAGTTTGACTTTCACGACATCTGTATCTCCCTAAAGTCCTCCCATGTACCTACCGCCATGAAGGCCTATCAACTCATGGCCGCTCAGTATGATTATCCCCTTCATCTGGGGGTGACCGAGGCGGGCACGCCGGAGCTGGGCATTCTCAAATCAGCGGCGGGTATCGGCGGACTGCTGGCCCTGGGCATCGGGGACACCTTCCGGGTGACTCTCACCGCCGACCCGGTGGAGGAGATTGCCGCGGCCAAACAGATTCTCAAGGCCATCGGTCTGCGGCGGGAGGGGCCGGAGCTCATCGCCTGCCCCACCTGCGGCCGCACTCAGATTGACTTAATCCCCATGGCGAAACAGGTGGAGCAGCTGCTCAAACAGGTGGACAAGCCCATCACTGTGGCGGTAATGGGCTGCGTGGTCAACGGCCCCGGGGAGGCCAGCCACGCCGACGTGGGCATCGCCGGCGGCAGGGGAGAGGGCGTGCTCTTCAAGCACGGCCAAATTGTGGGAAAGGTGCCGGAGGACCAGCTGGTGCCCGAACTGATGAAACTCATTGAGACATTGTGACAAGGGGCGTATGGATCCATGCAAAACGCTGGTATGCTCACATTTCAACAGACCTTTGGCCGGTGCTCCTTCCCGGAAGGAGTGCTGTCTGTTTTAGGGGGATACCCTGTCCAGGTGCTGGTACATAAGGCCCAACGGAGGATGGAAGTGCGTCTGTTCGGTCCCCAGGTGGACGCGCAGACGCTGGACGGCGCCCGCAGGGGGCTGATCTCGGCTTTTCAGCTCAGCGATGCCGAGATCCAGGTGATTCAGCCGCCGGAAAGCCGGCCGGCCGCCTCCCAGCCGGAGCAGGCGCCCACCGTCCAGACAGAGCAGCCTGCCGCCAGACCCGCCCAGGCAGACCTGGAAAAGCCAGATCTGGCCCCCGAAAAAGGGGAAGAGAAAAAGGAGCCGGATCTCTTTGCCCAGATGGAGGCGGTGCGCCGCAAGCTGATGCGGGATTCCATCCCCGGCGGTCAGGGGGGCAGGAAAAAAGTCAAACAGATTTACGGCAAGATCAATGGGAAGAAGAAGCCGGTGGCCATCGGTGAGCTGAACTTGGACATGGGAAACGTCCTGATTGAGGGGGACGTGTTCAACGTGGAGCACCGGGAGCTGCCCCGGCGGCGGGCCTGGGTGGTGTGCTTTGACGTCACCGATTACACCGGCTCCATCCGGGTCAACCAGTTTATGGAAGGGGAGATCGCCAAGCCCATCATCGACCACATCCGGGCGGGTCAGCATTTGCAAATCCAGGGCCGGCTGAGCGTCAGCCGGTTTGAGAACGATATGATCCTGGAACCTTACGGCATCAACGAGCTGCCCAAGCCGGAAGGCCGGAAGGACGCCGCCCAGGAAAAGCGCGTTGAGCTACATCTGCACACCAAGATGTCCATGATGGACGCGCTGTGCGACACCAAGGCGGTGATCCAGCGGGCCATCGCATGGGGGCATCCCGCCATTGCCATCACCGACCACGGGGTGGTGCAATCCTTCCCGGACGCCTACAACGCCTCGGGGCGAGGGGAAAAGATCAAGGTGCTCTACGGGGTGGAGGCCTACTTCCAGAATGATGTGGACGAGCGGGTGCCCGTCCACGGACATGGAACTCTGCCCCTGCGGGGGGAGTATATCGCCTTTGACCTGGAGACCACAGGGCTGGCCTCCAGGAGCGACGCCATCATCGAGATCGGTGCGGTGCGCATGCGGGACGGCGCAGTTTTAGATCGCTTTTCCTCCTTTGCCTGGCCTGGACACCCCCTGAGTGCCAAGACCGTCTCTCTGACTAGCATCACCGACGAGATGCTCAAGGGTGCGCCCCGGCCGGAGCAGGCGGTGGACGCCTTCCTGGACTGGGCGGGGGACACCCCCTTGGTGGCCCATAACGCGGAGTTTGACACCGGTTTTGTCCGGGCGTACTGCCGCCGGTCCGGGCGGAGCTTCAATCCCATGTATATCGACACCATGCTGCTGTCCCAGTATCTGTGCCCCAAGCTGAACAACCATAAGCTGGATACGGTGGCCAACCATCTGGAGCTGCCTCCCTTCCACCACCACCGGGCCTGCGACGACGCCCAGGTGTGCGGAGATATTCTCTGCCGCCTGCTGCCCCGGCTGGAGGAGCTGGGAGTGGAGGATTTCAGCCAGGTCAACGCCGTGACCGCTACCATGAAGCGAGGGGGCCGGGGCCGCCGGGGGGCCTACCATCTGATCATTCTGGCCAAAAACCAGACCGGTCTGCGAAACCTCTATAAGCTGATCTCCAAGTCTCATCTGGAACATTTCAACCGCTATCCCATCATGCCCAAATCCCTCATCAATGAAAACCGGGAGGGGCTGATCTTGGGCTCCGCCTGCGAGGCCGGGGAGCTGTTCCGGGCGGTAGTGGACGGGAAGGATGAGGGGGAGCTGGAGCGCATCGCCTCCTGGTACGACTACCTGGAGATCCAGCCCCTGTCCAACAACGCCTATATGCTCCGTCCCGACAAGGAGGGGCGGAGGATTGCCCGGGGGATGGAGGATCTGCGCGGGTTCAACCGCGTGGTGGTGGATCTGGGGGAGCGGATGGGCAAGCCGGTGTGCGCCACCGGCGATGTGCATTTCATGGATCCCCAGGACGAGATCTACCGGCATGTGCTGCTGGCCGCCAAGGAGTTTGAGGACGCGGACAACGATAACCCCCTTTACTTCCGCACCACCGATGAGATGTTGCAGGAGTTTTCATACTTAGGGGAAGAGGTGGCCCATAAAGTGGTCATCGACAACCCCAAACTGGTGGCGGACTGGTGTGATAACGTCCGCCCCCTGCCCGACGGCTTGTTTGCTCCCAAACTGGAGAATTCTGAGGGGGAACTGCGGGATCTGGTATGGGGGAAAGCTAAACACCTTTACGGGGAAAACCCACCTCAGATCGTGGTGGAGCGGATTAATGCGGAGCTGGAGGATATCATCGGTTGCCATTATGACGTGATTTACATGTCCGCCCAGAAGCTGGTGCGCAACTCTCTGGAGCATGGCTATCTGGTGGGTTCCCGGGGTTCGGTGGGCTCCTCCCTGGTGGCCTTTCTGTCGGGCATTACAGAGGTAAACTCCCTGGCCGCCCACTACCGCTGCCCAAACTGTAAGCACTCCGATTTTGACTATGCCCAGGACCCCGCTCATCCCTACGGCTGCGGGGCGGACATGCCGGATAAAAAGTGTCCGGTGTGCGGCGCGGACTATGAGAAGGACGGCTTCAACATTCCCTTTGAGACCTTCCTGGGCTTCGGGGGAGACAAGGTGCCTGATATCGACCTGAACTTCTCCGGCGAGTATCAGGCTAGCGCCCACCGGTACACCTTCGAGCTGTTTGGCCAAGACCATGTGTTCCGGGCGGGGACCATCGGCACGGTGGCGGAAAAAACCGCCATCGGCTATGTGAAGAAGTATATGGAGCGGATCGGCAAAACCAATATGCCCTTTGCAGAGGTGCTGCGCCTGGCCCGGGGCTGCATGGGGGTCAAGCGCACCACCGGACAGCATCCCGGCGGCATGGTAGTCATCCCCCAGGACAAGGAGATTTACGACTTCTGTCCGGTGCAGCACCCGGCAGATGACAAGGATTCTGACATCATTACCACCCATTTTGAATATCACTCCATGGAGTCCAATCTGCTCAAGCTGGACATGCTGGGCCACGACGACCCCTCCATGATCCGCATGCTCCAGGACCTCACGGGGGTGGACCCCCAGAAGATCCATCTGGATGACCAGGACACCATGAGCCTGTTTACCACCTCGGAGAAATTGGGCTTTACTGACGATCCCCTGTTGGGCCCCACTGGGGCGGTGGCCATCCCGGAATTTGGCACCACCTTTGTCCGGGGCATGCTGGAGGATACCCACCCGGATCAGTTTGACATCCTGGTGCGCCTGTCCGGCTTCTCCCACGGCACTGATGTGTGGCTGGGCAACGCCAAGGACCTGATCACCTCGGGCACCGCCAAGGTCAACGAGGCCATCGGCTGCCGGGACGACATCATGATCTACCTCATCTCCATGGGCTTTGAGCCCAAGCGGGCCTTTAAAATTATGGAGTCGGTGCGAAAGGGCAGGGGTCTGCCCGAGGGAGCCGAAGACGAGATGAAAGCCCACGGTGTGCCGGAATGGTACATCGGATCGTGCAAGAAGATCGCCTACCTATTCCCCAAAGCCCACGCGGTGGCCTATGTAATGATGGCCTTCCGCATTGCCTGGTTCAAGGTGCACCGTCCTCTGGCCTTCTATGCCGCCTATTTCTCCATTCGGGCCAAAGCCTTTGATGAGAAATATATGTGCCGGGGCATGGAAGTGGTCAAGCAGAAGATTAAGGAGATCAACAACAAGAAAAACGCGAAGGACCGGGCAGACCGGCCCACCGCGGTGGAGGAAGATATGCTGGTCACCCTGGAAGTCTGTTATGAGTTCTACCTCCGGGGCTTCCACTTCACCAGTATGGATATCATGCGCTCCCACGCGGTGAACTTTCTGGTGGATGAGGAGCAGGGCGCCCTGATCCCGCCCTTTACCTCCATTGCCGGCCTGGGGGAGACTGTGGGCTGGGACATCATGGAAAAGCGGAAGGGGCAGCAGTTTATGTCTATTGAGGAGTTTTCCATGATGTGTACCAAGGTATCCAATACCCATCTGGCCCAGCTCAAGGAGGCGGGGGCCTTCGGCGATCTGCCGGACAGCAGCCAGCTGTCCCTGTTCTGATTGTGACGTTTACATCCTTGACAGACTGCGCAGGCCATGGTATTATTTATTGCATTAGCGAACTAAAGAATCGCGAGGTGAGGGCCATGAATCTGCATATCACAACACCGGAGGGGACCCGGGACCGGCTATTCGCCGAGTGCCTGGAGCGCAGACAGGTGCAAAACGCTCTTGGGAAGCTATTTCGCCGGCGGGGCTATACCGAGGTAATCACTCCGGAGGTGGAGTATTACGACTTGTTTATCCAATCCGGCAATCCGCTGCCCCAGGAGGCTATGCTGAAGATCATTGACCGCTCCGGCAAGATCATGGTGATGCGCCCGGATTCCACCGCGCCCATTGCCCGGGTGGCGGCCACCAGACTGAAGAGCCTGCCGCTGCCCCAGCGGCTCTACTACGACCAGACGGTATTCCGCTCTGGAAACGCCCACGACGGGGGCAGCAGCGAGATTGCCCAGTGCGGGGTGGAGCTCATCGGCGCGGTGGGCAAAAAGGCGGATGTGGAGATGGTGGCCATGGCGGTGGACGCGCTGCGTGCCTGCGGGGTGAAAAACTTCCACATCGAGGTGGGCCACGCGGATTTCTTCCGCGCTCTGGCAGCCCGGCTGGAGCTTCCGGCGGAGGACGTGGAGCGGATGCGCGCCTGTATCGAGGGGAAAAACTACGCCGCCCTCAACGATATGCTGCAAAATTGTAGTGGCAACCCAGCCCGCGCCGCCCTGGCCCGACTGCCCTACCTGTTCGGCGGGGTGGAAGTGCTGGAAGAGGCAAAAGAACTGTCTGGCCCCTGCAAAAGCCTGGACTATCTGGCCCAGCTCCATGCAGAGTTGGCAGCTGCGGGCTATGGCGCTTTTGTCCGGTTTGACCTTGGACTGGTTCACCAGATCGACTATTACACCGGCGTGGTGTTCCGGGGTTATGTACAGGGCGCGGGGCGTCCGGTACTCTCCGGCGGCCGGTATGACAAGCTGGTGGAACGGTTCGGACGAAAGGCGGTGGCCACCGGATTTGCGGTGGACGTGGATGCGGTGGGAAGCTGTCTGTCCGTGGGCATGCCTCAGCTGGAGACAGTGATCCACTACGGCCAGGGGACACTGGCCCAGGCGCTGCGGGAGCTGGACAGCCGCGCGCCGGGTACCTGTGAGCTGTCCCCATGCCGCACGCTGAACAGCACGTTAAATCTGGCCCGGGAGAAGGGGGCCCAGCGGGTGCTGGTGCTGGAACAGTCGGGAGAGAGGTGGCTGGAGGTATGAGCGGACGGCTGAAGATCGCCCTGACCAAGGGCAGGCTCCAGGACAAGTCGGTGGCCTTGTTTGAACAGATGGGGCTGGATTGCGCTCCGGTGAAGGAGCCGGGCCGCAGGTTGATCCACCAGCTGCCCAACTATCCCCTGGATGTGGTGCTGGCCAAAGCCCCTGATGTAATCACCTATGTGGAGCACGGCGTGTGTGACCTGGGGGTGGTGGGTAAGGACACTGTCCTGGAAAAGGGAGGTTCCTTCTATGAGGTGCTGGACCTGGGCTTTGGCCGGTGCCGGTTTGCCCTGGCTGTAAAGGTTGGCAGCGACTTCTATGGAACCTACAAGACCAGGCGGATCGCCTCCAAATATCCGGAGGTGACCCGGGCCTTCTTTGAAAAGAAGGGGATGGATGTGGAGATTATCAAGATTGAGGGCAGTGTGGAGCTGGCCCCCATTCTGGGGCTGGCGGACGGCATTGTGGACATTGTGGAGACCGGAGCCACCCTGCGGGAAAATGGCCTGGAGCCCATTGAGGATGTGGCCCAGGTATCGGCCCGGCTGATCGTCAACACGGCCAGCATGAAGCTGTACAAGCGGGAGATTTTGGAGTTTATCGGCAGGTGCCAGCAGACTCTGGACAGCCGGAAATAAGAGGAGTGAGATGCCCATGCTGGAGATTGTCATGGCCGGCAACGGCCGGGAAGAGGAAAAAATCGCCGCCATGCGGGCTCGGGCGGCTCAGGCGGGAGCGGAGATTGACCGGGCGGTGGCGGATATTTTGCGCGATGTGCGGGCCAGGGGGCTGGAGGCGGTAGAGGAGTACTCTCTGCGCTTTGACCAGGCCAAACCGAGAGAGCTGGCCACCGGGGAACTGGAGCAGGCGGCCCGCCGGATTCCCGGGGAGCTGCTGTCCGCCCTCCGGCGCAGCGCGGACCAGATCCGCCACTACCAAAGCCGGTTGAAGGAGGAGATCTCCTTTGGGACAGTGCTGTGGGACAGCCCCACCGGCGGCCAGGTGGGCCGCACGGTGCGTCCGCTGAAACGGGTGGGGGTCTACGTGCCCGGTGGACGGGCGGCCTATCCCAGCTCGGTGCTGATGAACGTGATCCCGGCCAAGGTGGCCGGGGTAGAAGAGGTGGTCATGGTCACCCCGCCCACGGAACACATGAGCGACGCGGTGCTGGCTGCGGCCAAGGTGGCCGGGGTGGACCGTTGCATCGCCGTCGGGGGCGCCCAGGCGGTGGCGGCCCTGGCCTATGGTGCCGGGTTTATCCCCCGGGTGGACAAGCTGGTGGGGCCGGGCAACGCCTTTGTGGCGGCGGCCAAGCGGATGGTGTACGGAAGCCTGGACATCGACATGGTGGCCGGTCCCTCCGAAGTGCTGGTCATTGCCGATGAGACCGCCAACCCCCGGTATGTGGCGGCGGACCTCATCAGCCAGGCGGAGCACGACCCCCTGGCCTCAGCGGTGCTGCTCACCACCAGCCGGGAGCTGGCCCGGGCGGTGGACAGTGAGATCATCCGGCAAACCGAGCACTTGAGCCGGAGGGAGGTCATAGAAGCCTCTCTCCAGGATTTCGGCTGCGCCATTGTCTGCGACAGTTTGGAGCGGTGCGCCCAGCTGGGGGACGAGATTGCCCCGGAGCACCTAGAGATCGTCACCCGAGACCCGGAAAGCGTGATGGATATGATCCAAAATGCGGGGGCCGTTTTTCTTGGGGCATATACCCCGGAACCGCTGGGGGACTATATGGCAGGGCCGGATCATGTGCTGCCCACCAGCGGGACGGCCCGGTTCTTCTCCCCTCTGTCGGTGGATGCCTTTGTGAAGAAAACCAGTGTGCTGAAGTACAGCAGGGAAGAGCTAGGCCGGGTGAAGGAGGATATCATTACCCTGGCTCAGGCGGAGGGCCTCACCGCCCACGCCAATTCCATCCAGGTACGGTTTGATGAAGGCCGCTAGGAAAGGAGGAAGTGGAATGGATATTCCTTTGTACCGGGAAGAAGACGCCTGCCTCCGGGCCTATGCCATAGAGCGCAAGACCAAAGAGACCCGGATCAGTGTGAATCTCTGCCTGGATGGTGGTGAGGTACAGGTGGGGACCGGTATCGGTTTTTTTGACCATATGCTCACAGCCCTGGCCTTTTACGCCGGATTCGGTCTGGATCTGAGGGCGGAGGGAGATCTCCAGGTGGACGGTCACCACACGGTGGAGGACGTGGGGATTGTGTTGGGCCAGGCCCTATTCCGGGCCCTGGGAGATAAGAAGGGTATCCGCCGCTTCGGTTCCGCCTTTGTGCCCATGGACGAGGCGCTGTGCCTGACGGTGGTGGATTGCTCCAACCGCCCCTTTCTGGTCTATGATGCGGCCATGCCCCAGGGGATGATCGGCGCCTATGACAGCTGTCTCACCAAGGAGTTCATGCGGGCCTTCGCTGTCAACGGTGGGCTGACCCTCCACCAGAGATGCCTGTATGGGGAAAACGCCCACCACATCACCGAGGCGCTGTTCAAATCCCTGGGCCTGGCCCTGAAGGACGCGGTGCGTGTGGAGGGCCGGGGAGTGACCTCCACCAAGGGCGCGCTGTGAAAAGGATGTGAAGGGGAAATGGGTTACACTGCGATTGTGGACTACGGGGTGGGCAATCTGAAGAGCGTGGCAAACGCTCTGGCCTACCTGGGGCAGGACAGCCAGATCACTGGCGACGGCAAAGGCCTGGAGTTGGCGGACGCCATTATCCTGCCTGGGGTGGGGGCCTTTCCGGACGCGGCGGACAAGCTGCGTGCTTCCGGATTGGAGGGACCTTTGTTGGCGCAGGTGGGCAGAAAGCCCATTTTGGGTATCTGCCTGGGGATGCAGCTGCTCTTTGAGCGGGGCGTGGAGGTGCGGCCCTGTCGGGGCCTGGGGTTTATCGGTGGCCAGGTGGAGCGGATTCCCACCGGGCTGAAGCTGCCCCACATCGGCTGGAACAGCCTGCATTTCCAGGGAAACTCACCCTTGTTTGATGGGCTGGATGAGGGGGCGTATGTGTATTTCGTCCACTCCTATTACGGGGCTGCCACCCGTCCGGAACAGGTGATCGCCACCACGGACTATGGCCTGCCGGTGACGGCGGCAGTGCAGAGTGGCCTGGTGTTTGGCACTCAGTTTCACCCCGAGAAGAGCGGCGAGGTGGGGCTGCGGATCTTGGAGAATTTTGTAAAGTTGGGCGTATGAGCGCCGGGCTGAATGGAAACGATCTGGAGGGAGACCATGCCAAGCAACAACTATGGCGGGAGACGAGTGTACCGAGGGCGCAAAAGAAGTGGGGGAGCGGGAGACTCCCCCCTTTTGAGGTCCGTTGGGCGGGCGGCATTTTTTCCCCTGCTGTTCGTCTATTTGGAGCTGGTACTCCACATCTCCCTGGGGATGAATCTGAAGTATGGTGTGATCTATATGTTGTTCGCCCTATCCATGGGCTGTCTGTTCAGCGCCATTACCATGCCCTTTCATCGAAAGGTGAACCGTGTGCTGGTAAAGGTGCTGGCTTTGGCGGTGTCCCTGCTCTATATTGTGGAGATCATCGCCAAAAAGATCCTGCAGAACTTCTACTCCTTTAGCTCCCTGGGGATGGCGGCGGGCAACCATTTAACGGACTATACCCAGGTCATCCTCTCCATGGTGGCGCGTAACATCCCGTTGATCCTGGTGCTGCTGCTGCCCGCAATCTTTGTCATCGCCTTTGGGAACCGGGTACTGCGCTTTCCCCGGACGCATGTGGGGTTTGCCGGGGTGATGGCGGGGGGCATGGTCATTTTTCACCTGTTGGCCCTGGGGGCGGTGCATCTGCCCTGGGGTGGGGATCTGACCCCGGCCCAGCTCTACCGGGTGGACACCAACCTGGACGACCAGGTGGAGCAGCTGGGGCTGGTCACCATGCTCCGTCTGGACGTGAAGCACCAGTTCGTGCCTGCGGGCACCCTGCTGGGTGACAGCTTCACCGGACTGCCAGTGATCCCCAGCGCCGACCCCTCCGACTCGGCGGGAGAGGAGAGCCAGGATCCGTCGGCCAGTCCCACCCCGTCCATCGACACCTCTCCCAATGTGATGGACGTGGATCTGGCGGCGGTGGCCAGCGGTACGGACAATGAGAGCATTCAGTGGCTGGCCAACTACTTCAGCAGTGTTACCCCCACCAATAAAAATGAGTATACCGGCATGTTTGAAGGGTACAATGTCATCCTGTTCGTCCTGGAGGGCTTCTCCGGCTATGCCCTGGATCCGGAACTCACCCCCACCCTCTGGAAAATGGCCAACGAGGGCTTTGTGTTCCAAAACTACTACACCGCCCTGCATTTCACCAGTACCTCCAATGGGGAATGCCAGACCCTGCTGGGGTTGTACCCCAAGAACGGAAATCCCGCCACCATGAGCCGCACCGGCCAGCTGGGCACCAACGCCTATTTCTCCCTGGCCCAGCAGCTGGGCCGGGAGGGGTATGAACTGTTGGGCTATCACGACAACCAGGATATGTATGGTCGGGCTGCCTCCCACACCAATTTGGGTTACACCTGGAAGCAGTATGTGCCAGGCCATAACGGGGAGTCTGGCACCCTGCTGTGCGAGGAGAATGCCGCGGGGACGGATCGGCTCTGGCCCCAACGGGACAGATATATGGTAGAGGTGAGCGTGGACGACTATATCCACCAGGACACCCCCTTTCATGTATACTATCTCACCGTCAGCGGCCATACCAACTACGGCTGGAACCGGGTGGCGTCCCAGTATCGAGACCTGGTATCCGACCTGCCCTACAGCGAGAAAACCCAGGCCTATGTGGCGGCCGCCGCCATAGAGGTGGACCGTGCCATGCAGGCGTTGTTGGACGAGTTGGAGGCGGCGGGCAAGCTGGAAAACACCCTGATCGTGGCCACCGGAGACCACATCCCCTACGCGGATGTGGACGTGCTGGAAGAGCTGGCGGGCAGGCCCTTCGGCAGCTCGGAGGATCTGGAATACCTGCGGGAATCTGCCATTGATTTCGATGTCTATAAAAATACCCTCATCATGTGGTCGGCCAGCATGGACCAGCCGGTGGAGGTGGACAAGGTGTGCTGCCAGGTGGATATCCTGCCCACAGTGTCAAATCTTTTGGGATTGGAGTATGACTCCCGGATGCTGGCGGGCAGCGACATCCTGTCGGACAGCGAGGGGTTGGTGGTGTTTTCCTCCCGGTGCTGGCAGTCGGACCGGGGCTTCTACAACCGGTTTACCCAGACCTTCACTCCCGCGGAGGGCGTGACCATGACGGAGCGGGAGCAGGAGGAATATGTCACGGCGATGCGCCGGCTGGTCGCCTATAAGCTGGACAGCACCGACCTGATCATCGAGAATGACTTCTACGATTATGTGTTTGGCCAGGACGGAGAATAAAGGAGGGATGCCGCGTGATCATTCTGCCCGCCATCGACCTAAAAGACGGGAAGGTCGTGCGTCTATACAAGGGAGATTTCCATACGGTGCATCAGGTGGCCCAGGATCCTGTGGAGACGGCCCGGGCCTTTTATGAGGCGGGGGCCCGTCAGATCCACATGGTGGACCTGGACGGCGCCAAGGATGGCCGACGGAAAAACAGTGCCATTGTGTCCCAGGTAGCCGGTTTGGGGCTGAGGGTGGAGCTGGGGGGTGGCATTCGCTCCATGGAGGATCTGGAGGCGGTGTTTGCCGGCGGGGCCTTCCGTGCGGTGATCGGCTCTGCCGCCGTGGAATGCCCGGAATTTGTGGCCCGGGCGGTGGAGCGGTTTGGCCATGACCGGATCTCCGTGGGTATCGACGCGAAAAACGGTCTGGTGCGCACGGCGGGCTGGACAGAGGATTCCGGGCGAAATTACCTGGACTTTGCCCGGGAAATGGAAGGTATTGGTGTAAAGAATATTATCTTTACAGATATTGATACAGACGGGACTTTGGGAGGGCCGGCGCTGGACAGCCTGCGGGCGCTGATGGACAGCGTGTCCTGCCGGGTGACCGCCTCCGGCGGCGTGTCCTGCAATCAGGATATCCGTGATCTGGCGGCCCTGGGCGTCTGGGGGGCCATCATTGGAAAGGCCTATTACGCCGGGACCATAGATCTTGCCCAGGCGGTGAAGGACGGTGGGCAGCAATGTTAGCCAAACGGATCATCCCCTGCCTGGATGTGCGGGACGGACGGGTGGTGAAGGGAGTCAACTTCGTCAACATCCGGGACGCGGGCGACCCGGTGGAGCTGGCCGCTTACTATTCCGACCAGGGGGCGGACGAGATCGTCTTTCTGGACATCACCGCCACCAGCGACGCCCGGGACACGGTGGCCGATGTGGTGGAGCGTACCGCCGCCCGGGTGTTCGTCCCCCTCACCGTGGGGGGCGGCATCCGCACCCTGGATGACTTCCAGAGGCTGCTGCGGGCGGGGGCGGACAAGATCTCGGTGAACTCCGCCGCGGTGAAGGACCCCAAACTCATCTCCCAAGCGGCGGAGCGGTTCGGCTCCCAGTGCGTGGTGCTGGCCATCGACGCCCGCCGCCGGCCAGAGGGCTGGTACGAGGTGGTTGTGGCCGGAGGGCGCACCCCCACCGGCATGGATGCGGTGGAGTGGGCGAAAGAGGGGCAGCGGCTGGGAGCAGGGGAGATCCTGCTCACCTCCATGGACGCTGACGGCACCAAGGCGGGCTTTGATTTGGACATGACCCGGGCGGTGACCCAGGCGGTGTCCATCCCGGTGATTGCCTCCGGCGGCTGCGGCTCTTTGGAGCACTTTGCCCAGGTGTTTGAGACCACCGGCTGCGACGCCGCCCTGGCCGCCAGCCTGTTTCACTTCGGGGAGCTCACCGTTCCCCAGGTGAAGGCGTACCTGGCCGGGCGGGGCATCCCCGTGCGGTAGGCCTATGCTGGACGACATTCTGGAGATCGCCCTGGAGCTGGGCGGGGGGAGGTGCTGGAGGCGGTGATCGAGCACCGCCGGAAGCGCCGCAAGGCCCGCCGCCGGGCCAAGAAGGAGGCCCGCCGCGCCCAAAAGGCGGAGGAGAAGCGGCTGAGCGCCCAACGGAAAGAGGACCCTTGGCGGGTTCGGAAACCTAAACTGCCCTGGGAGGGATAGAAGCGATGTTTGACCTGGACCTGCTGTTTCAAAAATCCGACCTGATCCCGGTGATCATTCAGAATGCAGAAACCCTGCAGGTGTTGATGCTGGGGTTTACCAACCGGGAGGCGGTGGAGCTGACCATAAAGACCAAAACGGCCTGGTTCTGGAGCCGGAGCCGGCAGAAGCTGTGGCAGAAAGGGGAGAGCAGCGGCAATTTTCTCCATGTTCTGGAAATTCGGACGGATTGTGACACGGATACGCTGCTCTACCTGTGCAAACCGGATGGGCCCACCTGCCACACGGGATCTGAGAGTTGTTTTTTTCGTGAGATTGCGATATAATAAGAACTGTGAATGAGGTGTCATGGAATGAACGATGTACTGCAGACTCTGTATCAGGTGGTTCAGGACCGCCGGGAGCATCCCCAGGAGGGGTCTTATACCTGCTACCTGTTTGAGAAAGGGCTGGATAAGATCCTGAAGAAGGTGGGGGAGGAGTGTACAGAGACGGTGATCGCCGCCAAGAATAGCGTGCCTGCCGATACGGTGGGGGAGATCTCGGACCTGATCTATCACCTGATGGTACTCATGGTGGACCAGGGAATCCCTCTGGAGGACGTGATGGAAGAACTCCGCCGCAGGAGTTTGAAGATCGGCAATCTGAAGCAGATGAAGCAGGTGGACCGGGAAACCTGAATTTTTTAAAGTGCCGGATGGCGCGGGAGGTAATGTATGGATAATATGAATCAAATGAACCAGTACAGCTTTGACAGCAGCTACGCCGACTCCAGGCTGACCCTGAATCAGTATATTTCCAGGACCTTCGGCTGGATGTTTGTGGGCCTGATGGTCACCTTCCTGCTGGCTTGGGCCATGTCGGTGAGCGGGGCGGTGTTTGGCCTGTTCTATGCAGTGCCCCAAATTGCCATCATTCTGCTGATTGCGGAGGTGGCGGTGGTGCTGATCTTTTCCGCTCGGATCCATAAGAACTCCGTGGGGGTGAGCCGGATCCTGTTTCTCGTTTACTCTGTGTTGAACGGAGTGGTGTTTTCCGTCTACTTCGTGCTGTTTGAAGTGACTAGCCTGATCGCCATTTTTGGACTCACCGCCCTGTTTTTTGGGGCCTTCGCCCTGTATGGCCGGTTCACCAAGACGGACCTGTCCCGGTTGCGCCCCCTGCTCATCGGCGGGTTGATCTTCCTGCTGGTGGCTGCGCTGCTCAGTTTCTTCATTCGGATGGAGGCCACTGAGCGGATCATCTGCATGGTGGGTATTGTGGTGTTTCTGTGCTTTACCGCCTATGATACCCAGAAGATCAAGGCCAACTACAATTATTTCTATCATGACGCGGTGATGCTGCACAAAGCGTCCATTTACTCCGCCCTGGAGTTGTATCTGGACTTCATTAACCTGTTTTTGTATCTGCTGCGATTCATGGGCAAAAGCAAGAACTGATTGCGCGGCAGAAAATCAAAGCGGGCCCGCCGGTTTTCCGGCGGGCCCATATGCATGTTTCACTCTGTCAGGCTGACGCAGAAGGAGCGGACAGCGCCTTTGTCTTCTCCATCAGCGCAAATAAAAAACGTCCCGACTGGGACGAGTTGACTCTTTGTCTGGCAGGACTCCGTTTGTCATCAGCGCTCGCTGGGAACGGTACTCTCACCAGAGAAGATCAGCTCGTCAATATCTGCGGGAATGGAACGGATGATCTTCATACTATCACCTCCTTCTTTCTATCTATTCGTCATTATAGCAATATATGCAGGAAATGTCTAGACTTTTTTGTAAATTTTTAATGACGATTTTATGACAACATTGTAATTGAATTTTTGCTTGCTTTTTTCTGAAGAGTCGGTTATAATGAAAAAGCGCTTGCAGGTGTAGTTCAATGGTAGAATGTCAGCTTCCCAAGCTGAACACGGGGGTTCGATTCCCCTCACCTGCTCCAAAAAGAAAGACACGCTGCAAGCGTGTCTTTCTTTTTGTGTTTCGGCCGCCGAAGGCGGCCTCTGCCTTTCTCTCCACCTGTGCCTTGGATCTCATGAAAATTCCCCATGGAACCGCATATGACAGGAGGAGAGAAGCACATAAAATCTGTTATTGATGCGATGTCAGAATCGTGGTATGATACCGATGATGAAAGATGGACATGAATGGACATGATGGCAGAATAGAACAGGCGAGTTTCATGACAAAGGGGTACCTCGCAACGCTCTGCCGGTACAGAGCGCTCTGTGGCAGGTATCTTGGAAGGTCTCATTTTATGAGTGCCTGAAAACCGGCGAGGTCATCGGCAAGTGCTTGTCTTTTAAAGAAAAATCTGCAGGAATCACACAAGGAGGTTTTTGAGTATGAGCGCGAAAGTCTATTTTACCAGAGAAATCACTCCGGAAAAGGTTGTGGAGCTGTATCATGCTCTGGGGGTGGAACTGCCCGGCAAGGTGGCTGTGAAGGTCCACTCCGGTGAGAAGGGTAACCAGAATTTCCTGAATCCGGAGTTCTGGCGGCCCATGGTGGAAGAAGTCCACGGCACCATCGTCGAGTGCAATACTGCCTATGGTGACGCTGCGGGGGGCGTGCGGGACCACACCGCCTCCCATCGTCAGCTTTTGGAGGAGCATGGCTGGACCAAGTATTTCGACGTGGACCTAATGGATGCCGAGGGACCGGATGTAGTCTGGACCATCCCAAACGGTAAGGTCCTCAAGGAAAACCACGTGGGGAAGCACATTCTGAATTACGACTCCATGCTGGTTCTGGCCCACTTTAAGGGCCATCCCATGGGCGGCTACGGCGGAGCGCTCAAACAGCTGGCCATCGGCTGCGCATCCAGGGCGGGCAAGGCGCTGATCCACTCCGCCGGCAAGACCGACGACCGTTTTGAGACCTGGCAGCAGCATGCCAGCAACATCGTATTTCCGGAGGCCATGGCGGACGCCGCTTCCAGCGTGGTGGAGCATTTCAAGGGAAAGATCTCTTTTATCAATGTGATGAAGAACCTCTCTGTGGATTGCGACTGCTGCGCTGTGGCGGAGGATCCCTGCATGAAGGATATTGGTATCCTCGCTTCCCTGGATCCGGTGGCCATTGACCAGGCCTGCATTGACCTCGTCCTCCAGTCCAATGACCCGGGGAAAGAGCATTTTATGGAGCGGGTGAACAGCCGCAATGGGATCCACACCATTGAGGCGGCAGCCGACCTGGGGTTTGGCTCCCGGGAATATGAGCTGATTGAACTGTAAAGACCCATTGGGAGTGAGGCGCCCGGTTGATGGGGTGTCAACATAGGCGAACCATATACATGGGGTGCAGCAGCTGTTCCAGTATCCCTGTGATAGCACCAACATCGCCCAATGTCTGTTTGCAGAAGGGTACCGCCCCGGCGCATTGTGCGCTACGGGGCGGTACCCTTCTTGGTTCTGTAATTCCTATTTGGTATCTACCGCCAGTCAGGGATTACAGAACCTCCACTTCAACAGATTTTTGATCAGGCGCTCTGTGCTTTCCGCTCGCCGATGCTGAGCAGCAGGTTGAGCAGAATTCCGAAAATGGCCGCACCCGCGATGCAGGGGACCTGGATGCCGAACAGGGGGATGTTGCCGCCAAAGGCATAGTTGCCGCCAATGCCAATGATCATGATGGAGGCGATGACGGCAATGTTCTTGGAGGAGAACATGTCCACCTTTTTCTCGATCATGATGGCGATGCCCTGGGCCGCAATGGCTCCAAACAGATAGATTTCCAGCCCGCCGATAACCGCCAGGGGAATTCCGTAAATCACCTGGATCAACGGGGTGAAGAAACTGATCACCATGGCGATCACTGCGGCCACCACCAGCACGGGGACGGAAAAGACCTTGGTAATGGCCATGGTACTGATATTCTCGCCGTAGTTGGTGCCAGCCGGACCGCCGATGACCCCGGAGATCATATCGCAAATGCCGTCGCCAATCAGATTGCGGTCCAGCATGTCGATCAGGCTGTACTTCATCTTTTTGCCCTTCCTGCGGGCCACGTCATTCACATAGATGTCCAACTGATACATATGAGCCGTGGATTCCGGAATGGTGGCAATGGCAATGGGCATGATGGCGGCCACGGCGGTCCAGGAGACCTTTGGGAACGAGAAGGCGGGGACGGCGAAGATGGATCCGTCACCCAGCCGCCAAATAGAGGCCTCCAGCGCGGCGGCAGGCACTGCACGGAAGAGATTGGCCCAGCCCGAGGCGTAAACGATGCCGGCCACCGCGCAGCCAGTCAGCACGCCCAGCAGCAGGGGCAGCTGACCCAGGAAGCCCCGCAGGTATTTCGCGTAGAAAATGGTGGACAGAAGGGTGACGAGAGCCACGATTACCCAGGCTGTACTCTCGTTGGTCACCTCAGTTACATTTGGGATGGCGTCGCTGAGCGCGTTTCCCGCCAGAGTGAGGCCGATGATCATGGCCACCGGTCCGGTGATGGAGGCGGGCAGAATGGTTTCTACCACCTTTTTCCCGAAAAAGCGGATCAAAAGACCGGCTGCGATGGAAATCAATCCAGAGAAAATGATGCCAAACTGTGCATACTGGATTGCCTCCGTGGGGAGGATGCCATCCACCTTTTCAAAGCCCTCCGCGGCGCACATACTGGCGATAGCGGTCAGATAGGCAAAGCTGGAGCCATAGTACAGCGGGATTTTCCGCCCTGTGATCAAAATGAAACAGAGGGTAGCCAGGCCGCTGGCAAAAATCGTGGTGGATACCTGGAAGCCGGTGACGAGCGCGACAGTGACGGTGGCAGGGAACATGACGATCACCTGCTGAATGGCGTATAAAAGAAGTTTGACAGGGCTTGGCCGTTCTTCCGGCAGATATCCTACGGCGGTGTGTTTTTGTTCCATGTTTCTCTAGTCCTTTCCTGTGTGCTGCTTGATTTTATTCCAAGTTGTGGATGTGGTAAAGGGCGACAAGAGCATAAGCTATTGCCCAGTATAGTATACTTTGATGGAATTTTCAATGATTTCATCATCCTTTTGTGAAAGGCGGGGACTCTGCGCTGGCGGTTTGCAAAGCGCGCGATGGAGCGCTCCTATCCAGGTTTGACAATACAGGACAAATGGACTATGATGGGTTTGAGAAAGAATTGGAAAGAGCAAAGGTAGAGCCACATGCGAGGACGCTATGAAGCAATTTGAAAAGGAGGAGACAGAAATGCCTGAACAAAAACCTGTTCCCGGCACAGGAGGAGATCGTTATCTCCCTTACCACCAAAGAACCGGAGGGGAGTCTGTGGTCTATTTTACCCGGGATCTGTCTGCGGAGGGACTCCGTCGGATCTATGACCGTGTAAAAGGGCATATAATCGGAAAAACCGGCATCAAGCTGCACACCGGGGAGGCCCACGGCCCCAACATCATTCCCCGTCCCTGGGTGGAAAACCTGATAAAGACTGAACTGCCCGGCGCGGCCATTGTGGAGACCAATACCTATTATGAGGGAGACCGTTATACCACCGGGCAGCACCAGGAGACGCTGAAGGTGAACGGCTGGACATTCTGCCCGGTGGATATTCTGGACGAGGATGGGACGGTGGCCTTCCCTGTGAAGGGCGGGAAATGGTTTACCGAGATGCACATGGGAAGCCACCTGCCCAACTATGATTCCCTTCTGGTCCTGACCCATTTCAAGGGCCATACCCAGGGCGGATTCGGCGGCTCTGCCAAGAACATCGGCATCGGCTGTGCCGACGGCCGCATCGGCAAGGCCATGATCCACACCACGCCCGGTTCCGACGACATGTGGGACATTGCAAAGGAGGAGTTTATGGAGCGGATGATGGAGTCCGCCAAAGCTGTTGTAGACCATTTTGGAGAGCACATCTGCTTTGTCAACGTCATGCGCAATATGTCGGTGTCCTGCGATTGTGAGGGGACTGCGGCGGCGCCCGTGGTAACTCCCAACGTGGGCATCCTGGCATCCCTGGACATTTTGGCGGTGGACCAGGCCTGCGTGGACCTGGTGTATGCCATGAAGGAGGAGGACCACAAGGATCTGGTCAAGCGGATGGAATCCCGCCACGGCCTGCGCCAGCTGACCTATATGAAGGAACTGGGTATGGGCAACGACCGCTACCGCCTAATTGACATTGACCATGATGATGTTGCTATCACGGCCAAGGATGCGGTGAGGGACGTGGTCCCGTTCTCGGACAGCCACGGAAGCGTAAGCTAAGTAGCAAAAAGTCCCGGACACGGCGGATAAAACCTCGTGTCCGGGACTTCCAAACGAAATAGGTTGGATGGACGAAAAAGATCACAGGTCCAGCATGGAGAGAATGGCGGCCTTGGGCTGCACGCCAACTTTGGTATCCATTGCCTTGCCGTCCTTCATGACCACCAGAGTGGGAATGCTCATCACGCCAAACTGGCGGGCCAGCTCAGGCTCCTCATCCACATTGACCTTGCCCACCTTCACACCGGCAGTCTCTTCTGCGATCTGGTCCACCACCGGGGAGAGCATCCGGCAAGGGCCGCACCAATCGGCCCAGAAGTCCAGCAGAACCGGTTCCTTGGCCTGAATTACTTCGCTGTCAAAGTTATCTTTCGTGATTTGAATGACTGACATAATCAGCAGCTCCTTTTCTAATTTGAAAATCACTATATTCCTATCGCAACGCTCTGTCTGTGATGAAATCACACTGGCTTGACAGGCGGTGTTTTCCACGTAAGCGGAAAAACATACGCTCTCATAGTATAAATGCTTTGCGCTGTAGTATCAAGTATTTCTCCGCATTTTTTGTTCTTGACGCAGGGGAATTGCTATGTTAGAATAACGAAGATCATGAAATTCATGTAAAGAGTGAAATGCTACTGTGGCTCAGTTGGTAGAGCAGCTGATTCGTAATCAGCAGGTCGCCGGTTCGAGTCCGGCCAGTAGCTCCACGTCGCCGCGGACGGCATATCGTTCGCGGCGACTTTTTTACAAAAGTCACCTCTCATTCATTCTGTCGCGGCTCCTTTCCAAACCGCAACCGCTGGCGCTGGGTTGCGGTTTGGTTTCCTAAATGCACACGGGTATCTTTTTTTGTCAACTAAACACAAGCCAAAAGGACATCCGAAAGGATGTCCTTTTGTTTTGGGCTCCACCGTATAGAGGACTGTTCCACCCTCGGCATTAAAATGCGCAGGGCAGGTAAATCCGCCCTTCCGCCAAGATTTTTGCCTTTGGCAAAATGCTTGTACGGCGTACCCGCGCCGCCAGCCAGAAGGCCGGTTGGGCAGTCCTCCCGTACATATTGGAAATATCAAAATATCGATTTTAACCGCCCCGTCCACGAGAAAGGAGCGTCTACAAAGCAGCTTCTTTTTCTGGCTGGGGCCCATCCTCTGGCTGCGCCGAGATCTGGATGGCGGTATAAGAGAAACTACGTTTTTGCACCAGAATTTGAATATCTATACCTATTTTGCATAATTTATGGGGTTGGTTGCAGGGGAGGAAACAATTTGCTATAATTTGCCCCATGGCCCGCGTCCTTCTTCCAGACTCTTCTTTCAGCCGTGGGTCTAGGTGGGACGGAGAGAGGATGGAAGGGGAATGGGTATGAGTTTATGCTGGGGTCTAATTTTGACGAGTTCCTGGCCGGGACCGGTGCGGTGGTAGATGACGCCCAGCTGCCGGAGGCCTTCCGCGCGGACCCTGACGCCCTGCTGGAGAGCTTGGACTGTCATATTCAGGACGGGGACAACAGGGTGCGGTTTGAGGTAAAGGTTATGCACAATGATGCGAATGAGGTAACCATCCGGGAACTTTCCATCAGCAATGACCTGCCCCTGGGTTCAGAAACCGGGAATCTTGTGAGCATCAATCTGGGCTTTCTGGGGGAGTGTTCTATAGATGAGAACTTTACGCAGCTCCCGGAGGCGGTGGTCAACCGGGCGACCTTTTACGACAATCAGTACGAGCTGAAACTGAATGCCAAAGCGGGCGGCACCTATGAGATCTTAGTGCGGGCCAGGCCTCCGTTTGGAGAGAAATCCAGCGAGATGTATCATATCAATTACATCCAGATCTCCTCGGTACCCTATTGAGAGCAATTTGCCCACGCCTGGCGGTGGACGGGCTGTCTCCCCGATTGGAAAGGAATGTCTATATGGAATTGAAAAGAATTTGTCTGCTCTGTTTCAGCCCAACTGGCGGCACACGGCGCATTGGCCGTTACATATGTGATGAGCTGGCGGCGAGGTTGGGACTGGAACGGGTGGAAATCGATTTTACCCGGCCGGAAAACCGGCAGAGAGAGTATAATTTTGAGCGAGAAGATCTGCTGGTTATGGCCTCTCCGGTGTACGCCGGACGCCTGCCCAACAAGCTGTTGCCGGACTACCAGAGCAAAATTCACGGAGATGGGACGCCTGCTGTGCCCATCTGTGTTTTTGGGAACCGGAGCGTGGACGAGGGGCTGCGGGAACTGGCGCTGCTGTTGGAGGGGAACGGCTTTCAGCTGGCCGGCGCCGCCGCCTTCGTCGGGCGGCACGCCTTCTCAGACGGGGTGGGAACAGGCAGGCCAGATGAAGAGGATCTGGATCAGATGAGGGAGTTTGCCCTTCGGGTGGCGCAAAAGCTGTCTGGGGAAGAGCTGCCTGTTCTGGAGCTGGACCGCAGTGAGATCGGCCCTTACTATACGCCCTTGAAGGTGGACGGCGCCCCGGCCAAATTCCTTAAGGCAAAGCCCAAGACCGATTGGACCAAATGCGACCGCTGCGGCTTGTGTCACCGGGCCTGTCCTGTGGGCAGTATTGACGGGGAGAGTATGGAGGCCACGGGCCTGTGCATCAAGTGCCAAGCCTGTGTCCGCCGTTGTCCCAGCCATGCCAAATACTTTGACGATCCCGACTTTCTCTCCCATGTGGCCATGCTGGAGCAAACCTATACCCGCCGGGCGGAAAATACGATTGTGGTGTGAAGACCGCCCCCTGGGAATGAGATATCAAGAACAAGCGCAGACGCGCCGCGGAGCTTATTGCTTTCGCGGCGCGTCTGCGTTTATTTGGAAAATCAGGAACCCGTTTGGAAATTTTCCAGATAGGGTGTGGCGCTGAGCTGAAATAGTTGGACAGAGAAACAAGGTGCATATTTTTCCTTTTGCGGACATACAGTATGGGCAGGAATGCTGTGGACAAGGAGGGGACCGACGATGAACGCCATGGATCGGCGCCGTACCGTGGTCAGGCGACGGGTTGGGAGAAAGAGGGCGGAGAGCCGGAAGAAGCTCCAGGGCCCTGGGCAGGACCGGCGCAGGCTGGTTCAACTGCTGGTGAGCCTGGCGCTCTTCCTCCTGGTGTTCGTAGGGCGGGGGGTATTTCCGGACCAGATACAGGTTTGGAGGCGGGTGCTGACCTCCGATGTGGATTTTCATGCTGTCTTTCAACAATTTCAGCAATCTTTATCGGAGGGGAGCGGCATTCAGTCGGCATTGAGCCAGCTGGGGGCCTCGGTGCTTGGCAGGCCGGCACAGACGTCGGAGCCGGAACGCCCGGAATCGTTAAATGTGACGATGCTGAGTCAGACAAGCCGGCTGGGGCTTGATTACGTTTCCCAGGCCGGTGTGATGGAAAAAGCGGCGGCGGACTCTGACCAGCCGGAAACGTCCGAGCCTGTGCAGGAGCCTCAGCCGGAGGCCACGCCTGAAATCGTCACAGCGGTGGCCCAGGCCTACACGGATGACGGCATCGCCCTGCCGTCTAACGTGAGCTTTACCCATTATGAGCTGGGGCTGGAGGAGACGGCGGTGCCGGTGCAGGGAACGCTCACCTCAAGCTTCGGCTATCGGGACAGCCCCATTGACGGGGACTATGAATTCCATTTGGCGATGGACATCGGCGCGTCGGAGGGGGCGGAGATCGGCGCCTTTGCAGAAGGGGTGGTGGAGTATATCGGGGAGAGTGATGAGTTCGGCCTTTATCTGAAAATCCGCCATGAAAACAACGTGTCCACTTTCTACGCGCATTGCAGCAAGCTGCTGGTGGGCAAAGGGGATGCGGTGGCCTGCGGGCAGACGGTGGCGTTGGTGGGCTCCACTGGAAACGCCACCGGCCCCCATCTGCACTTCACCTTGGAAAAGGACAATATCAGACTAGACCCGGCATACTATGTGGACCTTTCCTGAGATTCGGACAAGAGTGGAGGTCAGCCCGGGGTTCCTGCTGCTGATGGCGGGGCTGCTATACCTGGATGAGGGAGCCGGTCTGCTGCCCTGGGCGATACTGGCCTGCGCGCTGCATGAATTGGGACACCTGGCGGCGGCTCTTGCGCTGAAGGGCCATGTGAGTTGCCTGAAGCTGAGCGCCGTGGGGGCGGAACTGCGCTTCGATTACCGGCAGCCTCTGTCCTATGGGCAGGAAAACCTGGTCCTGCTAGCTGGACCGGCGGTCAATCTGTTGCTGGCAGCCCCCGCCTTCGCGCTGAATTTGAAGGTTCTGGCAGTGTCCAGTGTCTGGATCGGGGCCTTCAATCTGTTGCCCATCCCGCCTTTGGACGGAGGGGTTTTGGCGGAAAACCTGCTGGGCGGCTGCTTGGGGCTGGCCTGGACAGACACCGCCCTGGCGGTGGTCTCCGGAATTTTGGCCGGACTGCTGGCGGGAGTGGGGGCCATCGCCGCAGTGGTCTATGGCAATGTGACGCTGTTGTTGACGGCTGTCTGGCTGCTCTGGGGAACGCTGCGCATGGGAAGCTGTCGCTGAGCGGCAGGAATTTCTCCGTGATTAGTCCCTGCTTGCACCGCCTTGCTCTGAATGTGCCTGATACCATTGGAGGGTCTCCAGGATACCGCGGCTGAAGTCGGTGACAGGCCGCCAGCCCAGCTCCTGTTCGATTTTTTCAGTGCTGATGGCATAGCGCCGGTCATGCCCCTTACGGTCCGGGACGAAGGAGATGCGGGATTCCCTCTCGCCCATCAGAGTGAGGAGCAGCTTGACCAGCTCCAGATTGGACCGCTCAGTTCCGCCGCCCACATTGTACACGCTGCCCGGAAGCCCCTTCCGGATAACCAAATCGACAGCAGAGCAATGGTCCCGCACATGGAGCCAGTCCCGGACATTCTGCCCATCCCCATACACCGGCAGAGGCTGCCCTGCCATGGTCCGGAAAATCATCCGGGGGATGAGCTTTTCCCGGAATTGCCTGGGCCCATAGTTATTGGAGCTTCGGGTAATGGTGACTGGGGTTCCAAAGGATCGGAAATAGGAGAGGGACAAGAGATCCGCCGCTGCTTTCGAGGCGGAATAGGGGCTGGATGGCCGCAAGGGGCTGTCCTCGCTGAACTTTTGGTTCGGCTGGCCTAAAGGCAGATCGCCGTACACCTCATCGGTGGAGATCTGGTGGAAGCGGGGGATCTGAAACGCGTTTGTCCCATCCAGCAGGACGCATACGCCCTGAACGTTGGTACGCAGAAAGGTACCGGGATCCTCCAGAGACCGGTCTACATGGCTTTCCGCGGCAAAGTTTACGATACAGTCCACCTGTTCCCGTTCCAGAAGGGCAAACACGCACTCCCGGTCACAGATATCCCCCCGGACAAATTGAAAGCGGCTGTCCCGCCGATGGCGGGCCAGGTTTTCCAGATTTCCGGCATAGGTGAGCTTATCCAGGCAGACCACCTTGTCCTCCGGGTATTTTTCCAGGATAAAATCCACAAAATTGGAACCGATAAAGCCGGCTGCGCCAGTGATGAGAAGTTTCATATCGCTGTGGCAGAAGGCGCTGTCCCGCGCGGCTGGAACCAGCGTTCTGCCCCTCCTTTCCGATTGACAAAAGGCGAAAGCGCTCCACCAGCAGGAGAAGAAAGCGCCTGCGCGGTTGCCATGGGAATTCGCCGCTCAGGCCTTTCGCTGCCTGCATATGGGCCGCTGTGTGTGGGCCCTTTGATGGGCGGCATCTTACAAAAAGAGTATAGCACAAAACGGGGGGTATACAAGCGGGGATGCGCTGCCAGAGGCAAAATAAAATAAGCAGGAAAATGGAAAAAATACTTGCAATTTATCTCCGTCTGTGATAAACTACCCAAGTCTGAAAAAGGGTGGTCCTCTGCGCATGGTTTGCTGACGCATGAACGCCTGTGATTAGGAGGAAAAAATATGGAGCTGATAAAGCAGTTCAGCCAGAAGTACATGAAGGAGGATGCCCCTGAGGTCCATGTGGGCGACACTGTTCGTGTACACATCCGGGTCAAGGAAGGCAGCCGTGAGCGTATCCAGGTGTTTGAAGGCACTGTGATCGCCCAAAAGCACGGCGGCATTGAGGAGAGTTTTACCGTGCGCCGCATCTCTTACGGCGTGGGCGTGGAGAAGGTCTTTCCCCTGCACGCACCCACCATTGAGAAGGTGGAGACCATGCGCAAGGGCAAGGTGCGCCGCGCCAAGCTGTATTATCTGCGTGACCGGGTGGGCAAGGCCGCCAAGGTCAAGGAGAACCTGTAATTCAGGAGCTTTCAGCACAGGAAAAGGAGCGGAGACCCCGCTCCTTTTTTGCATTCAGAAGTGGACGAGCAATCCTGTGGCAGCCCCATGGGCTGCCAGGATCGGAGGAGGTGTCTGAGTTTGAATATCCAATGGTATCCGGGGCATATGACCAAAACCCGCCGTCAGATGGAAGAAGACGTGAAGTTTGTGGACATGGTAGCGGAGGTGGTGGACGCCCGGATTCCGGTTTCCAGCCGAAATCCCGACATTGATTCCATGGTGGGGGACAGGCCCCGTATGATGATCTTCAACCGGGCGGATCAGGCTGATCCGGAGCAGACCGCACACTGGCTGGCAGACTTTCGGAAGCTGGGCTACGCCGTGCTGGAGACGGATGCCAAGACTGGCAGGGGGGTAAATCAGTTCTCCGCCGTGGTCAAGGCGGCCCTGCGGGAAAAAATTGAGAGCTGGAGGGCCAAGGGTCAGGTGGGACGCCTGGTGCGGGTGATGGTGGTGGGGGTGCCCAACGTGGGCAAATCCACCCTCATCAACAAAATTGCCCGAAAAAAGTCCGCCAAAGCGGGAGATCGGCCTGGCGTCACCCGAGGCAAGCAGTGGGTGCGCGTGGACAGCGGGCTGGAACTGCTGGACACTCCCGGCATCCTGTGGCCGAAATTTGAGGATGAGACAACAGGGCTTCATCTGGCCTTTACCGGCGCGGTGAAGGACGAGGTGATGGACAGCGAGGCGCTGGCCAGTGCGCTGCTGGAACTGCTGCGGGACTGTTATCCCCAGGCGCTGACAGCCAGATATAAGGTGCATGTAGACCCGGAGGTTCCCGGCTGGGCGCTGCTGGAGCAAGTTGCCCGGAAGCGGGGTATGCTGATTTCCGGAGGCGAGGTAGATACCCAGCGGATGTCCAAGGTACTGCTGGATGAGTTTCGAGGTGGCAAGCTAGGACACTTTACATTAGAACGGCCGGAAGGATTTCCTGGCACAGATAAGCACCATGTGGGAGTTTGAACAGCAGGCAGCCGACCGGGGATACTGCCGGGTGTGCGGTTGTGATGAGGCGGGCGCGGGGCCCCTGGCCGGACGGGTATACGCCGCGGCGGTCATCCTGCCTATGGGCCTGGAGCTGCCCTATCTCAACGACTCCAAAAAGGTGTCCCCTCACCGCAGGGACCTGCTCTTTGACCAGATTCGGGAGCGGGCGGCGGCCTGGGCAGTGGCCTGGGTAGAACCGGAGGAGATTGATGCGCTGGATATTCTCAACTGCCGGATGCTGGCCATGAACCGGGCCATGGAGGTACTGGAGCCGGCGGCGGATTTCGCTCTCATCGACGGCAACCGGGACCGCGGCAGCCGCTGTGCCATCACCTTAGCGCATGACACCATCGTCAAGGGGGACCAGCGCTCGGCCAGCATCGCCGCAGCCTCCATTCTGGCCAAGGTGAGCCGGGATCGGTATATGCAGGAGATGGCCAGGCACTACCCCCAATATGAGTTTGAACGGCATAAGGGATACCCCACCCGCCGCCACTATGAACTGCTGCGTCAGTATGGGCCCTGTCCCATTCACCGGCGCAGCTTCCTCAGGAAGCTGTGAGCGGGGGAGAGCAGGCCCGGCTGCTGGGCCGGTGGGGGGAGCGGCTGGTGGCGGAGGACTTGCGGGCCAAAGGCTGGCGGATTGTGGCGGCCAACTACCGCTGTCGGCTGGGAGAGGTGGATCTGATCGCGGAAAACCGCAGCTTCATTGCCTTTGTGGAGGTAAAGCTGCGCAAAAGCAATCGATTTGGCCAGCCCATGGAGGCGGTGACGACCAGCAAACAGCAAAAGCTGCGCGCCACCGCCCAGCTATATCTCATGGAGCACCCCAGCCGCCTTCAGCCCAGGTTTGACGTGGCCCAGGTATTCGCGCCCCAGGGTATGCAGACCCCGCGCCCGCGCATAGAGTATGTGGAGAACGCCTTTTAGGAGGGATGGGGATGGAACGGCCATGGGTATTTGACGCCCACTGCGACACCATTTCCCGCTGCTGGCGGGAATATGAGGACCTGGAGCGGAACACCGGGGCGGTGGACTTGGAGCGGACGGAAAGAGCCTTCGGGCGCTACGCCCAGATTTTCGCTTTGTGGAGTGCCCCGGGCTATACCGGAGGCAGTACGGTGGAGGAGGCTTACTGCGCTTTGCTCCGGTGCTTTCAACGTCAGATGGAGCGAAACAGGGACAGAATCTGCCTGTGCCGCACTGGGGAGGACATCCGCCGGGTCTGGGACAGCGGCAGGGCGGCCGCCCTTTTGTCGGTGGAGGGTGCGCAGCTGCTGGGCTGCGATCCGGGGCGGCTGGATCAGGCCGCCCTGGACGGGGTGCGGGTGATCACCCTCACCTGGAACCACGCCAACGCCCTGTCCGGCTCCCACAGCGATCACCCGGAGCGGGGGCTGACCGAGCAGGGCAGGCGGTTTGTCCGGCGCATGGAGGAGCTGAAGATTCTGGTGGACGTGTCCCACCTGTCTCCGGCGGGATTCTGGGATGTGATGGAGCTGGCCCGCCGGCCGGTGCTGGCCACCCATTCCAACGCGAAATCCGTCTGGAATCACACAAGAAACTTGACGGATGAGCAAATAACTGCCATAATAAAAAATCAAGGTGTGGTAGGCCTGAACTTCTACCGGGAATTTGTGGGCCTGGGCCGGGACCTGGACAGCGTGCGGACCCACCTGGATCATATCCTGGAGCTGGGCGGCGGAGAAAACGTGGCCTTGGGCGGAGATTGGGATGGCTGCGACACCATTGCGGATCTGCCGGATATTGAGGCGCTGGACCGCTTATTTGAATATCTGCTGTGCCGTCAATACAGTGAAACAGTCGTGCGCGGCCTGTTTTACAACAACCTGATGAGAGTGGTGAGTTTGCCGTGAATTATGTGAGTACACGGGATAAAAAGATGAGAATGTCCGCCGCTCAGGCCATTGTGCGGGGTCTGGCGCCGGACGGGGGACTGATGACCCCCGAGATGTTACCCCGGCTGCCGGGCAGCGCACTGGAGACCATGAAAAACATGTCCTATCAGCAGCGGGTGGTGTATGTTCTGAGCCGGTTTTTGGACGAGTTTTCCGCCCGGGAGCTGGCCGAGTTTGCCGCTGCGGCCTATGGGAGCAATTTTGACGATCCGGCGGTGGCTCCGGTGCGTCCGCTGAAGGAGGGCCTGCACTGCCTGGAGCTGTGGCACGGCCCCACCTGCGCCTTTAAGGACATGGCCCTACAGATGCTGCCCCATCTGCTGTCCGCTTCTCTGAGCAAGATCGATGAGGAGAAGACGGCGTGCATCCTGGTGGCCACTTCCGGCGATACGGGCAAGGCCGCCCTGGAGGGCTTCAAGGATGTGGGCAGGACGAAAATCCTGGTCTTTTATCCGAAGAACGGGGTATCGGACATTCAGGAGCTGCAAATGGTGACCCAGGCCGGCGGCAACGTGGGCGTGTGCGCGGTGGTGGGCAACTTTGACGACGCCCAAGCCGGGGTGAAAAAACTCTTTTCCGACCAAAAATTGGCCCAGACCCTGGCGGAGCGGGGGTATTTCCTGTCCTCCGCCAACTCCATCAACTGGGGACGGGTCTTGCCCCAGATCGTGTACTATGTTTCCGCATACTGCGATCTGCTCAAGGCGGAGCGCATCACCAACGGCCAGGAAATCAACGTGTGCGTGCCCACTGGCAACTTCGGCAACATCCTGGCGGGTTACTACGCCAAGCAGATGGGAGTGCCCATCAAAACCCTGATCTGCGCGTCCAATGAGAACAACGTGCTCACGGATTTCATTCAGACCGGTATCTACGATAAAAACCGGCCCTTCTGCAATACGCTCTCGCCTTCCATGGACATCCTGGTGTCCAGCAATCTGGAGCGGCTGATCTTTGAACTGTCCGGGCGAAACGACAAACTGGTGCGCGAGTACATGGAGCAACTAGCCTCCAGCGGCCGGTATCAGGTGAATGCTGCCCTTCAGAAAAAGGTGCAGGAGTTTTTCGCCGCAGGCTGCTGTGATGACGCCCAGACGAAACAGACCATCGCGCGTGTGTGGAAGGACTCCGGATATCTGATCGATCCCCATACGGCGGTGGCCTTCCACGTCCTGGAGGAGTACCGCCAGTCCACCGGGGACGATACTCCGGCCGTGGTGGCCTCCACGGCCAGCCCCTTCAAGTTCTGCACCAGTGTACTCAGCGCCCTGGGCGTGGATTCGTATAGAGCGGGTGTGCAGGTGTTGGATCAGCTATCTGAGTATACGGGGGTGCCTGTGCCCGCTCCGCTGTCGGCTTTGAAAGGCAAGGTGCGCCGTTTTGAAGGCGTGACGGAAAAAGAGGGGATGCTGGAGCAGGTCTTGGAATTCCTGCGTTAGGATAAGGAGGGATGGGATGGCTGTATACGCCATCGGCGACACCCACCTCTCCCTGGGAACGGACAAGTCCATGGAGGTGTTCGGCGGAGACTGGACAGCTTATGTGGACAAGCTCCGGGAGGGATTTTCCCAGGTGAATGAGGATGATGTGGTGGTATTGTGTGGCGATCTGTCCTGGGGTATGAGCCTGGAGGAGGCCCGGGAGGACTTCCTCTTCCTGGACCGGGAGCTGCCCGGGGAGAAATGGCTGCTCAAGGGCAATCACGACTACTGGTGGACAACCGCGTCCAAAATGAATGGCTTTTTTCGGGATCATGGCATGAACCGTCTGCATATCCTGCATAACAACTGCGCCTTCTACGGGGACACAGCTCTGTGCGGTACCCGGGGCTGGTTTTATGAGGAAAATGGGGGAGAGCAGACAGAGAAGGTGTTCCGTCGGGAGCTGATCCGGTTGGAAACCTCTCTGAAGGCGGCGGGAGACCGGGAGCGCTGCTGCTTTTTACACTACCCGCCCCTATACAAGGGATACCGCTGTCAGGAGATCCTGGATCTGCTCTCACGCTATGGAGTGAAGGCCTGCTACTATGGCCATCTGCACGGCCCCAGCCATCGGCTGGCCATCGAGGGCAAGGAGGACGGCGTGGACTACCGGCTGGTCTCTGCGGATTATCTCGGATTTGCGCCGAAAAAAATTTTAGATTGATGAAAAAAAGAGTGGAAATCTTGTATCCCATCTGGTAAAATGGATTGGATTTAACAGAAAGAAGGCTGCCGCCTTCGCGGCCGCCAAAGTTGGAGGAACGGAAACCATGAACATCAAGAGCAACGAGAAGAAAGAAAACAGCGTCATCGAGCTGGTGATCCAGGTGGACGCCGAGGAGTTTGACGCCGCCATTAATAAGGTGTACAACCGGCAGAAAAAGAACATCATGATTCCAGGCTTCCGCAAGGGCAAGGCCCCCCGGAAGATGGTGGAGCGGATGTACGGTGCCGAGATTTTTTACGAGGACGCCATGGAGGAGTCCTATCCTGCCGCCTATGAGCAGGCCTTGCAGGAGGCCGGCATCAAGTCCGTGGCCTACCCCAAGCTGGAGATCCTAGAGGTGGGGAAGGATGGGTACACCTTTAAGGCCGATGTGACTGTAAAGCCCGAGGCCAAGATCAAAGGCTATAAGGGGTTGAGTGTTGCCAAACCTGAGGTGAAGGTGACCGCCGCCGACGTGAAAGCAGAATTGAAGCCCTATATTGACCGGGCTTCCCGGCTGGTGAGTGTGGAGCGCAAGGCCAAGAAGGGCGACACCGTGGAAATCAACTTCGAGGGGTTCAAGGACGGCGTGCCCTTTGAGGGGGGCAAGGCGGAGAATTACAGCCTGGAGCTGGGCTCCGGCAGCTTTGTACCTGGTTTTGAGGATCAGATCGTCGGGATGAAGGCCGGGGATGAGAAGAATCTTGACATCACCTTCCCCGAGGACTATACCCCGGAACTGGCCGGCGCCGCCGTGGTGTTCAAAGTAAAGGTCAACGAAGTCAAGGAGAAGCAGGAGCCTGCCTTGGACGACGAGTTTGCCAAGGACGTGTCTGAGTTTGACACGCTGGACGAGTTCAAGAAGGATCTGGGTGAGAAGCTTAAGCAGCGCCGTCAGACCCAGGCCGACCAGGATTTTGAGAACGCCGTGGTGGATGCCCTCATTGAGAAGCTGGAGTGCGACGTGCCCGAGGCCATGGTGGACTACCGCGCCGACCGGATGATGGACGATTATGCCGCCCGCCTGCAGAGTTCTGGTATTCCCATGGATGACTATCTGCGCATCATGGGCATGACCAAGGAGGATCTGCAGGCTCAGGCAAAGACCGCTGCACAGCGCGCTGTGCGCAGTGAGCTGGCTTTGGAGGCGGTGGCCGCGGCGGAGAAAATCGAAGTTACCGACGCCGAAGTGGACGCCGAGGTGACCCGTCTGGCCAAGGAATACAACATGCCCGAGGAGAAGGTCCGTGAGACCGTGGATGTGGAGGACATGATGCGGGAACTGGCCAACCAGAAGGCTCTGGAGTTGGTCAAGGGCTCGGTGAAAAAGCCTGTGAAGAAAGCGTCCGCCAAGAATGTGGAGGAGGATGCGGCTGAGGGCACTGAAGCGGAGAAGAAGCCCGCGAAGAAATCCACGAAAAAGACGGAAGCGGACGAGGCTGCGTCCGGCGAGGAGAAGAAGCCCGTAAAGAAGGCCCCTGCCAAGAAGCCGGCTGCGGCCAAGCAGAGCAAAGCAAAGAAGAATGAGGAGCCGGCCGCCGAGTAAAAGCGTGGCGTCCAGTTTGGGAGAGTGGAGGAATAAGAAACCCGGTTCTATGGGTATACTGGACTGGTATTTCTGAAATTTCCACAAAAGGAGCGTTAATCATGAGTTTAGTGCCTTATGTTGTAGAGCAGACCAGCCGCGGCGAGCGGTCCTATGATATTTTTTCCCGCCTGCTCAATGACCGTATCATTTTTCTGGGAGAAGAGGTAAACGCCACCACTACCTCACTGGTTGTGGCACAACTGCTCTATTTGGAGGCCCAGGATCCCGATAAGGATATTCAATTCTACATCAACAGCCCCGGCGGGTCTGTCACAGACGGCATGGCCATCTATGACACTATGCAGTACATCAAATGCGATGTGTCCACCATCTGCATCGGTATGGCCGCTTCCATGGGGGCGTTCCTGCTGTCCTCCGGGACCAAGGGCAAGCGCCTGGCCCTGCCCAATGCCGAGATCATGATCCACCAGCCCTCTGCGGGTACGCAGGGGCAGATCACCGATATGGCCCTGCATCTGCGCCGGTTGGAGACCATCAAGCGCCGGATGAACCAGATTCTGGCCGACAACACCGGTAAGAGCGTGGAACAGGTCACAGCCGACTGCGAGCGGGATAACTTTATGAGTGCCCAGGAGGCTTTGGACTACGGTCTAATTGACAAGGTAATTAAAAACCGCTGAGCGCGTTGGAGGAGCGGAAGGGAAAGCTTCCGCTCTTCGACGCTTTTGGGAAGGGAAGTGAAGTCATGGCTCGAGACGAATACAGATCGGTGCGGTGCTCCTTTTGCGGAAAGCATCAGGATCAGGTGGAGCGCATCATTGCGGGCCCCGGCGCGTATATCTGTAACGAGTGCGTACGGCTGTGCATGAACATCCTCAATGAGGAAGAACTGGATGAGAATGGCGCATCGCTGGATCTGGATGTGCCAGATGTAATCCCTACCCCTCAGGAGATCTGCGGGGTGTTGGATGAGTATATCATCGGGCAGGAGGATGCGAAGATCGCCCTGTCTGTGGCTGTGTACAACCACTATAAGCGGATTTATTTTGGTGGTGGGGACGATGTGGAGCTTCAAAAGAGCAATATCCTGCTCATTGGCCCCACGGGCTGCGGCAAGACCCTGTTTGCCCAAACTCTGGCCCGTATTCTGAAGGTCCCCTTTGCCATTGCCGATGCTACCACGCTGACGGAGGCTGGCTATGTGGGCGACGATGTGGAGAATATCCTGCTGCGCTTGGTTCAGGCCGCCGATTACGACATTGAGCTGGCCCAGCGGGGCATCATCTATGTGGACGAGATCGATAAGATCGCCCGTAAGAGCGAGAATACCTCCATCACCCGGGATGTCTCCGGCGAAGGCGTCCAGCAGGCGCTGCTGAAGATCCTGGAGGGTACTGTGGCCAACGTCCCGCCCCAGGGCGGCCGGAAGCACCCTCATCAGGAGTTTTTGCAGGTGGACACCAAGAATATTTTGTTCATCTGCGGCGGCGCCTTTGATGGGCTGGAGAAGATCATCGAGCGGCGCATGAATCAAAAGACCATCGGCTTTGGCGCGGATATTCAGACCAAAGCGGAAAAAGAACAGGCTGATCTTTTTAAGGAAGTGCAGCCCCATGATCTGCTGAAGTTTGGCATTATTCCTGAGCTGGTGGGCCGTCTGCCCGTCATCACCGCGTTGAAAGCGTTGGACCGGGACCAGCTGGTGCAGATTCTGACCAAACCCAAGAACGCCCTTGTCAAGCAGTATAAAAAGCTGCTGGAATACGACAACGTGGAGCTGGAATTTACTCCGGAGGCGCTGGCTGCCGCCGCGGACAAGGCGGTGGAGCGCAAGATCGGTGCTCGTGGCCTGCGGGCTGTGCTGGAAGAGGTTATGACCCCCGTGATGTACCAGGTGCCCTCGGATTCTGCCATTTCTAAAGTGACGGTGACGGACCGGGCCATTCGCGGAGAGGGCGAGCCCATTCTGGAACGGCAGGAGGACCGCCCCGCACGTCCCCGCCTGGGTGCGGCAGACCTGCGTGCGGAGCAGGGCGGCAAGAGGTCATCCAGAGGAAAAAATGTATCCTGAAGCCATATAATCAAAGGGGCGGGCCTGGCTCGCCCCTTTGCGTTCTGTTAGAGCTGACCAAGGAGGCAATCGCCATGATCGAGCAAAACAAGACTGTAAAGACGCAGGCCACCATGCCTGCCCTTGCCTTGCGGGGGATCACGGTATTCCCCAATCTGTTACTGCATTTTGACGTTGGCCGGGAGGCGTCGATCCGGGCGTTGGAAGAGGCGATGACCGGCGCCCGGGAGGTTTTTCTGGTGACCCAGCGGGACCCAGCGGCAGAAAAACCACGGCAGCCGGACCTCTATGAGATCGGCACGGTAGCTGCGGTAAAGCAGATCCTGCGCCTTCCGGAGAACGGTGTGCGGGTGATGGTGGAGGGCCTCAGCCGAGGCCGGCTGTTGCACTTGACGGCAGCGGATCCCACATTGATCGCCCAGGTGGAGTTGTTGCCCCGAAAGCCTGCGCCCAAGATCAACTCTCCCCGCACCGAGGCCATGATCCGTCAAATCTATACGCTGGTGGAACGCTACACAGAGCTGTCCGATCGGGTGACGCCAGAGGTCTATATGAAGCTTCTGGCCAGCAGCGATCCGTCCTACATTTCCGATTATACGGCACAGAATCTGCCCCTGCGCTTTGAGGATAAGCAGGCGGTATTGGAAGAGCTGCGCCCAGCCAGGCGGTTGGAGAAGCTCAGCAGGATCCTCACCCGGGAGGTGGAGATTCTGGAGGTGGAGACCGAGCTGGAGTCCAAGATCCATGAGCAGATGGCGGATAACCAGCGGGACTATGTTCTGCGGGAACAGCTGCGGGTCATCCAGCGGGAGCTGGGCGGCCGGGACGAGAACGACGAGGTGGAGGAGTACCGGAAAAAAGTGGCTCAGGCCGATCTTTCTGATGAGGTTCGGGAGAAGCTGAACAAGGAGATTGCCCACTTGGAGAAGCAGCCCTTTGGATCTTCGGAGGCTGCCGTCATCCGGGGGTATCTGGACACCTGCCTGGAGTTGCCCTGGAATGTGAAAACCAGGCAGCGGACCAGTGTCAGCACGGTGTCCAAGGCACTCAATGCCGACCACTTTGGGCTGGATAAGGTCAAGGAGCGGATTTTGGAATTCGTGGCGGTCAAGCAGCTGGCCCCTGAGCTGAAGAGCCAGGTACTGTGCCTAGTGGGCCCGCCCGGAGTGGGAAAGACCTCCATTGCTATGAGCGTGGCCCGGGCCATGAATCGGAAGCTGGCCCGCATTTCCCTAGGGGGCGTCCATGATGAGGCGGAGATCCGGGGACACCGCAAGACCTATGTGGGAGCTATGCCGGGGCGCATCATTGCCGGCATCCGCCAGGCGGGGAGCGCCAACCCGGTGCTGCTGCTGGACGAGATCGATAAGCTGGGCAGCGACTATCGGGGTGATCCGGCGTCCGCGCTGTTGGAGGTGCTGGACACCGAGCAAAACAGCACCTTCCGGGACCATTATCTGGAGCTGCCCTTTGACTTGTCTGACGTGCTGTTCATCACCACCGCCAATACCACGGACACCATTCCCCGGCCGCTGCTGGACCGGATGGAGGTGATCGAGCTGCCCAGCTATACCGATGAGGAGAAGCTGGAGATTGCCAAGCGGTACCTGCTGCCCAGGCAGCTGAAGCGCCATGGGCTTGGCCGGGCCCAGCTGAAGGTGTCTGATGGCGCGATGCGGAAAATTATCTCGGGCTATACCCGGGAATCCGGCGTGCGCATTTTGGAGCGTCGCCTTGCGGCACTGTGCCGCAAGGGCGCAATGCGGGTGGTATCAAGTGATGTAAAGCAGATTAGGATAACAGAAAAAGATCTGGAAGAATATTTGGGCGTGCGCCGCTATCATGAGGATCTGGTGGGAGGCGAGCCCCTGGTGGGGGTGGTGAACGGCCTGGCCTGGACTTCGGTGGGCGGCGAGATCCTGGAGGTGGAGGTCAATGTGGTGGACGGCAGCGGAAAGGTAGAGCTGACAGGCAACCTGGGCGATGTGATGAAGGAATCTGCCCGGGCGGCTTTGTCCTATATCCGCAGCCGGGCGGCCCAGCTGGGAGTGGACGGCGACTTCTACAAGACCAAAGACATCCACGTCCATTTCCCAGAGGGGGCTGTCCCCAAAGACGGGCCGTCTGCCGGCGTGGCCATCACCACAGCCATGGTGTCCGCCCTGACGGGGATTCCCGTGCGCCGGGATGTGGCCATGACGGGCGAGGTGACCCTGCGGGGCCGGGTGCTGGCCATTGGCGGGCTGAGGGAAAAGACCATGGCGGCTTTGCGCAGCGGCATCAGCATGGTGTTTATCCCCGAGGACAATCAGCGGGATCTGGCGGAAATTGACCAGACGGTTCGCTCGGCGCTTCATTTTGTGCCGGTCAAGCAGGTGGATGAGGTGCTTGCGGGTGCCCTGGCCGGAACCCATGAGGCGGTCGCAGCCGGGGCTGGGATCCATCCAGAGCCCTGTCAGGCCCAGAGAGGCAAGCCCACCTTGAGACAGTGAAGGATGGGAGAAATTCTATGAACGTGAATCTCAACCAGGCGCAGTTTGTCCGCTCCGCCGCCCATCCTCGGGATTTTCCCAGGGACAGACTGCCCCAGGTGGTATTTGCCGGGCGCTCCAATGTGGGGAAATCCTCTGTGATCAACCGGCTGCTGAACCGGAAGAATTTGGCTCGGGTGGGGTCTGCGCCGGGAAAGACCACCCATATCAACTACTTTCTCATTGATGGGCAATTTTATCTGATCGATCTGCCCGGATATGGATATGCCAAGGTATCCAAACAGGAACGGGATCGCTGGGGGCGGCTCATTGAGGCGTGGTTCGCAGATACCAGCCTGATGACGCTGGGAATCTTAGTGGTGGACGCCAGGCACAAGCCCACGGCGGATGATCGGACCATGTCCGATTTTTTCCAGGCCACTGGGAGGCCCTACACCGTGGTGGCCAATAAGCTGGACAAGGTGAAGCGGAGCGAGATTCAGGACAGTCTTGAGCAAATTGCCCAGGTACTAGAGCTGCGCCAGTCCGTGCCGGTCATCCCCTTTTCCGCGCAGAAGGGGGAGGGCAGGCAGGAGCTTCTGGATCGGATTTTGAATCATGTAGCCAACTGGGGAGAGGGGGGTGTACGGTGAGATATGTCAGGGTAGAAGTAAGTGGTGGTGCGCGTTGGGGCGTGATCCGGGACGTGGAGGTTCTGACGCTTCAGGGAACTCCCTATGAGGAGCTGGTGTACGACGGCGGGGCATTCCCCCTGGAAGCGTGTACCCTGCTTGCGCCTTGCACCCCAAGTAAAATTGTGTGCGTGGGGAAGAACTACGCTGACCACGCCCGGGAAATGGGAGGCGAGCCCCCTGGATTTCCGGTGCTGTTTCTCAAGGGACCCAACACCGTCAACCGGCCCGGCGGAACCATTCATGCTCCCGCCTTCGTCGGCCGTCTGGATTATGAAGGGGAGTTGGCTGTCGTGATTCGCCGCAGGGCAAAGGATATAAAGGCAGAAAATTTTGCGGATTATATCCTTGGATATGCCTGCCTGAATGATGTCACCGCCCGGGATGTGCAGCAGCATGACGGGCAGTGGACCCGGGGTAAGTCTATGGACGGCTTCTGTCCCATAGGCCCCTGGGTGACGGATGAGGTGAATCCAGAGGCGCTGGAGTTGGAGACCAGGCTGAATGGAAAGGTTGTACAGCGGGGGAATACCACCCAGTTCCTGGCGAAAATTCCTCAGCTGCTGGAGTTTATCACCGCCTCTATGACCCTGGAACCGGGGGACGTAGTGGCCACCGGCACCCCGGCGGGCATTGGCCCTATGAAACCGGGGGATGTGGTGGAGGTGGAGCTGGAAGGAATCGGGATATTGAGGAATCAAATTCTTTGAGCGGCATGGCACGCGCTGTAAAAAGCGCGCGCCATGTCTTTTTGTGTTCTTTTTTGTCGGTTTTGTCCGGTTTTCTTTTGCCATATGTAAAAAATAAAAGATAAATATAGAAAAATTCTTGCGTTGAAAAGAAAAAAAGCGTATAATATTTTTGTGATTTTATACATATTAGGAGGTGGGAGCGTGTATCAGATTGGCGATAAGGTCGTTCATCCCATGCACGGGGCCGGGGTCATCGACTCCATTGTGCAGCGAAAGGTAAACGGCGTGGTGAAGGATTATTATCTTTTGAACCTGTTCAATGGCAATATGATGGTCATGATTCCCACCGACAACACCAATGAGATCGGGGTGCGGCCGGTGGTGTCCGGGCAGGAGGCAAGCAGGCTGATTCAGGCCATGGAACATATCCAAGTGGATATGACGGCCAACTGGAACCGGAGATACCGGGAAAATATGTCCCGCATTAAAAGCGGAGATCTGCTGGAGGTAGCCCGAGTGGTGAAAGGGCTGACCTTCCGGGACCATGAGCGTGGGCTGTCCACTGGGGAGCGGAAAATGCTTCATACAGCCAAGCAAATTCTGATTTCAGAACTGGTGTTGGCCCAAAGCCTGCCTTATGAAACGGTAGAGGAACGGGTGGACCGTATTTTGGACCACTGAAAGACATAAAAAGGAGCCGTCCGGCTCCTTTTTGCGATAAGACGGTAAGATGGAGGCGGGATCTTATCATGGGATGGTTCAGACGAAAGGAAAGACAGCGGGAGACTGGTTTCTGCTCTGTTGTTGTGGTCGCTGCGGGAGCTTCCAGCCGGATGGGGGAGGATAAGATCATGCGGGAGCTGGGCGGCATCCCAGTCATCGTCCACACGCTGTTGGCTTTTGAGCGCGTACCGGAGGTGGACGAGATTGTGGTGGTCACCCGGGAGGAATTGGTTGCGGACGTGGCCGCTCTATGCCGGGGGTTTCAGATCTCCAAGGCCTCGAAAGTAATCCGGGGGGGAGATACCCGGCTCCAGTCTGCCCGCATGGGTACGTTGGAGGTCCACCGGGACGCGCAGCTGATCGCCATTCACGACGGAGCCCGTCCCTTTGTCACGGGGGAGGTGATTTCCGCCGCCATCCAAAAGGGGGCTCTGACCGGCGCGGCGGCGCCGGCTATCCCGGTGAAGGACACCGTCAAGGTGGCCTCAGACGGGCTGGTGGAGCGCACGCTGGATCGGGGTAAGCTCTATGCGGTCCAGACGCCCCAGGTCTTTGAGGCATCCCTGATCCGAGCGGCCCTGCAAAAGGCCTTGGAGGACGGGGTCGCGCTGACAGACGATTGTGCCGCCGTGGAGCGGCTCGGCATGCGGGTGAGCCTGACGCCGGGGGATGAGCGGAACATCAAGCTGACCACGCCGGCGGATTTGCTCTGGGGCGAGGTGTTGCTGGACGGGGAGGTGCTGTGATGCGCATTGGACACGGCTATGACGTACACCGGCTGGTGCCGGAGCGAGAGTTGATTTTGGGCGGGGTGAAAATCCCCTATGCGCTGGGACTGCTGGGCCACTCAGACGCGGATGTGCTCACCCACGCGGTGATGGATGCGCTGCTGGGCGGGGCGGGACTGTGGGACATTGGGCACGCCTTTCCCGACACCGATCCGGCCTATGAGGGCATTTCCAGCCTGGCTCTTCTGGAACAGGTACTAAAACAGCTGGCCAGACAGGGGCTCAGAGTGGGAAATGTGGACGCCACCGTTCTGGCCCAAAACCCCAAACTGGCGCCCTTTATCCCTCAGATGCGGGAAAATCTGGCCAGAATTATGGGCATCTCACCTGACCGGGTCAATGTAAAGGCCACCACGGAGGAAGGGCTCGGCTTCACCGGGCTGGGGGAGGGAGTGGCCGCCCACGCGGTGGCGCTCCTTCTGGAACAGGGAGAAACGACAATATCCTGATGCACACACGCTCCTCTCGGGACATATACTGTCCTGAGAGGAGCGTTTTGATACGGCTACTGCGCGAGACCTGTGTCACGGCGGAGAGAGCCCTGGGGCTGTGCTGGAGCGACAGTCCAGACGGCTGCTGGGGGAGGCTGTGCCAAAACAGAAAAAAGGAAGGGGAAGAGTGCCGTGATCTATTATCTGATTATCTGCCGCTCGCTGACCTATGCCCAGCGTATGGCCCGTATCCTGGAGCGGGCTGGGATCAGTGGCCATATCATGCGCTCGCCCAAACTGATCTCCAAAGAGGGGTGCGGGTACTGCGTCAAGATATCCGAGCGTCGCCTTACGGATGCCCTTCGGGTGTTGCAGCGGGAGGGGATGGCCCCCAAACAGGTGTTTCTTCAGGATGCGGACGGTATGTATAGCGAGGTGCAGACATGATCTACCTTGACAGCGCGGCCACAAGCTTGGAAAAGCCAGCCAGCGTGGCTTCATCGACAGCCTGGGCGATCTCCCACCTGGCCAGTCCGGGGCGCGGAGGGCATCGGGCCAGTATGCGGGCGGCGGAAATCATGTACCGCTGCCGGGAGGCGGCGGCTCAGATGTTCCATGTGGAGCAGCCGGAGCAAGTGGTGCTGACCTGCAACGCCACCCATGCTTTGAACTTGGCCATTCACGCTCTGGTGCGGCCGGGCAGTGTTGTGCTCATCTCGGGCTATGAACACAACGCGGTCACCCGGCCTTTATGCAGCGACCAGCGCGTCCGCGTCAAAGTGGCGGCGGGCCCCCTGTTTGACCCGGACGGCGTGTACGAGGCCTTTGAGCGGGAGCTGACAGAGGAAGTGGACGTGGTCATCTGCAACCATGTCTCCAATGTATTTGGCTTCATTCAGCCTGTGGAGCGCATCGCGGCGCTGTGCCGCCGACGGGGAAAGCCGCTGATCGTGGATGCCTCCCAGTCGGCCGGCGCCCTGCCGGTGGATCTGACCGGATGGGGTGCGGCCTTTGTGGCCATGCCGGGACATAAGGGGCTGTACGGTCCCCAGGGGACTGGGCTGCTGCTGTGTAATACTCAGACACAGCCGCTGCTTTACGGCGGTACCGGCAGCGTGTCCAACAGCCAGCAGATGCCGGATTTTCTGCCGGACCGGCTGGAGGCAGGGACCCAGAATGTGTGCGGGGCGGCCGGACTACTGGCGGGCATGCGCTTTGTCCGCAGTAGGGGAATTGAACGGATCCAACGCCAAGAACAGGCACTGTGCCGCAGAATGATGGATATGCTGGAGAGGATCCCGGGAATGCGAATCTATCGTGGACATGGCTGCCAGAGTGGACTATTTTCCTTTACGGTGGATGGCATGGACTGCGAGGCCATTGGAGCAGGTCTGAGCCGCAGGGGAATCGCGGTACGGGCTGGGCTGCACTGCGCGCCCATTGCCCACCGCACGGCGGGGACGCTGGAAAGCGGCACTATTCGGGTCAGTTTTTCCGCCTTCAACCAAATTCGTCAAGTAGAGTGCGCGGCAGCCGCCATCCGGGCGGTGATCAGGGAGGGAGCGCGGTGAAAGCCGCGCTCCCTCTCTTTGCGAGCAGAGCGGCGGCCGCTTGTAAAGAAACGTTTAATTTTTTTGAATTTTGCCCCACCGGCTTGCCATCCCCCGGTAAATGGGCTATAATGTTTTAAATAAACATCATGGGTTGATCTGCTTTGACGTGAGGATGGAAGGGCCGGTGTATGACTATGTTGGACAGGATCAGAGAGATGCTGGATACTGGACTGGAACTGGCCAAGCTGATCGGAGTCTCTGATATCATCGATATTGCCCTGATTGCCTTTGTGATCTATCAGATCTTCCGATTCATTCGCCGGAGCCGAACCGGACAGGTGGCAAAAGCCATCCTGATTATCATTGTGGCCATGGCCGTGGCAAATCTGCTCCATCTGCGGGTGGTCAGCTTCCTGCTGAACAATGCGGTGGAGCTGGGACTGATCACGTTGGTCATCATTTTTCAGCCTGAGATCCGACGGTTCCTGGAGCGGATGGGCAGCGGCAAAATCAAGGAGCTATTTATCGCGGAAGGGTTCAGCGATGAGCTGGAAATTGCCATCCAGGAGACGGTAAAGGCCTATGTTTCCCTGTCCAGGGACAAGGTTGGGGCGCTGATGGTCTTTGAGCGAAAGACGGTATTGGACGATGTGCTGAAAACCGGCGTGGCCATGGACGCCCGCATTTCCACGGAGCTGCTCAAGAACCTGTTCTGGAACAAAGCCCCCCTCCACGACGGGGCGGTGATTGTGCGCAACGGACGCATCGTGGGCGCGGGGTGCATGCTTCCCATGTCCGGCAATGTGAATTTGAGCCGGGATTTGGGTATGCGGCACCGGGCGGGCATCGGCATCAGCGAAAGCTCTGACGCGGTGGTGGCCATCGTCTCCGAGGAGACTGGCTCCATCTCGGTGGCCATCAACGGCATGCTCAAGCGGAATCTGGCCCCGGAGACGCTGGAAAAGCTGCTGCGCAGCGAGCTGATGCCAGAGACCGACGAGAGGAAAAATACCACTGCCGCGGCCAAGCTATCCGATCTGCTCAAGGGCAGGAAGGGGGATAAGACGAATGGGAAAGAAAATCCTCGACAGTAAAATACTCTATATCTTCCTGTCCGTACTCATCGCCATTGCCCTTTGGTTTTATGTCACTTCGCTGGACGGAAATGAGGACAGCAAACCCATCACCAACATACCAGTCACCTTTGTGGGAGAGGAGGCACTGGAGCAGCGGGGGCTGATGATTGTGGGGGACGCGCCCAGAGTTTCGGTCCGGGTGAGCGCGGCCCCTATGGTGCTGGCCCGTCTGGATAATCAATCCCTCCAGGTCACCGTGGACGTATCCCAGATCACAGAGGCGTCTCAGTATACGCTGGCCTACACGGTGTCGCTGCCGGCTGGCGTAAGTTTCAATCAGGTGCAATTTTTAAGCGGCCAGACAGGGAATGTGACCTTCACAGTGGCACGTTACACTTCCCGGCAGGTCGAGATCCAGGGTGAGTTTGTGGGCACCGCCGCAGAGGGCTACCTGCCTGGGTCTACAGATGATTTCGTGTTTTCCCCCACCACCCTGGCTGTGAGCGGTCAGGCGGACCTGGTCAACCAGATCAGCTTTGTCCGGGTGACAGTGGACGGGGAAGAGCTTACCGAGTCTATCAACGCGGACTACCCCTATGAGTTGATCGGCGTTGACGGCGAGCCGCTGGAGGATCTGGATGTGGAGGTGGACAGCGAGACGATCCATGTCTCCTTCCCCATCTATGCCACGGCGGAAATCCCCCTGCAAGTGACCCTGGTGGCAGGGGGTGGCGCCAGTTCCAGCAATGCCAGCTATGAGCTGAGTGAGGACACCATTCTGGTGGCGGGCAGCAGTCAGGCAGTGGCCGCCATTCAGGAGGAGGGTGGGCTTACCATCGCGGCCATTGACCTGGCTACGGTCCGGGACGGCGACCAGCTGAAGCTGAGCATTCCGCTTGCAGATGAGCTGACCAATATCAGCGGGTTTACAGAGGTAACGGTGACCATCCACATTGACAGCGGACTGGAGACCCGCACCATTGAGACCAATAATATTGACTATATCAACTGCCCTAACGGCTGGAGAGCCAGGGTTCTCACCCAAGTGCTCAATGTGGAGATCCGGGGCACACCGGAATTGGTGGAATCCGTGATTGAGGAAAATGTGATTGTCTCTGTGGATTTATCTTCCATCCATGAGGCGGCAGGCCAATATTCCGTGGCAGCCACGGTGTATTTGAACAGTGTGGGCAGTGTGGATCAGATCGGCGTGATGAATAACGGCTATGAGGTAGTCGTGGAACTCAGCCGGAGTTGATCGGCAATGTTTGGTTACGTCAGGCCGGTGCTCAACCGGCTCAGTGAGGAGAACCGGGCCAGCTACCAAAGCGCCTATTGCGGGCTTTGCCACACCATGGGCAGACGCCACGGATTCCTGGCCAGATTTACGTTAAACTATGACTTTGCCTTTCTGGCAATTCTGATCTCCGGAGGTCAGGGGGAGGGAGAGGTATGCACAACGCGCTGTCCCGCCCATCCCATCCGCGCCTCCCGGGTATGCCTGTGCGGCGCTGGGGTGGAGGCAGCGGCAGATGAAAGCGTGATCCTCACCTGGTACAAGCTCACGGATGATATTCAAGACCATGGGCCAGTTTCCGCTCTTCCGTATCGCTTGCTGCGCTGGCTGTTCCGGCGGGCCTACCGGCGGGCGGCCTCAGCAAGGCCGGATTTTGACCGGAAGGTCCGCTCTGGAATGGAGCGCCTGCGGCAAATGGAAAGGGAAGGATGCCCGAAACTGGACAGGGTGGCAGATGCCTTTGCCGGGATTCTCTCGGCGGCAGCCGGGCAGATGGCGGGCGAAATAGTCCGCCGGCCGATGGAGCAGCTTCTGTATCAGCTTGGCCGGTGGATCTATCTGGCCGATGCATGGGACGACCTGGATGAAGACCGTAAGAAGGGGAGATATAATCCCCTGGACGCCCGCTTTGCCGGGCGGGCCAAGGAGGAGCGGGACTATGTGGAGACCACGCTGACCCACTCTTCCCGGCTGGCCGCCTCCGCGGCCAACCTGATCGATTTCGGGAATTGGACCCCGGTGGTGGAAAATGTGCTGTATGCTGGACTGCCAACAGTGCAGAATGCTGTGCTGGATGGCCGGTGGAAAGAAATGCGTAAAATAAGGGAGAAGCAATCGAATGAGAGATCCATACGAAGTACTAGGAGTAAACCCCAATGCCAGCGACGAGGAGATCAAGCGGGCCTACCGGGAGCTGGCAAGGAAATATCATCCGGACAACTACCAGAACAACCCGCTGGCGGACTTGGCCGAAGAGAAGATGAAAGAGGTCAACGAGGCCTATGACGCCATCACCCGCAGCCGGTCCGGCGGAGGTTCCGCGGGCAGCGGCTATCAGTACGGAGGGGGCAGCTCAAGCGCTTATCAAAGCGGATATACCAACTCCTCCGGCAATCAGATGTTTGCCCAGGCCAGGCAATATATCAATATGGGCAATCTGGACGGTGCAGAGCAGATCCTTCAGAACTCCGGCATGAAGAATGGCGAGTGGTATTTCCTGATGGGCAGCATTGCCTATCGCCGGGGCTGGCTGGATGAGGCACGGCAGAACTATCAGATCGCCTGCCAGATGGAGCCCAATAATTTAGAATACCGGCAGGCCTTGAATATGATGCAGCGGGGCGGTTACGGTTATCACTCCGATATGGCAGGGGGACAGTGCGACAGTCTGGACTGCTGTACGTCCATGCTGTGCCTGAACTGTCTGTGTGGAGGGTGCAACTGAGATGAGGTCAAACGGATCGGCGCGAAAGGTTGCGTATCCTTCCATTTTGGGCGCGTTGTCGCTGGTTTTGGTCTATATCGGCTCGATTGCCCCCTCCGGGAGCTGGGGCATTGTGGCGGTTGCGGGGCTGCTGCCCTGTGCGGCGGTGATCTCTGTGGGCCTTCAGGCCGGCTTTTTGTGCTGGGCCTGTGTGTCCATTTTGGCCTTTCTCTTCATTCCGGACAAGTTTTGCGCTTTGATGTACGCGGTGCTGTTCGGCCTGTACCCAATGGTCAAGTGCCTGATCGAGCGGCTGCGGCGCAGGCCGTTGGAGTACGCGCTCAAACTGGTCTTTTTTAATGCCGCCTTTACGGTGATCTATCTGGTCATGAAGACTGCGGTATTGGCCTCGCTGCCTCAGGCCCTTTCCACGGTATGGGTGCTCTACGTGGTGGCCAATGTGGTATTCCTTTTGTATGACTACGGGTTCAGCAAACTGATTTCGGCGTATCTTGCCCGGATCCACCGGGCGGTTGGCTGAAAAATGGGGGGATCGCGCGGATGGTCAAGAGCATGACCGGTTATGGCCGGGGAGAGAAAACCTGGGAGCAGACAACGGTCACAGTGGAACTGAGATCGGTAAATAATCGATATCTGGACTGCACAGTAAAGATGCCCCGCACCTATATTTTTGCGGAGGATGCCATCAAGGAGCGGATAAAATCCCGGGTGGCCAGAGGCAAGATTGATGTATTCGTCAGCGTGACTCAGACCGGCGGAGAATCCTTCTCTGTCACGATCAACGAGGAGCTGGCCAAGGGATATATGGAAGCGCTGCGGTGGTTGTATGAGCTGGAGGGCGGCCAGCGGGTGCGCATGGATTATTTCGCCACAGACCTGGCCCGTTTCCCGGATGTGCTGACGGTGGAGAAGCAGCCAGAGGATCAGGACGCCCTGAAGCGGCTGATGCTTGAGGTGCTGGACACAGCGTTAGACGACTTTGACGTCATGCGCTGCCGGGAGGGCGGGCGCATGGTCCAGGACATCCTTGGCCGGGCGGATGTCATTGAAACGCTGATTGGCCAGATCGAGGCGCGCTCCCCCCAGACGGTAGCGGACTACCGAGCCAGGCTGGAGGCAAAAATGCGGGAAGTGCTTCAAAACACCCAGGTGGATGAGAGCAGACTGCTGACAGAGGCCGCGATTTTTGCTGATAAGGTGGCGGTGGATGAGGAGACCGTGCGCCTGCGCAGCCATCTTGCCCAGCTGCGGGAGCTGCTGGCCCATGGGGGAGCCGTCGGCCGGAAGCTGGATTTCCTGATCCAGGAATTGAATCGGGAGGCCAATACCATCGGGTCCAAATGTAACGATATTGAGAATACCAGGCATGTGGTGGAGCTAAAGTCGGAGATCGAAAAGATCCGGGAACAGGTTCAGAATCTGGAATAGGGAGGCAGAGATATGTGGCTGATCAACATTGGGTTTGGCAACGCCGTATCCGCCCAGCGGATCATTGCGGTGGTCAGCTCAGAGTCCGCGCCCATCAAACGCTTAGGCCAGGAGGCCAAGGAACGGGGTATGCTGATCGACGCCAGCTTCGGAAGAAAGACGAAGGCCGTGCTGGTGATGGATACCGGTCATGTGATCTGGTCTTCTCTGACCCCGGAACAGATCAACAGCCGGTTGGACCAACGAAGTGTACAGGAAACTGAAGTAGGGAACGAGGCATTATGAGCGGGCTGAAGAAACAGAGAAAAGGAGAGCTGATTGTGCTCTCCGGGCCATCCGGCGTTGGAAAGAGCACCGTGATTGCGGAATTGCTCAGCAACCGCCGGGACATTTATTTTTCGGTATCATACACCACCCGGGCGCCCCGGGTAGGGGAGGCCGACGGGGTCAATTACCATTTTGTCTCCCGAGAAGAATTTCAGCGGATGATCCGCAGCGGAGAGCTGCTGGAGTTTGCCGAATATGTGGGAAATTATTATGGTACATCCCTGAAGCTGATTCAAGAAAAACTGGAGCAGGGAACCGACGTCCTGTTGGATATCGAGGTCCAGGGTGCAGCCAAGGTGCGGGAGAAATGTCCAGATGCAGTTTTTATTTTTATCATCCCGCCCTCCCTGGAGGAGCTGTCCCGGCGGCTTCGTCAGCGCAATACTGATGCGTCCGAGACCATCAGCCTGCGTTTGGAAAAGGCCCGGCAGGAGTGCCGGGAAAGCATATGCTACGATTATCTGGTTGTCAATGACAATGTGATGGATGCGGCCCATGAGATTCTCTCTATTTTGGAAGCGGAACGGTGTAGAGTAAAAAAGAGAATTCATCTCGCCCAAAGCATCATTGGGAACGCAGATGCCCTGATATGTGATTGAGAAAACGGAAAGGATTGAGGAAATTATGCTGCTGTACCCCGCAATGAAGGATTTGCTGAAGAATGTGCCAAGCCGGTATCTGCTGGTCAATTTGGTGGCCGCCCGGGCCAGAAAGATTTCCAGCCAGGCGGAGCAGGATGGCATCCATCTGGAGGAAAAGCCGGTCACTCTGGCCATTCAGGAAGTGGCCAATGATACGCTGGGGCTTGAGACTGCAGAAACCGCAGACGGTGTCCATGGCGTAGAGCAGGCGGAGAATCCCCAGGCTTCTGTGAGCACCCAGGGCGGAGAGCAAGCGCAATCTGCCGAAACAAATCAGGAATAAAAGCGGCAAGCGGCGGGGAAGCCGCTTGCTTTTTGAGCTGGGAACGGGAGGGAAGCTGTCATGCCATATATCGCGAAAATTTCTGTGGCAGCCGCCCCCTACTCCATTGACCGGCCCTATGATTACCGGATCCCGGAGGAGCTGGAAAACTCCCTGTGCCCTGGCATGCGGGTGGCGGTCCCTTTCGGAAGGGGAAACCGGGTGAGTGACGGCATTGTGCTGTCTGTGAGCCATGCCAAGGACGATCCCCCAAAGTTGAAACGGGTCCTGGCTCAGTTGGATGATGAGCCCATGCTGCGGGGCGAGGATATTCAGCTGGCCCTTTGGATGCGGGAGCAGTATTTCTGCACGGTGTATGATGCGGCCAGGGCGATTCTCCCAACCGGACTGTGGTTTTCTCTGAAAGACTGCTGGAAGATTGCCCCCGGCGTGGATCGAGAGACCGCCTACCAGGCGGCAGGCAGCTCCAACCGGGCCCGGCGCCTGGTGGAGCTGCTTCTTGCCAACCATGGCTGGGCGGAGCTGGGGCAGATCCGGCTGGCCTTTGGGACTTCGGATCCCAATCCGGCGCTCCGCCTTATGGAGCAGGCCGGCGTTCTGGTGCGCGAGACCAGCGCATCTCGTGGGATTGGGGATAAAACAGAGAAGATCGCTGTCCTGGCCATCCCGCCGGAAGAGGCCACGGCCTATGCTCAAACTAGGCGGCGGCGTGCCCCGCTACAGTATGAAGCGGTCATAGCCCTTTGCGGAGTGGGGCGGATCGCAGCCAAGGAACTGTGCTATTTCACCGGGGCCTCTATGTCCACTCTGAAGGCGTTGGAAAAGGCGGGGGTCCTCGTCTTGGAGAGCCGGGAGGCACACCGCCGGCCCCAGCTGCCTGAAGTGGAGTGGGCGCAGCCGCCGCTGCTCAATGAGGAACAACAGCGGGCTTTGGAAGCGTTAACCGCTCTGTGTGAAACGGGAAAACCGGAAGCGGCGTTGTTGTATGGCGTCACTGGCAGCGGAAAAACTCAGGTCTATATCCGTCTGATTCAGAACATGCTAGCCCGGGGGAAATCTGCGCTGGTACTGGTGCCGGAGATTGCCCTGACCCCTCAGTTGATGCGGATCTTTCTGTCTCACTTTGGCTGTCAAGTGGCCATCTTGCACAGCGGACTCACCGCCGGGGAGCGTTACGACGAGTGGAAACGCGTGCGCTGCGGGCAGGCGTTGGTGGCGGTGGGCACCCGGTCGGCGGTCTTTGCTCCCCTGCCCAGTTTAGGGGTGATTATCCTGGATGAGGAGCAGGAGCCGGCTTATAAGTCAGAGCAGACCCCGCGGTACCATGCCAGAGATGTGGCAAAGTACCGTTGTTATAAGGCGAATGCCCTGCTGGTGCTGGGCTCGGCCACCCCGTCGGTGGAGAGCATGTATCATGCCCATGGCGGAAGCTACCATCTGCTGAAAATGTCCCACCGGTACAACGACCGGCAGCTGCCAGCGGTGAGCATTGTGGATATGAAGCAGGAACTGCGCCGGGGAAACGGCGGCTGCGTCAGTGGAGAACTGGAGCGGGCCTTGAGAGAAACGGCGGAGCGGGGGGAACAGGCCATTCTCTTTCTCAACCGCCGGGGGGCCAACCGCATGGTGAGCTGCGGAGAGTGCGGGCAGGTGCCCACCTGTCCCCGGTGCTCGGTGCACTTGACCTATCACTCGGCCAACCACCGCCTGATGTGCCACTACTGCGGACACTCGGAACCGCTGCCGGAGCGGTGCCCTCATTGTGGGGGTATCCTGAACTTTATCGGCGTGGGTACGCAGAAGGCGGAGGAGGAGTTGTGCCGGAAACTGCCCGGCGTTGGGATCCTCCGCATGGATACGGATACCGTCTCCGCCACACGAAGTCATGAGGCGATTTTGGAGCAGTTTCAAAGAAAAAATATCCCCATCCTCTTGGGAACGCAGATGGTGGCGAAAGGATTGGACTTCGAAAATGTCACCCTAGTGGGCGCCCTGGAGGCGGACCAAGCCCTCTATGTGGAGGATTTCCGGGCGGGAGAGCGCACCTTTTCCCTGCTGACCCAGGTAGCCGGTCGATCCGGCCGGGGGAGTAAGGCTGGCCGGGCGTTGATCCAAACTTATACGCCGGAAAACGAAGTGATTCAGTGCGCGTCGCGCCAGGATTACGACTCCTTTTACGATGGTGAGATCCGGATGCGGCAGCTGCGGTTTTTCCCGCCCTTCAGCGACCTTTTCGTCCTTGGGGTATCCGGTCTGGAGGAGATCGCCGTACTTCGGGCCTGTCTCAAGCTGCGGGAGGGACTGGAGCGGGCACTCAAGCAACCAACTTACAGCCGGGCGCCTTATCGCCTGCTGGGGCCGGCCCCTGCCGCGGTGGCTAAAGTCAACGACCGCTATCGCTATCGTCTCACCCTCAGCGCGCAGAATGTCCGGCCGATCCGGCTGCTGGTGGCCCATCTGATCCGCCAGGCTCAGACGGACAAGGCCAACCGGGGGCTGGCCATTTTCGCCGATCTGAACCCCATGGGGTAGCTGACGATTACATAAAACAGGAATGTTCGTTTTACTGGCCTCTGTGGCCGATTAATTCACGCAAGGAGGAATGGAATATGGCATTGCGGAAAATCCTGACGCAAGGGGATCCAGCCCTAAATAAAGTCTGCCGCCCAGTGGAGCGCTTTGACCAGCGGCTGCATGTTCTGCTAGACGATATGAAGGAGACCTTGTCCCAGGCCAATGGCGTGGGGCTTGCTGCCCCCCAGGTTGGTATTTTGCGCCGGGTGGTGGTGATTGTGGATGACCAGGATCAGATGGTGGAGCTGGTCAACCCCGTCATCATCCATGCGGAGGGGGAGCAGACTGGACTGGAGGGCTGTCTGTCCGTCCCCGGACAATACGGCGTAGTCACCCGCCCCTACAAGGCCACCGTCCGGGCCCAGGACCGGAATGGGAAGGAGTTTGAGATAGAGGGGGAGGCCGTAGTGGCCCGCTGTTTTTTCCATGAGCTGGAGCACCTAGACGGACATCTCTTTGTGGAGCACACAGACCGGCTGTATACGGTGGAAGAGCTGGAGGCTATGGAGGCGGAGGAAGAGCAAGCATGAGAATTGTCTTTTTTGGGACTCCACAGTTTGCGGTGCCTGCTCTGAATGCCTTGGTGGAGTCCGGGCAGGAAATAGTTGGGGTATTTACGCAGCCAGACAAGCCAAAAAATCGGGGCATGAAGCTGATGCCAACACCCGTAAAGGAGTATGCCTGCACACATAGCATCCCGGTTTATCAGCCTGCTACCCTCCGGGATAGCTCTGCCGTGGAGCTTCTGTGCCAGTTAAAGCCAGACCTGATCGTGGTGGCTGCCTATGGGAAAATCCTCCCCAAAGAGGTTTTGGGGCTTCCGGCGCTGGGATGTGTGAACATTCACTCCTCGCTGCTGCCCAAATACCGGGGTGCGGCCCCCATCAACTGGGCCATTCTGAATGGGGAGGAACGTACCGGAGTTACCCTGATGTACATGGCGGAGGGCCTGGACACGGGGGATATGCTGGCTCAGGCGGAGACGGAGATCGCTCTGGATGAAGATGCCGGCCAGCTTCATGACCGGCTTGCCCAGATGGGGGCGAAACTGCTGGTGGAGACACTGCCCTCTCTGGAGGCTGGCACAGCGGTTGCGGTGCCACAGGATGACGCCTTGTCCTGTTATGCCCCCATGCTTTCCAAGGAACTCTCCCCGGTGGACTGGAGGCGGACCGCCCGGCAGATCCACGACCAGGTGCGGGGATTGGTGCCCTGGCCCTCCGCCGTGACCCAGCTGGATGGGGTGCGCTGTAAGCTGTGGAAAACCGCTCTTACCCATGAGACAACGGACAAGGTGCCGGGCAGCGTGGTTCAGGCAGACAAGCGGGGCTTGAAGCTGGCCTGCGGGGATGGACAGGTGCTGGAACTGCTGGAGGTGCAGCCGGACGGAAAGAAACGGATGACCGCTTCCGCTTTTCTGACTGGCCATCCCATTCAGGCTCTGTGACGGGAAGGGGCAGATATCCCATGGCGTCAGCCAGAGAAGTTGCCGTCCTCACCCTGGATGCGTGCCGGCGGCAGGGGGCCTGGTCGGACGGCTATTTGAAACGTATGCTCCGGGAGCAAAAGCTGGACAGGCGGGAGGCCGCTCTGGCCACCCGCCTGTGTTTTGGTGTGCTTCAAAACCAGATGCTGCTGGACTGGCATCTGAGCCGGTTTTCCAGGCTGCCTTTAGATAGACTGGAGAGTAAGGTGCTGTGTACCCTCCGTGTGGCAGTTTACCAGCTGCTGTTTTTGGATAAAATTCCTCCCAGTGCGGCGGTGAACGAGGCGGTGAACCTGGCCCGGGTCCACAGCCGAAATCCCAGAACGGCGGGAATGGTCAATGGAATCCTGCGGGCAATGCTCCGGCAGATGCCGCTGCCCCAGCCGGAGGGGGGTGACGCGCTGGATGCCCTGGCCATTCGCACCAGCCATCCCCGCTGGCTGGTGGAGGCCTTTGCCCGACGGTTAGGTGCCCAAGGGGCGCAGGCCCTGCTTGAGGCGGACAATCGGGGCGCGCCCATGGCCGTCCAGGTCAACCTCTGCCGCGTCTCGGTCCAGGCGCTGTGTGACCGTTTGAAGGAGGAGGGGGTAACAGCCCGGTACCACCCCTGGATGCCAGGATGCCTGGTTTTGGAGGGAACTGGAAGCTTGGAGGCACTGCCCGCTTTCCGGCAGGGGCTGTTTTATGTGCAAGACTGCGCGGCCCGGCTGGCCGTGACAGCAGCTGGGTTGGAGCCGGGCAGCCGGGTGCTGGACTGCTGCGCTGCCCCCGGGGGCAAGTCCTTTGCCGCCGCCATTGACCTTGGGGACCAAGGCGAGGTGGTCTGCTGCGACATCCACCCCCATAAGATAAAACTGTTGGAAGCGGGAAGGGAGCGCCTGGGGTTGGGCGTCCTGCGGCCCACCCTTCAGGACGCGGCTCAAACGCGTCAGGTGTGGCTGGAGGAATTTGACGCGGTGATTGCGGACGTGCCTTGCTCGGGACTTGGAATCATCCGGAAAAAGCCGGACATCCGCTATAAGGATCCGAAGGCCTTGGAATGCCTGCCCGCTGTCCAGAGCCGGATTCTGGCCTGCAATGCGGGGTATGTGAAGCGGGGCGGTGTGCTGATCTATGCCACCTGTACGCTGCTTCAGCGGGAGAATGAGGATGTGGTGCGCAGCTTCTTGGCAGAGCGTCCGGACTTTTGCCTGGAGGAGTTTGATCTGCCCCACTGGGGACGGCAGGAGGGCATGGTGACCTTCTGGCCCCATGTCCATGATACCGACGGCTTTTTCATTGCAAAGCTGCGCCGAGAGGGGTGAGGAGAGATGATAGACCTGAAATCCATGACACAGGAGGAGATGGCCTCTTTTTTTCAGGAACTAGGACAGCCCAAGTTCCGGGCCAAACAGGTTTTTCTGTGGCTGCATCGGGGTGCTGCCAGTTTTTCAGAGATGAGCAACATCCCCAAAGACTTGCAGCGGCAGCTGGCTCAGACCTGCCGGATTACCGTGCCGGAAATTGAGCGCAGGCAGGAGTCCAAACTGGACGGTACCATCAAATATCTGTGGCGGCTGTGGGACGGCAACTGTATTGAGAGTGTACTCATGCGTTACCGGCATGGGAATACCCTCTGCGTATCCTGCCAGGTGGGCTGTAATATGGGATGTGTGTTTTGCGCGTCCACTCTGGGCGGCAAGGTGCGGGATCTGGCTCCTTCTGAGATCCTGGATCAGGTGATCTTCACCCAAAAGGACAGTGGCGCACAGATCTCCAATCTTGTCATGATGGGTATAGGCGAACCGCTAGACAACTTTGAACATGTGCTGCGCTTTCTGGAACTGGTGAATGATCCAGACGGTTTGAACATTGGAATGCGCCATATTTCCCTCTCTACCTGCGGTTTGGTGAACAAAATTGACAAATTAGCAGACAGTGCGTTACAATTGACCCTAAGCGTATCCCTCCACGCCCCGGATGATGAGACCAGATCAAGGCTGATGCCGGTCAACCGAGCCGTGGGGGTGGAGCGTCTGATGGAGAGCTGCCGGAGCTACTTTAAGCGCACCGGCAGGCGGATCTCCTATGAGTACGCCATGATCGACGGCGTGAACGACAGTGACCGGCAGGCGGATTTGCTGGTGGGATTGCTGAAGGGACAGCCAGCCCATGTAAACCTGATCCCGCTGAACCATGTGGAGGAATCTCCTCTGAAGCCCAGCCGCCGGGTGCGTCAGTTCCAGCAAAGGTTGGAATCTCAGGGAGTCACCGCCACGGTTCGGCGCAAATTGGGCAGCGATATTGACGCCTCCTGCGGCCAGCTGCGCCGTAAGCAGATGAAGGAATGCACGCCCCACCCTGGAAAGGATGAAGTGCCATGAATCTTTTTGGACTGACAGATATTGGAGCGGTGAGGAGAGATAATCAGGACAGCTATGCCATCCGGGAGTTGGACGAGCAACTGGCTGTGGCGGTTGTCTGTGACGGCATGGGTGGCGCCCAGGCCGGAAATGTGGCCAGCGCGGTGGCGGTTGAGGCATTTACTGCCGCGGTGGAGGATTCCTGCAGGCAGCATCCGCCTCACAACGGGGAAGAGCGGGCGCAGATCATGCGCGCTGCCAGCCAGAAAGCAAACCGTGTGGTTTTTGAGCTGTCCGAAAACACGCCGGAATACCAAGGAATGGGCACTACCTTGGTGGGGGCGCTGATCCTTCCAGAGGAGTTCTGTCTGGTCAACATTGGGGACAGCCGCGCGTATGTCATCCGGGGGGACGCCATTCGCCAGATCACACAGGATCATTCCCTGGTACAGGCCCTGGTGGAGCGGGGAGAGCTGACCCAGGAACAGGCGAGAGTACACCCCAAGAAAAATCTGATTACCAGGGCGCTGGGGGTAGACCGGGAAGTACACGAAGATGCCTTTCAAGTGGCCGCCCAGCCGGGAGACCGCTTGCTGCTGTGCTCAGACGGATTGAGCAATGTGCTGTCAGACCAACAGCTTTTGGAGATCTGCCGCCACGGCGGGTTGGAAGAATGCTGCCGGCAGCTTATGGCCCGCACACTGGAAGCGGGAGCCCCGGACAACGTGACCATTGTGATGGCACAGGTGTGAACGAGGAGGATATTTACCATGGATCAATACATAGGTAAAATGCTCGATAATCGATACGAAATCTTGGAGTGTATCGGCATTGGGGGTATGGCGGTGGTCTATAAGAGCCGGGACCACCGGCTCAACCGTCTTGTGGCGGTTAAGATCCTGAAGCCAGAACTGGCTAACGATGCGGATTTCCGCCGCCGTTTCCATGATGAGTCCCAGGCTGTCGCGATGCTCTCCCATATCAATATTGTCTCGGTCTACGACGTCAGCCACTCTGATGGCTTGGACTATATCGTCATGGAACTGATCGATGGTATGACCTTGAAGCAGTATATGCAGAAGCGGGGGACGCCGTTGAACTGGCGGGAGGCCATCCACTTTATCACGCAGATTCTGCGGGCGCTGGCCCATGCCCACAGCCGGGGGATCGTTCACCGGGACATCAAGCCTCAGAATATCCTGGTGCTCCGAGACGGCAGCGTGAAGGTGGCGGACTTCGGTATTGCCCGCCTGGCCAGTGCAGCGCAGGCAACCCTAACGCAGGAGGCACTGGGCTCTGTACACTATATCTCGCCCGAGCAGGCCAAGGGCAGCCAGGTGGACGGTCGCTCTGACATCTACTCTGCGGGGGTAGTGCTGTACGAGATGCTTACCGGGCGCCTCCCCTTTGAGGGAGAGACCCCGGTGTTTGTGGCCATTCAGCACATCAACTCCATTCCCATCCCGCCCCGGGAGCTGAACCCGGACATTCCGCCTAAGCTGGAAGCGATCATTTTGAAGGCTATGGCCCCGAACCCGGATCAGCGGTACTCCTCGGCGGAGGCTATGCTGGCCGATCTGAAGGAGTTTCGGAAAAATCCTGACGCATCCGCTTCCGTCCATGACACTTCCGCTGCAGACGAGGTGGAGGAACCCACCATGGTAGTTTCCCTCTCTGATCTGTCTGCCGCAGAGAAAGCCGCGGCCCGGGATCCGGAATTCAGAAAGCCGCGGCAGGAGTCCCGGCAGCGGGACAGGGATCAGGATGGCCGCCGGAGATCCAGTCCCGGGGATTTTGAGGAGGAAGAAGAGGAACAACTGTCCCCCCGCCGGCGAGGGGTACCGCCAATTTTGATTGCTGTGCTGGCCATTCTGCTCTTTGTCGGGGGTATCATTTTCTTCATAGTGACTCTGTTCTCCCAGAGCCCGGCGGAAAATCCAGAAGAGTATACAGTTCCCTCCTTGCTGGGCTATACCTTAGAAGAGTTGGAAGCGGACCCATCCATCCAGGGAGACTTCACAGTTGAGGTGGGGTCGACCGTATACAGCGAGGAGTATGAAGAGGGACAGATCTGTGAGCAAACTCCCTCAGCCGATGAGGTTGTGCGCGGGGACAATCGGACCATCACTGTCACCATCAGCGGGGGCGAGGAAGGCATCTATATGCCGGATAACGTCGTGGGGCGTGAGGCCACAGCCGTCATCGCGGAACTCCGGGACATGAACCTGAAGGTCAACCAGGAATGGGAGTATTCCTCCACCATTTCCGAGGGGTACGTCATGGACTGCACCCCGGAGCCGGGCACCCGGCTGGAGGAAGGGGATAGTGTCATCATCGTCGTCAGCCGCGGGCCGGAGGATGACCCTCCGGTGACCGTGACTAGATTTGTGGGGCTGAATATCGACCAGGTATTGGATCAGGTGACCAGCCTGGGCCTGACCGTTGGATCGGTCAACGAGTTCCATAATAACGAGTATCCAGAGGGCGTAGTCATCTGGCAGAGCATCTCCCCGGGGGAGCAGGTGGACGCTGGAACTGTCATCAACTTCCAGGTGAGTTTGGGCTCGGAGCCGGAACCCTCGGTGGAGCCTACGCCGGAGGCGAGCGACCCCGTTGTGGTACCCACAGATGACGTGAATGCCCCTGCGGGGACGGCGACGGTCACGGTAGACCTCAGCCCATACGAGGGCACGGTTACGGTTCGCATCGAAGTGGGAGGCAGAGTTGTGTTTAACACTGCGGTAAACGCTGAGGTGGGCAGCATCACCCGCTCCGTAACCGGCACTGGTACGGAGACGGTCAGCATCTATGTGGACGATCAACTTATGCGCAGCTATCCCCTTACCTTTACTTCATGACGGGGATTATCGTGAAGGCCCTGAGCGGGTTTTACTATGTGCAGACGGCAGAGGATGTGATCCCCTGTCGAGGGCGCGGAAAACTGCGCCACCAGCAGATCACCCCTCTGGTGGGAGATTGGGTTGAGATCACCTGCCAGGGGGATGGTGCCGCCGGGCGCGTGGACGCTGTCCTGCCCCGTGTCAATCAGTTCCAAAGACCCATGGTGGCCAATATCCAGCAGATGATCATTGTAGCCTCGGGTGCCATTCCGGTGACCGATCCCTACCTCATTGACCGGATGACCGCCATGGCCGAGTGGAAGAACTGCACGCCCATCGTGTGTTTTAACAAATGTGATCTGTGTCGGATGGATGAGCTGGCCGGGGTCTATGAAAAAGCGGGATTCCAAACCCTTCAGGTCAGCGCTGAGACCGGGGAGGGTATGGAGTCTCTCGCTGCCCTATTGGATGGCAAGGTTTCTGCCTTTACTGGAAACTCTGGCGTAGGGAAGTCCAGCATACTCAACGCCCTGCATCCAGGCTTTTCCCTGCGCGTGGGGGAGGTAAGCGAAAAGCTGGGGCGCGGCCGGCATACCACCCGCCATGTGGAACTTTTCCCGGTACGGGGCGGCCTGGTGGCGGATACCCCCGGTTTTTCCTCCCTGGACGCGGAAGAGATGGATCAGGTGCCCAAAGAGGAACTGGGCAAGGTCTTCCGAGAATTTGCCCCGTATGGGGATGAATGCCGTTTTGCCGGCTGTGCCCACTTTAAGGAGAAGGGCTGCGCGGTGAGAAGGGCAGTGCAAGAAGGCCAAATCGCTCCCAGCCGCTATCAGAGCTACATCCGTTTGTACGAACAGACCGCGGCCCACAAAAGTTGGGAAAAGCATGGGAAACGGTAAAAAGAGTGGAACCTGACAGGCCTCCTTCCTCATAGACTGGAACAGAATCCGGTTGACGAGGAAGGAGGCTGTTTTTATGCGCGTGATGGTTGTCAAGTTTCCCAAGGCCTTGTGCGGTCTGCTGCGCAAGATTCTGCACATGGATTGATGGCCTCCGGCATACTTCCGGTCAATATTTCATATAGGTGTCTTAGCATCATGTCCACAGGAGCGGGATGGATGCGCATCCACGCTCCCATGTGCAGCAGAATACGAGCAAGGAGAGGACACCTATGGAAATGGAACTGCAGCGCCAGACTCTGGAAGGGTATCGGCTGGTCTTCGATTCCGCGCTGACGCAGGAAGAGACCCTGGAATGTATTGTGCCCGACGCGTTGCCCGACGTTGCCCGGATTGTCTCTGCGGCAGGCCGGGTGGTCCTGAAAAGTAGAGAAGCGGGGGCGGGTACCCTGCGTTTAAACGGAGCGGTGACGGTCAACGTCTTGTACATCCCGGAAGGGGAGGAGCTGCCCAGGACCATGGAGGCAGACCTTCCCTTCCAATGCACAAAGGATGATCCCCATCTGAATGATGGCTGCCAAGTACAGGCCTCCGCCTGTGTGATCTTTGCGGATGCCAGGGCAATGAACCCCAGAAAACTGCTGATCCGGGCGGCTTTGTCTTTTCAAGTGCAGGCCTATGAGCGAGAGCTGCGGGAGGTGACCTGTGACGCATCAGGCGGGCAGGAGGATCACCTGGAGAAACGCTTTGTGCAGTGTGTGGACTGGAGTGCAGCCGAGGTGATGGAAAAATCTTTTCTGTTTTCTGATGTCCTGCGGCCCCCTGCATCCAGACCGTCTGTGGAGGAGCTGCTATATTGCCGGATACAGCTTGGGGCGGCGGAGGCCAAGGCGATTGGGAAAAAATTGATTTGCAAGGGAGAATTTCACCTTTCTGCCCTCTATCGGAATGGTAAGGATCTGCTCAGTGCCGGGTTTGAACTGCCCTTCTCCCAGATTTTTGACTTGGAACAGCCCGTGGAGGACTGCGAAATCGACTTGCATGTCTCTGTATCCGGCATGCAGTGTACCCTTCAGGAGGGTGAACTGGCAGTGAGTATTGAGGCGCTGGCCCAGGCGGTGCTATGGGTTCGCCGGTCACTCACCCTGTTGAGCGACGCCTACTGCACCAACACTTCCCTGGAGGTTGAGCGCGCTCCCTGCACGCTTTGCGTGGCGGCGGGCCATGAGGAACGGCGTGAGACCGCCCGTCAGTTCTGCGAATCCGGGATCCCAGCCAACCAGGTGCTGGACTGTTTTGCCGCGGTGGAATCCCTGGAGTGCAACCAGGAAGAGGAAACACTGCACTGTGCCGCACAGGTCCGTGTGGAGATCCTCTATCTCAGTGAGGACGGAGCCCTATGTGAAGTTGGCTATACCATTCCGGCCAACTGCGAGCTTTCGGTGCCCAAGGGGAGCAACTGCCGTTGCCGGTGCGCTCCCACGGGAGAGATCACCGCGGTGCCGGTAACTGGAGGTCTGGAAGTACGCTGTGAGGTACTGTTTTCCTGGGTAACCACTCGCGAGGAGCGGGTACCCTGCGTACTCGGGCTGAAACAGGGCGTGATCCCGGCCAATGAGATGCCAAAGCCCTCTCTCATCATCCGTATGATCGGGGAAGGGGAGACTTTGTGGGATGTGGCCAAGTCCTGTGGAGCCACCATTCAGGACATCTGTATGGTGAATGAGCTGACAGATGAGAATCCGGCCAGCGGGACCCTGCTTCTGATCCCTACCAGGCGGAGCTGAGACCGGGGCCAAACAGCGGGGATGGCAGCGAAACTGCGCTGCCATCCCCGCTGTTCTCATTGCTGTTGTTTGATTCAGCTTGTCATATTCCAGAGCTTATCCCCATACACATGGAATAACACGGTGCGAGGAGGAATCTGCTTTGGAAAATCATAAGCTGTATGAAGATATTGCGCAGCGCACCCAGGGCGATATCTATATTGGTGTGGTGGGCCCGGTCCGCACCGGAAAGTCCACCTTTATCAAACGGTTCATGGAGACGCTGGTGCTGCCCAAAATCGAAAATACCTATGTGAGGGACCGGGCCAGGGATGAGCTGCCCCAGAGTGGGTCTGGCCGAGTGGTGATGACGGCGGAGCCGAAATTCGTACCGGAAGATGCGGTGGTCATGGCTATGGAAGACGGCAGCACCTTCTCCGTCCGGCTCATCGACTGTGTGGGCTATATGGTCCCTAGCGCCATGGGACAGTTTGACGGTGATCTGCCCCGCATGGTGACCACACCCTGGTTTGACCATGAGATCCCCATGACTCAGGCAGCGGAATACGGCACCCAAAAAGTGATCACAGACCACTCCACCATCGGTATTGTGGTTACCACCGACGGGACAATCACCGATATCCCCCGGGAGGACTACCTGGAGGCAGAGGAGCGGGTCATCACCGAGCTGAAGGAACTGGGAAAGCCCTTTGTTGTGCTGCTCAATTCAGCCCAGCCTTACAGCGACCGGGCGCAGACCATTCAGGCGGATATTACAGAGCGGTACAATGTCACCTGCCTGGCGGTCAACTGCCTGACTCTGGACGAGAGCGGGGTAAGCGAGATTATCCAGGGTGTGCTCCATGAGTTCCCCATGAAGCAGATGGATCTGTTCCTGCCCGCCTGGGTAGACGTGCTGCCCTTCGATCACCCCATCAAAAGCAGCCTATACGCCATGATTCGGGAAGAGACGGCGGGCCTGCAGCGGCTGCGGGACGCGGAGCAGGCAGTATCCGATATGGGTGCCCGGGATGAGGTAAGTTCCGCCGTACTCAACCGAATGGATATGGGCAGCGGCGTGGTCACTGCCACCTTAGAGCTGCCGCGCAGCTTGTTCTACACCACAGTATCCGAGCGCTGCGGCTTGAGCATCGCGGATGACGGCGATCTGATTGACCAGTTGACCCAGCTGGCCGCCATGAAGAAGAACTACGAAAAGGTGGAGGGCGCGCTGGAGCAGGTGGAACGCACTGGCTATGGCATTGTGATGCCGGACACCCAGGAGATGGTTCTGGAAGAGCCTGAAATCGTCAAGCAGGGGGGACGATACGGCGTGCGCCTGCGCGCCTCTGCGCCATCCATCCACATGATGAGAGCAGACATCAAGACCGAGCTCTCTCCCATCATGGGTACAGAAAAGCAGTCGGAGGAGATGGTGGACTATCTGCTGCGGCAGTTTGAAGGCGATACCGGAAAGATCTGGGACTCCAACATCTTTGGCCGGTCTTTCCATGAATTGGTGGGGGAGGACCTTCAGAGCAAGCTCAAGCGGATGCCAGAGGATGCTCGGGAGAAGCTGCGAGAGACCCTGGAGCGGATCATTAACGAGGGCTCCGGCGGACTGATCTGCATCATTCTCTGAGTTTTATCTGAAATAAAGGCTGGCCGGTGAAGCCTGATGGGTTCAGGGCTTATATCTGTGGAACAAGTTAACCTTTTCTTGCAAAAGAAGCAGGGGGCGGAAAATCGTCCCCTGCTTCTTTTGCGCAGATTCAGATCAGTCAGGCATCATGGGTTCCGCCATCTGCCGCAGCCGCTCCGGGTTGCGCAGCAGCACAGAGCCATAGCCGGTCTGGAGCGCGCCCTCCCGATCCAGCTGTCCCAGCACCCGGCTTACCGTCACCCGGCTGGCGCCCACTGCCTGGCCAATCTCCTCATGGGTACAGTGCAGCTGGCCCTGTTCGTCCGTGGGCTGATCCAGCAAATAGCGGACAATCCGCTGTTGGGCAGGCAGGGAGGCGCTGCCTACATGGCGGGAGAGGATGCGCACCGTACGGGCCAAGTACTGGAGCATGGGCAGGGCCAGCTCTGGGTGCCGGAGAAAAATTTCATCCAGCTGCCCTCTGTCTATGGCAAAGACCAGGCATTCCTCCGTGGTCATAGCGGAGGAGACTCTGGGACAGTTGTCAAAAAAAGAGGCCTCTCCCATGAGATCTCCAGAGCGGTGGATGGCCAGCACTCGTTCCTCCCCGGAATCCAGGCTGATAAAACTACGCGCCTCCCCCTGTTGCAGATAGTAGAAGCAGCTGGGCATCTCCCCTTGCAGGTAGATCATTTGTCCCGGCCCATAGCGTCTGGGGCGGCGGCTTTCGCCCAGCAGATCCCAGATGGGCATGTCAAGCACCTCCAATTCATTTTTTAGATTGTATCATAGTTTACATTCTTTTTGCAACACTTCTGCCATACTGAATTTATCAAAACAGCAGGAAAGAAGGGTATTCCATGGGTATGACCATGACGCAGAAGATCCTGGCCAAGTCCGCGGGGCTGGACCGGGTGGAGGCGGGACAGCTTATCGAGGGGAAGCTGGACCTGGTGCTGGGCAACGATATCACCACGCCGGTGGCCATCAAGGAATTTCAAAAGGCTGGACTCAAGCAGGTTTTTGACCGGGATAAGATTGCCATCGTACTGGACCATTCCACCCCCTGCAAGGACATCAAGTCCGCCCAGCTGTGCGCCATTTGCCGGGAGTTTTCCAAGGAGCATCGGATCACCCATTTTTATGATGTGGGCCAAATGGGGGTAGAGCATGCCTTGCTTCCGGAAAAGGGGCTGGCCGCCCCCGGCGAGGTCATCATCGGCGCGGATTCCCATACCTGTACTTATGGCGCGCTGGGGGCCTTTTCCACCGGGGTGGGCTCCACCGACATGGCGGCAGGAATGGCCACAGGCCTGGCCTGGTTTAAGGTGCCTCACGCCATCCAGGTCAAACTGACCGGCCAGCTCGGCCCCTATGTCAGCGGCAAGGATGTGATCCTTCACCTGATTGGCATGATCGGGGTGGACGGCGCTTTGTACCAGTCCCTGGAATTCAGCGGGGAAGGGGTGGCCAGCCTGGAGATGGACGACCGGTTCACCATCTGCAACATGGCCATCGAAGCCGGGGCAAAGAACGGGATTTTTCCGGTGGACGGGAAAACCACTGCCTATCTGAAGGGGCGGGTCAATCGGGAGTACGCGGTATTCCAGGCTGATCCAGATGCGGTTTACGCCCGCCAGATCGAGATCGACCTGTCTCAGCTGCGCCCCACCGTGGCGCTGCCCCATCTTCCCTCCAACACAAAGCCGGTGGATGAGGTGGCGGGCAAGCCCATCCAGCAGGTGGTCATCGGCTCGTGCACCAATGGACGGTTAAAGGATCTGCGGGAGGCGGCCGCCATTCTCCGGGGCAGAAAAGTGGCAGACGGGGTCCGCTGCATCGTCATTCCCGCAACCCAACAGATCTATCTGGACGCCATGGCAGAGGGGCTGATCGCCGACTTCATTCAGGCTGGTGCGGCGGTTTCCACTCCCACCTGTGGCCCCTGTCTGGGCGGGCATATGGGCGTACTCAGTGACAATGAGTGGGCCATCTCCACCACCAACCGGAATTTTGTAGGACGTATGGGACCCACCAGCTCCATGATCATCTTGGCCAGTCCTGCTGTGGCTGCGGCTTCCGCAGTCACCGGCGTGGTGACCGATCCGGCCGCTGTTTGAGGGAGGTATCACACGATGAAAGTTTATAAATATGGCGACAATGTAGATACTGACGTCATCATTCCCGCCCGCTATCTAAATGCGCCCGATGAAAAATCCCTGGCTTCCCACTGTATGGAGGATATTGACGCATCCTTTGCCTCCACGGTGGAGCCGGGAGATATCGTGGTGGGGGGCAGCAACTTCGGTTGTGGATCCTCCCGGGAACATGCACCTTTGGCCCTGAAGGCCTGCGGCGTCCAATGCGTCATCGCCGAGAGCTTTGCCCGGATTTTTTATCGCAATGCCATCAACATTGGTTTTCCAATTTTGGAATGTCCAGATGCGGTGGGCGGCATTTCCAATGGAGATCAGATTTCGGTGGATTTCAAGACCGGGATGATCATCAACGAGACCACCGGCAAGCGGTTCCAGGCCGCCCCATTCCCTGAATTTGTCAATGGCATTATCGCCAGCGGTGGCCTGCTGGCCTCTCTGAAAGCGCGGGGGGTGGCCAAGTGAACTTTAAGATTGCGTTGATCCGGGGTGATGGCATCGGCCCGGAAATCGTGGATCAAGCTGTTTCCGTCATTGACCGTGTGGGGGAGAAGTTTGGCCACAGTTTTGAATATGTGGATGTACTGTTGGGCGGCTGCGCCACCGATGCGGTAGGGAAGAGCTATCCTGATGGGACGGCCCAGCTGTGTAAAAGCTGTGATGCGGTCCTTCTGGGAGCGGTGGGCGGTCCCAAATGGGGCAGTGATAAACCCGCTGAGCAGCGGCCGGAGACCGCCCTGCTGGCTATCCGTAAAGATCTTGGCCTTTACGCTAATTTGCGTCCTGCCGCTCTTCGCCCAGCCCTGGCGGACGCCTGCCCGCTGAAAAAAGAGACGGCGGAGAAGGGGATTGACCTGCTCATGGTCCGGGAACTCACCGGAGGCATCTATTTTGGAAAGCGGGATCGGTATGAGACAACAGATCGTGGCGTGGAGTGCACCGATCTGATGGCCTATTCCGAGTTGGAGATTGAGCGTATCGGCCGCCGGGCCTTTGAGATGGCCCGCCTGCGCCGGAGAAAGGTGTCCAGTGTGGATAAGGCCAACGTGCTGGAGACCAGCCGTCTGTGGCGCTCGGTTATGCACCGGCTGGCTCAGGAATACCCCGATGTGCAGTACGAGGATGTGCTGGTGGACAACTGCGCCATGCAGCTGGTCCGGGATCCTGGGCAGTTCGATGTAGTGGTGACAGAGAATATGTTCGGCGATATTCTCTCAGACGAAGCCTCCATGATCACCGGCTCCATCGGGCTGCTGCCTTCCGCCTCCATGGGTGATACAGCCCCGGCTCTGTATGAACCCATCCACGGCTCCGCTCCGGATATTGCCGGTCAGGATAAGGCCAACCCCATTGCCGCCATTTTGTCCGCTGGCATGATGTTCCGCTACTCCTTTCATTTGGCCGCTGAGGCTGACGCCATTGAGGCGGCGGTGGATCAGGCCCTGGCGGAGGGCTGGCGGACGGCAGATATTGCCAAGGCCGGGGAAGCGGTCATTGGCACCCGGCAAATGGGGCGGATCATCCGGGACCATATCTGAAAAGTTTTCAATTCCCAGGCTTTGAGGGGGTGTCCCTCTGGGCCTGGGAATTTCTCTTCTTTGCGTTTTGACCAATATATTCTCCAGGTTTTTCCCAGATGGGATGACAGAACGTCAAAATTTGTGTATAATACCCACATACCTATTCTGAAAAAGAGGAGTGAATGACATGATCCTCGCCGTTGACATCGGGAACACCCGCACTACCTTTGCGCTGTTTACCCAGGACGGTCAGCTTTCCTTTCTTTCCGAATTGGAAACAGACCGAAAAATGACGGATGACCAGTGCGCCATACGGATTCTGGAGGTATTCCGGCTTTACCGGGCTGATATCGAGGATGTGAAGGGATCCATTCTCTCCAGCGTTGTCCCACCGGTGACAGGAACCTATTCCCGAGCCATCCATCGCCTGACTGGAAACGCTCCACTGGTTGTCGGCCCCGGTCTCAAAACAGGGTTGAACATCAGAGCGGATGTGCACAACCAGCTTGGGAGTGACATTGTGGCCTCGTCGGTTGCGGCGGTTGCCCTGTATCCAACACCGGCAATTGTGATCATTTCCCACACCGCGGTCTCCTTTTCCTATATCAGCCCATCGGCCTTTGAGGGCTGTGCGATTATGCCCGGTATGGGGATTGCTCTGGAGGCCCTGTCCCAAAACGGGGCGCAACTTCCCCATATCTCCATGGGACGGGTGGACAGCCCTTTGGGGCGCAACACTGTAGACTCTATGCGCGCCGGTATCGTCTACGGGTACTCCGGCGCCTTTGACCGCTTGATTGAGACGCTGGAATCGGCAGCCGGAACATCTGCCGCTACGGTGGTTGCCACAGGGGAGAACGTTCCCGAAATTTTCCGTCACTGTAAACGGAAGATTTCCTATGATCACGATTTGCTGGTGCATGGCCTATATCTATTGTACCGAAAGAACACTCAGAAGGGTAACCGCCGGTAGGTACCCTATCATATAAAGGCCTTCTGGGTGTGCAAAGTGTCTCTCCGCCGATGGACGCAGCGCCTTTTGCAACCCCCGAAAAATAAAACTGCAAAACATTCTGTTTTTTGCAGGAAAGGACTTGCAATTATGCAAGTCAAAGCATATAATATGCAAAGTAAACTGTTTTGGAGGGATTATTTTGAAAGAGCTCTCTCATTTGGCGTCCCAGGTTCAGGCATCCACCACTATGGCAATTGATGCGCTGGCCAAACAGATGAAGGCGGATGGGGTGGATGTGATCGGATTTGGAGCTGGAGAACCGGACTTTAATACCCCTGATCATATCAAGGCGGCTGCCGTCCAGGCAATTGCAGACAATGTTACCCGGTATACTCCCGCCTCTGGTACCGCCTCGCTAAAGCAGGCGGTTTGTTTCAGAATGAAGGAGGACTGTGGGCTTGACTACAAGCCATCCCAGGTGGTTGTCAGCAGTGGGGCCAAGCATTGTGTCTACATCGCGCTGCGGGCACTGGTCAATCCTGGGGATGAGGTCATCCTTCCGGCCCCGTTCTGGGTCAGCTATTTGGAACTGATCAAAATGGTGGGGGGCACGCCGGTGATTGTCACCGCGCAGGAAGCTGCAGGCTTTAAGATGACCGCCCAGCAGCTGCAAGAGGCGATTACGCCGAAGACCAAGGCCTTGATCCTCAACAATCCCTCCAATCCCACGGGCATGGTATACAGCAGGGAAGAACTGCTGGCCCTTGCCCAGGTTTGCATAGAGCGTGATGTGTATATCATTTCCGATGAGATCTATTACAGCTTGCTGTACGATGGAGTGAAGTTCACCTCGGTGGCCAGCTTGGGGGATGAGATCAGGAAGCACACCATCCTGATCAACGGCGTTTCCAAAGCATATGCCATGACCGGATGGCGGATCGGCTATATCTTGGCCGATGAGGCTGTGGCAAAGGTGATGAGCAACTATCTCAGCCACTCCACCGGGTCTCCCTGTGCCATTTCCCAGGCCGCTTCTGTGGCTGCTTTGAATGGACCTCAAGACGAGGTTGAAACCATGCGCCAAGCCTTTGAGGAGCGCAGAAATTACATTGTAACCCGCATCAATCAGATCGAAGGAGTCAGTTGCATTAAACCAGAGGGCGCTTTCTATGTGATGATGAATATTGAAAAGCTGGTGGGAAAAACGATCTGCGGGGAAATCATCCGCACCAGCGACGATTTTTGCTCCGCGCTTCTGAAGCATGGCCTGGTGGCCACTGTTCCGTGCAGTGGTTTTGGCGCGCCCAATTTCGTGCGTTGGTCCTACGCTACTTCCATGGAGAATATTCGCAAAGGCATGGACCGTTTGGAGCAATTTCTCTCCGGAGTGGAAAAGTAAGGAGAATTTTTAAGACCCCCTTGCAAAAAGCGACCGTTTTGGGTATACTGGAGGCGTAGTCTCATATAGCAAGGAGGTTGATTCCAATGGCTCAGATTACAAAAGATACCATTATCGGCGATATTCTTGACATCGCGCCTGATACAGCTCCTATTTTCCTGTCCATCGGCATGCATTGCCTGGGCTGCCCCTCTTCCAGGGGAGAGACGGTCGAGCAGGCCTGTATGGTACACGGTGTAGATGTGGACGCGCTGGTTGAGAAGCTGAACGCCAGCATTGGCTAATTGGGAAAAGAAAGGAAAAGAGCGGTATATCCGCTCTTTTCCTTTATCCAGGTATGAAAATAGTTGGAGGGAGTCATGGAGCTGACTGCAAGGCTCCGGGCACTGGCGGACTTGGTGCCCCAGGGAGCGCGTCTTGCCGATGTAGGGACGGATCACGCCTATCTGCCGGTTTGGCTGATCCTTCACGGGAAAATCCAGCAGGCTATTGCGGCGGATCTGCGGGAAGGCCCTCTTGCCCGGGCCAGAGAGACCGCGCGGCAGTACCAGGTGGAGGAGCGGATCTCTTTCCGGCTGTGCGATGGGCTGACGGCCGTTTATAGCCATGAGGTGGATGCCGTTGCCATTGCGGGTATGGGAGGAGACACCATCGCCGCCATCCTGGACGCTGCGCCATGGACCAAAGGGAAAAGGCTGCTGCTCCAACCTATGACGGCATGGCCCAGCCTTCGGGCATGGCTGCAATCCAATGGCTATCAGATTGAAGCGGAGCGGTTGGCCCGGGAGGGCAGCCGCCTGTACAGCGTCTGGTCTGTGACCGGTGGGGCCATGGCGCCCCTCACCCTGGCGGAACTGTGGGTGGGAAAACAGCAAAAAGCGGATCCATTGCGAGGTCCTTATCTGGAGAAAATGGCGGGCAAAGTCAGGCGCGCGCTGTCTGGACATCTCGTCTCCAGACAGCGGGATGAGGGGCAAATTCAGATGCTCACAGAGGTTCTACAGGGGATTGAAGAGATGCAAAAGGAGCTATGAGCTATGGCAATTACCGTACTGGATGTATATAATTTTTTACAGGAGAAAGCCCCGTTTGCCTTGCAGATGGACTTTGACAACGCCGGTTTTCTGGTGGGCCGCAGTGATCGGCAGGTAGACCATATTTTGGTTTCCCTCGATATCACCCAGCCGGTCATTCAGGAGGCAAAGGAGCGGGCTGCCCAGCTGATTGTCGCCCACCATCCAGTGATTTGGGGGGGCGCCAAATCTGTCACCGACCAGACTGTCACCGGGCGAAAACTGCTTGATTTAATTGAAAACCATATTTCTGCCATTTGTATCCATACCAACCTGGACGCGATAGCGGGCGGAGTCAACGACGCGCTGGCGCTGAAACTTGGGTTGAGTGAGATTGGGCAGCTTCATCAAGATGGAATCGATGAGCAGGGAAGACCCTATGGAATCGGGCGCACAGGGCTGGTGCCGAGGCAGAATCTCTACGATTTTGCCCAGGCGGTAAAGCGGCTGCTTGGTGCGCACGGAGTCCGCCTTGTGGATGGAGGAAAGCCTGTGCATAAAGTCGCGGTGGGCGGGGGCGCCTGCGGCGGTATGCTGACAGACGCCATTGCCATGGGATGTGACACTTTTGTGACCTCGGATATCAAATATGATGGATTTCTGGAGGCAAAGGCACTGGGGATCAACCTGATCGACGCAGGTCATTTCCCAACAGAGAACGTGGTATGTCCTGTTTTACAAAGTTGGCTTGCCCAGCGCTTCCCCCATCTTGCGGTGAGTGTTTCCCAGTGCCATCATGAGGTTTTCTCCTATCTCTGAGGGGAAAGAAAGGGCATGAATATTTCCCCCCTCTCATAGAGTGAAGCAGAGGAGGGGACGTGCATTGAAACGGGAGATCATTCGGATGCTTCTCTGTATTTGCCTTGTGCTGGGGATCACTTTGGTGGAAGCTGGCCGTATTGTATCTGTCTCCAGCTTCCAGCAGGAAGGGCGCAGTGTCCCTACCCTGATTCTAGACGCCGGGCACGGCGGGGAGGACGGCGGGGCGGTTTCCGCCAGCGGAGCCAGGGAAAGCGACATCAATCTGGCCATCGTACTAAAGCTGGAAGCGCTCATGGCTTTTCTCGGTGTACCAACTGTGCTGACCCGTAGGGAAGATGTTTCCCTGCATGAGGATGGCTGCCAGACGCTCCGTGAAAAAAAGGTTTCGGACTTGAAACGGCGTGTCTCCATCGTCAACGAAATTCCAGACGCCATGCTGATCAGCGTACACCAAAATCACTTTATAGACCCTAGATATTCTGGTGCTCAGGTGTTTTTTTCTCAGGGCGATGTGAGCCGGCAATGGGGGGATACCACGCAGCAATCCCTGCGTCAGGTACTGGATGAAAGCAATCAACGGGAGGCCATGCGCCTCTCAAACTCTGTCTATCTCTTTGAACATATTGTCTGCCCGGCCATTTTGGTGGAGTGCGGTTTTTTAAGCAACGGGGAAGAGGCGTCCTTGCTGACAACAGACGTCTACCAGCGAAAAATTTGTATGGCATTGGCTGAGGCCTATTTGCTTGAACTGCGGCTGCTAAATTACTCAGGAGGGACCTGATATGGCAAAATCAAAGACCATATTTTACTGCACGGAATGCGGCAACGAAACCCCGAAATGGCTTGGAAGATGCCCTGCATGCGGGGCGTGGAATACCGTTGTAGAGCGGCCCGTGGTAACGGAGAACCGACAAAAGAGGGCTTCAGCTTATTCATCTGAGTCCTTGCGACGCCCAAGGCCTCTGCCGGAAGTCGAGGCGGCGGATGAGCTGCGGTTTCATACAGGGATGGATGAGCTGGACCGGGTGTTGGGCGGCGGTGCGGTGAAAGGATCTCTCGTGCTGGTGGGGGGCGCTCCCGGTATTGGAAAATCCACATTGATGCTGCAAATCTGTGACAACCTCTGCCAGTTTGCCAAGGTCCTCTATGTGTCCGGGGAGGAGTCAGAGCGGCAAATCAAGCTGCGGGCTCAGAGATTGGGGATTATGGGGGCTGATCTATATCTCTTTTCTGAGACAAATTTAGAGAATGTTATCACAGCGGTGGAAGAGCAGCACCCTGATATTTTGATCGTCGATTCCATTCAGACCATTTATAACACTTCCTCTACATCGTCGCCTGGCAGCGTAGCCCAGGTAAAAGAGTGTACCATGTCCCTGATGCAGCTTGCGAAGGGGATGGGGGTCACGGTGTTTGTTGTGGGCCATATCAATAAGGAAGGTTCTCTTGCAGGTCCAAAAGTGCTGGAGCACATCGTGGACTGTGTGCTGCATTTTGAAGGGGATGAGCATAGCTCTTACCGGATCCTTCGGGCGGTAAAGAACCGCTTCGGCGCGACCAATGAGATCGGGGTATTTGAGATGGGGGACAAGGGCCTTTCTGAGGTGCCCAACCCTTCTGAGGCGTTGCTGTCCGGACGGCCCAAAGATTCGCCCGGCTCCTGTGTGACCTGTGTGATGGAAGGGGTACGCCCAGTTCTGGCTGAGCTGCAGGCCTTGGTCACCCCGTCGGCCTATGGAAATTCCCGCCGTTCCAGCAACGGCTTTGATTATAACCGCGCTATGATGCTGAACGCTGTGCTGGAGAAGCGGGGCGGATTGACCCTGTCAAATTGTGATTTTTATGTCAATGTGATTGGTGGGCTTACCGTGAATGAACCCGCCGCCGATCTGGCGCTGATCATAGCCCTGGCATCCAGTTTTCGGGACAAGCCGGTGCCCTATGATTTGGCTGCGATAGGGGAGGTGGGGCTCACCGGGGAGCTGCGCGCGGTTCATGCACTCAGTCAGCGTCTGTCTGAGGTTCGGCGGCTTGGATTTACCAAATGCCTGGTTCCAGCCCGCGGCAGCGGCAGATTAGTCGCACCGGAAGGACTAAGCTTGATTCGCATCGGCAATATCCGTGAGGCGATTGCCATATTGGTCTGAACGTGGGGTAAAATTCAGGCACAGATCGTTGGGACTGGCTTGTCCGCCGGTATTGGACGCCTGCTCCAGCGTACATAATCCATCCTGCTGGAACTTGCAGTTCTGGGTACACGGAATCAAACTCATAACATATTTTCTCCCTTCTCATTGACGCTAGTTTGAGCGGAAGGGAACGATAATATTCGATTTAAAATCTGGTCGTTGCCAGGAGGGAGGGTGAATCGATGAACACCAACAACTAAACAAAATAAAAATTTTGTTTAGTTTGGGGGAGCTGATTGGGGAATACCTGATTGAGGACCGGCCCGCAGCCCCAAATGGAGTTTCAGCGATTTCAAGTGATATGGACTACCGCACACAAGCCCCGGCGATTTTACGCGACTTTCTGACCTATCATGAGACAATTCAAGGCCATTCCAGAAAAACAGTTGACGAATATTTTTTGGATCTCCGGACCTTTTTCCGGTACATCAAATTGGAAAAAGGCTTAGTCCCGCGCGGCACTGCCTTTGATGAGATTTCGATTGATGACGTTGACCTGGAACTGATCCGCTCTGTGGGATTGGCAGACGTATACTCCTATCTCAGTTTTTTAAGCCGTGACCGGGCTAACAGCCCCCAAAGCCCTCATACTGGTTACGGCCTGTTAGCCTCTACCCGTGCGCGCAAGGTAGCCACCATCCGTTCCTTCTATAAGTATCTGGTCAGTAAAGCAAAATTGCTGGAAGAAAATCCCGTTCAGGAGTTGGATTCTCCCAGGCAGCGCCAGACCTTGCCGCGCTTTCTGACGCTGGATGAGAGTATTCAGCTGCTGGATAGCATTGATGGGGATAATGCGGAGCGGGACTCCTGCATCATTACCCTATTTCTGAACTGTGGCATCCGAATTTCCGAGCTGGTTGGCCTGAATCTGTCCGATGTCCAGGGTGACCGCCTGCGGGTGCTTGGAAAAGGCAATAAGGAGCGGATCGTTTTTCTCAATGAGGCCTGTCAAAACGCCATTGAGGATTGGCTGGCTGTCCGTGCCCATTCCGGAGCCACAGATCCCAACGCACTGTTCATCACCCGAAAGCATAGTAGAATTACCAAATCCGCAGTCCACTATATGATTAAGCATCGCCTGACTGCCGCTGGCCTGGACAGCAGTAAGTACTCCGCCCATAAACTGCGCCATACAGCAGCTACTTTAATGCTACAAAACGGTGTGGATGTGCGTACTTTACAGGAAGTATTGGGCCATGAGCACTTAAATACGACCCAAATCTACACCCATGTGGACAACGATTCCCTGCGCACTGCGGCGCAGGCAAACCCGTTGGGGCACGTCAAGCGGAAGCACCATGACCGTCCCAAGCGGTCAAAATCAGCACCTCCTAAGGAATAGGTGGTGACTCCCCTTCTCCAAGTGCGCCAGACGGCGGCGAAACCGGGGCGGTCTGGGCCTCTGGCTGAGCTGGGAGCTGTTCATCCTGGGGTGCCCCTTCACTTTCCAACACTGGGGCAAATGCGCCCAGAATGTGGAGATAGCGCATTTCCACCACGTTTTCATAGCTGTTTAGAGGGCGGTTATCCGCGTCGTTGGAATGAGCCGCCACCAGGATATTGTCCGGCCTGGGTGGAAATCCTACCGATACCACCACAGGGGTGTGGGCGAAAACCTCGCCACTGGTTGCAAATCGGAGTTGGATAAAATCTCCCGGGCGCAATAAGCTGAGCGGCACACTAATGCCAAAAGGGCCGACTGTCCGCTCCTGACGGGTCATAAAATTCCAGAAGAACGGGACTCCGGTCCAGGCTGGCGAGCGCTGCTCTGCATCGATATAGTACCACCCGAATTCCGGCGTGAAATTCATCACACCCACCCCGGCATATAGGCATTGTGAGGCGAAATTGGTGCAGTCCCCGCCCAATGGGCTGAAATCATAGTAGGCCGGGTTCCGGCTGAATGCCCACTGATGGGCGTAATCCACTGCGGCACGGCGATCATAGGGGATCAATTGGATCATTGATATCAACTCCTCCCTGCCAGTGTATGCAGCCGGTGGAATTGGCACCACTTTTTCCATAGATACACGGAAAAAACTGCTGGAGCTATTGCTTTTTTTCTGCCTGAATGTTAAAATCATAACGTATGAAAATCTTCCTTTGCACTTTATTTTTGTAAGGAGTTGAATAACATGCCACTGGTCACTACTACCGAGATGTTTCAGAAGGCGTATAACGGCGGCTACGCCATTGGTGCCTTCAACGTCAACAACATGGAGATCGTGCAGGGCATCACGGAGGCTGCCAAAGAGGTTAACGCCCCCCTGATTCTTCAGGTTTCCAAAGGGGCCCGGGCCTATGCCAACCACACCTATCTGATCAAGTTGGTGGAAGCCGCCATTCTTGAAACGGGGCTGCCCATTTGTCTCCATCTGGACCACGGCGATACCTTTGAGCTGTGTAAAAGCTGCATTGACGGAGGTTTTACCTCCGTGATGATCGATGCCTCTTCCAAGCCCTTTGCTGAAAATATTGAAATTACAAAAAAAGTTGTGGAATATGCGCATGATCACGGCGTTGTGGTCGAGGCGGAACTGGGCGCTCTGGCCGGTATTGAGGATGATGTGCAGGTCTCCGCTGAGGAATCCCACTACACCCGCCCGGAAGAGGTTGAGGAGTTTGTCTCTAAGACCGGCTGTGACTCCCTGGCCATCGCCATCGGAACCAGCCACGGCGCTTACAAGTTCACCGCTGATCAGTGTACCCGCAATGAGAAGGGCGAACTGGTCCCCCCTCCCCTCCGTTTTGACATTTTGGAGGATGTCTCCAGGCGCCTGCCTGGCTTCCCCATTGTGCTCCACGGCTCTTCCAGCGTGCCCCAGGAGTATGTGAAGATGGTCAATGAGAATGGCGGCAAAATGCCTGATGCGGTGGGTATCCCTGAGGAACAGCTGCGGAAGGCCGCTTCCATGGCGGTATGCAAGATTAACATTGACTCTGATCTGCGTCTGGCCATGACAGGCACGATCCGCAAGTTCTTCCACGATCATCCGGAAAAGTTTGATCCCCGTGAGTATCTGAAGCCTGCCCGTGCCAATATCAAGGAATTGGTCAAGCATAAGCTGGTGGATGTCCTGGGCTGTGATGGCAAGGCCTGATAAGAACAAACCTGTTGCATTCGGCAGGTAAAAACGGTCATAACATGTTTCCGCTGGCGCTGTAGGTGCGCCAGCGGAAACATGTGCGTTTTTGATATGGATTTTACAAAAGAACGAGCAATGGAAAACATTTGGATAGAGACTATATAGTAAGGAGATTTTAGAAATGGCTCAACTGAAAGGCGCCTGCATCATCGGGCAGTCCGGCGGCCCCACTTCCGTGATCAACGCCAGTGCTTATGGCGTGATTCGTACCGCATTGGACACCCCTGAAATCACAGCTGTATACGGTGCTGCCCACGGCATCAAGGGGGTTTTGAACGATCAGCTCTACGATATGGGCGAAGAGGATGAAAAGGAACTGGAGTTCCTGCTGAATACCCCCTCCTCCGAACTGGGTTCCTGCCGCTATAAGATTGCCGATCCCGATGTGGACGACACCGACTACAAGCGGATTCTGGAGATTTTCAAGAAGTACGATGTACGCTACTTCTTCTATAACGGCGGTAACGACTCCATGGACACTTGCTCCAAGATTAGCCGCTATATGGCCAAGTCCGGCTATGAGTGCCGGGTTATGGGCGTGCCTAAGACCATTGATAACGACCTGTTTGGAACTGATCACTGTCCCGGCTTTGCCTCCGCCGCAAAGTACATTGCCTCTTCCTGCGCTGAGGTCTATAAGGATGCCCGGGTGTATGATACCGGCATGGTGACCATCATTGAGATCATGGGCCGGCATGCCGGCTGGTTGGCCGCTTCCGCCGCTCTGGCCGGGGTTGTCGGCTGCGCCCCCGATCTGATTTACCTGCCCGAGGTAGACTTTGATATGGATCGTTTTCTGGCCGATGTGAGTGAGATCTACAAGCGTGAGGGCAACTGTATCGTAGCAGTCTCTGAAGGCATCCATTATGCCGATGGCTCCTTTGTATCCGAGGCCAAGACCTCTGCTACCGATGGGTTTGGCCATGCTCAGTTGGGCGGCTTGGCTGCGCTGCTGGCCAATATTGTCAAGGAAAAGACTGGCGCCAAGGTGCGCGGCATCGAGCTGTCTCTCTTGCAGCGCTGCGGCGCCCACCTGGCGTCTCAGACGGATATTGATGAATCCTTCCTGGCTGGAAAGGCAGCGGTGGAAGCGGCGGTTGCTGGAGAGACCGATAAAATGGTGGGGTTTGCATGTACCCGCAAGGATGGGCAGTATACCTGCGAAACCAAGCTGTTTGATCTGTCCTCTGTGGCAAACTACGAGAAGAAAGTGCCCCTGGAATGGATCAACAAGGACGGCAATGGGGTGACCCAGGAATTTATTGACTATGCCCTGCCCCTAATCCAGGGTGAGAACCACAGGGCTGTGGAAAGCGGCCTGCCCCGCTTTGCCCGCTTGAAGAAAGTGGTTGCTTCTTCCAAGAAATAACGTGAGTGCATGTAAAAATGATGGCCTGGAGTGGTTAAACTCCAGGCCATCATAATTTTTTAGGCTTTATTTCCGAACCCCGGTCAAAGCGCGCATCACTTCCAACCCACGTTGGTCAAGGCCCTTGGTCATGGAAAGCGCCTGGGTGATGTCATAGTCCACAATATCATCCCCATTGGCGGCGACAACACGACAGGTCTTTCCCTCCGCCAGCAACCGCACCGCTTCATAGCCCATATAAGTGGCCATCATACGGTCCCGTGAGGTGGGAGATCCCCCCCGCTGTACATGCCCCAGAACCGTCACACGGGTGTCCAGGGCCAGATCGTCCCGGATTTTCTGTGCGACACCATAGGCGCCGTCCGGCACACCCTCCGCAACGATGATCATGAAATGCGTGCGCCCTGCGATTCTGGCCCGTCGGATTGGCTCTGCCACCTCGGATTCAAAATCCGTCTCATGCTCAGGAACAAGAACCACCGTGGCGCCGCAGGCGATGCCCACAGCAACGGCCAGATGCCCGGCGCGGTGGCCCATGACCTCAACTACGGAGCAGCGCTCGTGGGACTTCATGGTATCCCGCAGACGGTCAATGCTCTCCAACGCGGTATTACAGGCGGTGTCATAGCCGATGGTATAGGTGGAGCAGGCAATGTCGTTGTCAATGGTCCCGGGAATCCCAACCACGGAGATACCGTTGTTTGCCAGAGACAACAAGCCCCGAAACGTCCCGTCTCCGCCGATCCCGACCAAAGCGTCCAGCCCCATCATCTTGCAGGTCGCAAGGGCCTTGTTCAACCCATCCTCTCCCATAAACTCCTTGCTGCGGGCGGAATACAGCATCGTTCCGCCCCGCCGGGATATGTCACTGACGCTTTCGAAACCAAGCTCTACAATATCGCCGTTGATCAGTCCATGATATCCTCTGCGAATTCCAATGCATTCAATCCCAAGATGTAAAGAGGTTCGCACCACCGCGCGGATAGCGGCGTTCATGCCGGGAGCGTCTCCACCGCTGGTAAAGACCCCAATTCGGCGCACGGAAGATTCCATAGCTTTTGTCCTCCCTCTGATTTCTTGTTCCGGTTTTGATCTCTCGGCTCTTTAGACCTTAAGTTCTGTATCTTTCTCTGTGAGCGCATCCCTATGGGCGTCCAGAACCGGGCGGATAAATTCGTTCAGAAAATCAGTGACCTGTTCCGAGCAGCGGCCGATATAACGGGACGGCTCCATATGGGCGGTCAGTTCCTCCCGGGTCATCCCAAACATGGGATCGCCTGCAATGAGGTCCAGCAGATTATTGGGCAGGCCCAGATCCTTCACATTGTGTCCGGCCTCTAAGGCGTGGACACGGATGCGCTCGTGCAGCTCTTGACGGTTGCCGCCCCGCTTGACCGCGTCCATCATGATGTTTTCGCTGGCCATGAAAGGCAGTTCCTCCAAGATATGCTTTTCAATGACCTTTTCATGGACCACAAGGCCGGAAGAGACATTGATATAGATATTGAGAATCGCGTCCACCGCAAGGAACGCCTCCGGCACGGAAATACGCTTGTTGGCGGAATCGTCCAAAGTTCGCTCAAACCACTGGGTGGCCGCAGTAAAGGTGGGGTTGGCCACATCAGCCATCACGTAGCGGGCCAACGCGCAGATCCGCTCACAGCGCATGGGATTGCGCTTATAGGGCATGGCAGAGGAGCCAATCTGCTTGCTTTCAAAGGGCTCCTCCACCTCCTTCAAGTGGCACAGCAGGCGCACATCGGTGGCAAACTTGCTGGCAGACTGAGCGATTCCGGCAAGCGCATACAACACATCGGCATCCACTTTTCGGGAGTAGGTTTGGCCTGAGACCGGAACGGACGCGTCAAACCCCATTTCCCTGGCGATCTTGCGGTCCAGGTCCTTGCATTTTTCATGATCCCCTTCAAACAGTTCCAGAAAGGATGCCTGGGTGCCGGTGGTGCCCTTGCATCCCAGAAGTTTCAATTTTGCAATGCGGTGCTCTACCTCTTCCAGATCCATCAGCAGATCATACATCCAGAGCGTGGCCCTCTTCCCTACTGTAACCAGCTGGGCTGCCTGAAAATGGGTAAATCCCAACGTGGGAAGGGCTTTATAGCGCTGAGCAAATTGAGCAAGATTATGCAACGTTTTTACGAGCTTATCCCGGATCAGGCAAAGCCCTTCCCGCATGATGATAACATCGGTATTGTCGCCCACATAGCAGCTGGTGGCTCCGAGATGGATGATGGGCATTGCTTTGGGACACTGGGCGCCATAGGCATGGATATGCGCCATGACATCATGGCGCAGTTCCTTTTCCTTTTGTGCCGCCAGGTCATAGTCAATATCGGTGATATGGCGCTCCATTTCGTCGATCTGCTCCTGGGTGACAGGTAAGCCAAGCTCCATTTCCGCCCGGGCCAAGGCGACCCAAAGCCGGCGCCAAGTGGAAAACTTCTTGTCCGGCGAAAAGATATACTGCATCTTGTCACTAGCATAGCGAGAAGATAGCGGACTTTCATAAATAGATTTACTCACCTTGAAACGCAACCTCCCTGCGCTGGAATCCAGCGGCTTTTTCAATCGAAAATTCATTCCTGATTATATCATGCTTTCTATGTCATAACAAGTACAAGTCCCCAAATTAGCCTTTGACTTCTCTGATGGCAGACCGGGTTGCAGAACAAATCATGGATGATATTTCTGGAGCAGCACTTGCGCAAAATCCCGGGCCAAAACATTGTATTTTCGGTAATATGTGGAGTTCCTGTCGTTATATCGGTTGCCCACATAAATCCATTCGCAGTACTCATAAAAGAGCGCCAGATCCAGCGCTTTTTGATATTCTGAAAATGGAATGCCGAGGGGCTGAAGGAGGTTTTGATAGTAATAGTCGATGGCAAACGCCCGGTCCTCCGCTTCAAGATGAAACAGATTGTCCGGCTGCTGTGTCCCATGGGCAATCAGACGAGCAAAAGATGTGGGATAGGCCATGATATCAGCGGCCTCCCAGTCTATCATGACAGCGCGCCTGTCATCCACAAGGACATTGAATGGCAGTAGATCATCATGACACAGCGTCTTAGGTGTGGATTGAAACATCGTCAGGAACCAATCGTATACCGCCTCTAAGACAGAGTCTTCCAAGTAGTCCCTCCGCTTCCGGCGCTGCTCCAGGCACGCCGCATAGGACAGACCTCTTTTGCCTGCATCAGCGTCCCAGAATTCACGCTGCATCAAGATTAGACTGTCCAATGCCAGCCGAAGCGCATCTCTGGTACAGTGCGTCAGCGGCTTTCCTTGGATTTCTTCCATCAGAATCCAGGTTCCTTGGCGGTCCTCATGCCGGGCGTACAGTTTGGGCGCGTACTTCGGGCTATGGGACAGAAAACTGGAATATACCGCAACTTCATCACCTTTTGCCAGCTTCAGCACATAATGGCCGGAAGCGCTATGGATCCCGTAAACGTTGTAGGGTTTTCCGTCCTCTTCTGCATGGTATTGGGAAATGCCGGTTTCTCGGCCAGCCAGGACGCCCATAGCATGCAAGACTTTTCTGATTTCCGCCTCATTCATCCTGCACATCTCCTTTCCGTTTCCCATCCCTGTTCATAAAAAACCGGCACAGCCGGTTAGGCCGTGCCGGTTCTTGTGTACGCGTTTCTACCTTAGACGCTCAAGCTTCGCCGCGCATTTTGGCGAAGCACTCGCTGCAGTAGACAGGGCGATCGGACTTGGGCTCAAAGGGGACCCGGGCCTCACCACCGCAAGAGGCGCACACGGCAGTAAAGTACTCCCGGGGGCCACGGGCAGCAGCCTTGCGGGCGTCGCGGCAAGCCTTGCAGCGCTGGGGCTCATTCTGGAAGCCGCGTTCCGCATAGAACTCCTGCTCACCAGCGGTGAACACAAACTCCTGTCCACACTCTTTGCATACTAAAGTCTTGTCTTCGTACATGGAAATACCCTCTCTTTGATGCCCAGAACCGGAATAATCACTATGCTGGGACTGTAATAATATTTGCGTCAGCTTTCGCTGAATACGCCGTAAACTTTGGCCACCTTACGGCGAATACGCTGTACTGCGTTATCCACCGCTTTTGTGGGCCGCTGCACCTGACGACCGATATCCCGATAGGAAAGTCCCTGGAGATAAAGGGTCAATATACGCTGTTCCAAAGGAGAGAGCCGGCGGTTAATCTGATCCAGCCGCTCCTTCCCCTCTTCCCGCGTGATCACCAGCTCTTCCGGGCTGTTTTCGCTTTCCGACATGGACAGCTCAAACGGGACGCTGCGGTTCAGCGGGGCGTGCTTACCCCGTGCCGCGGCGGTTACGGCAGAGCGGATTCGGTTCCGGATGCAGACCTCCGCGAAGGTCCGGAATGATGCGCTTCGTTTGGGGTCAAATTCACGAATGGCTTTCAAGAGCCCAAACATGGCCTCTTGAATCAGGTCTTCGCTATCACCGCCCGCCAAAAAGTAAGGTCTGGCACAGGCGCGGGTCAACTGCTGATACCGAAGCACCAAGCGCTCCTCTGAGAGCCGGTCTCCTACGCAGGCCTTTGCGCAGAGTATCTCATCGCTCAATTCATTTGCTCGTTCTTTTGTAAAATCCATACAACAACCTTGTATATTTTTATCACAGATCCAGCTGTTTGTCAATCATTTTTATGCAATTTTTCAGGAGATGTTCTCATTGATTTTCTGATTTTATCAGATTTGCCAGTTCCTGAGCAATCTCCGATGCAACCCGGTCTTCCCTGGCTTCCACCATGACTCGGATCAATGCCTCCGTTCCGGATGGACGGACCAAGATGCGGCCATCTCCGTTCAAACGTCCCTCCTGTTCCTGGATGGCCTGTGTGAGCCAGTCTGCGGACATGATCCGCTGCTTGGCGTCCGCATCGGCCACAGGGACATTCATCAGCACCTGAGGATAGCGTTTGCAACGGCCAAACAGATCAGAGGCCGGTTTCCCGCTGCGAAACAGCAGGTCCAAAATTTGAAGCGCGGTCAACTCACCGTCTCCAGTGGTGGCGTAATCTAGAAAGATCATGTGTCCAGACTGCTCCCCTCCGATCACATACCCCTGCTCCAACATACATTCTAGAACGTTGCGGTCTCCCACGTTGGTACATTGCAGATTCAGGTGATGCTCCCGCATGAAGGTATGCAGGCCGATATTGCTCATAACTGTTGCAACCACGGTGTTCCCGGAAAGTTTGCCTCGATTGCGCAGATCTACTCCGCAGGCAGCCATGATCTGGTCTCCGTCAATCAGATTGCCCAGCTCATCCACGGCGAGACAGCGGTCCGCGTCCCCGTCAAAGGCGATACCGATATCATAACCGCCGGCCTTTACCATGGCGGACAGCGCGTCGATATGGGTGGAACCGCACCTGTCGTTGATGTTGACCCCGTTGGGATCGGCATTGATCACATCGGTACTCAGATCCGCAAATCGGTCAAACAACCGCGCGGCTGTGGCGGAGGCGGCCCCGTTGGCGCAGTCCACCAGAATGCGCATGCCGGCCAGGCTGGAGGAGATGGTGCCGGCCAAATGGTCAATGTAGTCCTCTGACGCGGACGGAGCCACATAGCTGACCCGTCCGATTTCACCATGGGTTTTGCGGGGAATATTATTATAGCTGAACAGGACGATATCCTCGATCTTTTCCTCCAACTCATCAGACAGCTTGAAGCCCTGGCCGTTAAAAATCTTGATGCCGTTGTGTTCAAAGGGGTTGTGGGACGCGGAAATCACAATGCCGGCGTCCGCCTTCCGGTCCACTGTGACCCAGGCGACACCGGGGGTAGGAATGGTACCCAGGTCCAACACATCGGCTCCGGCCGTGCAAAGCCCTGAGATCAGCGATCCCTTCAACAGATCGCCGGAGATCCGGGTGTCTTTGCCAATGGTGACCAGAGGCTTCTCCCCCGCCTGTTTCCCTTTCGCCAATACAACCGCAGTGGCAAGTCCCACCTTATAGGCCAAATCCGCATCCAGACCGGCGTTGACCACGCCGCGGATGCCGTCTGTCCCAAACAATTTTCCCATAGTTATATGCACCTCGCGATCAATTTACCCGTTCCCCTGCCCGGCGGGAAGGATGAACCCCCCATTACTTATGGCTTCCTGACAGCGTGCTAAAACGTGAGCTGTTCCATTCCCTGGCCATCCGGCATCCGGATCCCCAGATGCTGGTAGGCCTTTGGGGTCACGCACCGCCCCCGGGGCGTGCGGGTCAGAAACCCCAGCTGCATCAAATAGGGCTCGTAGACGTCCTCCAAGGTAACGGCTTCTTCATTGATGGTGGCGGCCAGGGTCTCCAGCCCTACAGGGCCACCGCCGTAATTTTCAATGATGCTGACCAGCATGCGCCGGTCAATATTGTCCAGCCCAAGCGGGTCAATTTCCAGGGCCTGCAATGCCCGGTCTGCCACTTCCCTGGTGATCACACCACCGGCGGTCACCTGAGCAAAATCACGCACCCGCCGCAAAAGCCGGTTGGCGATACGGGGGGTGCCGCGGCTGCGCTGGGCAATCTCAAGAGCACCGGCCACCTCAATGGGAACGTCCAGGATGCCAGCGGACCGGGTGACGATCCTAGCCAGCTCCTGAGGGGTGTACAGCTCCAGCCGCAGGGTCACGCCAAACCGATCCCGCAGAGGGGCAGACAGCTGACCGGCCCGTGTGGTGGCGCCGATCAAGGTAAACTTGGGCAGATCCAGCCGGATCGAGTTGGCTGATGGACCTTTGCCGATGATAATATCAATGGCATAATCCTCCATAGCAGGATAGAGGATCTCCTCAACAGAGCGGTTGAGGCGGTGAATCTCGTCCACAAACAGGATATCATTCTCCTGAAGATTGGTCAGCAGTGCCGCCAGATCCCCGGGTTTTTCAATCGCTGGGCCGGAGGTAATGCGGATATTGACCCCCATCTCATTGGCGATGATACCAGACAGGGTGGTCTTGCCTAAACCGGGTGGGCCGTGAAGCAGTACATGGTCCAGCGGTTCCCTGCGCATCTTGGCCGCCTGGATGAAGACTTCCAGGTTTCCCTTGGCCTTTTCCTGCCCGATGTATTCAGATAGTGTTTTTGGCCGAAGAGAGTACTCCCCCTCGTCCGCCTGAGTGAGAGAGGTGGTAATAAGGGGTTCAAACGCCTTGGCTTCAAACTCCTGATTGGAAAAATCAATTGCCATAGGCCCACATCCTGTCGTGATTGATCATTTGCGATTACAAGTGGTCTGATGCATCTCGGCGCGCATATTCAGGGGGAATTCCCCGCTACGGGCCAGTCCTATTTCACCATCTTCTTCAGTGCCTGGCGGATGATCTCCTCCAAGGTCAGGCCGTCCAGGTCAATCCCCTTCATGGCAACAGCGATTTCACTCTGAGAGTAGCCCAGCACAGCTAGAGCTGCCGCCGCCTCGCTGGTTTTGTCCTCGGGGATGATGGTCACACCGCCAACAAGGGCAGCGCCGCCTGAGGCGGTAAGCTGGCCCTTGGCCAGTTTATCCTTCAGCTCCAAAATGATCCGCTGGGCGATCTTTTTGCCAATGCCAGGGGCGGAGGTCAATGCCTTTTCGTCTCCGGATACGATGGCCAGAGCCAGTCCCTCCGGCGTGTTGGAGGAAAGAATGGCCAAGGCAGCCTTGGGCCCAACGCCAGAAACTCCAATCAGCATTTCAAAGCAGTTCAGCTCGTTTTCGGAAATAAAGCCGTAAAGTTCAAATACTTCCTCCCTGACATGGAGGTGTGTATACAGTCTAGCCGTCTTCCCGCGGGTCAGAGCGGCAATGGTGTGGCTGGTGGTGCGGCAGGCATAGCCCACCCCGCTACAGTCAATCACAGCCAGATAGGGCCCAATGTGGGCCACGGTGCCTTGGACATAGTAAAACATGGATCAGCTTCCTTTGGTGTGGATGTTCGGATTACGGGTGATGCGCCTTTAATAAAGAGGTAGCGGAACGGGCGTGGCATAAGGCGACGGCCACCGCATCGGCAGCGTCATCCGGTTTTGGCACGGAAGATAGGCCTAACAGCCGTTTGGTCATTTCCATCACCTGCCGCTTCTCCGACTTCCCATAGCCCACCACAGCCTGCTTGACCTGAGACGGGTTGTACTCATAGATCGGAACAGCCAGTTTCTCAGCTGTCATGAGGATGACTCCCCTGGCCTGGGCAACGCCAATTCCAGTTGTGACATTGTGATTGAAAAACAACTCCTCAATCGCCATAGCCTGAGGATGAAACTGTCCGATCAGCGCTTCCAGATCCCACGCAATCTGGAGCAGACGGGCAGGAAGCGCCATGCCGGCAGGCGTATGGATCGCGCCGCAGCTGACCAGACGCTGCTTTGCCCCGGAACTTTCCACTACGCCGAAACCGACGATGGCGTAGCCCGGATCGATTCCCAAAATCAGCATGCTATTCCCTCCTGCTCGTTTTAATATTTTACCATACCGCCCTGGCCATGGCAAGGAAAAACGGCAAGCCTGACCATGGAAGGCAGACTTGCCGTGGCTTCCCGCTCAGGCCCTGGGGTGGGCCTTGATGTACACATCCTTCAGCTTTTGACTGACAATTTGGGTATAGATCTGCGTGGAAGAGATATCCGCATGGCCCAGCATTTCCTGAATGGACTTCAGATCCGCGCCGTTTTCCAGCAGATGCGCGGCGAAGGAGTGCCGGAGGGTATGGGGTGTGATATCTTTGCTGATCCCAGCCTTCTCCTGATAATGCTTGACGATTTTCCAGAACCCTTGGCGGCTCATCCGTTCACCGTTCATATTGACGAACAGAGCGGTCTCCTGAGGGTCCTCCAGAAGTTGCGGCCTCACTTCCTTGATATAGGCCTCCAGTGCTTTGACGGCGCCCCGGTAAAGGGGGACGATGCGCTCCTTGCGTTTGCCCACGCAGCGAAGAAAGCTTACCGGCAGATTGACGTCCTGGATGTTGAGCGCAATCAGTTCGGACACGCGGATCCCGGTGGCGTAGAGTACCTCTAGCATCGCCTTGTCCCGGCAGCCTTTCGTGTCAGAGGGGTCTGGCTGATCCAGAAACAGGTCCACCTCTTTGCTGGTCAGAATCGCAGGCAGTTTCCGCTCAATTTTGGTCGGGGTAAAACCTTTGGCGGGATTAATAGGAACGACATGGATGCTTTGCAGGTATCCATAGAAGGATTTCAGCGCCGCGACAGACCGGACAATGGTAGCGTCAGACTTGCCATGTTTTCCAAGATACAGCGCATAGCGCTTGATATCCGCTTGGGTCGCCTGGGGAAGCGCCAGCCGTTCACTCTCCATCCACTGGGAAAACTGGCGGACATCTCTCGTGTATGAACACAACGTGTTTGCCGCGGCCTTTTTTTCGTGACTCAACCAGGCTTCATAGCCAGCCAGATAATCCATAAGTTCACTACCTCTCTCTTCTCTCACGAAACAAAAAAACGGGCGCAGACCGCATCCAACAGCGCCGGCATGATCATCCACTGCAATGCCGTCGCGGCAACAATCAGCCCGGCGGACGGAATCAGCATGGCCAGTTTCTGATGCAAGGGAAAAATCACAATATCGCCATGGTTCCCCAGCTTACCCAGCGAGGATCGAAATGCGTCGCAGCTTACCGAAAATAACACGGGCAAAACAAACAAGGCTGTCACCCCGAACACAGCCAACGCTGCCAACAGCCCTCCCCCGCCAAACAGGCGCAAAAATAGGGAAACGGAATAGGAGAGCAAAAACCCCCGGGCCAGCAGCAGCGCGGGGACACAAAAAACGCCCAAAGCGGTAAACCCAAACACCAGTGCGGCCAGAGGCCATCGGACCAAATCCCAAATTACGGTCCAAATGGCCGGTCTCCAGCCGCCGTTTGCCCCCATGGCCCGAAAGTAATCCTGCAGATAAGCGGATAACTCCGGACTGGCTTGACCCAGCGAGGCGAAAAGTAAACCAGACAACAAGCCCAGAAAGAAGCAGACTCCCAAAATCAAAAGAGAAAACAGTTCGCCGTCTCCCTCAGTACGACGCACCATTGATCTTTTCGCCAAACGCCCCACCATTGCGATCACCCCACGAATAAGGTATGCCAACTATGGAGCATCTATTCCTTTTTCAAGGTTAACGGTAACAACTAATATAGCCCACTTTTTCGGGAAACGCAAGTGTTTTCGCGGAATTTTATCCTCGAAATTTTTTATGGAAGTATATTATGTAAAATGCATTATGTAAATCTAGGAACAAATTCGCCGCGAGACACTTGATGTTGAGAAATTATGAGAGACACCCCACTAAATCTTGTGAGGTGCCTCTTGTTTCCATAAAAATAGATAAATTTGGATTTTACCCTTCTTTTTTACTGATTTCCTGCCGCGCTTTCATGGCGATGGCACATTCCAGCCGTTTGCGTTGCAACTGACAACCGAATTCATTCGGCTCTTTGATATCACCGTTGACCAGCAGGTTGGAGGCGGAGCAGCCTCCGCTACAATAGAATTTGGCCCAGCAATCCTGGCAAGCCGGTCTGCTGTATATATTCAGCCCGGCAAATTCACGGGACAGCTCCATGTCGAAGGTGCCGTCCCAGACGTTTCCCATCCGGTAATCTTCATTTCCAACAAATTGATGGCAGGGATAGATATCGCCGTCAGGGGTGATGGCCACATATTCGCACCCAGCGCCGCAACCTCGCAGCCGTTTGATGACACATGGACCCTGAGACAGATCCACATTAAAATGGAAAAAATTCACGTCGTCCCGCTTCAAAAGCTCTTCTGCCAGTGTCTCATACTCTTTCAAAATCACCGGAAGGTCTTCCTCCCGGAGGGTGTAATCACAGTCAGGGCTGCCAACTACAGGCTCTACAGAGACATGGCGAAAGCCCTGATCTGCGATATGGATGACATCAGCGGCAAAGTCCTGGTTGCGGCGGGTAAAGGTGCCCCGCAGGTAATAGTCCTTATCTCCCCTGCCAGCCACCAGCTTTTGAAATTTGGGCAGGATCACATCGTAACTTCCAGTGCCGGCAACCGTCTCTCTCATGGCGTCGTTGACTTCCGGCCTTCCGTCAAGGGACAGTACGGCGTTGGACATTTCCCGATTGATGTATGCAATGTTTTCGTCATCGAGCAGCACGCCGTTGGTGGTAATGGTAAAACGAAAACTTTTATCATGGGATTTCTCCAAGGAGCGGGCATAGTCCACAGCAGCCTTGACAGTGTCCATGGCCATCAGCGGCTCTCCGCCGAAAAAGTCGATCTCTATATTTCTACGGCTCCCAGAGCGCTGGACGACGAAATCAATGGCCTTTTTCGCGGTGTCAATCTCCATCGTCATGCGCTTCCCAGTGCCGAAATCGCCGGTGGAGGCAAAGCAGTACTGGCACCTCAGGTTGCAGTCATGAGAGACGTGAAGGCACAGGGCCTTGACCGGGGCGTCCTGCTGCATGAGCACTGCGGTATCGGGGTCAAGATAGCTGTCATCAGTAAACAGCAGACCACCGCGCTGCAGCTCCTGCAGGTCCGCCCAGGCTGCGCCGACCGCTTCCCTGCTGTGGCCACTCAGCTTTTCGAATACCCAATCAGGGCATTCTCCGTCCAGAGCCGTCTCGTCCAGCAAATTCAGCACATCGTAGGCGGTCTTATCCAGAATGTGTACAGCTCCGCTGTACACATCTACAGCGATGTAAACACCAAGACAGTGAAATGTATGAACCATAGGGTCAATTCTCCTTCTATCGCTTTTTACACAGAAAAAGGGTGGGACCTGTGCCCACCCTTTCCGGAGCTCTCTTACTGTTATTTCTGATTCTCACACTTCTGGTTGGCGACCGTGCAGGAGGTTTTGCAGGCGGACTGGCAAGAAGTCTGACACTCGCCACAGCCGCCGTGGGCCGCGCTGTTTTTCAAAGTGGCGCCGTTCAACGTCTTAACGTGGGTCATGGGCTCTCCCCCCATTCTTTATTGGTTTATCATATGATAGCATATTTTGGGCGATATTTCAAGTTTTACTTTATGACGGCGGTTCTCCCGTTTGCGAGGGCACCTTTTAAAACCATGTGAGGATTAAAGTTGATTTGCGCGCTTTTTGATAAACGTATATGTTGCCGCGTCGGAATATTTGCAGGAAAACGTATGGTTCAGGCCGGAAAATTCTTTCAGCTCTTCCGGCCTTTCAATGCGGCGTTCCGCCATAAATCGCACCATTTCGCCGCGTGCCATCTTACACAAAGTGCCTTTTTCCACAACCCGTCCATTCTCTTCCTCCCCAAAGACGCAGGTGATCAGGCGCACTCCAGGTTTTTGGTGATGGGAAATGCAGACGCTGTACTCCTTGGACGCCAGGTTGACCACACAATCCGTATTGCGGCAGATCTCCTCCGCAAGTGCCCCGCCCCAATATTCGTAAAGGTCTTTGCAGCTTGAGACCTTCAACTTGGCCTGCATCTCCAAGCGATAGGGAATCACGCCGTCAAAGGGCCGAAGCACCCCATAAAGCCCAGATAGGATGTACAAATGCTCTTGCACATAATCAAACTGCTCCTGGGTAAACACATTGGGCGCCATGTATTGGTATTGGATGCCCTCATAGGCCAGAATGGCAGGAACTACGGGACGCTGAAGATCGCTCGTTTTCAACCGTTCCACATTCAGCGCGGCAATCCGGTCATTGCACCTCCAGAGTGTTTTCAACTCATCCAAGTGCATGGACCGCAGCCTGTCGTAAAGAACTTCAGCCTGAGGGAGAAATTTGGGCAGATCCCACCAGGGAAGGGTGTCCCCGTCTGCCTTCATCCTCTTTGCTGGAGAAATGATAATCTTCATGGAAATACAGCGACCCCCTCTCGCTCCAGAATCAGGACGCCGCATAACCCTTGCCGTTCACATCGGGAAAATGACCGGGCAGCCCACTTGAGCAGGGCTATTATACTATAAAAGCCGAGCTTTATAAAGTGGCAGATTTTCCGAATCATCCCGCTTACCTTCTCACGCCTGTGGTACGCCTATGCAAAGATAGCGGGGGCGCCCGTAAGGGCGCCCCCTGGAATTCTGTGTTCAGCGGTCGAAAGCCGGATTCATATAGTAGACGTTTTTCTGATTCATCCGCTCTTTAGCCAGCTCGATGGCTTCGCCAAAGCGCTGGAAATGGACGATCTCTCGCTCCCGCAGAAATCGAATGACATCGTTGACGTCGGGGTCGTCGGACAGGCGCAGGATGTTGTCATAGGTAACCCGGGCCTTTTGCTCTGCAGCCAGGTTCTCCGTCAAGTCGCAGATCACATCTCCCTTGACCGCCATGGAGGCCGCGTTATAGGGCCAGCCAGAGGCCGCGGTGGGATAAACTCCGGTGGTATGGTCTACAAAATAGGAATCAAAACCGGCGGTTTTGATCTGCTCGTCGCTGAGCTTTCTGGTCAGCTGGTGTACGATGGCGCCGATCATCTCCAAATGCCCCAGCTCCTCTGTACCAATATCGGTCAGCAGCCCTTTCAGCTCCGGATAGGGCATGGCGTACCGTTGGCTGAGATAGCGCAGGGAGGCGCCCAGCTCTCCGTCAGGTCCCCCATACTGGGAGATGATAACCGCCGCCAGTTTGGGGTTGCAGTTTTTGATTCTGACCGGATACTGCAGTTTCTTCTCATAGACAAACATTTATGTTCCCCCTCCCTCTTTGCGGTACTCCCAGGGCCAGGGGTCATTCAGCCAGGTATAGGCGCCATTTTGAACCGCGCTTCGCTGGGTCAACGGCCCGTACATGGCCTCATAGCGGCGTTTGCCCTCCCGGGCAAGCTGGGTATACTGCTCAAACAGCTGGATCGCTTCCGCATCGTCCTGATGGGTATCCAAATAGAGGCCCAGTTCCGTGACCACAAAGTTCAGGGCCTGCAGCTCAGCGGCAGCCCCCTCTGGAAGGGAACCGGCCTGTGCTTTTACATGGAAGGGGAGATTGAGCCCAGGGAACAGGGTCCCATTGGCCAAAGCCTCCCTCTGATCATATTTTTTGCTCCCTCTCTGCTGAAAGGGGACAAAAGGAACCGCCAGCGGTGCGCAGGGTGATAGGCTGCCCTGTCCATCTTCGCAGGGACGGGAATTGGGTGCGGTGTCGGAATGCAAACACATCGCCTCCTCACGAAAGGTTTGACAGAAACTGTCATTCCAGTCTATGCGGGGCGGACGCCGCGTGACAGCCCTGGAGTTTGCCGGTCGGAAACACTTGCGTTGACGGGATCCTTTTCCTGAAATATAATGAGGAGGACACAACGCTGCGCCCATTTCCCCCTCAACATGGCAAGGATAAGGAAGGATTCAGATGAAATATAAGCTCAACACCACCAACTACCATACATTCCCTGTTTTTGAGGTAAATAAGCTGCCGCCCCGCAGCTATTTCATTCCATATCCCAACCGCATCGGGGCAGATACCGTAAGTTTGAAGGAAAAACGGTATGCGTCGTCCAAAGTACTTTGTCTGAACGGCCAGTGGGACTTTAAATTTTATCCCCGCCCTGCTGAGCTGCCGAACCTTCTGAACACAGATCAGGTTCACTTTGACAGGATCAACGTCCCATCTTGCTGGCAGTTTTGGGGCTACGACCGCCCATTTTACGTGAATATCCGCTATCAGTTCCCCTTCGCCCCGCCCAGAATCCCCACCACGGAGAAAGTGGGCCAGGTGTTCTCCTGGACAGGCTGTGACCAGGGGATCAGCCTTCGCTGGAAGGATCCCGGAGAAGAATACAACTTTGTGGGCGTCTACCGCCGCTTCCTGTCCATAGAAGATCCCGACAAAAACTATGTTATTTCCTTTCTTGGTGTGGTCAGCTGCATGGATCTATATGTCAATGGCAGCTTTATGGGTTACTCCGAGGGCTCCCACAACACTGCGGAGTTCGATCTGAGCGGAAAACTGAAGACAGGAGAAAACGAACTGCTGGTGGTGGTTCGACGCTGGTGTACCGGCACCTATCTAGAATGCCAGGATATGTTTCGAAACAACGGTATCTTCCGGGATGTGCTGCTCCGTGTCAGCGATCGGGCGGATCTCTGGGACATCGACGCCAAAACGGAAAAGACTGGGGATACCTACGCGCTCACTCTGACGGTGCAAGCGTTGTCCAACACAGATGTCACCTTTACGCTGGAAGGCCATGGCATGTCCATAACCGCCACCGCCCACACAAAGGATCACATTGCCCAAGTGACCTTCTCCAATCTGAATGTAAAGGAGTGGAGCGCGGAGGAGCCCGTTCTCTACAACCTCTATTTCGAGACGGTATCAGGCTGTATCCGGGAGCGCCTTGGATTTCGCACCGTGACGATTCAAGGGGATGTCTTTCTGGTCAACGGCAAAAGGCTCAAGCTGAAGGGGGTGAATCACCATGACACCAGCCCCACCAACGGCTATACGCTGACGCCGGACGAGATCGAGGAGGATCTGCTGCTGTGCAAGCAGTACAATATCGATACCATCCGAACCTCCCACTATCCTCCCGACCCCCTGCTGCTGGAGCTGGCGGATGAGCTTGGCCTCTATCTGGTGGATGAAAATGATCTGGAAACCCACGGCTCCTTTGCCCAGCAGCTCCCACCTGACTTCAACACCATCAGCCATGATCCAAAGTGGGAGAACCACTATCTGGACCGCATCCAACGGCTGTACCAGCGGGACAAGCTCCACGGCAACACCTCGATTGTGATGTGGAGTCTGGGAAATGAGGCGGGCGGCTATCACAATACAGATGCCATGTATGATTATCTGAAGGCCCATTCCAGCCTTCCTGTCCACTATGAAGGGGTCATCCACTGCCAACGCCAGGCCTATGATGTGGGCAGCGAGATGTATCCCAGCGTGGATATGGTTCACGCCGTGGGAGAAAAGCGCCGGAAACAGCAGCGGCTCAACGACCGGCCCTACTTTTTGTGTGAGTACGCCCACGCCATGGGTGTGGGGCCGGGAAACACCGAGGCCTATTGGCGGGAGATCTACCACTATGACAATTTGATGGGCGGGTGTGTCTGGGAGATGATCGATCATGCGGTCCTCCATGAGGACGGCGGTTATACCTACGGCGGCGACCACGGCGAGTGGGAACACGATGGGAACTTCTGCGTGGATGGACTGTTCTATCCTGACCGCAGACCGTCCACAGGCGCCCAGATCATCCGATTTCTCTATCGGCCGATTCGGGTGGCCCATCTCTTCGATGATCAGTTTGAAATTTTCAACACCACGGCTTTCTCCACTGGCCGCTATCAGTTGGAATTTCAATGGAACGATGGCAGCGCTGTGACCCTGGTGCCCAACACGCCGCCTTTGTCCAGGTCGGCGGTTCAAGTCAACTTGGGTGCGGTGGTGGATGGGGCTCAGATGGCCACAGTGGTGGCCACCGATCTCAAAACGGGGCGCATCGTCTCTGAGGAACAGCTGATCCTGGCGCGGGAAGTCCGGAGGGCGCCTCCGGTCCAAGCTCTGCCGGATGGATGCTTTGTCACCGATGGGGTCCTGCTTTGCCAGTATGATGGAAAAACGGTTCTGACCACTGCATCGCAGGCGACCTTGCTCTACCGGGCAGCCACAGACAACGACACCGACAGCCTGTATCACAACACCATGGAACCCTATGCCGATCAAACTGCACAGGTGCTCTCCACCCAGCGGCTGCCCACTGGCTTTCGCGTGGTGATCGGGATCACCAACCGGAAGGGGCTTTTTTTAGTAACTGATACCTATGAAGGGACACAGGACGGCATTCTGCTCACCAGCCGACTCCACCCCGTGTCCTGCGAGGGGGTGATCCCCCGTTTCGGGAAATGCTTCCGGTTGGACGAATCCTTCAACCAAGTACACTATGTGGGACGCAGCGGCGAATCCTACTGTGATATGAAGGAACAGTTCCCCATCCAGGCGGTGGACTGCACCGTGCTGGATATGACACAGCCCAACCTCAAACCTCAGGAGAGCGGCAACCGATGCGACTGTACCGTGGCCAGTGTCAGCGACGGAGCTTTTCGAGTGACTTTTGAGGCCATTGACCAGCCTTTTGAACTGGGGATCAAGCCCTATACAGACAAGGCCCTGCTTGCCATGAGACATCGGAAGGACGAGGTTCGTACCGGCACCTATGTCACCATTCAAGCTTTCCAGCAAGGTATCGGGACCGGTTCCTGCGGCCCAGGGGTCATGCCTGAGTTCCAATATCCCGGTGACCGGGATTATACGCTGCGTTTTCTCATCCGGATCGAGCCGCAAGGGTGATTTTTACCGCTTCCATAAAAACATCCTTGGCAACCCCTTTTCCGGGGGCCAAGGATGTTTTTTCTTCCTGTTTGCCTCAAGGATTGCAATTCCCGCAGGGCTGATACCCCTGGGCGATCAGCAGTTTCCTGGGGCCCTTGTAGTCCTGCCGGTTGGATTCCTTCATATCCACAACACTGGAACAGCTGGGCAGATGGAAACGCTTGCTGCTGGTATTGAGTACATAGCGCTGCTTCTCTTCCCCTTCAAAAGCGGATTCATCCAACTGATTTGCCCCTGTGGCGTACTGGATCTCCACCCCAGGCTGGACGTTATAAACGTAGACATTGAAGCAGACGCCCTCTCCTTCATCTTCTACAGAAATGGCTTCCATCTGCACCCCGCTGGCCAAGAGGTTGGCCCCCTCAAATATGGGCGTTACTCGATAGAGTACATGGTTTCCCGTCTCGCTCACGTAATCGGACACCATGTTTTCAAATGGAAGCATTCCTTCCACGTTCATGTACCGGGTTCCGGTGATCAGGTTTCGTTCATTGGCATTCTCTCCAGTCAGTTGAAACCCGATGAGATGGCACCGGTTGTAAAGATATCCTCCATCTACAAACTCATATTGGGCATTGATCCATCCAGTGGGCTCCACCTGGCTGATGGATTCCCGGTCCTGGGTGGGCATGGTCTCCAGCCCCACATTGGCGTAAGCTACCCCGCAGCGACCCAGACCGTCCAGCTGGCTGTAGGATTCAAAGGCCTGCGTGGTGAAATCATCCAGATCAAAATCCGGCTGATTATCGGCCAAAATGACATAGGGTTCGCCGGAGTATGCGGGGATGTCCTCCAGTTGATGGCTGTCCTGTGCGGGCAGAACTCCCTGGCAGCCGCATAGCAGGGCCAGGAGCAGAGAGATCGACCATAGAAGCGCGGTCAGGGAACGTTTCAAGTCCATTGCGTCCCGCCTCTCTTTACCCATGGATCATACCGCTGCCAGCCACGACGGAGACAATTTCCTCCATGACCGAAACCGGCTGCACCAGGGCAAAGCGCACATATCCTTCTCCCAAGGAGCCAAAGGCGGAGCCAGGCGTACAAAGCAGCCCCGTCCGGTCCAGAAGTTCATGACAGAACTCCACCGAGTTTTGATAGCCCTTGGGCAGCGGCCCCCAGGCAAACATACTGCCCTCACTGTCCGGTACGTTCCAGCCGATGGCACGCAGTCCACCACACAGGGCGTCCCGGCGGGCCTGATACTCCATCCGGTTGCGGGCAACGCTGTCCTGAGGGCCGTTCAGCGCGGCTACCGAGGCACTCTGCACCGGCAAAAAGATGCCGTAGTCGATCTGGGAGCGAAGCCGGCGGAAGCATCCTACAATTTCCCGGTTGCCCAGCACAAAGGAAATCCTGGCCCCGGTGAGATTATAGGTTTTGGACAGGGAGTTAAACTCCACCCCTATCTCCTTGGCCCCGGGATAGGACAGAAAGGACTTCCCTTTCCTGCCATCATAGATGATCTCCGAATAGGCGTTGTCATGGATGATGATGATTTCATACCGCTGCGCGAAAGCGATCAGCTCTTCATAAAACGCATCCGGCGCGGTGACGCAAAGCGGGTTTGCCGGGTAGGAAACCACCATAAACTTTGCCTTTTTGGCCAGTTCGGGATCAAAATGGGCCAGATCAGGCAAAAATCTGTTTTCCGCCCGTAGCTCATACCCGATACAGCACGCCCCGCACAAAAAGGGGCCGATTTCGAAAATGGGATATCCGGGGTTGGGGACCAACACGATATCGCCGGGATCGCACAACGCCCAGCCAATATGGGCCAGTCCCTCCTGGGAACCATAGATTGCCATCAGCTCGTCCTGCTCCAACGTTACCTCGTAGCGGCGCTGGTACCAGTCCTGGACAGCCTTCACCAGTTCCGGGGTCTCAGTGAGGGAGTATCGGTAATTGCGGGGATCAGCCGCCGCTGTGGATAGCGCCTCTACCACATGGGGTTCAGGAAGAAAGTCTGGTGTTCCGATGGATAGGTTATAGACCCGTTTTCCCTGGGCCTGACGCGCCTTTTTTCGCTCATCCAGCACATTGAAGATGCCGGGCTGGAAGTTTTCCATCCGTGCCGCGCTCTGAATTTTGATCTCGTCATTCATTCTCTTTTCCCCGCCTCATTTTTCCGGTTTGATTCGGGACAGAATTTCCGCGCTGTCCCCGCCGCCCTCGCCAATCAGGGACAGAAACTCACCTTCGTCAAGTATGGGTACGTTCAACTCCTGGGCTTTGCGCAATTTCGAACCTGCGGCCTCTCCGGCCACCACACAGCTCGTCTTTTTGGAAATAGAACCGGAGACCTTAGCCCCCAGCGCCTCCAGCTTCTCCCCAGCATCTTTCCTGGAATAGGCGGACAACTCCCCCGTCAGAACGAAGGTCAGCCCGGCAAGCAAATCGCCCACTGGCCGGGCCGTGCTCTCCATGGATACCCCCACCTCTTTCAGCGCGGCGATCAGATGCTGGCTCTGGGGAGAGGCAAACCACCGGATGAGGTTGTCCGCAGTGATCGCACCGATGTCATCAATAGCGGTCAGTTCTTCTGCTGTGGCCTGAGCCAGCTTGTCCAAACTCTCAAAGCGGAGGGCCAGGATCTTCGCCGCCTTTTGCCCCACCTGACGGATGCCAAAGGCATATAGCAACCTGGAAAGATCGTTGTGCTTAGACTTTTCCAGCGCGGCCAGCAGGTTCTGGGCCGACTTCTTGCCCATGCGGTCCAGATCCGCGATCTGATCCTCCTGTAGGCGATACAGGTCCGCTGGTGTTCTGACCAGATCCGCTTTGACCAACGATTCAATCACTGCGGGGCCAAGGCCCTCGATATCCATCGCGTCACGGCTGGCAAAATGGGTCAGATTGCGCAGCAGCTGAGCCGGGCACTCTGCGCCGGTACACCGGATGTGGGCCCCGTCCTCGTCCCGGGCCACCGGCGCGCCGCACACCGGGCAGACCTCCGGCATGTGATAGGGCGTGGTCCCTTCCGGTCGTTTTTCCAGCAATACCCGGACGATCTCCGGAATAATCTCTCCAGCCTTCTGAACAATGACTGTATCGCCAATGCGGATGTCCTTTTCCGCAATATAGTCCTGGTTGTGCAGCGTGGCGTTGGTCACCGTGGTGCCGGCCAGACGCACCGGCGATACCACCGCCTTTGGCGTGAGCACACCAGTGCGCCCCACCTGGACCACGATATCCCGCACCACGCTCTCCTTCTGCTCCGGCGGATATTTGTAGGCGGCTGCCCACCGGGGAAATTTCGCCGTTTCTCCAAGCACACTGCGATCTGTCAAGTTATCTAGCTTTACGACAGCGCCGTCAATCTCAAATGGGTATTGTTCTCGGCTATCGCCCATCTCAAAGATCATCTTCTGTGCCTGTTCCATCGCGTCGGTTCGGAAATAGTCAATTACCTTGAAATGGCATGTTTTCAGCCACTCCAGGCTGTCACTGTCACGTTCAAAGGCAGGGCCGTCCCAGTACTGAATGTTGAAGATGACAAGGTCCAGTCCCCGGGCCGCAGCTATCTTGGGGTCCAGCTGGCGCATAGATCCAGCGGCGGCATTACGGGGATTGGCAAAGAGAGGTTTCCCTTGCAATTCCCGCGCCTCATTGAGCCGGTCGAAGGTCTTTTTTGGCATATACACCTCGCCCCGAACAATCAGGCGGCCCGGCGCCCCTTCAATCTTCAGCGGAATGGACTTGATGGTGCGCAGATTTTCCGTCACATCTTCCCCCACCTGGCCGTCTCCACGGGTGGCCCCTCGGATGAAAACACCGTCCTGGTATTCCAGGGCGACGGACAGGCCGTCTACCTTCGGTTCTACCAGGTATTCTACCTGCTCGGCGCTCTCCCGGACGCGGCGGTCAAAGTCCAGAAGCTCCTGCGGGGAAAACACGTCCTGGAGGCTTTGCAGCGGTACCTGGTGAACCACCTGCTGGAAGGAGTCCAAAGCCTGCCCGCCCACCCGCTGGGTGGGAGAGTCCGGCGTAATCAGCTCGGGATGGGCCGCCTCCAGGTCTTCCAGCTGCCGCAGCATACGGTCGTATTCAAAATCTGAAATCGTCGGGGCATCCAGGACATAGTAATTATAGTTGTGCTCATCAAGCTGCCGTCGAAGCTGCTGTGCCAGTGCCTTTTCATCCATGCTATCTGCCTCCCCCGCCCCAGGCGGTGTTTCCTCTGTTAAAATTGCTAAATGCTCAGCGTTGCATATCGTTTCCGTCCAACTGGACATAGGTCTCCGGGACTTCCCCCATAACGACGGTCTCCGCCACCGGGACGCTTTCCTCCACGGTCACTGGGACGACTTCTCCCGGAATCACCAGATAGATAATAATGGTGAGCTCCAGCGTGATCCTGTGCATGGTCTGATTCACGCCAGCATTGGAAAAGGAACTTTCAAAGTTGGCTGTCACGTCCCCCACCGTCTGGATGTTGACCCGGATCTCCGGGCCCAGACCGGACAAAAGCAGCCGGCCAGTCAGCGTGCCGATGGGAATACCCAGTTCGTCCGCATCGATGTTCTCCAGCCGGTTGACCAGGGAATCCACCACCTGGCGCTTAAAACGGCTGCTGGCCTGAATATTACCGGAAAGGGACACCACGCTTCCGTCGCCGTTTCGCTCCATGATGATAAAGCTGGAATACTCCATTTGCAAATCGTCCAAACTGTCATCCACCGCTGCCGCAGAGATAGAGGAGATCAGGTTGGTGACCTTGCTCACCGCCATGGTTCGGATCACCGGCCGAAGCTGGCTGGACAGAACCATGAAGAAAAGCAGGATCAGCCCTGTCGCGATCAGCAGAGGCGGGAGCCAAGCAGGCACATTCCCTCTGCCGCCGCGAAGGCCAATCGTGCGCCTGTGAAGAAATCGTGCGGGCATACCATCGCCTCCATGGGAAACTGTATGCACCGGACAGCTCGGCCTATGCGCCCAGCAGCTCCTCCACAGCCAGCATGATGCCCGCCTTACCGGACTCATAGGTCAGCCCACCCTGAAGATAAACCGTATAAGGCTCCCGCATGGGCGCGTCGGCAGACAGCTCAATGGACGCCCCCTGAATGAAGGCGCCCGCCGCCATGATTACCTGGCAGTCATATCCAGGCATATCCCATGGCTCTGGTGTCACATAGGAGTCCACTGGGGCTCCCGACTGGATCCCCTTGCAGAACCGCCTGACCTTTTCCGGGTCGCCCAGATGAATCATTTGAATGATGTCATGCCGCGCCATATCGGATCTGGGCTGCGTCTCATAGCCCAGAAGTTCCATGATCTTAGCCCCAAACACAGCGGTTTTCAGGGCTTGGGCCACTGTGTGAGGAGCCAGAAACAGCCCCTGATAGAGCAGGCGATTATTGCCCAGGGTGGAGCCGCACTCCCGGCCGATGCCAGGGCAGGTCAAACGCATGGCTGCCCCCTCGATCAGATCGCAGCGACCGGCCAGATAGGCACCCGTGGGGGCCAGCCCGCCACCGGGGTTTTTGATGAGAGAGCCCACCACCAGATCGGCCCCCACATGGGTGGGCTCCTTTTCCTCCACAAACTCGCCATAACAGTTGTCTACCAGGATGGCTGCGTCCGGGTTGACCCGGTGGATGATGCGGCACATTTCCCCGATCTCATCCACGGACAGGGACGCCCGGGTGGAGTAACCCTTGGAGCGCTGAATGAGCACCGCCCTGACCTTGGGGTGGGCGGCGGCTTTGGATAGCCCTTCCAGATCGGGCGCACCCGCATCGGTCAGCTCCACTTGCCGGTACTCGATCCCGTAATCTTTCAGGGAGCCTCTCCCCTTGTCTGTAACACCAATAACCCCAAGCAAAGTATCATAGGGCGCGCCCACAGCGGACAACAGCACATCGCCCGGCAGCAGTGCGCCATACAGGGCTGCCGCAATGGCATGGGTGCCATTGACAAACCCAATGCGCACCAGCGCGTCTTCTGTTCCAAACAGCTGGGCGTAGATCCGATCCAGCTGATCCCGGCCCAGATCGTCATAACCGTAGCCGGTGGTACCGGCAAAGTACCCCTCTGCCACCCTGTGCTCCCGAAAGGCGGCCAGCACCCGCTGGGTGTTGTGCTGCGCGATGGAATCAATCCGGGAAAACTGTTCCTTCAGCGTCCCCTCCGCCTGATCGGCCAGGGCCCGCACTCGACCTGAAATTTGTAAAGGCATGAATCTTAACACTCTTTCTCTAGTGCGCATTCCGCAAAGGCCTTGGCCAGGGCAGCGCAGTTTTGCATATCCTGTAGATCAACCAGCTCCATGGGGCTGTGGCCATAGCGCCATGGAATGGAAATGCCGCCGGTGGGCACGCCGGACCGGGTGAGGTGGATGGGCCCGCCGTCCGTGCCGCCGGCGCGGATTACGTCCCGCTGGGCGCGGATACCCTGTTTTTCCGCCAGGGCCATCAGCTTTTCCACCATCCAAGGGTGGCAGATTACCGAGCCGTCCATCACCTTAACTGCGGCGCCGCCCCCCAGCACGCTGCTCACCAGATGCTTGGAGCCGGGTTCATCGTCGGCGGGGGTCACATCCAGGGCGATGCCGTAGTCTGGATCAATGCTCCAGGCGGCGGTTTTGGCCCCACGGGTACCCACTTCCTCCTGAACGGAGAAGACAAAGTACAGGTCGTTGTCCGTCTGCCCCAGCTGGGACATGGCCATGAGCTGCACCGCGCAGGAGGCCCGGTTATCCAGATAGGGCGCACTCACCCGGCTGTCCATCTGGATCAGCTTGGTGTCAAATACGGCCGCATCGCCGACCTGCACCAGCTTCTCCGCCTCTTCCCGGCTGGACGCGCCCACGTCGATCAACAGATCGGAGATCTTCAGCTTGGAAACCTCCACCCCTGCCTGGGCGCTCACCACGCCGACCTGGCCGCTGGCAAAGCGGACGGGGATGTGGAGCACCTTTGCCGGGGAGATTCCCCCGATGGCGCCCACCCGCACGAACCCTTTCTCCTCCACGTGGGTGGCTACCAGGCCGATGGAGTCCATATGGGCGGAAAACATCACCTTTGGACCTTTCCCCTTCCTCCGGCAGATGAGGTTGCCCAGGGTGTCCCGCTTGATCTTGTCACAATAGGGGGCGGCCAGCTCCTCGATCACCTGGGAGACCTCTCCCTCCTGTCCGGAGGGTCCATAGGCGGCAGTGAGCCGCTCCAGAACTTTTACCATATCCATAATAGTGTTCCTCCCGTCAGCTTCGCTCGGCGATGGCCCAGATGAACAGCCGGGCCAGGGTGAGCATGTGTTCCATATCGGAGATACTGGCCACGCTGCTGGGCGCGTGGAGATAGCGCACGGCGGCGGAGATCCCGGTTACCCGCACGCCGGCCTTGGTGCGCTGAATGGCGCCGGCGTCAGTGCCGCCGGCCAGATAGTGCTTCATCTGCCAGGGCAGGCTGTTGTCCCGGGCTAGGCCCCGCAGCAGCTCGAACAGCTCCCGGTCATAAATGGCGCTGCCGTCCATCCAGGAAATCACCGGCCCATTCCCAGGCCAGCACACCTGATTGCGCTCGTCCAGGGCGGGATTGTCCGCGGCAGTGGTGCCCTCCAGTACCAGGGCGATCTCCGGCGTCACAGAGAAGGTCGCGCCAAACGCGCCCCTGGTGCCCACCTCCTCCTGCACCGTAAAGACAAAGGTGCAGTCCATGGGCAGCTCCTCCTCCAGAAGCTTGAGCATTACGGCGCAGCCCACCCGGTCATCGATGGCCTTGGCCTTGAGCATACGGACGCCAAACTCCACAATGTCGCTGACGAACACGCCACAGTCGCCCAGGCTGACCAGGCCTTCCGCCTCCGCTTTGTCCTTGGCCCCGATATCAATATAATATTCCTCCAGGCGGGGCACATTTTTCCGCTCCTCCGCCGTGGTCAGATGGATGGCCTTCAGGCCGATGATACCGGGTACTTTTCTCTCGCCAACAGCCACCTGCTTTCCCAGCAGAATCCGGCGGTCAATGCCGCCCACACAGGCAAATTTCAGATAGCCTTCCTCGGTGACGGATCGGATGATCAGCCCCACTTCGTCCATGTGGGCGCACAGCATTAACTTGCTCCCGGTGGATTTCGCACCTTTCTTGAACACGATCAGGTTGCCCATGGCGTCCACCCGGATGTCATCGGCGTAGGGCGCAGCCCGGCCTTTGATATAATCCCGCACCTCGTCCTCAAAGGAGGAGACGCCGGGCAGGGCGCACAACGTCTTTAATGTTTCAATCATTGTACGCCGCCCTCCTCTCCAAGTCCTTCTACAAAGGCAGCCAGCAGCCTTGCGGTGTGCTCCAAATCCTCCAGTTCCAGCGTCTCCACCGGTGTGTGCATATACTTCAGCGGCAGGGAGACCACAGCGGTGGCAATCCCCTCATTGCAGATCTGCATTTTCCAGGCATTGGTGCCAGAATGCCCACCCATGACCTCTTTCTGCACGGGAATGCCCAGGAATGTGGCCTTGTCCAGCAGCCGGTTGGTCATCCAGCGGGTCATGTTAGGCCCGATACCCACCGCTGGTCCGCCGCCCAGGGCAAAGGCTTGATCCTGGCCGCTGTCCGGCGTCCTGCCATGGGTGACATCCACCGCGACACAGTAATCCGGGCGCAACGCCTGAGTTCCCGTAATGGCTCCGGCAGAGTTCACCTCTTCCTGAACGCTGCCCATCATATAGAGGTCCACACCCAACCGCTTGTTCTTCAGCAGCTGGGCCGCCCGCAGCAGGGTCACAAAGCAGGAGCGGTCGTCCATGGCCTTGCCGCAGACCTGCCGTTCCCCCAGCCTGAAAAAGGAGGCGCGAAACACCATGGGAGTGCCAATGGGAATCCGCTTTTCTGCTTCCTCCTGGCTCAAGCCGGTGTCCACATAGAAATCCTGGACGGGGGGCGCTTTCTCTCGCTCCTCCGCGGACAGTACGTGAGGTGGCAGGCAGGCCACCACGCCAAACATTGGCGGCTCAGTCAGTATGGTCAGCTCTCGGTCCGGCAACATACGGGGATCCACCCCTCCAATGGTGCCAAACCGAAGAAAGCCATTCTTAATCCCGGTGACCACCAGGCCGATCTCATCCAGGTGAGCGTCCAGCAGAAGCTTTTTGGCATCGGGCTTTCCACAGCGGCGCACGCCAATTACATTGCCCAGCCGGTCTGTCCACACCTCGTCCATCAGCGGTTCCAACAGCGCTTTGGCTTCGGAAACCACAGAATCTTCATAGCCGGAAGGTCCACATCGGGTACAGAGGCGCTCCAGCATATCATAAATTTCCACCAATCCTTCAACTCCTTCTACGACTGAAGTTCCATCACATATTTTTTAAATGTGCTGCCCCGCTCCTCAAAGTTTTTGAACTGGTCGAAGGAGGCACTGGCTGGGGAAAGAATGACTACATCCCCTGGCCGGGCGATCTGATACGCCCGATTTACCGCACCGTGAAGATCCCCGCAGCGGTAGATTTCCGGATGCCCCGGCTGATAACTCGGGGCGGAGAGGGTGGCGGCCTCAATTTTGTCAGAGGTTTTCCCCGTCAGGACTAAAGCCTTTACATGCGCTGTAATTTCAGGCCCCAAAACATCATAGGGGATGTTTTTATCATATCCACCCGCAATGAGGATCACCTTTTCCGAAAAGGAGCGAAGGCCCGCAATGGTACGGGTGGGGCTGGAGGCGATGGAGTCGTTGTACCAGCACACGCCGTTCAGTTCCCGCACCAGCTCAATGCGATGTTCTACCCCGCTGAAACTTTTGGCAAAACTTCGAATTGTCTCATTGGATACCAGGCCGTCCACCGCGGCAATTGCTGCCAGATAGTTCTCCAGATTGTGTACCCCAGGCAGGTGGATATCGGAAACCGCCATCACCGGACGGTTGCTATTGACGATCATTTCATCCCTGATGCACACGCCGCGGTCCAAAAGCTTGCGGCGGCTGAACAAGGTGACCTGGCTTCTCGCCTCTTTGGCGAAGGAAGCCGTGATCTCGTTGTCCGCGTTGAGCACCACCTTATCTCCATCATCCTGATAGGCGAAGATGTTCTTTTTGGCTGACACATACTCTGCCATGTCTTTGTGCATGTCCAAATGGTTGGGGGAGATATTGGTAATCACCGCCATGCTAGGGCTCTGCTTCATGGTCATCAGCTGAAAGGAGGATAGCTCCAGCACCACATAGTCGTCCGGACGGATTTTGTCCACTTCGCACAGCAGCGGGTGGCCGATATTTCCACCCACGAAGGTGCGGTATCCAGCGGCTTGAAGCAGGCCGGCAATGATGGTAGTGGTGGTGGTCTTGCCGTCAGACCCAGTTACAGCGATGATCTGACAGGGGCACAGGGCCATGAACGTCTCCATTTCTGAGGTGAGCTGGGCGCCATTGGCCACTGCCGCGGCAATCTGGGGCACGTCCGGCCGCAGGCCAGGCGTACGAAAAATCACGTCTGCGCCATCTAGACTGTCCAGATATCCTGCGCCCAGGCAAGCCTCCAGTCCTCTGCGTTCCAAGGCCTCGATCAGGCCGTTGAAACTGCTCCGGTCCCGCTTATCACAGGCCAGAACATGCACGCCGCTATCCAAAAGCCGTTCAATCAGCGGGGTGTTGGATACGCCGATGCCAATGACCGCTACCCGCTTCCCTTTCAGCGTGCTGATATATTCCTGCAAGATTGGCTGCATGAATCTAAATGCCTCCTGTTTTGAATTGAGATATCCCACCTGATCGACCCTATCAGGCAAAACTCCCGCTTCTCTTTCGTGGGCAGGCTGACCGCCCGTACATTTCTCCAGTTTCAAGGAAATATTATACCGCAACAAGTCTCATTTGACAATCACCGAAAGTTGAAGTAAAATCTTTTTCGCGAGTAAGCTGGACAGCCGCGTGGGCAGGCCGAAAGGCCGCTTATGAGGAAAGTCCGGGCTCCACAGGGCAAGGATAACGGGTAACGCCCGCCGAAGGCGACTTCAGGAAAAGTGCAACAGAGATATACCGCCGGCCATTGCCTGTCAATGAGGTTGACATCCCCATGGCCGCAGTCGGCGCAAAGCGCCGGCTACGCCTGCCTTATTTATGGGCAGACTTATGAAATGGTCAAAATCATTGACAGGCAATGGCCGGTAAGGGTGGAAAGGCGGAGATAAGCGCCCGCCCGATGACTGGGAACTGCTCATCGCTGTAAACTCTATCCGGAGCAACACCGTGGTAACGCAACAGGCCGGCCCGGCCGCGTTTTGGAGGTGGCTGGAACGTATTGGCAACGGTATGTCTAGATAGATGGCTGTCTTAAATGACAGAACCCGGCTTACAGGCTTGCTCGCACCAAAGGCCCGATCCGGCAACGGACTCGGGCCTTTTTCTGCGCCTGCTCCCCCTTGCCGCCCGCGCGCTGGCTCGTCATCCTTCTTCCCTGCGCGGATATCCTGCTTGCCTGATATGGTAATATGGCGTTACTTTGATTTTACCCATTTGGCCTTGCCTTCCATCGGGTTCTCCGATATAATATCTTCAAATGTCATACTTCGTCAGGAGGTGTTCGCTTGAGGCTGCTGATCAAAGGCGGGCGATTGCTTGATCCGGCCAGCGGTATGGATCAAGCATCCGATCTGCTGCTTGAACATGGCCACATCACCCGAATTGCTCCTTTCCTGGATGAGGAAGGCGCACAGGTAATCCAGGCATCCGGCTTGGTAGTAGCTCCGGGCTTGGTGGATATGCACGTTCACCTGCGGGAGCCGGGGTTTGAGGAAAAGGAGACCGTGGCCACCGGATGTGCCGCCGCGGCCCGGGGGGGTGTGACCACTCTGGTGGCCATGCCTAATACCCGCCCGACCACAGACTGCCCCGAGCTGATCCGCCTGGTTCGGGAAAAGGCATCCCCTACCGGCATCCATGTCTTCCCAGCAGGGGCGGTCACCCAGGGGCAAAGAGGCGAGGCCCTCACCGATTTCGCCGCGCTGCGGGACGCAGGGGCTCCCGCTGTCACCGATGACGGCGTGCCGGTTCAGAACCTGGCCCTGCTGCGGCAGGCCATGATGGCGGCCAGAGCTGCCGGCATTCCCCTGCTGGATCACTGCGAGGACCGGGATATGGTGCGCAACTATGCGGTCAACGAGGGCGCCGTTTCTGAAAAGCTGGGTCTGCCAGGCCGTCCCGCCATTGCCGAGGAGCTTCAGGTCATGCGGGACGCCATGCTGGCAGAGGAGACTGGCGCCCATGTCCATATTTGCCACATCTCCACGGGAAAGGCGGTGGACATCGTCCGCCGGGCCAAGGCCCGGGGGGTATCCATCACCTGTGAGACATGCCCCCAGTATTTCACCCTCACAGAGGAAGAAGTGCTCCGGCAGGGCGCCATGGCCAGGGTCAACCCTCCCCTGCGCACAGCAGAGGACCGTCAGGCCATTCTGGACGGTCTGGCCGACGGGACCATCGACGCCATCGTCACCGACCACGCCCCCCACTGCCAGTGGGAGAAGGATAGGCCGCTGCCCGAGGCACCTAGCGGCATGGTGGGGCTGGAAACCTCTCTGGCTCTGGCCCTGACCGGGCTGTACCACACCGGGCTGCTGCCCCTGTCCAGGGTATTGGGGCTGATGTCCGCCGCCCCCGCCGCCATTCTGGGGCTTGGGAAAGGCCGCATTGCCGAGGGCGGAGATGGGGATCTGGTGATCTTTGACCCGGACGAGGAGTGGATCATCAATCGAACTCAATTTGTGTCCAAAGGTAGGAATACCCCGTTCCACGGCTTTACCGTCCGGGGCAAGGTGAAATATACCATTTCTGAGGGCGCCGTCATTTATCGGGAGGATTGATTATGTCGTTTGATATGCTGCAAGATAAAATTCGGGCGCTGAAAAATCCCACGGTGGCGGGACTGGATCCCCGCATCGAATATGTGCCCGCCCACATCCAGAAAAAGAGTTTTGAAGAATATGGGGAGAGCCTGATGGGCGCGGCTGACGCCATCTGGGAGTTCAACAAGGGCCTGATCGACGCGCTGTGCGACGTTGTCCCCGCCGTCAAGCCCCAGTCCGCCTATTATGAGAACCTGGGCTGGCCGGGCATGGCCATGCTGGAAAAGACCATCCGGTATGCCAAGGAAAAGGGTCTGTACGTCATCGCGGACGTCAAGCGGGGGGATATCGGAACCACCGCCGCCGCCTATGCCGAGGCCTGGCTGGGCGTGACCCAGGTGGGCAAAACTGAGTGCCCGGTCTTCGACGCGGACTGCGTCACCCTCAACGGCTACATGGGCTCCGATGCCATCAGGCCCTTCCTGGACCAGTGCTCGGCCCGAAATAAATCCGCCTTCGTGCTGGCCAAAACCTCCAACCCCTCCTCTGTGGAGCTTCAGGATATGGTGGCCGGAGACCGGCTGGTGTATACAGTCATGGGCGACCTGATTGAGCGCTGGGGCAAGGACACTGCTGGAAAATACGGCTACAACGCTCTGGGGGCCGTGGTGGGTGCCACCCACCCCTCCGTGCTCAGGGAATTGCGCCGCCGCCTGGAGCACACCTTTTTCCTGGTGCCAGGTTACGGTGCCCAAGGCGGTACCGCTGCCGACGTGCGTTACGCCTTTGACGAGCTGGGCCGGGGCGCCATCGTCAACGCCTCCCGCTCCATTATGTGCGCCTGGAAGAAGACTGGCGGGGGTGGAATGGATTACCAGCAGGCCGCCCGGGACGCCGCCATCCAGATGCGGGAGGAGCTGAAGGAGTATATCACCATCCTGTGACATTATGAAAAATTTTCAAGATGTCGTGTAAGATTTCAGAAGGAGGCTTTCTTATGGCCAAAAAGGACGTATGCGTCTTTTGCGGAAAGGAGCTTTCTGTCTTCTCCAGCAGCCTGATTGGCTGTGGAAAGACCAATCAGATCACCTGTCGGGACTGCGTGAAAAAGCTGACCGAGATCAGCGAGGTCGAGCGGTGCCGCCTGGCCCTGGACTCCGGCCGTGCCATTGACACCGACCGTATCCAGGCGTTCCTGGAGGAGCAGGAGCGGCAGGAGCGGGCCCGGCCCTGCTGCCTGCGCTGCAGGGCGCGGATGCGGGTGGGAGATCAGATCGAGGTGGATATCTCCCCCATTGCCAACCCCATTACAGACATTCTAAATGGGCATTACCTCCCGTTGGTCCCCGCCTACTGTGACCAGTGCGGCAAGGTGGAGTTCTTTCTCCCGGAGCACATAAAGCGGCGGCAAACGGAAGGAAAGACATGGGAGGACGGAAAAAATGCGTGTTCAAACGGACTGTAACGTACTGGAGCTGACGCAGCTGGCCTCCGGCGGCTGGACCATGACGCTTGAAAGCCATGGAATCGCGGAGCAGATCACCGCACCAGGGCAGTTCCTCCATATCCGGTGCGGCCAGGGCCAGCTGCTACGCCGCCCCATCTCCATCTGCAACTGGTCCGCCCGGCGGGATCTGATCCGGGTGGTCTTTGAGGCGCGCGGCGAGGGCACCCGGTGGCTCTCCCGGCGGCAAGTGGGGGACAACCTGGACGTGTTGGGCCCACTGGGCAACGGATTCGCCATGGAGGAGAACGGCAGGTATCTTCTAGTGGGCGGCGGCATCGGGGTGCCGCCCTTACTGGGCTGCGCGGTTCAGGGCAGCCGGAACTGCACGGCGGTGCTGGGCTTTCGCTCCGCTGGGCATGCCATGCTCCTAGAGGAATTTGGCCAGGCCTGTCTGGGCGGCGTGCGCCTGGCCACCGATGACGGCTCTTTGGGCCACCATGGATTCGTGGACACTTTGGTGCGGCATGAGCTGGAGCAGCGTCAGCGCTATGACGGCGTACTGGCCTGCGGGCCAAAACCAATGCTGAAATCGGTGGCAGTGGTCTGCAGGGAAAAAGGCGTTCCCTGCCAGGTATCCATGGAGGAGCGCATGGGCTGCGGCGTAGGGGCCTGCCTGGTGTGCGCGTGCAGAAACGCCCAGAGCCACTATGTACACGTCTGTCAAGACGGCCCCGTCTTCCCCGCTGAGGAGGTGGACTGGAATGAGTAACCCGGCTATGTCGGTTCAGTTGGCCGGTATGGAGCTGAAAAACCCGGTGGTGGTCGCTTCGGGCACTTTTGGCTTTGGCCGGGAGTACGGCCAGTTTTATGACCTGTCCGAGTTGGGAGCCATCTGCGTCAAGGGCCTTACCGCCGCGCCCCGGGAGGGCAACCCTCCTCCCCGCATTGCCGAGACTCCCATGGGAATCCTCAACAGCGTGGGGCTGCAGAATCCCGGCGTTGATGCGTTTATCTCCACTGAGCTGCCCTTTCTGCACCGGTACGATGTCAAAGTGATCGCCAATATCTCCGGCAATACGCCCGAGGAGTACGGCGAGATGTGCCAGAAGCTCTCGAGCGCCGGGGTGGATATGATCGAGGTCAACATCTCCTGCCCCAACGTGAAAGCGGGTGGCCTGGCCTATGGCACCCGCCCAGACCTGGCCGCCGAGGTCACCCGGATGGCCAAGGACCATGCCGGCAAGATTCCCGTTATGGTTAAACTTTCCCCCAACGTTACCGACGTTACAGAGATTGCCCGAGCGGTAGCGGACGCGGGCGCGGACGCCCTGTCCCTCATCAACACCCTGCGAGGCATGCGCATTGACGTCAGCTCCCGCCGTCCCATTCTGAAAATGAACACCGGCGGCCTGTCCGGCCCCGCCGTTTTGCCCATCGCGGTACGCATGGTATGGGAGGTGGCCAGCATTGGCCTGCCCATTCTGGGCATGGGCGGCGTGTCCGACGGCGACGGCGCCGCTCAGCTCATGCTGGCGGGTGCCAGCGCTGTGGCGGTGGGCACCGCCTGCTTTGTCGACCCCTACGCTCCCATCAAAGTGCGGGATGAACTGCGGGATATCGCGGCCCGGCAGGGGCTGGACGGCGTATCTCAGCTCACCGGCGCGCTCCGGCCCTGGTAATTAAAAGGAAAGACGAGGCATTCCCTATGACCACAGTTTATCTCATTCGCCACGCTCAGGCGGAAGGCAATCTCTACCGCCGCTGCCACGGTTGGTACAATGGTTTAATTACGGAAAAGGGCTACCGGCAGATCGAGGCGCTGGCCAGACGATTCCAGGACGTCCATATTGACGCGGTCTACTCCAGCGACCTGTTCCGCACCATGACCACCGCCCGGGCCATCCTCCGTTCCCGCCCTCTCTCCCTCCGGGTGGATCCGGATCTGCGGGAGATCGGAGGGGGCTGCTGGGAGGACCACCCCTGGGGGGAGCTGATGCGCCGGGATCAGGAGAGCATGCTGGCCTTCCTGCGCTGTGACCCCAGCTGGCAGGTGCCGGGCAGTGAGACCTATCCCGGTCTCCAGGCCCGTATCCGGGGCGCTGTAGAGCGCATCGCGGCCAGCCACCCGGGCCAGACCGTGGCAGTGTTTGCCCATGGCAGTGCCATCCGCTCCGGACTGGCATTTTGGCTGGGCCTACCCCTTGAGCGCATGGGGGAGGTCCCTCTGGGCGATAACACCTGTGTGGCCAAGCTGATATTTGAGGACGGCTCCTGCAAGGTATGCTGCTACAATGATGTCAGCCATTTGGGCGAACTGGTTGGAAATCCCAGCCGGGGAGACGGTTCCGGTGACTCTAAAGCGAAGGAATTGGAATCCTCTTCCCTCTATTTTCTCCCCCTGGATCTTCCCAGCCAACAGGAGCTCTACCTCTCCGCCCGACAGGAGGGCTGGCTGGCCAGTCACGGGACCATGGACAACTTCGATGGTCCCGCCTTTCTCGCCGCAGCCCAGCGCAACCACGATTTTGACCCTGGCAGTGTACTGCTCGCCATGGCGGGAGATTCCAGGGTGGGGATCCTCCAGATGGACTGCCAGCAGGAGGCGGAGAGAAAGATCGGGCGGATTCCCTTTTTCTACGTCATGCCGGAATACCGCTCTCGTGGCCTGGGCGTCCAGATGCTGGGCCAGGCCATCTCCGCATTTCGGAACCGGGGGCGTCAGTATATCCGTCTACGGTGCGCCCCAGAGAATGACCGGGCTAAACAGTTCTACCAGAGCCATAGTTTTTACAAAGTGGGCGAGGAGCCTGGTGGCGTGGGCCATCTGGACACCATGGAAAAATACATCGGCTATGTACTGGGATGACCATTGCGTCCCATGACAGAACCGGCAGGGGAATTTTAGCGCTCCCCTGCCGGTTTTCTTCCTGATGAGACAATGGATCCACAGTTATTTTATGGCATTACCGGCCCGATCTGCCGCTCTGCCTACCGCGTCGCCGGCGTCTTTCACTGCGTCGCCCGCGCCCTCAATCAGGTCGCCCGCCGCGTCGCCGATGTCCTCCAAGGGGCCGTCCCCGCTCACCCGGTCGCTGTGATCCGGGCTGGCGTCGGGCTGGCCGTCATTGTCGGTGTCATTGGTGCCGCCTGCCCCGCCGCCTTCCATGGCGTCATTGGACACGCTGGGTTCCGGATCATCGCTGACCCGCAAGGTACCGCTTGGTCCGACATCCTGGGTATGCGCTTCCGCGTTCTGGTCTGCGCCGCATCCGGTCAACAGCACAGCCGCCAAAACGACTGCAGCCAGCACAGTAAAATAATTTGCTTTCATGGCTATCCTCCTTGCAAAACAGTTTCAGCTTCACCGGGATTAGTATGTGTCCCGTACCGAAAAATAAAGCTGAAAAATTTTGCAAAAGCCCTTGCATTTCTTTCTGGGCTGTGTTATGATTGGCCCATAAGCAAATAAGAATTATTATCGTTTATTTCAACAAGGAGGAATACATATGGAACTCAAGGGAAGCAAGACCGAAGCCAATCTGTGGACCGCTTTCGCCGGCGAGAGCCAGGCCCGCAACAAGTACACCTACTTCGCCAGCAAGGCCAGAAAGGATGGCTATGAGCAGATCGCCGCCATCTTTGAGGAGACCGCCAACAACGAGAAGGAACACGCCAAGATGTGGTTCAAGGAGCTAGGCGGCATCGGCACCACCGCCGAAAACCTGAAGGCGGCCGCCGCTGGCGAGAACGAGGAGTGGACCTCCATGTACAAGGAGATGGCTGAGACCGCCCGGGCCGAGGGGTTCGACCGCATTGCCCTCCTCTTCGAGATGGTGGGCGCCATCGAAAAGGAGCATGAGGAGCGTTACCTGAAGCTTTTGGGCAACGTGGAGAATGACCTGGTGTTCTCCGCCGGTGAGGAGACCATCTGGGTGTGCCGCAACTGCGGCCACGTCTATGTGGGCAAGCAGGCCCCCAAGGCCTGTCCTGTGTGCGCCCACCCCGGCTCCTACTTCGAGCGCAAGGCTCAGAACTACTGAGATCATACAAATAAAAAGCCCTGTTGAAAAAAGATTCGGCCGCCTGCCGGGCGGCCGAATCTTTTTTTAAGCAAGATCACGCATCGCAATGATCCGCAAGAAAAATCGCCAAAGACAGATGTCTTTGGCGATTTTTCATTTCATTGTCCGCTTGACGGAGCGCAGTTCATTTCTCCAGGGATAGCTTGTATTTTTTGCAGCAGTGTTACTTTGCTTACTTGGCGAAGCTATTCAGGAAGCGCATCACCACCGCCGCCACCTGGCAGCGCTCACTGTTGCCCTTAGGATTGATCTGCTTGTCAGAACCTTGGATCAGACCATGATCCACCACCCACTGCATGGAGGTCTGCGCCCAACCGGCTACTGCGGCCTGGTCTGTAAAGGCGGATAGATCTCCGCTGGTTGCCAGGTCGTAGCCCTTGTATTGGGCATAGCGGTATATCATGGCCACCATCTGCTCCCGGGTAATGGCATCGCTAGGACCGAACACCCCATTGCCGTAGCCGCTGACTATGCCGTTTTCAACACCCCAGGCTACCGCCTGATCATACCATACCCCGGCAGCCACATCAGTGAAGTCGGAACTGCCCACGCTGGGCTCTCCCTCCATCCGCCACAGGGTGGTGACAAACTGGGACCGAGTCATGACACCGTGAGGGTCAAAGGTGCCGTTCCCGGTGCCCTGCATCAGATCGTTTTCCCAGACATAGCGCACCGCCTCGTTGATCCAACCGCTGTCGCTCACATCTGTGAAGGGCAGCTCTTCCGATTTGATCTCCCGGAAGATTGCGGTGATAGTCTGGTTCTGATTCACACCTGTAAACGTATATGTGCTGACAGCACCTACGCTGATACCGTTCACCAGCACATCGGCAATCTCGTAGCCCTCATCGGCGGTGATCGTGAAAGTCTGTCCGCCGCCAGAAGATACCGACATAGTGCCGGCAGGACTGATGGATCCACCTTCCCCAGCGGAGGCGGTGATGGTCAGACTGCTGCTACCACTACCACCGCCAAAACTTTCCCGGTTGCAAACGCCCACAATTGTGAGGTCCTCCTCAACTGTGTAGGACGATCCAGAGCCAATATGCTTCTCATTTACCATCAACTGACTCGCTCTAAAGCCGTTGTTTGGCACCAATTTGATGGTAAGCACATCTCCATATTTGACTTTCGCCCCACTTTGCAGGCTCTCGCCATCACTGTTAACAACAGTGATCGTACCATTATCCGGTTGCTCAAAACTCAGAGTGAACTCTTCAATTTGCGTGAAATGTGCCTCCACATCTGCGTTGGACATCAGATTTTCCAGTAGATAAGTATCCGCCAAAACCAACCCATCCACGGGCAGATGCTCAGCGACCCCGTTGCGTTCCACAACCCACTTGGTTATCCGCTGGTCCTCATATGCCTGGGCCGTAAACAGAACATCTGATCCAGGTACCAGGTATTCCCCGTTGGTCACCCATCGGTCTCCGGACTTGGCCGTCACGACTCCCGTGCTGCGGGCGACTTCCTCAAAGGTCAGCTGATACTCAAACTTCGCACCAAACTTGGCCTGGGCCTGAATACCGTTTTCATCCACAGGCAGTGTGACGCTGGCCTCGCTGTAGTTTTTCAGATCTCCCGTCCAGCCCTCAAACTGGAAGTAGGTAGCCGGTACGGCGCTCACTGTCACTTCGCTGCCCTTAAAAACCTTCAGGCTTTCAGTGCTGCGGCCATTCATATTCAAATTCGAGGTTTCTCCAGCCTGAGTAATTTGAACTTGTCCGCCACTGGCCTGCAATACACCCAGGTCAATTTCCGCATACAGATCCGGATCCTCTACACTGGTAAACACTGGGCTGATCTCATGGCTGTCTTTGGTGGGCGTGAAATTCAGCTCATTTACCCCAATTGACTGAAGCTCCACGCCATCAATGCGCCATCCCTCCAGCACATATCCCTCATCAGGATATGCCACCAGCGTCATGCCGTCTGCCCGCACACTTACCGGTGTGCTCGGGATCTCATCCCCGCCCACATAGGCCGACACCGTTCCTCCGACCGCTTCGCTCTCCGTTCCAAAGCTTATGGAACTGCGCTCTGTCACCTTTTCAATATTTACTGTGACCGCGCTATTGTCCCGCAGGATAAAGTCATATTCCACCTGATCATCGCTGAAAGCGATCTCCTTGGCCGGTTGGTCACCCTGTTGGATGGTAATTCCGGTAACGAGATACCCCTCATCGGCTGTGATGTCCAAATAGACCACGCTGGTCTCGGGCACGGGGCTGCTCTCACCGAGCGTCACCCCATTGGCCACAGCCTCCACCGTGCTGTTCTCACCCCCATCGATAGTCAGCGTGTAATTGGCCCGCTCCGTCTGGGCCTCCACTTGATTCGATGGTACGCTCTCTTGCACCAGGCCGCTATCCGCCTGGTGGACAGCGACCACCCAGAACACATAGCTTGAGTTGCTATCCAGGCCATCCACATGGAACTCGGTCTCGGTAATCATCTCCTCATTCAGCTTGGTCCGTTTGCCCGACTCATCCTCCATGTAAATATTGTAACCGTTAACTTCTTTGAATGTGGCCACATTCTTCCGCTCCTCAGAGGGAACGGGGGCGCTCCAACTCAGATCAAAGGCATCTGCCCCTGATTGCTCCACTTTTAAATCACTTACTGGCTGTGGAGGTGTCTCCAACCCGTCCAACTGGTAGAGCAGGATTGGCGTCTCACTCTTGCCATCCCCGTCCAAATCCAGCTTGGATTGCCCAAACTGCCAGGCAAATTTGTACTGGCCAGAGGTTTCTTGTGGGATGCGCATATTCTGCTCAAAGGATTCGGCATTTAGGTTGGCCACTGTACCAGAAGTCCCGGCAGCGTTGGTGTTCGTTTCGTAGGAACTGCTCCCCCGGGTGAAGCCATATCCTGTGGAGGCCCCCACATACACTTCCGTACCCAACAGCCCAAAGCCGCCACCCACTGACATAGAGAAGCTAAATCCATGGGCCTGACCCTTGGAAATGGTTTCGCTCTGTTCCTGGGTCCACGAACTGCTGATAGATCCAGCGGCATAACCCAGTTCATACACCTTACTGGTTACCTGCATCCCATCCGTGGCCTCCTGCATATAGCCAAAGGGATTGCCCTCGTTACCCAGGAATTTGACGATTTCCCCGGCATTTTCGTCTACCTTATACAAGGGTTTGAACTGAGTTTTATCTCCATTATACAAATCTGTCATCGCTGCATTGTAGTAGTCTACAAATGCGTTATAGCTCTCCACCCCCAGGGTGTAGTAACGGGGCTGTTTAGGCACCACTACCTGGATAGCGTCCGTGGTCAGATAGCTTTTATCATATTGATCTTCCCCTGTCGGCTCTGTACGCTCCGGCCAGGTGCCGTCCGGCTTCATGATGTCATAGGTATAGATGAACACCGGGGTGCGCTGAAGTACTACCAGATCGTGGGAACCCGCGGAAAAAGTATCCGTATAGCTGACAGACAAGCTCTCCGAGAAGCTGCTGGTAAACTCCCCGCTGTATCCCATCTCCAGTTGAAGCTTGACACTGGCAAACAGACCGCCAGAAACACTGGAATTGACACCCACGCTCACCGAATGTGTATCCGAGGTGGACTCCCCATAGGAATAAGAGGTGGTCAGGGAATAGGAGGTATCGCTTGCCAGGAAGTTGCTGATGCCACCCAACTCATTAAAGTAGGGGGCGGCCTGAAGCACCGCCTGGATCTGAGGGTCGGCATAGGTATAATACTTCCCAGTATACCGGGCCATCTGGCCATCCTTGTCCCGGTCAATGGCCACAACAAAGCAGTTCAGCCGCTCAGCAGGGCTCCCCTCCGAAGTATAAGTATTATCTCCGTGGTTGAGTATAAGCCAGCCATCGTAGTCACTTCTGGCGGGCTCGAACATATCGCTGGAAAAAAACTCCTGTGATACGCCCGGCCGTATCAGCGTACCATCCTTGTCAAACTCGTCATCATAGTTCGTACCACCCACGATACCTACCTTGTACCAGTAATTATCATAGGTATGCGTCCAATAGTTGCCCTCTTCATTCAGGCCCCGGATGAACACAAACTGCTCCCGGCCCAGATCGTTGCCGTCAAAGTTACCGCCCACCACCGATGAGATAAAGTTTGTGTTCAGCTTATCCCATCCAATCATGTTGATGGCATAATCCATAGCATAGGTAACATAGAGACAGATAGGCTCATTGCCGCTCATGCTGTAAATGCCACCGTTGAGAAACACATGCTCCGGGTTACCACGGCCATCAATGGCAGCGGTCGCCACGGCGAAGGGAGCCCAGTAGCAGTCGCTTACATCAATCGGCTCATCCTCGCTGACTTGCTTAGACATGGAGGCATTGACCGCCCCAAGATAACGGGTGTGGAGGACTCCGTCCTCAAAGGCGTAGCTTGCCACCTCATACTTTGTATTGTCAATACTAAAGTTGACATCTGCGGTGGCTCTATAGCCCGCCACCACAATCTCGTCATTGCCGTCGCCATCTACATCGCCCGCAGCCACCGAGGGAGCGGCCATGGTATTGTCATCTTCATCATAGATATAAGTCGTGACGGGAACTTGATCCAGAACCGAGTTTGGCTGGCCTCCTGTCTGCCGTTGGCCATAGGCCACCGCCAACATAGGGGAATAATGCTCTGTGGTCAGTCCCTGTATGCCAGAGCGACTCATGTAGGACACAGCCACGAGGTCATCCACCCGGTCGAGGTTAAAGTCACCGGTGGCCAGGCTGACACCCAGCTTGTCGGTATAGTGACTAGAATTCTGACTACCGATATTCGAGTTCCGATACTCCTCGTGGAGGAAGAGCTGACTCTCCCCGATCTTGCTCAGATTGTTACTGCTGTCGTTAAAACTGTACTCCACCAGCTTGTAATTCTCGTTGTCCGCGGGATAGTAGATGACAATGGTGTCTTTTCCATCGCCGTCGTAATCGCCAGCCGTGATGGAGAAAAAGTTTGCAGCCTTATGTTGCTGCATATTATTTACATCATTCACCGAATGGATACCGAAGTTATAGTGTTCGTTCCTGGCTTCTATGCCAATCCAGGAGGCATCACCCACTTCACATACAGTGGAATACACTCCTGTATTCGCGTCCATCACCCACAGGTATACCTTGTCATTCTCCGCGTCGCTTCCATCAAAGCCCACAAAGGCCACATGGTCGTTGTAGCCGCTGCTGGTGGGATCCAAGGCAACAGCCTCAGTGAAGGAATAGACCGGACCGCCGTCCTCTTTGATATTTTGAGAATAGGCCGTCTCATTCCCAAACGCCTCGAGATGAGCCCTATCCGACACCACCTGACTCACATCCAAATTGTCATACCAGAACATCTGGTTGGTCGGATCGCCGTAATAGGGGGCATCATGTGAGAGGGGATTGGAATAGAGCAGCAACTCATTCTTGATATTGAGGTTAAAAGGCACATTCTCATCGTAGCCGTATGGATTTTCCCAGCTCTCTGCGTCAAACCCCGCAGGGGCATCCTGCAAGGTCATAATGTCATTAAATCGATCCTGCTCTACACTGGTACCTGCCTGGTTGGCAGCCAATGCTCCCACAGGCAGGATGGAAAGGCACAAAGCTGCTGTGAGCACCCAGCTTAGTAGCCTTCCAATGGGCGAGTGGTTGGTCCCTTTTTTTCTCACGATAATCTCCTTCTTTCATATTTATTCTATCTACAGAAACCATCCGCTTACGGCTGGTTTCTGTTTTGACCTGTTGCATAATATGCACCAGCAAAAGACAGAATTAGCGAATATCACACACCAAACTGTATGAAACCCACAAGGAACCAACGCAATCTGCAGGGTAGTTGGACTTAGGACACACCCCGCCTTCCTCAGGCGATTGGGAACCCTTGTCCCTGATTCGTGCGCGATTCCTAAGGATTGGGTATTCACTCTGGCCCAGAAATCAGAATAGTTCTCTTTCAGCCATACTTTTTTAGTGGTAGACAGAAGTCGAAATATAGAGAAATTTTATCTACTATTCGCGTTGAAAAAGAAACTGTATCCTAAACACTCATTTCCAACAGAATCCACGTGCCACTGGATAAGTTATCCATTATTTAGAAAATGATATACATATTATAATTATTAATCATAGTATATATGTTTTCTTTATTTGTCAATAGTATTTTATATATTTTTTTGGTAAAATTATATTGCCCTATGATTGTCGTATCGTTCAGCGCCGGAACTGAGGAAGCACTTCACCTAGGCCCGCAAGGAAAGTGTTCCATTCCCCCAGGGCAAATTTGGTCCACAAGATTTCCCTGATGGAAGGGTTGACGGAGGCGCAGCGTAGGCAAGTGGACACCCGCACCCCCTATTTGAGGCTGGTGAGGTAAGGCTCCACCGCTTTTGCCGCATCCTCGGCTGGCCCGTGAAATAGTGAAACTCCGCCATGACAATATCCCGCCATCCTCTGCAGACCAGTTGTAATCGCCCCCTTTAAGAAGAGAGACACGACCCGTGGGTCGTGTCTCTCTTTTCGGCTTCAGCTGTCTTTAACAGCTTTCCCCCATGTCAAATTTCATCCGGCCTTGCTTAGCTCAGCCCGGTCCAGGTCTCCTGGCCATCGGTGATGGTGTAGGTGTGGCTGTTGGTGGCCTCCATAATCTGGTAGAAGGCCCAGCCGCCCGTCACGTCGGCAAACTGCTTCAGCTGGCTCAGGTGGCTGTCCACATACGCCTCGTCCGCGCTGCGCCCCAGCATCCGGTTGGCGATTGTGGTCACCTCCGCACGGGTGATGCTGTCATTGGGCGCGAACAGCCCGTTGCCGTAGCCCACAATCCAGCCGTAGCGCACCGCGCCCACCACGTACCGGTAGTAC
>CALXDP010000003.1 GCA_944387095.1 uncultured Oscillospiraceae bacterium
CTGGAACTGGTAGACTGGCTAGCTTGAGGTGCTAGTGGCTTATGGCCGTACGGGTTCGAGTCCCGTCATCCGCACCACGTCGGAGCAAAGATTTCTTTGCTCCGGCGTTTTTTCATATCAAACATTTTGTCAAATGATTTTCCCATCCCACTGAGGTCCAAAGGAGGTTGCCGAACTTACATGAAACGCATCTTCTCCCATTTGAAGCCGTTTTGGCCTCAGATTCTAGTTTCCTCCATCCTGATGGCGGTCGCCTCCCTGGGGCAGCTGCTGCTGCCCGCCCTGATGAGCCAAGTGGTGGACGATGGAATCTATCAAAAGGACTTCTCCATCATTGTGCGCTGCTGTATTTTGATGCTGCTTATCTCCCTGGTTTCGATGGGGGCTAGCGCCGGGGGCGGCAAACTCAGCTCCCTCACCGTATCCGGCTTCACCGCTTCCCTGCGCTCCGGCGTTTTCCACAAAGTCATGGGGATGGGCCACCCCTCCTTTGGCCAGCTGGACACCGGTGCGCTGGTCACCCGCTCCACGCAGGATGTGGAAACCGTCTCCTGGGCGGCCAGCACCCTGTCCAGCAGCATGATCTCCATCCCCGCCATGTTCCTGGGGGGCGTGATTCTCTCCTTCCAGGTTGATCCTGTTCTAGCCAGCGTCATTCTGTGCGCGGTACCGCTGGTCTTTGTCATTGTCGTCCTGATCGGCAGAAAAGTGTTCCCACTCTGGGAACGGTCCGATGCCTACATCGACCGCCAGAATGAGCTGATGCGCCAGCGTCTGCGGGGCATCCGGGTCATCCGGGCCTTTCGCCGAGAGCCGGTGGAACATGAGAAAATCGCCGACGCCACCCATGTGATGGCAGACAATATCATCCGCTCCAATGTGGCCATGCAGTCTCTCAATCCCATCGCCTCCTTCTTTCTCAACGGCGCCGCTCTGATCATCCTCTACCTCAGCGCGGTGCGCATGCAGTCCGGGGTGTCCGCCGCCACCGGCGGGGATGTGCTGGCTTTGGTGCAGTATATCACTTTCATCACCACCGGCGTGCTTACCGCCTCTTTCGCCATCGTCATGATCCCCCACACCATTGTGGCCTGCCGCCGGATTCTTCAAGTGCTGGATCTTCCTGACGACGAAGCGGAGCAGGGTGATCAGGCGCAGCTGAAGGGAAATATCTGCCTGCGGGATCTCACCTTCTCCTTTGAGGCGGATTCTGAGGCCGCGGTACGGGGCATTACCATGGACATCCAAGCCGGCCAGCGGGTGGCCATCATCGGCAGCACCGGCAGCGGCAAGAGCACCCTGATCCACCTGCTTTTGGGATTCCAGCAGGCGCAAAAGGGGCAGATCCTCTTCGACGGGCGGAACAGCCGGGAGCTGGCCGCCTCCTGCATTCGGCGGCAGATCAGCTGCGTGCTTCAGAAAACCGCCATCTACACCGGCACCATCCGGGAAAATGTAGCCATGGGTAAACCGGACGCCACCGAGGCGGAGATCTGGCACGCGCTGGATATCGCCCAGCTGAGCCACTATGTGGAAGGGCTGCCCGACGGGCTGGATCACCGGCTGGAGCTGTCCGGTACCAACCTGTCCGGCGGCCAGCGCCAGCGCTTGGCCATTGCCCGGGCGGTGGTCAAGAAGGCGCCCATCTACATTTTTGATGACAGCTTTTCCGCCCTGGACTTTCTTACTGAATCCCGTCTGCGCGCCCGGCTGCGGGAGGAACTGGGGGACCGGACCCAAATTGTAGTCACCCAGCGGGTGACCACCGCCCGCAGTTCAGACTGCATCTTCGTCATGGACCAGGGCAGATTGGTGGATTGGGGCCAGCACGATCAGCTTCTGTCCCGCTGCCGGGTCTACCGGGAGATTTACCTCTCCCAGACGGGAGGTGAGGAGCGATGAAGCGCCGCACCCTGCATCCCGAGGTGCAGATGACCACTCGGGAGAAGCTGTCCATCTACGGCAAGCTGATCCTGGAGGCCCGGCCCATCTGGAAATGGCTGGTCCTCAGCTGCTTTTTATGCCTGATCATCATCGCCTGCGCGGTGATCTCTCCCCAGCTGATGGGGGAAGTAACCAACGCCATTTACGACTACTGGTCGGCCAGTGTGAGCGGGGGAGAGACCTTTCCGCTGGTGCAGGCCATCGCTCCCACCCTGCTGCTCCTGCTGCTGTCCTACGCGTTGAGCTCAGTGGTGCGCTGGCTGAATATGTATCTGATGAACAACGTGGTCAGCCACCACTACACCTGTGCCATCCGCATCCGCATGTCGGACAAGATCCGGCGGCTGCCGGTGAAGTTTGTGGACGGCACCCCGGTGGGTCAGATCCTGGAGAATATGACCGGAGACGTGTCCGCCATGGGCAACTCCATTCATCAGATCGTGGAGATCCTGGTGCAGGGCGTGCTGCAGCTGATTTTCATCGCCGCGGCCATGCTGCTGGAGGACTGGCGGCTGGGCCTCATCGTGCTGGCCACCGCTCCTCTGTCCTTCCTGCTGTCCGTCAAGATCTCCGGTGCCAGCGGCAAATATCACCGTGCCTCCCTGCGGGAGAGCGCGGAAATCTACTCTGTGGTGGAGGAGAGCTATACCAATTTTGCCACCACCAAGGCCTATAATCTGGAGCAGGCCATGGAGGAAAAGCACAGCCAGGCCAACCGGCGCCAGCAGGCGGCGCAAGCCAAGGCCAACTTTGTCACCAGTCTGGTTCAGCCCTCTGTCACCCTGTTGGGTGCCCTGACCTATCTCGCCATCAACCTAGCGGGGGGCTACTTGGCCGTGCAGGGCGTCGTGCCCATCGGGGTGGTGGTCACCATCGTGCTCTTCGCCCGGCAGTTCTCCGCCCCCATGGAGCAGATCGCCAACGGCCTGAGCCAGATGCAGCGGGTCACCGCCGCCTCCATCCGGGTATTCCACTTCCTGGACCAGCCGGAGGAGGATCCCCGAAAGGGAGAGGTGGATCCCCGGCAGATCAAGGGCGAGGTGGTGTTTGACCATGTGGCCTTCTCCTATAACCCGGACCAGCCCCTGATCCGGGATCTGAACTTTGTGGCCCATCCCGGCCAGACCATCGCCATTGTAGGCCCCACCGGGGCGGGCAAGACCACCATCGTCAATCTCCTCATGGGATTTTACGACATCACCGCTGGCGACATCCTCATTGACGGCCGCCCCATGTCCCAAATGAGCCGGGATCAGGCCCGGGAGCTGTTCGGCATGGTACTCCAGGAGACCTGGCTGTTTCGGGGCACGGTGGCGGAAAACATCGCCTACGGCCGCCCTGACGCCACCCGGGAGGAGATTATCCAGGCCTGCGATGACGCCTACTGCGACCACTTCATCCGCACCCTGCCCCAGGGCTATGACACCGTCATCGGGGACGAAACCACCACCCTGTCTGGCGGACAGAAGCAGCTGCTCACCATCGCCCGGGCCATCCTGGCCGACCGCAGGCTGCTCATCCTGGACGAGGCCACCTCCAACGTGGACACCCGCACAGAGATCCTCATCCAAAAAGCCATGGACAAGCTGATGCAGGGGCGCACCTGCTTCGTCATCGCCCACCGGCTGTCCACCATCGTCAGCGCCGACCGCATTCTGGTCATCCGGGATGGAGACATCGTGGAGCAGGGCACCCACCAGCAGCTGCTGGCCAAAAAGGGATTTTATGCCCAGCTGTACGCCAGCCAATATGATGAAACCATCTGACCAACGCATTGCAGCCTCAACGCTGCAATGCGTCTTTTTTCTTCTATTTTATTTTATGTATACAAAAACTACACTTTTGTCTCGAAAAGAAATCCGATCTGAGTCTTCCCATTTTCCGTAAATTATCAAAATAAACTCTGATATCAGGATATTTTAGGATGTGGAAAACTCTGTGGAAATTGTGGATAACTCTCTGTATGTAAAATTATAGTCAGTTTTATGAAAACCTTTTTCTCACGATTTTTGCCCGAATTTTACACCATCCTCACCTCCCGATTCTGACCCTATCTTGTTCCAAAGGCTACATGGTGATTACAAAAAGTATAAAGCACAGCGCCCGGAGGGGAATGGAAACACTCCTCCGGACGCTGAAGCATAAACCCGTTATCCCTTGGCAATGTCCAGGCTGGCCCTGGCATTCAGATTCCAGCCAGCGGTGTTGCCCGCCTGATACTCGTAGTACCCCTGGCAGCCGATCATGGCGGCGTTATCGCCGCACAGGGACAGGGGGGGCATCCACAGCTTGGCCCCCGCCTGCTGGCAGGCCCGGGCCAGGTCCGCCCGGATACGGCTGTTGGCGGCCACGCCGCCGGCGGTGGCGATCTTATGGTAGCCCAGCATCCGGTCGGCCTCCATCACCCGGGGCACCAGGGAATGGGACACAGCGGCAGCGAAGGAGGCGGCCAGGTCGTGGAGGTTCAGCTCCTCCCCCTTTTGGCCGGCGTTGTGGATGGCGTTGAGCACCGCCGTCTTCAGCCCGGAGAAGGACATATCCAGGGGCTGGTCGGCCACATGGCCGGTGGGGAAGTGGAACGCCTCATCATCCCCCCCCTGGGCCAGCTTGTCCATGGGGCCGCCTCCGGGGTAGCCCAGGCCCAGTACCCGGGCGATTTTGTCAAAGCACTCCCCCGCCGCGTCATCCCGGGTACCCCCCATCACCTGGAAATGGGTATAGTCCTGGACATCCACCAGGGCGGTGGTGCCGCCGGACACGCACAGGCACAGGAATGGGGGCTCCAGGTCGGGATGGGCGATGTAGTTGGCGGCGATGTGTCCTCGGACGTGGTGGACGGGGATGAGGGGCACCCTCAGACCATAGGCCACCGACTTGGCGAAGGACACCCCCACCAGCAGGGCCCCGATGAGGCCAGGGGCGCAGGTCACGGCCACGGCGTCAATCTCCCGTTTCGTCACACCTGCCTGCCGCAAAGCCTCGTCGGCCAGGCCCACAACGGCCTCCACATGCTGCCGGGATGCAATCTCAGGCACCACGCCGCCGTAGATGGCGTGCATGTCCGCCGAGGAGGCGATCACCGAGGACAGCACCGTCCGCCCGTCCTGCACCACCGCCGCGGCGGTCTCGTCACAGGAACTTTCAAAAGCTAAAATGTTCATGGATATCACGCTCTCCTCCTATCAGATCACAGCTCAAAACCACGCCGCCTTTTCGTCCCGGAACTGGGGAGCCGGGCCGTGGGCATAGGGGTCATAGCGGTTCAAATTGCAGCCGAACTCCTGGAGGCGGTCGATCTTCCCGTCGCCGTTCCACCGCACCAGGGAGAGACCGTCAAACTCCTCCACCCGGCCGTCGTCCATAGCGTTTTTGAAATACCACTCCACCACGGTCTGGTCCCCCTTGTGGAAGAACTGCTTGATGTCCCAGGCTACCACCCGGCCCCGGCCGTTCCACTCGGCAAACCAGTGGCGGATGGCATCCGCGCCGTGGTACTCAGGGCCCCAGCTCTCGATATACACTCCGTCGGAGGCGAACAGCTCCCCGATGCCCTCATCCACTTGGCGCAGCCACATATTGAACCACGCCCGGAGCTTGTCCTCCCGTTCCAGTTCTATCAACGTCTCCTCCTCATCCTCCTCCAGCCAGGCGGGGGCGGGGTGGATGGCCTCACCGGGGCCCAGGGGAAGCTGGATATACCGTTCCATATGCCTGGGGGAGAAATAGTCGGCGTACACGCTGCGGTGGAGGACCTCCACCTTCCGGTCGTCGGTTTCAGGGCCGAGATACAGGCTTTTAAAGTGGACCCCGAACAGGGCCGTATCGTAGTCCAGCACCCGGAAACCGTTGCGCTCATAGAAGGCGATGCGCCGCCGGCGCAGATCGTTCTCCACCTGGTCGTCGGAATCCGGCGCCTCCGCCTCCCCGAAGAGCTGGCCATAGCGGTGGGCCAGCAAAGGGATGACTTGGCTGCCGATGCCGCCGCTGCGCTTGCCCCGCAGAACTCCCAAGTACTCCAGCAGGGCGCCGTCCCGGGCCCGGGGCAGCCACATCATGGCGTAGCCCAACGCCTCTCCCCCATCATCGGTGACCAGCAGCGGGTCGTACTGGCCCCGGTCCATCAAATGGTGCATCGCCCGCAGGGGCTTCAGCTCCGCTTTGGGAAAGTCGAATACCATTTCGGCTTCGTACAAGTCAGTCAATTCCTGTTTGTTCAGCAGCTTCAGTTTCATGGTCAAACTCCAATGTCATGATGATGGCGTCCTCTCGGGGATCATCGTAGTAGTTGTTCCGCCGTCCCGCCTCCCGGAAGCCGTGTTTTCTGTACAGGGCAATGGCGGGGGCGTTGGAGGCGCGCACCTCCAGGGTGAGAAAGGCCAGTTTGGCCCGGCCGAACCGCGCCAGAGCGGCGATGAGCCCGTCCGCCACCCCCTGGCGGCGGAATTGAGGATCCACCGCTACGTTGTTGACATAGCCCTCGTCCAGCACAGTGCTCACCCCGGCGTAACCCAGCACGGAGCCGTCCTCCCCCTCCGCCACGATCACAGCGGCGGAGTCGTTCCACAGCTCCTGGCGGAGCATGTCCTCGCTCCAGGGGTGGGAGAAGCAGACCCGCTCGATGGCGGCGATGTAGGGGATGTGTTCGGCCGTCATGGTGGTCAAGTGATAGTTCATGCCTCTTCTCCTTCCCCCGTCCGGATCACCGGGCTGGCCATCCACTCCACCCCGCAGGGCAGAGGGATCTTCCGGCACAGGTTGAAAAAGTCGGTGCATTTTGCCTCCAGCTCCAGCAGGGGGACTCCCTTTCCGTGGGCTGGCTTGGTGATCACCTGCAGGGGGGTGTCCAGCTGACGCAGCACCCCCAGCCCCCGTTCATTGGCCCCCAGCACCCGTAGGTAGGGGGGATATTCCGGCCGATCTACCGCCCTCAGCCCCAGACAGGCCCACAGCACCGCCCGGCGGATACGGGCGTGGGCATACCGCTTGGTCTTGGCCAGCTCGTATAGCTCCTCCAGCCCCACCGCCTGGCGGCAGGCCCGGTATAGCCGGTTGGCCAGCCCCTCTCCGCAGTCGGGCAGGGCAGCGAAGTCTGCCCCCTCCAGCGCCCGCAGCCGGGAGAGGACGCCCCGCTCATTGTACCCCAGTCCGGCGGGGTTGTCCATGGGCAGTTCTCCCCGGTGAATCAGCGCCCGCAGGTGGGAGGCAGAGGGGTAGTCTGGGTGGTCCCCCCCGTCGTGCCCCGCCCCCACCCGGGGGACGGCCACCACCCGGGGAGAAATCCCCAAATGCCGGGCGGCCCGGAGATACTCCACCCCCAAATTGTCGTTGGGGCTGGCCAGGCAGGAAGCCCCCTCCTCTCCCAGCAGCTCCTGAAGGGCCAGGTGGCGGCAGCGGGCGAAGGGCAGCCCTTTGTCCAAGTATGCGCGCAATGCCTGACGGTATGTCCCGCTGTCCAGGGCCTGGGCCGCCCGTTCCAGGGCGGCGGCATCCCCCGACTCGCTGCCGAAGGACAGGGCCCGGGCCCCGGCCTCTTTCAGAATGGCCACCGCGCCATGGGCAAAGGCCTCCGCCGAGGCGCACGCCCACACCGTGGGCAGATCCAGCACCAGGTCCGCGCCCCCCGCCAGGGCGGCGGCGGCCCGGCTCCACTTGTCCGTGATGGCGCAGTCCCCCCGCTGCACGAAGTTGCCGCTCATGACAGTTACTACGGCGCACTCCCCCAGAGTCCGGCGGGTCTCCAGGATATGCCGGCGGTGACCGGCATGAAAGGGGCTGTACTCAGCCACAATCCCCACAAGATTCAATGCCGACGCCTCCTTTCCCCAGTATCATGTGTCCATCGGCAAAATTTCAAAGAAATGGGGAACCCCCCTTGTCCTTTTGAGAAAAATGGTCTAAAATAAGTGCGGTATCATGCAGTGGGTATGCTTGCCCACCTTTCCACATTTTAATACAAACCGGACCTGCGCGCAATTCTCATTTTATTATGGATTAAGGAGTGTCAGATATGAAAGTACTCGTCATCAACGCCGGCAGTTCTTCCCTGAAGTACCAACTGCTGGACACCGGCAACCAGGAGGTGCTGGCCAAAGGCCTGTGCGAGCGCATCGGCATTGACGGCAAGTTCACCTACAAGGCCCCTGGCAAAAACACCATCGACGCGGTGGATGTGCCCATGCCCACCCATTCCGAAGCCATTCAGGCTGTTCTGAACGCTCTGGTGGATCAGGACAACGGCGTGATCGCCTCTATGAAGGAAATCGACGCGGTGGGCCATCGGGTGGTTCACGGCGGCGAGACATTTGCCAACTCCGTCAAAATCGACGAGAAAGTGATGGCCGCCCTGGAAGAGTGCATCCCCCTGGCCCCCCTCCACAACCCTGCCAACATCACCGGCATCAAGGCCTGCCAGGCGGTCATGGGCCCCGACGTGCCCCAGGTGGCTGTATTTGACACCGCCTTCCACCAGACCATGCCCCCTGTGGCCTATACCTACGCCCTGCCCTACGAGTACTATGAGAAGGACAAGGTCCGCCGCTACGGCTTCCATGGCACCTCCCACAAGTATGTTGCTCAGCGGGCCGCCGCCATGCTGGGCAGACCCCTTGAGGAGGTCAAGCTCATCTCCTGCCACCTGGGCAACGGCTCCTCCGTCACCGCCATTGACGGCGGAAAGAGCGTGGACACCTCCATGGGCTTTACCCCCCTGGCCGGCCTGCCCATGGGCACTCGATCCGGCGATCTGGACGCGGGTATCCTGGAGTACCTGATGGGCAAGTACAGCATGGACATCCGGGAGATGCTCAACGTGCTCAACAAGAAGTCCGGCGTGCTGGGCGTATCCGGTGTGTCTTCCGACTTCCGGGATCTGTCCAAGGCCGGCGAGGAGGGCAATCAGCGGGCCGCCCTGGCGGTGGATATGTTCAACTACGGCGTGAAGAAGTACATCGGCGCCTATGCCGCCGCCATGGGCGGGGTGGACGCCATCATCTTCACCGCCGGTGTGGGCGAGAACTCCCCTGAGCAGCGCATGGCCATCGCCTCCGGCCTGGAGTATATGGGCGTCAAGATGGATGCCCAGGCCAACAACACCCGGGGTAAGGAAACGGTGATCTCCGCCGCCGACTCCCGTGTGAAGGTACTGCTCATCCCCACCAACGAAGAGCTGATGATCGCGCTGGACACCGCGGCACTTGCATAAAGCACGGCGCTTTCCTGGTCCTGTGATTTTCCCCGGCGGCCCAATGGGCCGCCGGTTTTTTCATCGGTGCCTGGCAGCCCCCCGCTAAGCGGGGCGGCGTTTTCCCGGGGCCTCTCTCCCCACTCTGCAACATTGCATATCTGACATGTGAAACTCGCCTGCATTTCCCGCCTTCATTTTGCAAGATTTCGGATTCCCTATTGCAAATCCGGTATTCATAGTGTACAATGATGTAGTCTGCTAAAGCGTTACTTTCAATGAGGAAAGGAAGTCTGACAACGATGTCCATCAAAAATCCATACCTGCTGTCCGTACTGGACGGCCTGAAAGCCCGCAATGCCCATGAGCAGGAATTTCTCCAGGCCGCGGAGGAAGTACTGGAGTCTCTGGAACCTGTGGTGGAGTCTGATCCCCGCTATGAGCGGCAGAATATCATTGGCCGCATGGTGGAGCCCGAGCGGGTGGTGATGTTCCGGGTGCCCTGGGTGGATGACCAGGGCAAGGTCCAGGTCAACCGGGGTTACCGGGTGCAGTTCAACTCCGCCATCGGCCCCTACAAGGGCGGCCTGCGGTTCCACCCCACCGTCAACCTGTCCGTCATCAAGTTCCTGGGCTTTGAGCAGGTGTTCAAGAACGCCCTGACCACCCTGCCCATGGGGGGCGGCAAGGGCGGCTCCGACTTCGACCCCAAGGGCAAGAGCGATGGGGAGGTCATGCGTTTCTGCCAGTCCTTCATGAGCGAGCTCTACCGCCACATCGGCCCGGACACCGACGTGCCCGCCGGCGACATCGGCGTGGGCGCCCGGGAGATCGGCTTCCTCTTTGGCCAGTATAAGAAGATCCGCAACGAGTGGTCCGGCGTACTCACCGGCAAAGGGCTGAGCTACGGCGGCTCCCTGGTCCGCACCGAGGCCACCGGCTTCGGCCTGTGCTACTTCGCCGACGCCCAGCTCAGGGACAACGGCCAGTCCTTCCAGGGCAAGCGGGTGGTCATTTCGGGGTCGGGCAACGTGGCCATCTACGCCAATCAGAAGGCCACCCAACTGGGGGGCAAGGTGGTGGCCATGTGTGATTCCAACGGCTATATTGTGGATGAGAACGGCATCGATTATAAAGTGATCCAGGAGATCAAGGAGGTCAAGCGGGACCGGATTAAGACCTACCTGAACTATGTGCCCACCGCAAAATATGTGGAGGGCTGCGCGGGCATCTGGACAGTGCCCTGTGATATCGCCCTGCCCTGCGCCACCCAGAACGAGCTGGATGAGGCGTCGGCAAAGGCTCTCATCGCCAACGGCTGCCTCGGCGTGTTCGAGGGGGCCAACATGCCCTGTACCCCCGAGGCCATCACTGCCATCAAGTCCGCTGGGCTGATGTTCGCCCCTGCCAAGGCGTCCAACGCCGGCGGGGTGGCCACCTCGGGACTGGAGATGAGCCAGAACTCCGGCCGTATCAGCTGGAGCTTTGAAGAGGTAGACGGCAAGCTCAAGGCCATCATGGAGGGCATCTACCAGGCCTGCGCCAGCGCCGCCGAGCAGTACGGCCGGAAGGGCGACATTCAGGCTGGGGCCAACATCGCCGGCTTCCTGAAGGTGGCCGATGCCATGCTGTGGCAGGGGATCTGCTGATCGAAGTGCCTGAGCCGTCGTGGGCAGCCCGCATAAACCACAGCAACAGGGGTGCTTCGCCTCCCCCGCAGAATCCCACAAAGGGGGTTTTATAGGAAGAGGAGGCACAACGGAATGTGTCCCTTTTCCAAGGGTGGAAGGCCCGGATATGGAGCTTGTGCCGACAAAAGCCAGGCGACGCGAACAGACGGGGCGTGACAACAGAAAAGCAGTGCAAAAGTGCCGCGGGGAAATTCCCTGCGGCGCTTTTGCACTTCCCGTGGAGCACCTAACCGGGCACAGTACAGGGCGGCAGCGCTCGCCCCGGCAGACAGCGTCCCGTTTTCCTCCGGGGGGATAAAAGCCCCTCTTTTCATTTTCCCCCTTTTGTGGTATCCTGTTGCTGATTATGGAAGGGGGGCTTTCATGCGCCGGAGCACCATTCTTCTGTTCCTGATTCTGGAGGCGGCGCTGTACGCCGCCTTTCTCACCATGGATCTCACCGGGATGGGCGCGGATTCCATCGGGCTGAAATATGCGGGCATCCTGCTGTGTGTCCTCTTCTCCTGCCTGTGGGCCGGGAGAGGGGGAGACTGGCTGACGCCTCCCGCCCTGGCCCTTACCGCCCTGGCCGACCTGTTCCTACTGGTTCTGAACCGCCACTATGCCGTCGGCGTGGCCATTTTCCTCGCGGTGCAGACCCTCTATCTCGTCCGGCTCCGCCGGGCGGGAGCCGGGCCTGCCCTCTGGCTGCGCCTGGCGCTGGCCCTGGCGCTGGGAGCCGCCGTCTATCTGGGGCGGCTGGCCACCCCGCTGAACCTGCTGTGCGCCCTCTACTTCTCCCAGCTTCTCTCCAACGCCTGTCTGTCCTGGACCTTAACGGGCAGGCGGTGGCGCTGCTTCGCCCTGGGGCTGACCCTGTTCGTGGGGTGTGATCTGTGCGTGGGGCTGTTCAACCTTGCCCACCTGGCCCCCGCCGGCCTGCACGCCTTCGCCCGGGTGGGCATGTGGCTGTTCTATCTCCCCTCCCAGGCGCTCATCGCCCTGTCCACACTTTCCGAAGAAAAGGAGCCCTGCTGATGAAATCCGCTTCTCCCGCCAAGCCCTCCAAACTGTTCAGCGTCCTGCTGGCCATCACCGCCGCCGCGGTACTGCTCTCCGGCTCCATCGCCGTGCCCATCCTGTACCGCCCCTTCTACTACCTCCAGATCGGCCCGCTGGAGCTGTGTGAGCGCACGGGGCTGAGCGAGGAGGAGATCCGCACCGCCTTTGATGCGGTGATGGACTTCTGCACCGGGCGGACCGACACATTTTCCACCGGCGTGCTGCGCTGGTCGGAGAGCGGGCGGGATCACTTTGCCGACGTGCGGGAGCTGTTCCTGCTGGACCTTCAGGTCCTGATGGAGTCCGGATTGCTCCTGGCCATTCTGCTGCTCGCCGGGCGCCTTGCCAAGCGGAGGCCTGCCAGGCTGCTGGGGCGGGGCCCCGGCTTCTGGGCGGGGGCGGGGCTGGGCGCCGTGTTTTTGATCATCGGAGCCCTGGCCGCCCTGGACTTCAACCGGGCCTTCACCGTGTTCCACACCATCTTCTTCCCCGGCAAGGACAACTGGATCTTTGACCCCGCCGCCGACCAGATCATCACCATCCTGCCCCAGGCGTTCTTCCGCAACTGCGCCATTCTGATTCTGGCCGTCCTGGCGGCGGGCTGCGCCGCCCTGATCCTGTGGGACTTGCTGCACAAAAATAAACCTGGCAAGGCCAGCGCCGGAAAAACCTGAAGGCATCTAAGTTTCCCCCTGGGGGCGGTTCATCTGCGAACAGCTCCCAGGGGGATGGTTTTCTCTTATTTGATCGGCACAGGCTGGAACACTTCTCCCAGCTCCACCGCCCGGCAGGCCCCGGCGGATAACTCCACCATCCGCGCTGCGAAGTCTGCCGCCCGCTCCTCGGGCAGCAGCAGGCGCGCCGTCACCTGGGCGGCGTAGGTGATCTCCCCCAGCACGCCCCCCTGGGCGGCGCCCTCTGTTTTCACCCGCTCGAAAAAGCTGTACGGGCAGTCCACCGCCATCTCCACCCAGCGGCGCACCGCGGAGACACCCGCCGCGTCCAGGGCCAGCTTGGCCGCCTGGGTATAGGCCCGCACCAGGCCCCCAGCCCCCAGCAGCACACCCCCAAAGTACCGGGTGACCACGCAGCACAGGTTGGTCACCCCCTCCTTCTGAAACACCCCCAGCATGGGCTGGCCGGCGGTGCCCTGGGGCTCCCCGTCATCAGAGTAACGCACCGCCCCGTCCTTCAGCAGGTAGCACCAGCAGTTGTGCCGGGCGTCGTGGTACTTCTTCTTCACCGATTCCAGAAAGGCCCGGGCCTCCTCCTCCGTCTCCACCGGCCGGACCTGCCCGATGAAGCGGGAGCGCTTCTCCACCAGCTCCGCCTGGGCCCCGGCGGTGGGGATGTAGTATTCCGTCATGGGGCACCTCCTGTTCTCAGTGCTGCCGCTCCCAATTCTCCCTGGTCAGGACATAGCAGCAGGTAGGCCGGGGATTCCCGTCCCCGTCCACGGCGTCCCGGGTCAGGCGGTAGGTAAAGCCCAGCTTTTCAATGACCCGCCGGGACTGGTGGTTAAAGTCAGCATGGCTGCAGTGGACCACCGCGCAGCCCAGGTCCTCAAAGGCCCGGCGAATCATCCCCCGGCCCGCCTCCGGCGCCAGCCCCTGCCCCCAGTAAGGCCGGGCCACCCAGTAGCCCAGCTCCAGCTGTACCGCCCCGGCGGGCAGGTCCAGGGGCGGCTCCGGCGGGAACAGGCCCACACTGCCCACCGGCTCCCCGGTCTGCTTGTAAACCAAGGCGTAGGTCTCCGGTTGCCCCAGGGGACCGTGGATGATCTCCAGGCTGTTTTCCACGCTGGTGTGAACCGGCCACCCCGCCCGGGGCCCCACCTCCAGGTCGGAAGCCCAGCGGTACAAAACCGGCGCGTCCCCGTCCTGCCAGGGGCGCAGCAGCAGCCGGGCAGTCTCCAGGCTCTTCATGGTCATTCCTCCTGCTCGTCGGGAAACAAACGGATGTCCAGCACCTCGCACAGGCGGAAGAACTGCTCCAGGGAGGGGTTCTTCCGACCCCGCTCAATCTCGCTGAGAAAGGTCTGGGTAATGCCTAGCTGCTTGGCCAGCTTGTTTTGGCTCAGCCCCTTTCTCTCACGGTGCTTTTTCAAAATCACGCGATAGTCTGTCATTCTGATCACCTACCGCTCTCATTATAGCTGTAAGCTCTCAGAATGAAAATTAGAGCTTTCAGCTCTTGATTAGGTTAGGGCTATAAGCTATAATCATTGTGCGCTATTTGTAGAGGTGATCCTCATGACAAAACCTGATCCCTGGCTGGAGGAGCTGCGGGCCACCTGCAACGACCTGATGGAGGACGCCATTCTCATCCAGGCCCTGGAGCGGTACACCCAGGCCCCGGGCACCATTTTGCTGCCCCGGGACGCGGTGCACGATACCCAGCGCCGCCTGGCCGACTACCTGCTCCAGCACACCCAGGAGCTGGACGGCCTGATCCGCTCTGCCCCCGCCCGATAGGAAAGGAGCGCCGCCCGGCGGGCGGCGCTCTCAGCTTGCAGAGAAAACCTCGCAGAGTTTGCGCTGTATCGCAAAAAATTGTAATCCCTTTTCGGCCCGGACGTGTGCCTGCACGAAGACTCTTCTCTCGCCCTGCAAACGCGCACGCCGCAAACCATAACCCTGCAAAAGCCCGCCGTAAGCTGGTTTTGCGGGGAAAGGTCCCAGCGAAATGGCTGCCCCCTCCCATAGGCGGACGCGAGAAATCTGGAGCTTGCGGTGACGCGCGCTGCAGCAGGCCGCAACCCCTTCTGTCGAAAAAGGGAAACCTTTTTCGACGGCCTCTTTCACTCCTCCCAGGGCTCTTTATGGGGCGTCCATCCCTCTACCAGAGGACCCAGCCGGCCGATGGTTCTGGGGGCGCACACCGCCGTGACGTCAATGGTGGCCCCATACTCCACCCTTTCCACCTTGGCCTCCCGGTAAAGCATATCCAGCAGGCCGCCCTTGTCGTAGGGCAGGTGGATGATCACCCGCTGCTTACCGGTGTCTAGCTGCTTTTCAATGGCGGCCAGCAACCCGTCCAGCCCCGCCCCAGTTTTGGCGGAGATGGCCACAATATCCTCCCCGTGGGGCAGGATCTCCCCGGGCACCCGGTCGCACTTGTTGAACACCTCCAGCCGAGGCTTTTCCGCCACCCCCAGCTCATGGATCAGGCGTTCCACCACCTGGGCCTGTTCCATCCAGACCGGGTCGGATACGTCGATGACGTGGAGCAGCAGATCGGCGTACTCCAGCTCCTCCAGGGTGGCCTTGAATGCGTCCACCAGCTGGTGGGGCAGCTTGGAGATAAAGCCCACGGTGTCCGAGAGAAGTACCGTGCAGGTGTCCGAGATGGCCAAAGTGCGGGTGGTGGTATCCAGGGTGTCAAACAGGCGGTTGTTGGCGGGGATGTCCGCCCCGGTGAGTGCGTTGAGCAGGGTGGACTTACCCGCGTTGGTGTAGCCCACAATGGCCACCACCGGCACCTCGTTCTTCTCCCGGCGGTCCCGCTGGGTGGAGCGCACCCGGCGCACCTCCTCCAGTTCCTCCTTTAGCTTGGCGATCTTCCGGCGGATGTGCCGCCGGTCTGATTCCAGCTGGGTCTCGCCGGGGCCGCGGGTGCCGATGGCGCCCTCCTGGCGCTCCAGGTGCTTCCACATGCCGGTGAGCCGGGGCAGCAGATACTGGTACTGGGCCAGAGCCACCTGGAGCCGGCCCTCGCTGGTGCGGGCCCGCTTGGCAAAGATGTCCAGGATCAGCCCCGCCCGGTCCATCACCGTCACGCCCAGGGTCTCCGTCAGCACCCGCTGCTGGGAGGGGGACAGGGGGTTGTCAAAGATGACCAGATCCGCCCCCAGGGTCTTGACCAGCTCTTTGACTTCCTCCGCCTTGCCCTCCCCGATAAAGGTGCGGGGATCGGGACTGGGCTTATTTTGCAGCACCGTGCCCAGGCAGGCGCCCCCGGCGGTGTCCAGCAGGGCGGCCAGCTCCTCCAGGGAGCCCTCGCTGGCATTTTCCTCCTGGCTCAGGCCGGGGCAGTTCAGCCCCACCAGTACGGCACGGTTGATTTCCTTCACTTTGTGTTCCTCGAACATAGTACCTCCACAGGGCTTTTGTACAATTCTCCATGCCGGGGGGCGGGGTCACGCCTTCACCAGCGCCTCCACGATCTCCCCCCAGTACATGGTGTGGTAATCCCCCTCATACCACTTCTCCCGCACCTCCGGAGGGATAAGGTCCTCCTCCATCCTCTGCACCATCCGCTTGCGGCACACGAATACCAGCTCCGCTTCCTCAAAATAGGGCGCGCGCCCCGCCCCCTCAGCCACGGTGAACCCGCATTCCTTCACCTTGTCAATCTCCCGGCCGCTCTTGGCGCCGCACAGGGCCAGCTGCCTGCGGAATTCCTCCGGGAAGAAGGACAGGGTGAAGTAGTCGTTTGCGTCCACAAACTCCTTGGTGTACCGCTGGGGCCGGATATAGGCGATGGCCATGGGCGCACCCCACAGGATGCCCAGGCCGCCCCAGGAGGCGGTCATGGTATTACACCGCTCTTTTGTCCCGGCGGTGATGAGCATCCATCGGTCGCCGATGGCGGAAAAAACGTTAAAATCCAGCGTTTTGGGGTCTACCTTTTGAAACATAATGATACCTCCTGCATTCCAGATGAATCTAGTATATGCGGAAGCCGGGAAGTTATGGATTCCCGCCTCCCCCGGTCACACCGGCCCTGGCGCTACAGCTCCAGCCGGTAGCTTCTGGATGGAAACGTGGCGCTGCCGTCCAGCTTGGCATACTGCCCGTGGTGATGGAACACCATACCGCACTTCTCCATCACCCGGCCGGAGGCCGGGTTGTCCACGGCGTGCTCGGCAATGAAGATCCGCGCCCCCCGCTTCCGGTGGGCAAAGTCCACCATGGCACGGGCGGCCTCGGTGGCATAGCCCATGCCCCAGCAGTCCCGGCGCAGGTTATACCCCAAGGTCCACCAGCGGCGGCGCCACCACTTTCCCTTTTTCCGGTACACCCCGCCGGAGCCGATGAGCAGGCCATCCTCCTTGCGGACGAAGCCGAAGTCATAGCCGTCCCGCTCCCGGGCCCCCTCCACCGACCGGAGCCACGTCCTGGTCTGCTCCACGTCGGTGTACAGGGGATAGGACATGTACCGATTGACCTCCGGGTCGCTGTTCCAGACGAACACCGCCGGGGCGTCGGCCACCGTCAGAGGGCGCAGGATCAGCCGGTCCGTCTCTATGGTATACTGGTGCACAAAACGTCACTCCTTTGCCGCCGGGCCCTGGCCGTCTTACCGGGGGTCGAGCAAAAAAGCCCATGTCCGAAGACATGGGCTTCCTGAAAGACAAAATTACTCCAGACCGAACTTCTTGTTGAAGCGGCTGACACGTCCGCCGGTGTCCACCATCTTCTGCTTGCCGGTGTAGAAGGGGTGACACTTGGAGCAGACTTCCACCTTGATGTCCTTCTTGGTCGAGCCAGTCTCGATCACATTGCCGCAGGCGCACGTAATGGTGGTCTGCTGATAGTCGGGATGGATGCCTTCCTTCATGGAATTCACCTCTTTCTGTGAAACTGGTGTGAGGGCGCAGTTACGCCTTGTAAACGCAAATGATAGTTTACCACGTGTTCCGGTAAAATGCAACTGTTTTTTCAAAAGTTTTTACAGCTCCACCGCCCGGCCCAGGACAAAGAACCACAGCGTCCGCCGTCCCACCGGAAGTCCTGCGGCCACAGCCAGGGCCCGGGTGTAGGCCTCCAGCTGGGGCCGGTAGCTCTCCGCCCGGGCCAGCACCGTCGCTTCCGTCACCCGGTCGGTCTTGAAGTCCACCACGGTGACGGTGCCGTCCGCCTCCTGGAACCAGCAGTCCACCACCCCCTGGAGTAATACCTCTTCCCCCTCTCCCGCCTGGGGATAGTAATCCCCGGCAGGCACCAGCATGGAGAATTTGTATTCCCGCTCCACCCGGGGAGACGCCAACATCCGCCGCCCCAGCTCAGAGCGGAAAAAGGCCAGAAGCTGCCCCGGATTCACTGCCTGTCCCTGCTGGGGGGTGATGTACTGTCCCGCCACCAGCCGGGCAATCTCCTCTTGCACCTGTTCTTCCCCGGAGGTGCGGCCATAGTCCAAGTACTGCATGACCATGTGCAGGGCAGTGCCGCGCTGGGCCGGAGTCATGGGCCGCTGTCCCTCAAAGACCGGACGGCGCAGACTTATCTCCGGCGGGGCGGGGCGCAGTTCCACCCCATCCTGGGCCACCTCCCGGTCCCGCTCCCGGCCCTTGAGCTGGGTTGCGGTGAGCTTGGAGGGCACATCTACCGCCCCCGCATGGGTATAGTGCCAACTCAGCTGCTCCTCCAGCCCTTCCGGCAGCTTCAGGCCGTCCCGCGGACCGGAGGACTCCATGCCGCCCGGGGCAGCCTCTTCATAGTCCGCGCCCCGCAGCAGTTTCACATCCCATTCCGAACCCGGCTGCTCTGCCTGGGCCGGCCTGGGCGCGGCCAGGTTTTCCCACAGCGGTCCGCTGTCCGGCCGGCATAGGGCGGGCAGGAGCACCCACTCCGCCATGGATCGGGCCTGAGCCACCTGCTGGGGGGGCGGCGGGCACTGGGCCCGGGCCGCCAGCCCCTCCAAAGAAGTGCCCGGCCCGTTCACCGCAGCAAACAGAATCAGCTTCTGCTCCGCCCGGGTCATGGCCACGTACAAAAGGCGCATCTCCTCCGCCCGCAGCTGCCGCCGCAGCCGCAGGGCCACCGCGTCCCGGGCGATGGTGGTATAGCGCAGCATCCGGCTGCGGTCGGTACGCTTGGGGCCCAGCCCCAGCTCCGGGTGGAACAGGATGGTGGCCTTGGCATCGGCCTCATTAAACTGCCGCTCCAATCCGCACAGCAGCACCACCGGGAACTCCAGCCCCTTGGACTTGTGAATAGACAGGATACGCACACCCCCCGCCTCCTCCCCGGGTACGGGCACGCTCAGGCCATTTTCCGCCATGCGGGCCAGGTGGAGCAGAAAGGCCATCAGCCCCCGGTGGCCGCTGGATTCAAACCGGCATGCCTCGTCATAAAGGGCCATGAGATTGGCCCGGCGCCGCCGGCCATCTGGCAGCGCAGCAAAGACAGCGGGCAGGTCGGTGCGGTCGTAGATCTGCCATAGCAGCCGGTGGCTGCTCTCCTGGGCCGCCAGTTCCCGCAGCTCGGCCAGCAGGGTGAGAAAGTCCAGGCAGTCCCCCTCCCCCCGCCCAGCCCCGGCGGTGACGGCATCGTACATCGTTCCCGCCCCTCCGTCCCGGCGCAGTTGGGCCAGCCGGTCCGGGGTGAACTGGAAGAGGGGGGAGCGCAGCACGGCAAGCAGCGGCACGTCCTGCACCGGGTTGTCCACAATTTGAAGCAAGGAGATGGCCACTGAGATCTCGGTGGTGCCGAAAAACTCCCGCCCTCCCTCGGCGCTCCAGGGAATGGCCCGCTCATCCAGAGCGGCAGCGTAGTGGCGCAGCACAGGGCCGGGGGAACGCAGCAGGATGACGATGTCCTCGGGCTGGAGCCGTGCCCCATCTCCACGGGTTCCCGTGTCCAGCAGCTGGCGGATACGCTGGGCGGCCACCCGGGCCACCACCAGGTCCTTGGCTGTCTTTCCCCGGTCCGGGTGGTCGGTGAGCCCCTCCAGATCCACACAGCACAGCTCCAGGCGGCAGCCCGGGTCTGGCTGGAACGCCCGGCCCGGGCGCAGGGCCTCCGCCGGGGTATAGTCCAGCTCCCCTGCCTGAGCCGTCATGATGTTGCGGAAGATGAAATTGACGCCCTCCAACACCTCGGGGCGGGAGCGGAAGTTGTCCGAGAGAAGGATTTTCCGTCCCTCCCCATCCCCCGCGTTCTCCCGCAGGGGCCAGCGGCGGTATTTATCCAGAAACAGAGCGGGGTCGGCCAGCCGGAAGCGGTAGATGGACTGCTTCACATCCCCCACGAAAAACAGATTGCGGCCGCTGGACAGGGCGGAGAAGATGGCGTTCTGCACAGCGTTGGTATCCTGATACTCGTCCACCATGATCTCCACATACCGCCTGCCCCAGTCCCGGGCCAGCTGGGTGGGCCGCTCCTCCCCATCCGTGAGCAGCTTCACCGTCAAATGCTCCAGGTCGGAAAAGTCCGCCAGCCGTTTGCTGCCCTTCAACGCCACAAAGGCCTGGTCAAACTGTGCCGTCACCTCCAGCAGGGCGGTCATGGCCGGCCCCACCGCCCGCAGATCCTCCATAGCCTGGGCGGCAGTGACATCAAACCGGGCCCCCAAGTCGGTCAGCTGCTTCTTGCACCGGTCCCGCAGGGCCTTGGCGTAGACCTTGAGGGCTTCGTCACACTCCCCCCGCCTGCCCCCCAGCCGGGGGAAGGGGATGGGAAAGCAGGCCGCCGCCCGGTCCCAGCCCTGCTCCAGGGCGGTCAGCAGGCCATCCAGTGCGTCCATCGTGCCCCGGAGGGAGGGGCCGAAATTGGCCAACAGAAGGCCATCCTCTTCCAGCCGCTCCAGCAAGCGCTCCAGCTGCTCCCGCCAGGAGCCTGTCAGCCCGGCGGCGTCCTCCAGGAGCAGCTTTCCCCAGAGGGTGTCCTCGGGCATCGTCCCCTGGGGAATATCAAAGTCCCGCCGCCGGTCCATCAGCCAGCCCACCGGGTCGGCCTGGGCCTGCACCCGGCGGTGCACCTCCAGCACCACGTCCTCTAAGGTCTGGTCATCCCGCTCCCCCGCCAGATCGTCCACCAGAGCGGCAAAGGCGGAGTCCTGGTCAATGGCGGCGTACCGCGCCTCCAGCACCTCCTCCAGGGCCTGCCGGCGCAGGGCCTCTCCCTGCGCCTCGTCGCACAGGCGAAAGTCCGGATCCAGCCCAGCCAGATGGCCCCACTGGCGGAGAAAGTCCAGGCAGAAGGCGTCAATGGTGCAGATGGGGGCCTGATAGACCAGGGTGGCGTTGCGCCGCAGGTGCCGGTTTTCCGGGTGGAGGGCCAGCCGCTGGTGAATGCCTGCGGCGATGCGCTGCCGCAGCTCGGCGGCGGCGGCGTTGGTGAAAGTGATGACCAGAAAGCGGTCGATATCCTCCCCCTGCTCCACATAACCCATCAGCCGCTCCACCAGCACCCGGGTCTTGCCCGAACCGGCGGCGGCGGATACCAGCAGATCTCCCCCCCGGTCCTCCACCACAGCCTGTTGTCTGGGTGTCAACTCAATGGCCATCCTGTTCACCCCCCTCCTGCTGGCTCAGCCAGCGCCAAAATTCCTTTCCCTCCAGCCTCCGGCGGTAACGCACACTGTCCCCGCACTCCGGCTCAAAGTGGCAAGCCGCCCGGAAATCACACCACCGGCAGGCGTTGTGCTCCCCGTCCCGCCAGAAGGGGTCTGCAGCAATGTTGCCCACTGCCATCTGCCCGGCGGTCTGGCGCAGAATCCGGGTGATAAACCGATCCAGCTCATCAAGCTGCTCCCGGCTCACCTGAAACTCTGCCCCCTGGGGCAGAAAACGTCTGCCTCCGTTTTCGTGCTCCATGGCCTCCAGCACCGGTTCCTCCCCCAGCACCAAGCCCTGGCGGCGCAAGGCCCGGCTCCGGGCCGCCTCCACCTGGTCCTGGGTCATGTCCCGATCCCCGTCCACCAGGGGATTGCGGGCGGGGATATACAACACCCCTGCCGGCTGTACCGGCTCGGGCCCGAAATGCCGGCCATGGCGGGTCAGGGCAAAGAGGTAGAGCAGCATCTGAAGCCCCCTGCCGTCCTCCACGTCGGCGAAGTCAAAGCTCTTTTTCCCTGTCTTATAGTCCACCACCCGCAGGTAGCGGGTGCCGTTGCTCACCCACTCGTCCACCCGGTCCACAAAGCCGGTCAGACGCAGGGCGACGCCGTTGTCCACCTCCACCGGGGGCAGCTCCTTATCCTTGCCAAAGCCCAGCTCAAAACGGGCGGGGGCAAAGTCAGAGGAGGCCAACTCGTCCACCACGCTTCGGGTCACCGACAGCACCGTCCCCTTTATCCGGTCAAACAGATACCGGAACCGGGCGGTCTCCCCCTCCAGTCCCGCCAAGGCCTCCCGCTCATAGCGGTCCGCCGCCTGACGGGCCAGGAGCTGGCATAGTCCAGGGTCCTGGGCCAGGGCGGTCACGCCCCCTTGCTCTCCAGCATCCCGCAGCACCTCCTCTAGCACCGCGTGGGCAAAGGTTCCGTAATCCGAGGGCCGGAACTTGGCCTCCTTTCGAGGCTTGGCCTCCAGGCCGAAGCGGAGAAAATACTGGAAGCGGCAGGCGTGATAGGTATCCAGCCGGGTAGCGGACATGGGCACCACCGGGCCATATAGGTCCCGCACCCCCTGGGGAGACAGGCTGCCCCGCCGCCACGCTCCCGCCGCCGCCAGCCGATCCATCCGCCCGGCGGTCACCGGGATCTGCTTCAGCATGGCCGCCAGCGCCCCGCTGCGCCCGGCCAGCTCCAGGGCGGGCCGGGGGGCGGCCAGGCGGCTGAGCACCGGGTCGGCCTGCCATTCCGGCTCCTCCGGGAACAGCTCGTCCAGCCGCTTCCATAAAAAGCAGGGGGCGCGCTCCTGCCCGGCGGCGTCCAGCCGGGCATAGCTCAGGTACAGCCGCCGGATGGGAACGGCGCACACCTCATATACCGTTGTGAGCTCATGGATGAGCTTCTCCTCCTGACGCAGCCCCAGCCCCACCTCCAGCCCCGCCAGGGCCAGCCGATCCTGGTCAGAAAACAGGCCGGGCTCCGGTGGACAGCTGGGGATGGCGGCGCTGTCCATTCCCAGGTAGAACAGCACTGCCGCGTCCTTATTCACCATCCGGGAGGCCTCCCCCACCGTCACCCGGTCCAGGGAGACGGGAATATTCCCCACATCGTACTGGGACAGCACCAGGGAAAATAACCGGGAGAATTCCTCCAACTCCAGCTGAGTGTCCGAGAGCAGCAGGGCGCACTGCTCCAGCCCGCCCACCAGGATGTCCCACAGTTGGCGGTACTGCCCCGCGGTATTCAGGTCGCCCCGCTCTTCCAGGGCCGCCGCACGCTCCCCCAGCCGCCGGGGCAGGCCGATGCCCTCCAGCAGATCGTATAGGGCCAGAGCCCAGCCCAGCCCCGTCCTATCCTTGTTTTTTCTCAGCTGTTCCAACGGCGCGATAACTTGGCGGCGCAGGCCGTCCAGCCAGGCCACATGGGCGCGCTGCTCCGGGGTGAACTCCAAGCCGTAACCATCAGGGTGCATATCCCAGGGTTTCTCCCGCCGCCACTGGCTCCCCCTGAGGTTCCAGGTAATGGCATAGTTTTCCAGGGCATCCCGCTCGGCCAGTGTCAGCCCAGTCAAGTCGGTCTTTAGGTATCGGAATAGCTCCTCGTAGGGGTAGTCCTCCGCTGCCGCGGCCAGGGCGGCGGTCACCAGGGCCAGCACCGGCTTTTGCAGCACATCATCCATCAAACTGCGGAATACCGGGATGCCGTACTGCTCAAACACCCCGCCGATCAACTCCCCGTAGGTGTCCATGTTCCGGGCGCACACAATGATGTCCCGGCAGCGCAGCCCCTCCTGCCGCAGCAGGCGCAAAATCTCCGCCGCCGTCCACTCCACCTCCTGCCGGGGGTCGGCGGCGGCCACCCGCTTCACCTGGCACTCCCCCTGCCAGGGCTGGGGCAGGGAACCAAACAGATGCCGCTCTAAGAAAGCCAGAGAGGGGTGGGCCTGCCGGGGACGGTCCAGCCGCTCCTCCCGGGCGGGGACACCCTCCTGCCGGGCTCGGCACAACAGCCGGGCTCCGGCCCGCCGCCCGGGCCGGAACAGGTCGGAGGTCTCTTCACCCTGATCTCCCGTGAGGGCCACTGTCAAGTCTCCCTGGGCCGCCAGGGCCAACAGGACCGCCTCCTCCTGGGCAGCGAAGTCGGTAAAGCCAAAGACGCAGCTCTGGGCCCCCTGGGCCCAGTCCGTATACCGCAGCTGCTCCGCCAGCCGATCCAGCCGGTCCCTGGGGTCCGCGGCGGCCTGGTCGGCCAGCGCCTGATAGGCGGCGTAGATGAGCCCGATGTCCCGCCACTTATCCCCCTGTTGCCCACCGGCCTGTTCCCCCACCTGGATCAGCCGCTCCGGCGGTACCTGCCAGGCCCGGCACTCGTCCACCGTGGCCAGAAGCCCAGTGAGGAAAGCGGGCTTTCGGGAGGGGGCGCGGTACACGCTCAGAGCGTCTGACACCCGGCGCAGGGCGGCATACATCAGCAGCATCCGCCCTCCCCCGTCCAACATGGGGACAGCGCCCCCTCCCGCCACATCGGTGAGCCGACCAGCCAGCCGGGTGAGGGAGAGCACCTCGCACCCCTGGGCCCCGGCGTTGCCCAACACCCGGCACATGGCCCGCTCACTCTCATGGGAGTCATTTTCCGGTACGATGAGCAGCCGCCGGGCCGCGCCGCTGCGGCCCAGCCGCTCCAGAAGCTCTATGCGGGTGTCCTGCCCCGCCCGGGCGTATAGGATGGTCAGCATGGGATGTCCCTCCCGAATCTCGTTTTATCGAGTGTATTGTATCAGACTTTCCAGCCATGGACAATGGGGATATCCCGAAAACAGACCTGAGGGTAAAACAACAGCAGCCCCGCCGTTTCCCGGCAGAGCTGCTGTCTTTTACCGCACGCCGTAGGTTTCCCACAGCTGCAATAGGTTTTGAATGGTCAGTTTCTCACCGAAGGCCTCCCGGAACTGGGCGGTCTTCTGTTTTCCCTGGGCCCTGAGTGTCTCCATGCGTCCGGCCAGCTCCGTCCGGCGGTCTGTCAGGCGCTGATAGGCGTTCTCAAAGGCAGCCAGGCGGCGGGCCGCTTCCGCCTGCCGGCCCTCCGGAATGAGATAGCTCCCATTGGGGCCGGGCACCGTGATGCGCTCCATATCCGATTACTGGGGATTGATGGTGTAGTTGGGCGCTTCCTTGGTGATATAGATGTCATGGGGGTGGGACTCCCGCAGACCGGCGGCGGTGATCCGGGTGAACTTGGCCTTGGTGCGCAGCTCCTCGATGGTGGCGCAGCCGCAGTAACCCATGCCGGCCCGCAGGCCGCCCATCATCTGGTAAATGGTCTCGGACACCGGGCCCTTGTAGGGCACCCGCCCCTCCACCCCTTCGGGCACCAGCTTCTTGTTATTCTGCTGGAAGTAACGGTCCTTGGAGCCGTTGGACATGGCGCCCAGGGAGCCCATGCCCCGGTAGACCTTGAACTGACGGCCCTGATAGACCTCGGTATCCCCGGGGGACTCCTCGCAGCCCGCCAGCAGGGAGCCCAGCATCACCACGTTGCCCCCGGCGGCAATGGCCTTGGCAATGTCGCCGGAGTACTTGACGCCGCCGTCAGCGATGATGGGCACGTCGTATTCAGCGGCCACCTGGGCGGCGTCAAACACGGCAGTGATCTGGGGCACGCCAATGCCGGCCACCACCCGGGTGGTACAGATGGAGCCGGGACCGATGCCCACTTTCACGCAGTCCGCCCCCGCCTTGATGAGGGCCCGGGTGCCTTCGGCCGTGGCCACATTGCCCGCCACCAGCTGCACGTCGGGGTACAGGCTCTTGATGCGGGTGACGCAGTCCAGGATGTTGTGGGAATGGCCATGGGCGGAGTCCAGGCACAGCACGTCCGCCCCAGCCTCCACCAGGGCAGCCACCCGGTCCAGCACGTCGGCGGTGGCTCCGATGGCGGCGCCCACCAACAGGCGGCCCTTGTCGTCCCGGGCGGAATTGGGGTAGACCTGCGCTTTATCAATGTCCTTGATGGTAATGAGGCCCTTGAGGTGGAAATCCTTGTCCACGATGGGCAGCTTCTCGATCTTGTGCTTGCGCAGAATCTCCCGGGCCTCCTGCAGGGTGGTGCCCTCGGGGGCGGTGACCAGGTTGTCCTTGGTCATCACATGGTCGATGAGCTGGGACATGTCCGTCTCAAACTTCATGTCCCGGTTGGTGATGATGCCGATGAGCCTGCCGTTGTCGCAGATGGGCACGCCGGAAATCCGGTACTTGGCCATCAGCTCATCCGCCTCGGCCAGGGTGTGGCCGGGGCCCAGCCAGAAAGGATTGGTAATGACGCCGTTTTCGCTGCGCTTGACCATGTCCACCTGCTCGGCCTGGGCGCCGATGGACATGTTCTTGTGGATAACCCCAATGCCCCCCTCCCGGGCCAGGGCGATGGCCATACGGGACTCGGTCACCGTATCCATGGCCGCGCTCATCACCGGGATATTCAGGGTAATCTTCCGGGTCAGACGGGTGTGCAGGTCGATGTCCGCGGGCAGCACATTGCTCTCCGCGGGAATCAGCAGCACATCGTCAAAGGTCAGGCCCGTCTTCTCGAACTTGTCTTCAAGGGAAAACTGCGCCATGTTTCCACTCCTCCGTACATCAGATTTTTACTATTTTACGCTCTGCCCCAAATCCTGTCAAGGCACTCCCGCCACAATCTCTGTTTTCGGCACTTTTGCCCACGAAAACCGGGAAATGAGTTGGGCAGGTTCCACACTTTTCCGCTCGGGATTCAGCCCCGCCAGCCAGGCCAGATACCCTGTCACTTCCCGGGGGGAATACTGTGCGCGCAGCGCGGACAGGTCCAGGTCACGGTCCCGCTTGGACAGCCGCCGGCCCTGGCCGTCCACCAGCAGGGGCAGGTGAAAGAACTGGGGCGGCTGATAGCCCAGCACCCGGTGCAGCCATACCTGCCGGGGGGCGGAGGGCAGCAGATCATCTCCCCGCACCACATGGTTCACCCCCATCAGGGCGTCGTCCACCACCACCGCCAGCTGGTATGCCCACACCCCGTCGGACCGCCGCAAGATGAAATCCCCGCAGTCCCGGGGCAGATACTGGGTATAGGGCCCCAGGTGGCCATCCATCACCGTCACCCACTCCTCCGGCACTCGTACCCGCCAGGCCGGGCGGCGACCGGACCGCTCCAGGTCTGCTCGCTCCTCCAACGTGAGGCGGGCACACCGGCCGTCGTACACCATGCTGCCGTCAGCGCGGTGGGGGGCGTTGGCCGCCAGCCGCTCCGCTCTGGAGCAGTAGCAGGGATAGACCAGCCCCATGTCCTGCAGCTTCTCAAAAGCCGCCTGGTAATAAGCACCACGGCTGGACTGGCACCAGGCCGGCTCCACCCCGCCCTCGTCCCAGTCCAGTCCCAGCCAGCGCAAATCGTCGGCAATCTGATCAGCCCGCTCCAGGCTGGTGCGCTGGGGATCCAGATCCTCCATACGCAGCGCCATCACGCCCCCCTGGCTGCGCACATCCAGCCAGGCCAGCAGGGCCGAGAGCAAGTTTCCCAAATGCATACGCCCGCTGGGGGTGGGGGCAAACCGTCCTTTCACAGCCATGCTCCTCATCCTCCGCCGGAAGGGGCGCTTCCCCCCTTCCATATCAAAATCTTATGGTATCATTTCATTTTTTTATTTAAAGTTTTAAATTTTTTGTTGCTACAGTCCAAATTTCCCTGTATCATGAATATATCAAAATAGAATATGCGCCGGGTGATGTTCCATCCTCCCGGAGACGAAAGGAGACTGCCATTGCACAATCGGTATGATAAGATTTTCCCCCTCACCCTTCTCCTGTCTGCCGCCCTGGCCCTTCTTGGCCTGCTGCTGGATACCCCGGGAAACATTCTGCCTGGGCTATACAGAATCATCATGATGCAGGATCTGCTGATCACCGACTATGTGTACATCGCCGGGCCGGGGGCCGCGCTGATCAACGCCGCCGCCGTCACCATCATCACCGTCTGCCTCATCAAATTTACCCGCAACCATTTCAACGGGTTTTCCCTGGTGGAGATCGGGCTGATGGCCGGCTTCTCCCTGTTCGGGAAAAACTTTGTCAACATCTGGCCCATCATTTTCGGAACCTGGCTATATGCCCGCTATCAAAAAGAACCCTTTTCCAAGCACGTCACGGTGGCTCTGCTGGCCACTTCTCTGGCCCCGCTGGTCAGCTACATGGGCCTGGGAAGCATCCACAAGAGCATCCCGCTTGGCATTTTCTCCGGCATTGTGGTGGGTTTTCTCCTGCCCTCTCTGTCCACCTATACCTATAAGGTGCAAAACGGCATGAATCTCTACAACATGGGGTTTGCCTGCGGCCTGCTGGCCATGATGATCGTCCCCATCCTCACCGCCTTTGGGGACGCGCCGGACTCCGCCCTCTATTGGGCCCAGGGCTACAATCTCCCCTTCGGGCTGGCCATTGGCGGGCTGTGCCTGGTGCTGATCGCGCTGGGACTCACCGCCACCGGAACCCCAGCCTGGGCCGTCTGGGCCGGCTACCGCCGGCTGCTGCACACCACGGGCCGCTCTCCCAGTGACTACCTGCGCATGTTCGGCCCGGGCCCGGTGCTGGTCAATACCGGCATCAACGGCATCGCCGGCATTCTCTATATTCTCATCGTGGGGGGGAGCCTCAACGGCCCAACCCTAGGCGGCATTTTCACCATCATGGGCTTTTCCGCCTTTGGCAAACATCTGTGCAACATTGTCCCCGTGATGGTTGGCGTCGCCCTGGGCGCCTACGGTATGCATCAGACACCGGACTACCCCGCCCTCCAGCTGGCAGGGCTATTCGGCACCACCCTGGCCCCCATTGCCGGACACTTTGGATGGCCCTACGGCATCCTGGCCGGCTTTATCCACTCGGCCCTGGTCTTGCAGACAGGCGGACCTGTGGCTGGGTTGAACTTGTATAACAACGGCTTTTCCGGCGGTCTGATCGCCATGGTGTTTTACCCCATCGTCACCGCCATTGGCAAGCACCGCCGCCCCTCGATCCAAGACGAGGAGTACTATGACCTGTTCTCCGAGGACACCCCAATCAATCCTCCCCTTCAGCCCACCGACCAAGCGGAGGACGACATGCAAGAGAAAGAGCCCACCAGCCCCCAGGGCACCACGGTGGATCAGGACTGAGCGGATTGCCGCAGCCGGCTCCGCTTCTCCCCACAAACGGCACTCTCATATCTGTAAAAACAGCCAGCCTGCCGGAACGGTTCCAGCAGGCTGGCTGTCCCTTGTCAGAGTTTGCTCTTGGCCTGGTATGCCTCTCCCCAATTCCACATCGCGTCCAGGATGGGCTTCAGGCTCTTTCCCAGCTCGGTCAGTGTATATTCCACCCGGGGCGGCACCTCCGGGTACACCGTGCGGGTGAGCAGGCCGCTGGCCTCCATCTCCCGCAGCTGGGCGGTAAGCACCTTTTGGCTCACGCTCCCAATGGATCTTTTCAGCTCGCCAAACCGCTTTGTCCCCGGCATGAGGTCTCTCAAAATCAGCACCTTCCACTTGTCGCTGATCAGCGTCAGGGTGGTCTCCACCGGGCAGGCGGGGAGTTCTTTTGCCGTGACCGCCATTGAGCTCCTCCTCCCAATCTTATAGTTTCTATTTGGGTTGTATGCCTTAATATTACTGTATTCCCCGTACAGCTGTCAAGAACCCAAAAAATTTTTTCAGGGACCCGAAATCCTCCAAGGCCCTGAAACCGCACAATCGTTTCCTCCCGGTAACCGTCCAATAGTTACCGGAACGTGGCCATAGCACAAAATTGTGCGTACTTTTCAGGGGACTTTGCCGGGTGTATGATGCAGACACAAGGACGGGCAACCCCCACCGAAACACTTCCAAGGAGGAGACAATCATGGACAACACACAGAAAGCCCTGGAGCTCATCCACACCTTTGCCACCGGCGATACCGAGAAGGCCAAGAACCTGCTGGCCGAGGGCTACATCCAGCACAACCTGGCCTACGGCACCGGACGGGACGCCTTTCTGGGGTCGGTGGAGTATCTGGCCGCCGCCCCGGTGAAGACCACGGTAAACAACATCCGGGCCTTCGCTGACGGCGACAAGGTTTTCCTGCACACGGTGTACAACTTCGCCGGGGCCGGGGAGCAGGTGGCCTTCGACATCTTCCGCTTTGACGGGGACGGCCGAATCGCCGAGCACTGGGACAACCTGGCAGCTGTGGCTGCCCCCAACCCCTCCGGCCGCACCCAGACCGACGGCGCCCTGGAGGTTTCCGACCTGGACAAGACCGGGGAAAACAAGGCGCTGGTCCGGAGCTTTGTAGAGGATGTGCTGATGGGCCGCAACCCGGACGCCCTGACCTTCTACTTTGACGGCAACCGCTACATCCAGCATAACACCGGCATCGCCGACGGGTTGGACGGCCTGGGCTCAGCCCTGGCCGCCATGGCCGAGCAGGGCGTCCAGATGATCTATACGGAAATCCACATGGTGCTGGGACAGGGCAACTTCGTCCTGGCGGCCAGCGAGGGCACGCTGGGCGGCGTCCCTGTCACCTACTATGACCTGTTCCGGGCGGAAAACGGCAAGATCGCCGAGCACTGGGACGTGATCGAGAATCTGGCCGACCAATCCACCTGGCAGAACCAAAACGGAAAGTTCTGAAGAACGGCCACGGTCACCCGCCGGTAACTATGCCACATTATTGTGCGTACTTTTCAAACACCAGCCACCGCGCTACAATAAGAATAACGAAAGAAAACCACCCTTGCGAAAACAAATTGGAGGTACCTCACCATGAACGAAGTCGTGAAATTCTTAAACGAGAACCCTGTTCAGTACCTGGCCACCGTGGGCCGGGACGGCAGGGCCAAGTGCCGCCCCTTTATGTTTGCCGGCGAGATGGACGGCAAGCTGTGGTTCTGCACCAACAACACCAAGGATGTTTACAAGGACATGCAGGCCAACCCCAACATCGAGATCTCCGTGTCCAGTCCTACCTACGCCTGGATCCGCCTGAACGGCAAAGCGGTGTTTGAGAACAACCACGCCGTCAAGGAGATGTGCCTCCAGAACCCCATCGTCAAGAGCCAGTACCAGACCGCCGGCAACCCCATCTTCGAGGTGTTCCATCTGGCCGGCGCCCGGGCGGTGATCGCCGACTTCTCCGGCAACCCGCCCCGGGAGTACACCCTGTAAGCGAAACCTGCGGGAAGTCCCCCAGGCCGATCCCGGCCCGGGGACTTCCCGCCATTGCAAGCGAGGGGGCCAAACGCCATGACCACACAGGAAATTCTGGATATTTTACAGCGGGACATCCACTCCGCCGTCTTTGCCACCGTGGACGACCAGTGCCTGCCTCAGACCTGCGTCATCGACCTGATGCTCTCCGACGGAGAAGGGCTCTACTTCCTCACCGCCCGGGGCAAGTCCTTCTACCACCGGCTCATGGTCCGGCCCTATGTGGCCATCTCCGGCAGGAAGGGGGAGGACACCCTCTCCTCCGTGGCCATCTCGGTGCAGGGGGCAGTGCGGAGTATCGGGAAGGAACGGCTGGAGGAGATCTTCAAGAAAAACCCCTACATGGCCAAAATCTACCCCACGGAGCAGAGCCGGGACGCCCTGGAGGTGTTCCAACTCTACCGGGGAAAAGGGGAGTACTTCGACCTGTCCCAACAGCCCCCCTTCCGCCAGACCTTCTCCTTTGGCGGGGAGACCTTCCACCAGACCGGATATCGCATCAACCCGGACAAGTGCATCGGCTGCCAGGGGTGCCGCAGCGTGTGCCCCTCCGGCTGCATCAGCAGCACCATCCCCCGGGTCATCGACCCGTCCCACTGCCTCCACTGCGGCAACTGCTTCCGCATCTGCCCGGTGAAGGCGGTGGAGAAGCTGGACTGAGGAGAGATTTTCATGGACCGTCTGGAACAGCTGCTGTACCTCAACGAGAAGCTGTTGGCGGACTTGCCCCAGTACGCCGGGCAGGCCGCCGCCTTTCCCCGGGAGGAGCGGGGCCAGCGCCAGCTGCTGCGCGCCCTGATGAACCTCCGCCCGCCCCTGCCCCTGGACCGGGAGTTCCTAGCGGTGCAGGATGCACTGCTGGGCGCGGAGCGGGAGGAGCGGGGCGTGGTGGACGCCCAGGCTCTGCCCGTGACCGCCGCCGATCCCCGCCTGGCCATCTGGCAGGGGGATATCACCACCTTGCAGGCGGACGCCATCGTCAACGCCGCCAACTCCGCCCTGCTGGGCTGTTTTGTCCCCTGCCACGGCTGCATTGACAATGCCATCCACTCGGCGGCGGGGCTCCAGCTTCGGGAGGAATGCCACCGGCTCATAGAGGCTCAGGGCCATCCGGAGCCCAACGGCCAGGCCAAACTCACCCTGGGCTACAACCTCCCCGCCCGGCATGTGCTCCACACCGTGGGGCCCATCGTCCGCGGCCGGGTGACCGGGCAGAACCGGGCCGACTTGGCCTCCTGCTACCGCGCCTGTCTGGAGCTGGCGGCGGAGCATGGACTTGCCAGCGTGGTCTTCTGCTGCATCTCCACCGGGGAGTTCCATTTCCCGAACCAGGAGGCGGCAAAAATCGCCGTGGAAACGGTTGCCGCCTTCCTCCGGCAAAGCACATCCATTGAGAAGGTGATCTTTAATGTGTTCAAGGATCTTGACGCCGCCCTCTACCGGGCCATCCTCGGACCGGATCGAAGCACTGAGGCGGGCGCTTAAAAAAGCCGGCGCCATCCTCATTGGCGCGGGGGCCGGCCTGTCCGCATCCGCCGGCTTTGTTTATAGCGGGGAGCGGTTTCATCGCTATTTTGCTGATTTTGAGGCAAAATACGGTTTCCATGATATGTATTCCGGAGGATTTTACCTGTTCCCAACCCTGGAGGAGCAATGGGCTTATTGGAGCCGGTTTATCTATCTCAACCGCTACTGTAACCCGCCCAAACCTGTACACGCTGCTTTGCTGGATGCGGTAAAAGATCAGGACTATTTCGTCCTCACCACCAATGTGGATCACTGCTTTCAAAAGGCGGGCTTTGACAGACGCCGCCTGTTTTACACCCAGGGGGATTATGGCCTGTGGCAGTGTTCCAGGCCCTGCCACGATAAAACCTATGAGAATGAAGCGATTGTCCGTGAGATGGTAAAGGCCCAGGGCTTTCGCGTTACGGAGGAAGGGCTGGAATTTCCGATTGGCTCCGCCCCCAAAATGGACATTCCCACTGAGCTGGTTCCCCATTGCCCAAAATGCGGTGCACCGATGTCGATGAACCTGCGGGCCGATAATACCTTTGTGCAAGATGCGGGCTGGTACGCCGCCGCGGGGCGCTATGACGATTTTGTCCGCCGCCATGATGGCACGCCCATTCTCTATTTGGAACTGGGCGTCGGCCTGAACACCCCGGGGATCATCAAGTTCCCATTCTGGCAGATGACCGCCCGGAACCCGGAGGCAGCCTACGCCTGCGTCAACTTTGGGGAAGCCTATGCGCCCAGGGAGATTGCGGACCGCTCCATCTGCATCCGGGAGGACATCGGCGCGGTGTTGGAAAAGTTGAGATAGGTAAAACACAGCGGCCGGCCCCGTCCCGGGGCCGGCCGCTGTCCGCATTTCGATCTTTTTGCACTCTTCCCCCAGAGTCCTCTGGGGCAGGGCTCACGCGCTCCTCCCCCGCCGAACCTGCCGAAGCACCACCGCCGTGCAAATGGCAATATACACCAGCCAAAACAGGACATAGAGCAGAACTGCCATACCGGTTCCGCTGTGCAAGGCAAGCAGCGGATAGGGCGCCGCTCCGGTGTCCAGCAGCACATTGTAGCACACCGACAGGGGCAGAAAGACCAGCAGCCAGATATTCACCGTCCAGAAGTTCCGCTTTGCCCGGGGTTTGGAGTCTGGGGCGGATTCCACCATGCCGACGCCGAATACCATGCACCCCAGGGCCAGGAAAACGCCCCCAATGATGAGCGCTCCCGCCTCCTGCTCCTCATACCACACGGCGCAGCTCACCAGCACCCCGATAAAGTTCAAAACGGTGGCCACAATGGTGAAAATGCGCCCGTCCGGCTTTTTCTCCTTTGGGCCGGCGGCGGGCGGGACAGGCTCAATGCCCTTGAGTAGGTAGTCGGTGGTCACCTCAAAATAGTCGCTGAGCAGGATGATTTTATCCATGTCCGGCATACTCTGCTCGCTCTCCCACTTGCTCACCGCCTGGCGGGACACCCCCACCCGGTCGGCCAGTTCCTCCTGGGAGATCCCTTTCTGTTTTCTCAACTGCTGAATCCGGTCCGCCAACGTCATGACCGCTCGCTCCTTTCCTTTCTGGATGGAACCAGCATACCAGAAGCGCCGGTTGCCATACCACCAACCGGGACTGGAAGGTTGTCAACCGGCGGTTGCAGGACAAGTTTTCTCCCAAAAACAGCCCTATCCGCACACGGATAGGGCTGTTCCAGCTTTTCTTACCGCTTGTTGAAGATCTTGAAAATGTCATCAAAGGGGTCGGTGTCCGGCTCCTCCTTGCCGTTCTCATCCAGAGGGGTGGGAGGAGTTACGCTGCCCACCCCCTCGGGCACACAGTCTGGCTTGTCCTCCTTCTTGCCGGGCACAGGGTTGGCCACGTCGCCAAAACCGGTGGCGATGACGGTGACCCGCAGCTCGTCCTCCAGCTCCTCGTCGAAGGCCGCGCCCATCATAAACAGCGCATCGGGGTCGGCCACATCCTTGACCATCTCCGCAGCCTTCTCCACCTCCTCCAGGCCCATGTCCATAGGGCCGGTGATGTTGACGATGATGCCCCGGGCCCCGTCGATGGAGGTCTCCAAAAGGGGGCTGTTGATGGCGATGCGGGTGGCCTCCTCCGCCTTGTTTTTGCCGGCGGCGCGGCCCACGCCCATGTGGGCCAGCCCCGCGTCCTTCATCACCGCAGTGACGTCGGCAAAGTCCAGGTTGATGAGCCCTGTGGTGGTGATCAAATCGGAGATGGACTGCACCGCCTGGCGCAGCACATCGTCGGCAATCGCGAAGGCGTTGGCAAAGGTGATCTTCTCGTCGGTGGCGTACTGCAGCCGGTCGTTGGGGATGATGACCAGAGAGTCCACCTTTTGGCGCAGTTCCTCAATACCCTTGATGGCCTGCTCCATGCGCCGGCGGCCCTCGAAATTAAAGGGCTTGGTGACCACGCCCACGGTGAGGATGCCCTTCTCCTTGGCGATTTCAGCCACCACCGGGGCCGCGCCAGTACCGGTGCCACCCCCCATGCCGGCGGTGACAAAGAGCATATCGGTGCCGTCCAGCAGCGCGGCAATCTGCTCCTTGCTCTCCTTGGCGGACTCCCGCCCCACTTCAGGATTGGCGCCGGCGCCCTTGCCCGCGGTGAGTTTCTCACCGATGGCCAGTTTTTGGGTGGCCTGGGATGCGTTTAGGCACTGGCGGTCGGTATTTACCGCGATGAACTCCACACCCTGCATACCGGAGCGCACCATGCGGTTGACCACGTTGTTGCCGCCGCCGCCTATTCCAATCACCTTTAAAACATCCCCGTTCCCGGTGTTGGCATCCATCACAAACGCCATAAAAAGCCCTCCTGTGTCTAAGCATGTAAATCGTCGAAAAAAACAAGCGCTGGTAACGCCCGAAAGGGTTGAAAACTATATCTTGTATTGTATCCTCTTTTCCTCACCGGGTCAATAGTGAAATCATGATTTTTGCCAAAGATCACGCGAAAAAAGCCCATGTTGCCGGGGTGGTGGTCCGTCCGGCGCGCCTCACCCCTCCTTTCCCGGCGCGCCCGCCGGACAAAAGGCCCCGGCCTTGTGGCGGCCAGGGCCTCATTCCCCATCGTGATCGGGCCGGAAATAGGCCCGGCCGTCCTGAACTGTGAGGTCGAAGGTACCGGGCACGTTCTCCGGCAGTTCCTCGCTGGAGATCGCCGCCTGGAGCAGAGCCAGATACTCACTGTAATCCGCTCTTCTGGGCAGCTTTACCTGATAGATACCGTAATGCAGGGTGATGGAGGCCGCCGCGGAGCAGTCCAGGGCGGTGCACTCGGCCAACATTCCCTGACTGGACAGCTGCGTCAGCAGCGTCAGCACATAGCTCAGGGTGGCTTCCTCCTCCTGAGCCACCTGCACCGAGGCGCTGAGGATGGGATCCTGGGCGGTCAGTCCGGTAATCGTCATCACCTGGCCCGGATCGGACACCCGCTCCAGCAGCTTGCCCTGCTCGGACAGATACCACCAGTTGCTGCTATCCGAGATCGCCGCGGCAACCGTGTGCTCCGTCACTGTGATCAGCACCCCGTCGGGCAGCAGCCGGTCAATGGCCACTGAGCGCACATATGGCAGCTTGGCGATGATGTTGCCCGCCACCCGGCTTTTGGACAGGGCAATCAGGTTATCCCCCGTGCGGATTCCAGACGCCTCCACGATCTCTTCCGCACTGTACCGCTCATTGCCAGACACGCTCACATCGTTGATCCGGAAGAATACCACACAGGCCACGATCAGAGCAATGGCGACGGCCAGAACCGAAATCACCCGGTACAGTCCGCCGAACCGCCCCCGGCGCCGGCGGCGGGAACTGTGTCTGCGCTGTCGTGCCATGGGGTATCACCTCCTCTTTGGTCAAATCATGCCGGAACCCGGTCGCCTGTCTCCCGCCGGATGTCAGCACCCAGCTGCCGGAGCATTTCCTCCAGGCATTCATAGCCCCGGTCCACATGGTGCAGCCCGGATAGGACGCTGTCCCCCCGGGCGCCCAGGGCGGCCACCGCCAGCGCGCCGCCCCCCCGCAGATCCGTTGCCGCCACGGCTGCCCCATGAAGCCGCTCCACCCCCCGCACCAGAGCCATGCGGCCCCGCACGGTGATGTCCGCGCCCATGCGCAGCAACTGCGGCACATGGCGATACCGGCTGTCGAACATTGTCTCCTCAAACCAGGTAGCACCCCGGCTGGCACACAGCGCCGCCATGACGGGGGCCTGGGCATCTGTGGGAAACCCAGGGTATGGGGCGGTATGTATCTGGCTTACCGCCCGCAGCGGGCGGCCCGTCTCTCGAAGCAGCTCCACCCGGTCCTCCCAGCTGTTCACCCGGCACCCGGCCTGTTGGAACACCCCCAGCACCGTGGCCAGGTGGCGCCAGTCCACGCCTTGCAGCGCCACATGGCCCCCTGCGGCCGCCACCCCGGACAGAAGGGTTGCCGCCACAATGCGGTCCCCCATGACGGTGTAGCGCCCGCCGGACAGGGGCCGGCCGCCCTCCACCGTGATAACTCCGCTGCCCGCGCCCCGCACCCGGGCTCCCAGGGTGTTCAAAAATTGCTGGAGATCCACGATTTCCGGCTCTCGGGCAGCGTTGGTGATGGTGGTACAGCCGCTTGCTCCCACAGCGCACAACATGGCGTTCTCCGTGGCGCCCACGCTGGGGATGGTCAGGTATACCTCACCCCCCGCAGGCCGCCCCCGGCAGTGAATGCCTCCGGCATCCTCTGTTACCTGGCAGCCCAGGGCCCGGATGGCAGCCAGGTGCAGATCGATGGGCCTGGCTCCCAGCTCACAGCCCCCGGGATAGGTGAGATCGGCCTGGCCCGTCCGGGCCAGCAGCGGACCCAGAAAAATGATGGACGAGCGCATGGAGTGCATCTGCTCCTCTGAAATGAAGCTGTCACAGGCACCCGATGGGTTCACCGTAATGGTATGTCCCTCCTGGCAGGCCTGGCAGCCCAGATGCCGCAAAATCCCCAGCGCCGCCGTCACGTCGGTCAGCCGCGGGCAGTTGAAAAGCTCCACCGGACCGCCCGCCAGCAGACAGGCCGCCAGGATGGGCAGCACGCTGTTCTTGGCCCCCTGGACGGTGAGCTCTCCCTCCAACGGCCTTCCCCCGCGGATGTGCAGTACGCTCATGGCAAAGCCCCCCCACATGGATGAAATCGCTCCATCCTATGCGGAACAGGCAGACCGCGTTCCTCCTCCGCCGCGGCTCCAGACCCGCTCAGCCTTTCAGAATTCCGGTGAGGGCCCGATAGATGTCCTGTGCGGCGTGGGGGGCGGACAGCTCCTTCAGGGCCCGGCCCATGGCCGAGCGGCGGCTGCCGTCGGAGAGCAGCTCCAGGGCCGTGCGGTAGAGCTTCTCCCCCGTGCACTCTTTTTCCTCAATCAGCACCGCGCCCCCCCGGTCGGAGAGCACCTTGGCATTTTTATACTGGTGGTTGGCCGCCACAAAGGGGGATGGCACCAGAATGGCCGGCTTGCCCAGGGCGGTGAGCTCCCCCAGGGTGGACGCCCCCGCCCGGCAGATCACCAGGTCCGCCGCGGCCATCACCACCGGCATATCGTCGATGTAGGGGCGCACCTCGCTGCCGGCCACCGCCACACCCCGGCGCTCCAGCTCCTCCTTCATGTCCTCATAGTCCCGGCCCGCGGCGTGGATATAGTGGAACCGGCGCCCCTCTGAGGCCCACAGCTCCACCAAGTCCACCGTGTGCCCACTCATATGACCCGCCCCCTGGGAACCCCAGAAGGACACCACCAGGGGCTGGCTGTCCGGCAGACCCAACACCTGCCGGGCCTGGGCGCGGTCCAGGGTGAAGAACTCCCCCCGCACCGGGGTGCCCGTCACCTCCACCCGGCGTGCGCTCTGATAATAGCTTGCCGCCTCTGGGAAGCCCACCATCACCAGATCCACCTTGTCCGCCAGGGCCCGGGTGGTGAGGCCGGGATAGACATTGGACTCGTGGATAGCGGTGGGAATGCCCAGCCGGGCAGCCTCCCGCACCGCGGGGAAGGAGGCATAGCCTCCGGTGCCCACCACCAGGTCGGGCCGGAAAGTGCGCAGAATGGAGGCCGCCTGCCGCCTGCCGAGGGGCACCATAACGGCGCTTTTCACATTGTGGCGCAGCACCTTCCAGCTCCAGGACCGTTCAAAGGTAGATACCTTCACCGTCTGAATGGGGTAGCCCGCCTGGCTTACCAGGCGCTGCTCCATCCCCCGCTCAGCTCCGATGAACAAGATCTCACAGCCGGGATTATGGGCCTGAAACACCTGGGCCACCGCCAGGGCTGGGTTGATATGCCCCGCTGAACCGCCGCAGGTAAATACCACGCGCATCGCTCTCACGCTCCTACTCCGCCTTTGGGGCCACGATTTGCCGGGACACCCCTAGGATCACCCCCATGGAGGCCAGCTGCACCACCAGGGCGGTGCCTCCATAGCTGAAAAAGGGCAGGGAAATGCCGGTGGTGGGCAGCGCTCCGGTGACCACGCCAATATTCAGTAGGGTCTGAGCCGCGGTCAGGGTGGTCAACCCCACGATCAGCAGGGTTCCAAACCGGTCTCTGGCATGGAGCGCCAGCCAATAGCCCCGGATGATGAGCAAAGCGAACAGGGCAATGATCAGGCAGGCCCCTACCAGTCCCAGCTCCTCACAGACGATGGCAAAGATAAAATCATTGTGCTCCTCTGGCAGAAACATATACTTCTGCCTGCTGTTGCCCAGCCCCACCCCCAGCAGGCCGCCGGATCCAATGGCAATTTGGGACTGCCAGAGCTGCCAGCCGTCCCCTTGCAGGTCGTTGAGCGGGTTAAGCCAGGCGTCGATCCGGGCGGTCATGTACTCCGTCTGGGTGATGAGAAACCACAGCGCGCCTCCCGCCAAAGAACCAGCACCCAAAAACCAGTACAGCCGGATGCCCGAGGCGAAGAGCACCGCCGCGGCGGAGATCAGAACCAAAATCATGCCCGACATATGGGGCTGCTTATACAGCAGGAAGAGCACCACCAGCAGGATCGCCCCGTAGGGCACCAGCTCCAAAAATCCAATCCGGTCCAAAAACGCGCCGATGCGGCCCACCGGCGTGCGGCGGTTCCACTTCTTCGGCGGCCCCTTCAGCTGATCGTTTCGTTTGGACAGCCGGGCGGCGAAGAACATAATCACTGAGATCTTGGCCAGCTCCAGGGGCTGGAACCGGATGCCCAGATTGAGCCAGCGCTGGGCGCCGCCGCCGGAGCGGCCCAGGGGGGTGAGTACCAGTACCAGCAGGAGGATGGACACAAAAATGGCCGGTACCGACAGCAACCGCAGCCACTGGTAGTCGATCTTCGTGATGATAAACATGGCCACCAATCCGATGACCGCAAACACCAGCTGCCGCATGAAGTAGTAGTAGGGATTGCCCCCCGTCTCTCCCTCCAGATCATAGTAGGCCGAGGCGTAGGAGGCGGACAGGAGCATGACCAGCCCGATAATGGTCAATAACAGCACCAGGGCCAGGAAGGGCAGGTCGATGGGCCCCCGGGCCAGCTGCTGCTCTATGGTCAAATCCCGTTTAGCCTTTCTTCTCAACGTTCCTGTCACTTCCTTCCTTCCCCAGCAGTCAGAGCCCGCCGGGAACCCCCGCGCGGTTTTCATGCTCGGGCAAACGAAATCCGCCCTGCCGAAAGGGCCTTTTTACACACTGTACCGGTACATAACCCCCACAAAGGCCAGCAGGCAAAAGGCCACGGTGATACCCGCGAAGGTGAGTACGATACGCACCTCGCTCCAGCCTCCCAGTTCCAAATGGTGGTGCAGGGGCGCCATGCGAAAGATGCGCTTGCCGTGGGTCAGTTTGAAATAACCCACCTGCAAAATATCGCTCAGGGTCTCCACAATGTAAATGACCCCCACCGGCACCAGTACCAGGGGCGCATCCAGGGCAAAGGCCATGCCGCACACCGCCCCCCCCAAAAACAGAGAGCCGGTATCCCCCATAAACACCTTGGCAGGATAGAAGTTATAGACCAGAAAGCCCAGCAGGCCACCGGCCAGAGCCCCGGCAAAGATGCCCACCGCCCCCTTGTCCCACCAGGCGGACAGCACCGCGAAAAACACCGCCACCGGCAGCGTCACCGAGCCGGCCAGGCCGTCCAGACCGTCGGTGAGATTGACGGCGTTGACGCAGCCCACCACCACAAAGGCAGCGAAAACCAGGTACGCCACCCAGGGCAAGCTGACAGACACATTGAGAAAGGGGACATACAAACTGGGAGAGAGGTGTCCCTCCAGCCGCAGCAGAGCCAAAAAGGCAATCGCCACCGCCAGCTGGAGCAGGAACTTCCACCCAGCGGTCAGCCCCGTATTCTCCTTCTTTTTGATCTTGGCGTAATCGTCGAGAAAGCCGATGGCGCCGTACAGCAGGGCGAAGGCCAGCACAAACAGGGCCGAGCGGTCCCCGGCGGCAAAATCCCGCCAGCCAAATACCGCCACCGCCACTACACAGGCCACCATGAACATAATGCCCCCCATCGTGGGCGTGCCCTGCTTGGACATGTGCCAGTTCGGTCCGATCTCCTTGATGGACTGGCCTGCCTTCATGGCCCGCAGAGCGGGGATCAGAAACCGTCCCACCACCAGGGAAACCACAAAAGCCAGTACACCCGCAAAGAGCATTGTCATCGCGATGACCTCCATCCACTCTCTTTTGTCTATTGTCCCCGGGACAGCCGTCCCACCGCCGTCTCCAGCGGCACGCCCACTGCCAGCGCCCCAGCCAAGGCGGCCAGGTGATCGTACAGCCGGGGACGGTCCCCCAGGGGAACCCGCACCCGCGTCAGCTCCCGGTCTGTCAGCGCTTCAAACTCCAGCCAGTCCGCCCGCAGGCGCACATTCTTGGCCGTCAGGTCGGCCTGGGGCCGGCCGTCCGAGTAGGCGTATACCCGGTGGGGCAGGGCGGCGGCCAGCCGCCGCCCCTCCAAATCATCCAGTCCCACCACCGTCACATCGGTGTAGGGCGCCAGAGCCCAGCGGGCCGCGGCACATCCGGACAATTCCCGCCAGTCATGAGGCTCAAAATTCTCCACCACCACGGCACGAAACCGTTTGCCTGCTTCTGCGGCCGCCACGGCCTGACAGGGCGTAAGCTCCTCCACCGGACAGCCGGTGAGGGTGCTGAGCAGCCCCGCGGTAAGCGTACCGCCGCTGCCCACCACCGCGATGGGCACAGGCCCGCTATGCTTCCTGGGGCGCATAGTCAATCACATTGCTGGCGAAGCGGACTTCCACCACGGTTCCAATGGAGACCATGGTGCCCGCTTCCATAGATTGGTTCACTGCCATCACGGAGGCATCGGTATAGTCTGACACGCCGGTGGAACGCAGGAACAGCCCCAGGTTTTCCAGTGTCTCTTTCGCTCGGGCAGGGGACATTCCAGACACGTTGGGCACCTCCACCTGTTCCTCCGGCGCCTCGTCCCCCAGATACAGGATCACGGTGGACCCGCCGGGAAGGGTCACCCCGGCGGCTGGCACCTGGCCGGTCACAATGTTCCCCGTGCCCACGGTGCGCACGTTCAGTCCCCGGTCCTGGACCAGGCCCTTGGCCACGGTAAGTTCATAGCCGGTGGCCCGGATCATAGTGGTGTCGCTGCTGGCCAGCTCCTGGCTGGTATACTGCTTCTCCATGCCCAGATAATCCAGAATATCCGCGATAAGCTGCCCCGCCATGGGGGCGGTGATATTGCCGCCGCTGATATAGGTGCCCGAGGGGGTGTATTGGGACGTGCCGTTGGCCCGCTCCGGAGAGTCGTAGGCCAACAGCACCAGCACTTTGGGGTTATCCACCGGGGCAAGGCCCATAAAGGAACAGACCACGTCGTTGGTATCCTCTCCAATCTTCTCTGACGTGCCCGTCTTCCCGGCGATCTTATATCCCGCCATGTAGGCGTTGTGGCCCGAGCCGTTGGCCACCACGCTCTCCAGCATCCCCCGGAGGATCTCCGAGGTGGTCTCGCTGAGCACCTGGCGCGCCTCCTGCGTCTCGTGGTAGTACACGGTGCTGCCCGCGTCGTCAGTGATGGACTGCACCACATAGGGAGTGAGCAGGTGGCCGCCGTTGATGACGCTGGCAAAGGCCCGGATCATCTGAATGGGGGTGACGCGAAAGGTCTGGCCAAAAGAGGCCACGGCCACGGACTGGGCCCCGTAGGGGCCTTTGAACTCGTCCTCCGGCCAGAAGTAACTGTCTACTTCGCCGGCCAGATCGATGCCGGTGGTCTCCATCAGGCCGAAGTCCTCCCAGTACTGCCACATCAGCTCCGCACCGATCTGCTCGCCAATGTCCATCAGGGCCACGTTACAGGAGTTCTCCAGAGCTTGGGTTACATTTTGATCCCCATGACCGCGGCGCTGGTGACAGTGGATCGTCCGACCGCCCACCACTTTGGATCCACCGCAGTAGTAGTGGTCGTTGGGGTCGATGATGCCCTCCTCCAGGGCCATGGCCACAGTGAGGGGCTTGAACACCGAGCCGGGCTCGTAGGTGAAGCTCACCGCCTTGTTGAGCAGCTGCTCATTGTAGGCCGCGCTCCTGGCCGCGCTGTACTCCTCGCTGTCCTCCCCATACTGCTGGGCCACTGAAGCCAGCTCCTCCTGGAGGCTCTGGGTGATGATCTCGACGTAGTGATTGGGGTCGAACTCCGGGGAGCTGGCCATGGCCAGGATGGCCCCGGTGGAGGGATCCATGACAATGCAGAACCCGCCCTCCTTCACATCATAGGTCTCGATCCCCTCGGCCAGGGTTTGCTCAGCCATGGCCTGGATCTTGGAGTCAATGGTCAGGTGAAGATCATACCCATCCTGCCCGTCGAAATATTCCTCATAGCTGGAGAGCAGCTCACTGCCCAGGCCGGTCTTCCCGGTGACCACCCGGCCGGAGGTACCGGTGAGCAGGTCCTGATAGGCGGCTTCCAGGCCCTGGGCGCCCACCCGCTCACCGCCGCTGTTCTCATTCTCGGCGATGAAGCCCAGAATGTGGGAGGCGATGGAGGATTGGGGGTAGTAGCGCTGGGCGGTCTCCACCAGGTAGAGAATGGAGGGCATGCCCATATTCCAGCCGCTCTCCTCCCGGTAGCCGGCGATAAATTGGCGCACCTGTTCCGCCTCGTCTTCCTCCAGATAGGTGGCCAGCTCTTCATAATAGGATCCTGTCCGCTCCAGCCGCCTCAGAAAGGTGTCCACATCCCGGTCCAGCAGCTGGGCCAGAAATTCTGCCACGTTCTGCCGGGTCTCGTCCAGGAGGGCCTGCACCTTGTCCTCGTCCACCTCACCGGCTTCATCCTGGAGTTCAGCGCTGTTCTCGGCCAGGTTGTTGACATTCCGGATCAGGTCCGCCGGGGACAGGATCAGGTTATAGGTGGTGGCGGACATGGCCAGCACCTCCCCCTGGCTGTCGTAGATGGTGCCCCGGCCGGCGTTTACCGCCACGGACTGGAGCTGCTGGCCGGCAGCCCGCTCCTGCCAGTAGTCATGCTGGGTGATTTGCAATTTCCACAGCTGGGCCACCATAGGGATGAAGAGCACCACACCCAGGCACACCATCAGAAAAATGGTGCGCCGGAACAGGCTGCGGTTGCTTTTCCCGGCGGAGCGCCGGGGTTTTGGATCCTGTCTGCGCATTGTCATGCTCCTTTGAGAAAAGCGTTCCTTCACCGGGTATCACACTGCGAAGGGGCGTAAGAACCCGGTATCTTCTTACGCCCCCTGTGTATTTCTCGTATTCGATGTCTTTGGCAGTACAGTGTATGACCGTTCTCCTGCCGCTTATGACAGCAGGCCGGAGAAAAACTCCTCCGCCCGCCGGATTAGTCCAGTCAGCCCCTGTTGGGCCGCTTCATAGTAGACCACATTGTCTCCCTGGGACAGGTCCAGATATACCGTCTGGCTGGGGCTTGCCTTCACCATGGAACCGTCCGCGGTCAGCTGCCGCTCGATCTCCGTCAGGTCAAAAGCCAGCTCATACTGCGTCTGCAAGGTCTTTTCCTCGTCCTGAAGCTCTGCCAGGGTGGAGCGCAGTTCCACCGTCTCGTCCCGGACCACGGCAAGGCGGGCGTTGGTCATCACCACCAGCAGCGCGCACACCGCCACGGCCAGAACACCGAGGATGGCAAAGGGCGCCACCGCCCCCTGGGGCCGCACCTCCACCTGGGGCCGGGATACTGTCCGGGTGCGGGGCTGCACCCTGGGACGGCGGATCCGTTCCGCTTCCCCACCGGCGCGCTGGGCTGCCCGCCGGGTCAGTTCAGGCTCGGCCTGCGCTTTGTAAGCCACATTGCCATAGGTGCCGTATCTTCTTGTTCTGCGCTGCGTTGACGCTGCCATGGTGTCACCGCTCCTTTGAAATCATTGTGTCCGACGGTCCGGGCATCTATATCTTCTCCGCCACCCGCAGCTTGGCACTGCGGGCCCGGGGATTTTCCTCCAGCTCGGCCTGACCGGCCACAATGGGCCGTTTGCCGATCAACTTCACCCTGGGCTTCTTGCCGCATACGCACACCGGAAAATCCGGCGGGCAGGTGCAGCCTTTGGCCCACTGGGCGAAGGCAGTCTTTACCAGCCTGTCCTCCAGGGAGTGGAAAGAGATAACCGCCAGCCGTCCCTGAGGCCTGAGCAGATCCAGGGCACTGTTCAGCATTCGCTCCACCTCACCCAGCTCGTCGTTCACTGCGATGCGGATGGCCTGGAAAGATCGCTTGGCAGGGTGCTGCTTCTCCCGCTGGGCCCTGCCCGGCATGGCCATCCGGATCACCTCCACCAATTGCCCGGTGGTCTCAATGGGCGCCTTACTTCGCTCCCGAACCATCGCCGCGGCGATGACCCCGGCATACCGCTCCTCCCCGTATTGCCACAAAATTCGTTTCAGCTCCTCCTGGCTCCAGCCGTTGACCACGTCATGGGCGGTGAGCGGGGATGTCTGATCCATTCTCATGTCCAGAGGGGCGTCCTGCAGGTAAGAAAAGCCCCGGCTGCCGTCATCCAGCTGAGGGGAGGAAACCCCCAGGTCAAAAAGCATTCCGTCCACCGCGGGAATTTCCAACTCTTTCAGTATGGCGGCCACGCCACCGAAGTTGCCGTGAACCAGGGTGACCTTGTCCAAGTATCCGGCCAGCCGCTGAGCTGCCGCGTCCAGGGCCGTCTGGTCCCGGTCTATGCAGATCAGCCGCCCTGTGGTCAGCCGCCGGACAATCTCCCGGCTGTGTCCCGCCCGGCCCAGGGTGCCGTCCACGTAGATCCCGTCGGGCCGGAGGTTCAGCCCCGCCAGACACTCCTGGAGCAGCACCGGTTTGTGGGTGTACTCCATCTCAGATCCCCAGCCCTTCCAGCAGCGTGGAGATGGTCTCGGGATTGAGCTGCTGACGGGTCTTGGCCTTCCAGTTGTCCGCGCTCCAAATCTGGGCCCGGTCGTTGTTGCCGGTGATCACCACGTCCCGATCAATTTTGGCGTAGTCCTTCAGGTAGCCGGGCACCTGAAAGCGCCATTGCTTGTCCGCCTCACACAGCTGCGCCGAGGCGAAGAACACGTCCATGGACGCAGCCTGGGCAGTGGTCAGGCCGGCCACCCGCTCCTGAAGCTTATTCCAGGCGGACATTGGGTAGAGCGTCAGGTTCTCCTTGACTCCCACAGCCAGATAGAAAGTGGAGCCCAACTCTTCCCGGAGTTTGGCTGGAACAATGAGACGGCCGGCGTTGTCAATGCTGTGTTCATAGGTCCCGGTCATCCATCATCCCTCCATTCTACTCCAATAAGAGTATAGATTCCTCCATTTCACTCCAATCGCAGTTTTAGTATACAGCTTACGAATCAAAAATGCAAGTACTTTTTTCGGGCAAAACAGCGGAAAATTCCAGTGTTTTTTGTCCTTTTATCATTCAAACACCCGTTCTACTTTTTACATTCCGCCCGGCGCAACCACATGGTTCTGTATCCCCGTCCCAATATCCACACCATATCTTGCACCCAGTCAAAACGGGCAAGAAAAACCGCCGGTACAGATGCCTCTGTACCGGCGGTTCATATCTCTTTCCGTTTTAAGTCTCGTCTGCCTCTGCGTCGTACATGCGGGGGTTCGCAGAGGAGGCGCTCGTTCCGGCAGACCCCATGGCCGCGCGGAAGCGGGTGTGTACCTGGCGCATCTCCGTGTGGGCGTCGGCCAGCGCCTCTTCCGTGCGGCGCAGCACGTCCTCGCAGTACTCATTGGCCGCCCGGCGTACCTGCTTGGCCTTCTCCTCCGCCTGGGCGATGAGCTCATTGGCCTTTTGCCGGGCCTGGTTCATCACCTGGGCCTCGTTGACCCGCTGGCCGGCCTCCACCTCCGCCCGCTTGCGGATCTCCTCCGCCTCCCGCTTGGCGGCGGCCACATACTCATTGCGGGAATTGAGGACCTTTTTGGCCTCGGCCAGCTCCACCGGGAACTGAGCCTTGATATCCTCGATCAGGTCCAGGGCCTTGTCCCGCTCAATGATGCACTTTTCACTGCTCAAGGGCGCGTTTTTCGCCTCGTCAATCATGTCGAACAACATGTCCAGCAATTCGTCCACAGCCGTTGCCATCCCTTGTCACATCCTTTCCTGGGTGCCCCTGACCTTCTTCTCCACATCCGCGATGATCTGCCGGGGCACAAAATCAGACAGATCAGCCCCATACCTGGCCATCTCCTTGACCACGCTGGAACTCAGGTAGGCATACTTCGGACTGGTGTACAGAAAAACCGTATCCAGCCTGGAATACAGCTTGGTATTGATCATGGCCATCTGGATCTCCGCCTCATAGTCGGAAACCGCCCGCAGCCCCTTGACCAGCACCCTGGCCTGGTTCCGCCTGGCATACTCGGCCACCAGCCGGTCCGAGCAGTCCACCCGCACATTGGCCAGCCCCTCCGTCACCCGGCGCAGCAGATCCACTCGCTCCTCCGGGGTGAACAGACCGCTGGGCTTGCTGGAGTTGACGCTCACACACACAATCAACTCATCAAACATGACTGCGGCCCGCTTGATGATATTCAGGTGGCCCAGGGTCACTGGGTCAAAGCTGCCGGGATAAATCGCTCGTTTCATGGTCTCACACGCTCCTGCGGTACAGGGTCAGCTTGATCTTCCCATACCGGTAATCCCTTCCCTTTTCATAGGGGCCGGGCAGCTCCGGCAGCGGGTGGTCCACCGGACTTTCGCAGACTATTATACCATTTCCCCTCACAATGTCAATCTTCGCGATTTGTTCCAGCGCCCGCTCCAGATTGCCGGAGGCGTAGGGAGGGTCCAGAAAGATCAGACCGTATTTCCCCTGCGCCTGCCCCAGAAAGGCGGCAAAATCCTTCTGATGAAAGGCTGCCCGGGCCGTCAAAGCACAGCCATCCACATTGGCCCGAACAATCTTCATAGCCGCCGGGGCGCTGTCCACAAAGTCGCAGAAGAACGCCCCCCGGCTGAGGGCCTCGATACCCAGCTGCCCGGTGCCGGCAAACAGGTCCAGCACCCGCCGGCCCTCAATGTCGAACTGGATGGCGTTGAACATCCCCTCTTTCACCCGATCCGTGGTGGGCCGGGTATCCAGTCCGGGCAGCTCTCTCAGCCGCTTTCCTCGGGCACTTCCTGTGATGACCCGCATATCCATTCCTCCCTTGGCAAGTCCTTCTCCTCACTCCAGCCGGGTCTTCCATTCCCTCGCGCGATGCGCCTCAAAGCACAGGGCGATCTGCTCCCGGGTGTTCTTTTCCTCCGCCAGCTCCGGCAGCGCGTCCAGGGAGAACCAGCCGCTGGCGGTGGTTTCGATGTTCTCCGTAAAGCCGCCCCCCAGAAGGGAGCACAGCACGAAGATCTTGCACACCTTGTAGGCGTAGGCCGGCCGGTTGTGCCGTTCCCGGTCCTGAATGGCGATGACCAGGTCGGCGCGCACCTCCACGCCCGCCTCCTCCCTGGCCTCCTTCACCACGTTTTCCCCCACCGAGCAGGTCACATCCACCCATCCCCCCGGCAGGGACCAGCGGCCGTCCCGCTCCCGCACCAGCAGGATCTCTTCCCCCTGAAAGATGGCCGCCCGGGTGTCCAGCTTGGGGGTCTGATAGCCCGTCTCCCCGCAGAACAGCTCCTTCACCTTCTCCAGGGGAAGGCCGCTCTGGAGGGCCAGCATCTCGGCGGCGATCTCCCGCACCCGGGCAAACCGCTCCAAGTCAAATGGGTCTTTGCTATAATACAGGCCGGCCTGGGCCAGACTCTGCAGCTCTATCGCCCAGTCCAGCCAGGGCGCGCGCTTCCCCTCCATGGTCAGTCTCCTCTCTGTGGGTGGAAGTGCTCGTACACCGCCTGGGCGGTGTTTAGGGGCACCACCTGGGCCAGGGCCTCCACCCCGGCCTCCCTGACCGCCCGCACGCTCTTGAAGTGCTTGAGCAGCGCCGCCTTTCTCGTCGGGCCAACCCCGGGAATGCCGTCCAGGGCGGAGCCTTTCAGGTGAGCGGCCTGCTGCTGGCGGTGGAACTGGATGGCGAAGCGATGGGTCTCCTCCTGGATGCGGCCCACCAGGGCGAAGATAGCCTGGTTCTGCTGAATGCCGATCTCCCGGCCGTCCGCCCCCTCCAGGGCCCGGGTGCGGTGCCGGTCGTCCTTCACCATGCCGTAGGCGGGCACGCGGATCCCCGCCTCCTCCATGGCGGCCTGGGCCGCCTTGACCTGCCCCGCCCCGCCGTCAATGAGCAGCAGGTCGGGCAGGGCGCCAAATTTCTCATCCCCGTCCAGATACCGCTGGAACCGCCGCAGCACCACCTGGCGCATGGAGGCGTAGTCGTCGGCGTGGGGCATATCCTTCAGTTTGAAATGGCGGTAGTCCCGCTTCAGGGGCTTGCCGTCAATGTGCACCGTCATGGAGGCCACGATGTCCGAACTGCCCGTATTGGAGATATCGAAGGCCTCGATGCGGTGGGGGGGATGGTCCAGCCCCAGCAGCCCCCCCAGGGCCTCGGTGAGCTTGGAGCGGCGCTCCTCCGCGGTGGTGGCCCGGACCACCTCCTCCCGGGCGTTCTCATTGGCCATGCGCACCAGGTCCATCTTGGCCCCCCGCTGGGGGGTGAGCACCTCCACCTTCCGGCCCACCGCCTGGGTAAGCATCCGGGCCAGCTCCAGCCGCTCGTCAATGTCGCAGGGCAGCAGAATCTGTTTGGGCAGGCTGCCCCGGCCGCTGTAGTACTGAGCCGTCAGGGTGGCCACGGTGGCCTGTTCATCCTCCATGGGCAGGGGCAGCAACTCCCAGTCCTTGGCCGCCAGCTCACCGGCCATGTAGTGGAGCACCACAAAGCAGCTCTTGGCCTCTCCCCGCCAGTAGCCCACCACGTCGGTGTCCGCCAGGGAGCCGGCCACCGCCTTCTGCCGCTTGCCCAACAACTGGATGGAGCGGATGCGGTCCCGCAGCTGAGCGGCCCGCTCAAAGCTCAGCGCCTCGGCAGCCTGCTCCATCTCTGCCGTCAGCTCGTCCACCACCTCGTCCAGCTTGCCCTCCAGCAACCTCACCGCCTGGTCGATGGAGCGGCGGTATTGACTCTGATCCATCTCCGGGCGGCAGTAGCCCTCGCACACCCCCATGTGGTAGTTTAGGCAGGGCCGCTCCTTCCCAATGTCCCGGGGGAACTTCCGGTGGCAGGAGGGCAGGCGCAGAGCCTGGCGCAGCGCGTCGATGATCCCCTGGCTGGCCCCCCGGCTGCCATAGGGTCCAAAGTATCGGGCCCCGTCCTCCGTCGCCTTGGAGGCCAGGGAGAACCGGGGGTAGTCCTCATCCACGCTCAGGCGGATATAGGGATAGCCCTTGGAGTCCTTGAGCAGGATGTTGTACCGGGGCATGTGCCGCTTGATCAGGGCGCACTCCAGCACCAAGGCCTCGAACTCCGACTGGACCACGATGACGTCGAAGTGGTCAATTTGAGACACCATGGCCCGGGTCTTGACATTGTGCCGGGACTGGTCCTGAAAGTACTGGCTCACCCGGTTGCGCAGGGCTTTGGCCTTGCCCACGTAGATCACCTGGCTCTGGGTGTTCTGCATGATATACACCCCTGGCTTCAGGGGCAGGGAGTGGGCCTTGTCCCGCAGTTCCTCAAAGGTCATGGTGTTTCCCTCCTCTCTTTGGGGGAGATCCGCCCCCCTAGATACCCGCTTTCGGCACTTTCCCTGGTGTCAGAAAAAGCACCTCGTCTGCCGGGGCGGGACCCGACAGCCTTGATGCGCCTATCCTCACGCTTCTAAGAAAAAAAGCGCCGCTTCCGCGGCGCTTTTCAGCGGGTTTCCATTTGATTATTCAGAAAAATCAGAGTTGATCAGTTCCACCAGGGCGTTCACCGCAGCCTCCTCATCGGGGCCGTCGGCGATCAGATTGATGGTAGTGCCTTTCACAATGCCCAGAGAGAGGACGCCCAGCAGGCTCTTGGCGTTGACGCGGCGCTCATCCTTTTCCACCCAGACAGAGCTCTTAAACTCATTGGCCTTCTGAATGAAAAAGGTAGCGGGACGGGCGTGCAGGCCAACCTGGTTGTTGACAACGGTTTCTTTCATGAACATGAACGATTCCCTCCATCACAAATCTCGGCTTGGGGTACCGCGCTGCCACGCATATCCCCGAAACTTCACATTGATAGCATATCAAATTTACCACTTATCGTCAACAGCATTTTACACAAATCGTAGCCGGGCCTTTCAACAAAAGCATGAGGCTTTTATCTGGTATGGGCCGCTTTCCCCCATGGTTTTCATCACTTCAGCGTGACCACCGTCACACCGTCCTCCCCCTCGCCGTAGGCGCCGGGGCGGAAGCTCTTGACATACCGGCTGCGCTTCAGGTGCTCCCGCACCGCTTTTCGCAGCGCCCCGGTGCCTTTGCCATGGATGATGGTCACCGTCTCCAGCTTGCCCATCAAAGCGTTGTCCAGGAACAGGTCCACCGCCCCCAAGGCCTCGTCCGTCATCATTCCCCGCAGGTCCAGCTCCGCCTTGGCGGCGCTGGCGCGGAACGCATGCTTCACCGAGGCGGTCTGGCGCTGTTTCTCCTTCCGGCTCTGCTTTTTCCGAGCCGTCACATCCTCCAGCACCCGCACCTCATCCTGCCTGGCCTTGAGCTTGAGAATGCCTGCCTGGAGCTGGAGGGTGCCGTCCTTGTTGACCCCTGCTACCTCGGCCTGGGTGCCGGTTTTCAACAGCTCTACCGTGTCTCCAACTACCGCGTCCCGGGTGGGGGGCGGCGGGGGCAGATCCTCCTTTCCGCCGCCCAAACCGGCCTCCGCCTGGTTGAGCCGGCGGCGCAGCTCGGAGCGCGCCTCATTGTCATCCACCCACTCTTTGGCGGTCTCTTGGCGGCGGCGCATTTCGTTGAGCTCCTGGAACGTCTGATCGGCGGTGTCCCGGGCCTGCTGGAGGATGGCCCTGGCCTCCGCCTGGGCCCGCTCGGTGGCGCGCCGGCGTTCCTCTTCGATGCGGGCGCGGTACTCTTCCGCCTGGGCCCGGTCCCGCTCCATCTCCCGGCGCAGCCGCTCGGCCTCCTCCCGCTCCTTCTCCATGGCCTGGCGCTGGACCTCCAGCTGGGAGAGCACATCCTCAAAGCGGACATTTTCCGCGTCGATGCGGTCGGCGGCCTTCTGGATGATGTAATCAGGCAGCCCCAGCCTGCGGGAGATGGCAAAGGCGTTGGATTTTCCGGGCACCCCGATGAGCACCCGGTAGGTGGGGGCTAGGGTCTCCACGTCAAACTCGCAGGAGGCGTTCTCCACCCCGGGGGTAGACATGGCGTACACCTTCAGCTCGGCGTAGTGGGTGGTGGCGGCCACCAGGGCCCCCATGGCCCGGGTGGAGTCGATGATGGCGGCGGCCAGGGCGGCGCCCTCCACCGGGTCGGTGCCCGCCCCCAGCTCGTCGAAGAGGATGAGGGCGCGGTCGTCCGCCTGCTCCAGAATGGCCACGATGTTCACCATGTGGGAGGAGAAGGTGGACAGGGACTGGTCGATGGACTGCTCGTCCCCGATGTCCGCCAGCACCGACGAGCACACCCGGATAACCGAGCCGTCCGCGGCGGGGATGTGCAGGCCGCACTGGGCCATGAGCGTCAGAAGGCCCAAGGTTTTGAGCGTGACGGTCTTGCCGCCGGTGTTGGGGCCGGTGATGACCAGGGTGTCGAACTCTTTCCCCAGATACAGGTCGTTGCGCACCGCGGTTCTGTGGTCCAGCAGAGGATGGCGGGCCTTGCGCAGCTGAATATACTCCCCCAGGGCGGGCTCCATCGCCTCCATCCGGGAGGACAGCTTGGCCCGGGCGAAGATCACATCCAGGGCGACGAGGGTGCGGTAGTCCTCCTCAATGGTCTCCCTCACGTTGGCGCAGTCGGCGGACAGCTCGGCCAGGATCCGCTCGATCTCCTTCTGCTCCTTGCGCTCCAGCTCCTTCAGTTCATTGTTGGCGTTGACCACCCCCATGGGCTCGATGAAGAAGGTGGAGCCTGAGCCGGACACATCGTGGACCAGGCCGGGGATGTCGTTTTTGTGCTCGCTCTTCACCGGCACCACGTACCGGCCCCCCCGCATGGTGATGATGGACTCCCGCAGGTACTTGGATTGATTGGAGGAAATCAGGCGGCTGAGCACATCCCGCACCTTGCCCGCCGCCGCCCGCATGTGCCGGCGGATATCCGCCAGCTCGGGGGAGGCGGCGTCGGCGATCTCCTCCTCGCTGAGGATGGCCCCGGTGATCTTGTCCTCCAGAAAACGGTTGGGGGTGAGGGACTGGAAATAGCCGTCCAGCACGGTTTTCGCCGTGGACTCCCCCATGCCGTACTCCCGCACTGACCGGGCGCAGCGCAGCACCTGGGCGATGTCCAGCAGCTCCCGGGTGTTCAGGTTGCCCCCCCGGTCCGCCCGCTGAAGGGCGGCGGCCACTGGCCGCACGCCAGAAAAGCCGGGGCTGCCCCCCTTCACTAGCATGACGAAGGCCGCCGAGGTCTGACTCTGGAGCCGCTGAACCTCAGATCGCTCCACGCTGGGCAGGGCACTCCGGCACCGCTCCTTGCCCTCCTCCGTCACCGCCTCTTCCGCCAGCAGCGCCAGCACCCGGGGCAGCTCCAGGGTATGAATGGATTTTTCAAATAGTTCCGTCATGGCGTTTCTCCCATGTTGTTCTCCTGTTATCTTCCTGGCTGTGGCCAGCATTACAGCGATTTGTAAAAGTCCAAGGTGCGGAAGCCCCGCTCCAGCTGGGTGATCAGATAGGCCTCGGAGGCGGCGGACAGCTGCTCCAGGGATCTGTCGTCTACCCGAAAAGAGAACAGCCGCTTGGGGCTTCCCGCCACGATGTGCCGCAGGGCGGACAGAGCGCTGGGCGTCAGGGGCATGGCGGTTCCCTCTCCCGCCCCGCCCCGGCAGGTCTCGCAGCAGACCACCCCTTGGCTGAGCTGGAGATAGGGCCCCTCCGGGTCGGGCCTTCCGCACACCGCGCACCCCTCCGTCATGGGCTCATATCCCGCCAGGGCCATGGCCTTCCACTCAAAGACAGCCTTGACCTGTTTCTGGGGCAGATCCATCTGATCCAGGGCATGCAGGCAGTTGAGGATGAGGGACAGCAGTCCCGGCTCCGGCTGCCCCTCCTCCGCCAGAAGCTCGGTGACCTCCGAAAAATAACTGGCCAGAGCCAGCTTTTCCAGATCGGAGCGCACCGCGTCAAAACGCCGCTTGGTTTCCGCCTCCTTGACGGCCCAGCGGCCCCGGTACTCGTACAGGGTCATCTCCGACCACACCAGCAGCTGGCTGGCCGCGGCGATGGCGCTACCCTTTTTCCGGCACCCTCGGGCGGACACCGTCAGCTTGCCCTCCTGCCCGGTAAGCACGGTGAGAATCTTATCCGATTCCTTGTAGTTCACTTCCCTCAGCACAAGGGCGTTGGTGGTCAGGTGCATAGCAGCCCCTTCTTATCCTCATAAGTATTCCCAGGCTATTATCCTCCGGAGCAGGCGGGCCATACCGCCCGCCTGCCCATCTTCATTATACGGCGCCGCCCCAGGGCGGTTTCTTCTCTTCCACGATAGCTGCCGCCACCGCCTTTTGCTCCCTCTCCCGGCTCAGCAGCCACACCTGGGGCAGGCCAGTGGCCCAGAACAGTGCCCAGTATCCCTCCATCCCCGCACCTCCTGATGTCTGATACGGTTAGGTTGGCTCTGGGCTTTCCAATTATGAGCGGCAAATTTTGTCCCGCGCTGTCCCGTCACTCCTCGGTATACCCGAAATTGCGGATGGCAGTCACGTTGTCCCGCCACTTCTCCCGGACCTTGACCCACACCTCAAGATACACCTTACTCCCCATAAAGGCCTCCATATCCTCCCGGGCCTGGGTGGAGATCTTCTTGAGCATGGCGCCCTTTTTGCCGATGATGATCCCCTTGTGGGACTCCTTTTCGCAGTAGACAGTCACATGGCAATCGATGATGCCGTCGTCCCGCTGGGAAAATTTCGTCACCTCCACGGCAGTGCCGTGGGGGATCTCCTTATCCAGATTGCGCAGCAGCTTCTCCCGGACAATCTCCGCCATGATCTGCCGCTCGGGCTGGTCGGTGATCATATCGTCGGGGAAGAGCTGGGGCCCTTCGGGCAGCCAGCGGGAGAGCACTTCCAGCAGCTCGTCCACCCCTTCCCTGGTGCGGGCACAGATGGGCACCACCGCGTCCCAGTTGTGGGCCTGGCTGTACAAGGCTATTACCGCAAGCAGTTCCTCCTTTTCCACCGTGTCGATCTTATTGATCACCAGGGCCGCCGGGGCCCCAAGAGACTGGATCCGCCGGATCAGCTCCTCCTCCGGCGCACCGATATTGGCCACCGGCTCCACCAGCAGCATCACCCCGTCCACATCGGCTACCGACTGCCGGACCACCTTCACCATGTAGTCCCCCAGCCGGGTACGGGCCTTGTGCAAACCCGGGGTGTCCAGAAACACAAACTGGCTGTCCCCCCGGTTCAGGACGGCGCAGATCCGGTTGCGGGTGGTCTGGGGTTTGGAGGACACAATGGCCACCTTCTCCCCTACCAGGGTGTTGGTCAGGGTGGACTTGCCCACGTTGGGCCGACCCACGATGCTGATCATACCGCATTTCTTGATTTCTGTCATAAGATGATCCTCAACTTTCCTTTGTTTGACGGCATTGAGCTTCACCGTCGGCTTTCGGCCATTTTTGCGCTCAGTCCTCCCGGGCCAGCCAGATATAGAAGTCCCGCCGGCCATCCCCTTTTCCGTAATAGCTCACATCGTAGCTGCCGGTACGCTCCCCGGCCTGGATCACCACCCGGAGGGTGGGATAGCCCTCGGGGACATCCTGCTGGAGCAGCACCGCCGCGGGCTGGCGCTGGCTGCGCCAGATCTCCTCCACCCCGGTCAGGGCCCCTTCCTGGTCATAGCGCAGCTGCTGGATGATGACGGTGCTGTCCGGCAGCCGGGGGACGATGAGCATCCGCTCCCCGTATTCCTGGGGCGGAAACACCTCCTCCACCGCTCCGGCCAGGGCCAGCTCTTCCTGGGTGGGCTCCAGGAGGAGCAGCCCCATCACGCTCTCCCCTGCCAGGGCGGAGAACAGCCCCGCCTGATCCGGCTGGGACGTCGGGGAGGGCTTCTCCGACGGAGCCACCGACGGCGTCTCCCGCGCCGGCTGTGTCGTCTCCACCCGCTGTGTCACAGGGCTTGTCCCCTGCGCCCCGTCCGGCCCGCCCGCGCAGCTGGACAGGAGCAAAGCCGCTCCCAGGACGCACCCCGTCAGCAATCTGCCCTGCCTGTTCATGTTATGCCTCCTTTTCCACTTCCATCCGGTTGCCGGGACAGGCCCAGCGCGCTCAGGATGGCCTCCTCCCGGTTCCGCATCCGGGCCTTCCTCGGCCCTTCGTCCACATGGTCGTATCCCAGCAGGTGAAGTACAGAGTGAACCGCCAGGTAGGCCACCTCCCGCTCCGTTCCGTGGCCGTACTCCTCCCCCTGGGTCTGCGCCCGCTCCAGGGAGATCACCATGTCCCCCAGGGGCACCAGCCCCGTACCAGGGTCAGCCTCCACCTGCTCCAAGGTGGGCGGCACACCTGGCTCCAGCTGAAACATGGGAAAGGAGAGCACATCGGTGGGGGCATCCACCCCCCGCTGCTCCCGGTTGATGGCCTGGATGCCCGCGTCGTCGGTGAACAGCGCGTCCACTTCCCAGGGAAAATCAATGCCCTCCGCGGCCAGAGCGGCGGGGATGACCTCCTCCAACAGCCGGGCGTAGGGCTGGGCCCCGTCCACCTGACTGTCGATGATCAGTTCATAGTCCATGGCCTGCCCTCCTCACCGCTTGTCCCGCTCCCGCTTGACGCCCCGGCGCTTCTCGTCCTCCTCATAGGCCTGGATGATCCGCTGGACGATGACGTGGCGCACCACGTCCGCCCCGGTGAGCTGGCAGATGGCAATGTCCTCCACCCCTTTGAGCACCCGCATGGCCTCCCGCAGGCCGGACACCTTGTCCGCCGGCAGATCGATCTGGGTGATGTCCCCGGTGATGACGATCTTGGAGCCAAAGCCCAGCCGGGTGAGGAACATCTTCATCTGCTCCCGGCTGGTGTTCTGGGCCTCGTCCAGAATGATAAAGCTGTCGTCCAGGGTGCGCCCCCGCATGTAGGCCAGGGGGGCCACCTCGATATTGCCCCGCTCCAAATATTTCTGGTAGGTCTCCGCCCCCAACATGTCGAACAGCGCGTCGTATAGGGGCCGCAGATAGGGGTCCACCTTGGATTGCAGGTCCCCGGGCAAAAAGCCCAGCCGCTCCCCGGCCTCCACCGCGGGGCGGGTGAGGATGATGCGGTTGATCTGCTTTTCCCGGAAAGCGGCCACCGCCGCGGCCACCGCCAGATAGGTCTTGCCGGTGCCCGCGGGGCCCACCCCCAGGGTGACGGTGTTGTTCTTGATGGCCTCCACATACCGGCGCTGGCCGATGGTCTTGGCCTTGATGGGCTTGCCCTTGGCGGTGACGCACACCACATCCCCCGCCAGCTGCGCGATCTTGCCCTCGTTGCCCGTGCGCACCAGCTCAATGATGTAGCGCACGTTCTGCTGGCTGATGGCCTCCCCCCGGGCGGACAGGGAGAGCAGGCCCTGGATGGCCTTCACCGCCAGCATGACGTTCTCCCCCTCGCCGGAAATCTTCAGGTTGGACTCCCGGTTGACCACCGAGACGTCCAGCTCCTGCTCAATGATGCGGATATTCTCGTCAAACAGGCCGAAGAGATTGACGGCCTCCTCCATGCGCTCGATGCTGATGGACTGTTCTGTCATGGGCAGTTTTCTCCTTTGCGGCGGCCTTTTCCGCCGTATCATTCGTTTACTTCGGGCGCGGAGCCCTCGCCGTAGATCCGGCCGGTCTCCCCCTCCCGCTCCACGGTCCTTCCAATCTCTTCCTCGCACTCCGCCAGCAGGGTGACGGTGAGTTTTCCATTCTCCACCCGGGTGACAAAGTCGGTGCGCATCACCTTTCCCTCCCCGGGCTCCAGAATGGCCTCCAGCCGGTGAAGCAGCAGCTGCCGCAGCTGCTCCTCCGCCTGCTCCTCCGCCAGCGCCCTCTCCTCCAGGGTATACTCCCGCAGGGTGGTGACGGCCAGGCCCACGGGAAGGGTATGGCCGAATAAGGTGAGATCGTCTGTCTGAGTTATTTTATCATACATCCCGCCGGAAATGCTACTGTTTTCAAAAAAATCAAACTGACCCCACAAAAAGTGCAGGGAATAGAGTTTCTTCTCCTGTCCGGTGTAGGTTTTTTCCCAGATGGTCAGGGGAATGGTCTCCTCCAGGGTGCGCCAGGTGCGGGCGGTGACGGTACCGGCCGCGCGGACCATGAGATAGCCCATGTCCACACTGCTGCCCTCCGGCTCATATAGCTCCAACGCCCCGGAGATGAGCACCTCCCCCTCGGTCACAATGTCCCCGTCGGAGAACATGGCCCGGCCGGCGCTGGGGTGAATGTCCAGAATGATGCCATCTGCGTCGGCCACCACATCGGCGGGGGTTTCCTCGTCCAGCAGCTGGGGCGCTTTCACCGCCTCTTCCACCAGAACCTGCGCACGAGTGCCATAGATGTTGATGGCCAGAAAGGACAGCTGGGGCAGATGGATCAGCGCCTCGTTGGCCACCTCCTTTTCGTTGATGCCGGGGCCGTAGGCCCCCGGGCGCACCCCCAGCCGCCGCAGCTCGGAGAGAATGACAGCGGTGGGCACCGTCTCATTGCCTGTGACCTCCACCACCAGCAAAAAGCGGGAGAGTACGCTCACCGCCACCAGGCAGATGGTCAGGCCCAGCAGGAACCCCCAGCGCTTTTTCAAATGCCCGGCCGCCGCGCCCCCACCCCTTTTGGCCTGCACCTGGAGCTGGCACATGGCCCGGCCCGCCAGTTCCTCCAGCCGTTCCAGATCCCGCAGGCCGATCCGGAAGGTAAAAGTGGTCTCGTCCAGCCACTCCAGGCGCCAGAAGGGAAGCCGGCGCTGGGCGCACAGATTCAAAAGCCGCTCGGGATAGGCGCCGGTCACCCGCACCTCTCCGTAGCCCAGCAGCAGATTGATGAGTTTCTTCATATCACACCAGCTCCACCGACGAGATTTCCCCGGTGATGAGCAGCTGGGTGGGATCCATGGCCCGCAGCTCCAGCCCGCTGCCCTTTACCCGCACCACCATGCCGCCGCCGGAGATGTGGATCTCCTCCGGGCCGTAGGCCAGAATCCCCCGGTGCTGCTCCATGCGCAGCTCCCCGCTGCCGATCAGCTCAATCCGGGGCAGCCCCGCCACCACATCGCCCGGCAGGTCCAGCATCCGAGATGCCCGGGCCAGCCATCCTTCCTTTCCCGACACCGCCATCACCTCTGGAAAGCCTATGAGCGCACCGGCCCGCACTTGCCTGTCCCAGCCACTTTTCCCATGGACTTTTCCCCTGCGCCGTGATAAACTTGGGAGGAGAGATCTCCCGATTTTTTGAAAAGGCGGTTCCCACCATGGATCATAAGGTTTCCTCCCGCTCCGGCAGACGCCGGCCCAGGCGCTTTCCCGTGGAGCATGATACCGTGCTGCTCCCCTTCCTGCTCACCGCGCTCACGGATAAAAGCCGGAACAACGTCAAATCTCTGCTCACCCGGAGGCTGGTGGCCGTGGACGGACGGCCCACCTCCCAGTTCGACACCCCCCTGTCTCCGGGTCAGGTGGTCACCATTCTGGATTCCCCGGGCCCCCGGGGCGGGGTGCTGCCCTTTCCCCTGCTCTATGAGGACGAGCATCTCATCGTGGTCAACAAACCCGCCAAACTGCTCAGCGTGGCCACGGAAAAGGAGAGGCGGCGCACCGCCTACCACGCGGTGCGGGATTATGTGAAAAGCCAGCATATCGACAACCGGGTCTTTGTGCTCCACCGGCTGGACCGGGACACCTCTGGGGTGCTGATGTTCGCCAAGGACGCCCAGACCAAGGAGCTGTTCCAGTCCCGCTGGAATGAGATTATCCTGCGCCGGGGCTACCAGGCGGTGGTGGAGGGCAGGCCGCCCCGGGACCGGGACACCATCCGCTCCTTCCTGGTGGAGACCAAAACCCACCTGAGCTTTTCCGGCCAGCCCGGTCCCGGCGCCCGGGAGGCCGTCACCCATTACCAGGTGCAGCGCACGGGCAGCGGGTACTCCCTGCTGGATCTCTCCATCGACACCGGACGGAAGAACCAGATCCGGGTCCACATGAAGGATCTGGGCTGCCCCATCGCGGGCGACAAGCAGTACGGCGCCGCCACCAATCCCATTGGCAGGCTGTGTCTCCACGCCGGCGAGCTGGCTTTCCGCCACCCCGTTACCGGGCAGGAGATGCGCTTCACCGCTAAAATGCCCCGGGATTTCAACCGGGTGTTTCGGTAATCCGCCGGAAGGGGAACCGCTTCCGGCGGATGGGATTGCGGCCAAATTCATGCTTCCTTTGATCTGACGCGCCCCTGAAGCGCACACGGTGCGAGACTGAGAAAGGGCCCTGCGGCTTTTCGCCGCAGGGCCCTTTGATCTGCGTTTTTTCGTTGGCTTTACTGAACCGCTCCAGCCACATGCAGCTTATTCAGCTCTTCCTCCTCCAGCTTGCGGTAGGCCACCTTGCCCACCAGGGTCTTGGGCAGCTCGGCGCGGAACTCGATGTCGTAGGGCAGGGCGTACTTGGCAATGTGCTTTCGGGCGTAGGCCATCAGGGTCTCTTTGGTCTCCCCGTCGGCGGGCACACCGGGCTTGAGCATGATAAACGCCTTCACCTTCTGCATCTTCAGATCATCCGGCACCCCAATGATGCAGCTCATCTGCACCAGCTCGTGGGCGTCGAAGATATTCTCCAGCTGGGAGGGGTACACATTATAGCCGCTGGTGATGATCATGCGCTTAAGGCGCTGTTTGAAGTAGATAAAACCGTCCTCGTCCATGTACCCCAGGTCGCCGGTGTGCACCCAGGTCAGCCCGTCGGCGTGGGCCTGGAGGGTCTGGGCAGTCTCCTCGGGGTGGTTCAGGTAGCCTTTCATCACCGTGGGGCCGGACAGACAGATCTCCCCATCCTTTCCATAGGGCACCTCCTTCTGGGTGCCCGGCTCCACGATCTTGTAATAGGTGTCCGGGAAGGGGATGCCGATGGAACCCTCCCGGGCCTGATGGTAGGGAGTCAGGCAGGAGGCGGTGACGCACTCGGTCAGCCCGTAGCCCTCCCGCACCTGGGTGGCCGCATGGTGGTCAAACAGGAACTTGTCCAGCCGCTTTTTCAGCTCCACTGACAGGGAGTCCCCCCCGGAGAACACCCCCTTCAGGCAGCTCAGATCGGCGTTCTTCATCTTAGGCAGGCGCAGCAGGGCCTCATACAGGGTGGGTACGCCCGCGATGAAGTTGCACCGATACTTTAGCAGCAGCTTGGCGTAGCTCTCCGCGGTGAAGCGGGGCACCAGGATGCAGCAGCCGCCGTTCATGAGCATGGTGTGGATGGAGATACCCAAACCGAAACCGTGGAACACCGGCATCACCGCCAGCATCTTGTCCCCTGGGCGGAACATGGGGTTGGTGGCCACCACCTGGGCGCCCAAGGCGTTGAAGTTCAGGCTGGTGAGCAGGATCCCCTTGGTGATACCGGTGGTGCCGCCGGAGTAGAGGATAACCGCCACGTCGTCCGCCGTGCGCTCCGCTTTGTACTTCCAGTGATAGGTCCGCCCCCGGCGCATGAACTCGTTCCACCGGATGATGGGCGCGTCCTTGGGGATCTTCTGAAGTTTGCGCCCCTCGGTGAGCATGTACCCGGCCTTGATGGGAGTGGACAGCGCGTCCTGGATGGAAGCCAGGATGATGTTATCCAGGTTTACGTTCTGCCGGATGGCCTCAAACTTGTGGTAAAACTGGTCCAGCGTGACGGCAAAGAGGGAGCCGGACTCCTTCAAGTAGAACTCGATCTCCTTCTCGCTGGACAACGGGTGGATCATATTGGCAATGGCCCCCACCAGGTTGATGGCGTAAAATACGGTCACCGCCTGAGGGCAGTTGGGCAGGGCCACGGTCACCTTGTCCCCTGGGCGCACCCCGGTGGCCTTCAGGGCCCGGGCACAGATGTTGATCTCCTGGATCATGGCCCGGTAGGTGGTCTTTTTCCCCATAAACATATAGGCGGTGTGGTCCGGGCACTTCTGAGCGCACGCCTCCACCGCCTGGTACAGCGTTCCGTCAAAATAGTCCAGATGGGCAGGCACCTCGCCCCGGAAGGCCAGCCAGGGCGCCTTGACATGGACGCTCTTCTTAGCACTCAAAATCGATCTCCTCCTTCAAGGGGCGGTCCAGCAGCTCCGGATTCGTGAGCAGATGCTGCACAATCTTCCAGGAGCGACCGAAGTAAAACCCGTCCGCGATTCTCTCATCCAAGGTGATGCCCACGTCCACCACGTCCCGCACCGTCCGGGAGCCGTCGGCCAGGACGATCTCCTCCTTTCGGATGGTGCCGATGGTCACCATGATGGAGTTGGTGCCGTGGTTATTCAGGTGATGGTACACCGCGGGGCTCTGGATGGAGCCCAGATTGCTGAGAAACACGGTGGCGTAGTTGGGGTCCTCAGCGGTGAGGGCCTGGGGCACCCGGCCAAAGAAGTCCAGGGTGCGGTAGCCCCAGACGATGAGGGCGATCAGCCACCGGGGCAGCCGCCCCACGGCGTTCAGCGCCCCGTCCACCCCGAAGCTGGCCTGCCCCCGCACCTTGTGTACCTTGCCCACCACGATGCGGGTCACCTCCGAGAGCGTCCAGTCCTCCTGGGCAGCGGTCACCATCAGGCTCTCCTCGCTGTGATCTTCAAACCGGCGCTTGACCACGAAGCCCAGGGTGATCTCATCCCGCTGGTACAGCCGGCGGCCCGAGACGAACCGGTTGAGCCGCGGGCGCATCCACACCGTCTTGGCCACCGCCATGACGAAGCAGTGGAACAGGGTGGCACGGTACTCCTCCTCCCCCTCGTTCTTGCTGCGGATATAGGCCAGCGCGTCGGTGACGTCCATTCTGGCGGACAGGTAGACCTCCGCGTCGGCCCGCTTGGGCATCAGATGGGGCATGATGGCGTGCATGCCGTCCAGATCCCGGATCCGGCGTCCGTCCCGCCGGTCCCCAAAACGTTTTTTCCCCACAGGTATTGTCCTCTCTTCTCTCCGCTGTTTGAATCGCTTTCACAGCCAAGTCTGCCTGACGATTATAGCACACCATCACAGGAAAATCGACCCCTTTTTTCAGCCTCATATCCCAGTGCCTGCAATCTTTTCTGGTTCGGGGGAAGATCCCAGTTGACCGCAGTCCACATTTTGTGCTATATTGTAAATAATCAGGCGGCTGTCCGCCATCCGATAGCAGCACAACGCACAAATCCCATCCGCTTTCCCCGGGTGTCCCGGCGGTTCCGTCCCCGGCCCCTGCAATGTCCTGCGTGCGTTTTCCCGCTGCCGCCCAGTATTTGAGAGGGAGATCATGATGAAAATATACCGCGCACAAGATTATCAGAGCATGAGCCGCAAGGCGGCCAATATTCTCTCCGCCCATGTCATCCTCAAGCCGGACTGTGTCCTGGGTCTGGCCACCGGCTCCACCCCCATCGGCATGTACCGGCAGCTCATCGACTGGTACAACAAGGGGGATATCGACTTCTCCCAGGTACACACCGTCAACCTGGACGAGTACCTGGGCCTGGCCCCCACCCACGACCAGAGCTACCGCTATTTCATGCAGACCAACCTCTTCGACCATGTGAACGTCAAACCGGAGAACACCAACGTGCCCAACGGTCTGGCCCAGGATCCCGAGGCAGAGTGCGCGCGGTACAACCAGGTCATCGCCAGTCTTGGGGGGATAGACGTCCAGGTGCTGGGCATGGGCCACAACGGCCACATCGGCTTTAATGAGCCGGAGGAGGCCTTTGAGCTGGAGACCCATGTGGTCAACCTCACCGATGACACCATCAACGCCAACGCCCGGTTCTTCGCCAGCCGGGATCAGGTGCCCCGTCAGGCGCTGACCATGGGTATCAAATCCATTATGCAGGCCCGCCATATCTTGGTGGTGGTCAGCGGCGCGGACAAAGCAGATATTGTCAAGGCCGCCTTCACTGGCCCTGTCACCCCCAAGGTGCCCGCATCCATTCTTCAGATGCACCCCCATGTATCCCTGGTGGCAGATGAGGCGGCGCTGAGCCTTCTTTGAACTGGCTGCCGCCAGTCCACAGGAAGGAGACCCCCCCGCGCCGCACTCCGCCGGCACGAAGTCCGCTTTTCCCGTTTCCGCCAGGCGGCGGAATCTGCGGGCGCTTCCCTGTGCCTCCTCTCCCCATGCAAACCGCTTGGCCGGATTTGCGCGGGGTCTCGGGATACAGCTGGCACGCTTGGCGGCTGAGAAGTGTTTTCGGTCAGGTACACGCTCCGGCCGAAACAGACTGTCATTTTTCGCCTTTTCGCCATCTGCGGACGGCACACTCCGCAAGGCCCTGTTGGGGCTCTATTCTGGTTGTATGCCGAAAGGCTGCACATAATAAACCACCCGGCACGGTTACTCCCTTGGGCTCTGCGCTCATAGCCCTGCCGGGAACAAAAAAGGAGGAAAATTCCGCCGGCCGGCGGTGCGGCAATGTGGAGACTTGTCGTAATGTCTCCGGGGTTTTACTCCCCGGAAGGCGAGACTGGGTTTGCGGAGGCATCCCAGCCACGGTCAACGCGTATGGCAACTCTGAGTTTGAGGGGCATCAAAAAGGTCTACGACGGCGGCGTCACCGCGGTCCACGACTTCAATCTGGACATCGCGGACAAGGAATTCATCGTTTTGGTGGGTCCTTCCGGCTGCGGCAAGTCCACCACCCTGCGGATGATCGCCGGGCTGGAGGAGATCTCCGCAGGTGAGCTGTACATCGGCGATAAGCTGATGAACGACGTGGAGCCCAAGGACCGGGACATCGCCATGGTATTCCAGAGCTACGCGCTTTACCCCCACATGACGGTGTATGACAACATGGCCTTTGCCCTGAAGCTGCGCAAGATGCCCAAGGACGAGATCGACCGCCGGGTGAAGGAGGCCGCTGCCATTCTGGACATCACCCAGTACCTCAGCCGCAAGCCCAAGGCTCTGTCCGGCGGCCAGCGCCAGCGGGTGGCCATTGGCCGCGCCATTGTCCGGGAGCCCAAAGTGTTCCTGATGGACGAACCCCTATCCAACCTGGACGCCAAGCTGCGCAACCAGATGCGGGCCGAGATCATCAAGCTCAGGCAGCGCATTGACACCACCTTCATTTACGTTACACATGACCAGACCGAAGCCATGACCCTGGGCGACCGCATCGTCATTATGAAGGACGGCTTCATCCAGCAGGTGGGCACCCCCCAGGAGGTGTTTGAGCATCCCATCAACGTGTTCGTGGCCGGTTTCATCGGCACGCCCCAGATGAATTTCTTTGACGCCCATCTGGTCAAGGAGGGCGATACTTACTGTGTCAACTGCTCCGGAACCAAGGTGGAGCTGCCCGCCCAAACCCAAGCCAAGCTGCGGGAGAAAAATGTCCCCCAGCAGGACATCATTCTGGGCATCCGTCCGGAGCACATCAATTTCGTGCCCAGTGAGAACAGCGCCGGCGCCCTGGGTGGCAGCGTAGACGTGTCTGAGATGATGGGCAGCGAGCTGCACCTGCACGTAACCCTCACCCAGGACAACGGCGCCACCAAGGATGTGGTCATGCGCATTTCCACCAGCGATCTGCCCGACCATTACCGCGGCGGCATCCCCTACGGCACCCAGCTGCACTTCTCCTTCCCCGGCAATCTGGTCCACCTGTTCAACAAGGATACCGAGGAAAATCTCATCTAATTCAGCGCAGGAAAAGCGGACCCGCGGGCCGATTGGCCCGCGGGTCTTTTCTCGCCATCCACCGTTTGACGCGGCTGCCTTTTCAAAGGCTTACTCCACGGTTTTCAGGCTCTCCACCATATCCACCTTCTTCAGGCGGAAGTGGGCGGCGATGTTTACCACCACGGAGAACACCACCGTCATCAGCGCCGCCAGCGCGTAGGCGTAGGGCGGTGCGGTGCGGCCGAACATCACCAGATCCACCTCTACCGTCACCACCATCCAGGCGTGAAGGAACCGGCCCAGCACCAGACCCAGAACAATGCCGAACAGGGTCAGAAAGACATTTTCCCGGTACACATAGGCGGTGATCTCCCGGTCATAGAAGCCCAGTACCTTCAGGGTGGCCAGCTCCCGAAGACGCTCGGTGATGTTGATATTGGTCAGGTTGTACAGCACTACAAAGGCCAGGGCTGCGGCGGCCAGGATGATGATGACCACCGCGTAGTTGATGGCGTTCATGCTGTCGGTGAAGGAGTCCCGGATGGTGGCGATATAGGAGTAGGACGCCACCCCATCCATGGCCATGAGCTCGGTGGACACCTGGTCGGACTGGGCCTGGCCCACGCCGTCCCCATAGGCCACCAAAATGGTGTTCTCCTCTGGCGCCTGGCCGAACAGCCGCTGGTAGCAGGTGTCGGTCATGTAGACATAATGGTAAACATAATTCTCCACAATATCCGTCACCGTGGCCGCCACCCGCTGATCCTCATACTCCAGCGTAATGGTATCGCCCACCGCCACCTCCAACATCTCAGAGAGCTTCTGTGTGATGATCACCCCGTCATCGCTCAGGGTGACTGGATCGCTGTCCAGCCGGTGGCGCAGGTCAATGAACTGTCCAAACCGCTCGGAATCCGCCACGGCGAACAGGTAGCCACTCTTCGCCGCGCCCCCCGCCGAGACGTCCACAGCGCTCTCATGGCACAACAGGTAGCGATCCACCGCCTGGGCGTTATTCAAGTAGCCGGTCACCTCTCCCGTCACTTCTCCACCGGCATTTTCTGACAGGCTCACCGTGGCATCATACAGGGAGATCTCGTCAAACTGTTTGTCCAGGATATCGAAGATAGACTCGTGCAGGCCAAAGCCGGTGACAATCAGGGCGGTGCAGCCGCCGATGCCGATCACCGTCATCCAGAAGCGGCGCTGATACCGGAACAGGTTGCGCATGGTCACCTTCCAGGTGAAGGTCAGCCGCTTCCACAAAGGCTTGATATATTCCAAAAATACCCGTTTCCCCGCCTTGGGGGTCTTGGGCCGCATCAGGTTTGCGGGGGTGTCGATCAGGGTGGACAGGCAGGCCCACAGCGCCGCCCCCGTGGTGCACACCACCGCGGCCAGTACCGCGATAACACACACCACCGGCTGGAACTTAAACTCCAGATTGGGGACGTTGTACATGATCTGAAAGGCGTTGGCAATCACCGCCGGGATGAGGGTACACCCCACTGCCAGTCCAATGAGCCCCCCCGCGAAGCTGGCCCAGAAGGCGTATCCGATGTATTTTTTGGAAATGGCCAGCCGAGAAAATCCCATTGCCTTCAGCGCGCCGATCTCGGTGCGCTGGTCCTCCACCATCCGGGTCATAGTGGTCAGGCAGGCCAGGGCCGCCACCAGGAAAAAGATCACCGGAAATACGTTGGCCAGATTGCCCACCCGCTCTGCGTCCTGGGCGTAGCCCACAAAGCCAGAGTTGGTGTTGCGCCCCAGCACATACCACTGGCAGCGATCCATGGCGTCCAGCTCCTCCTGGGCGTCGGCCAGCTGCGCCTCCCCGTCGGCGATCTCCACCTCTGCCTCCGCCCTGCTGTCCTCATACTCGGCCAACCCGTCGGCATACTCAGCCTCTCCGTCCTCCAACTCCTGGAGGGCGTCAGCCAGCTCCTGCCGGCCCTCCGCCTCCTCCTGGCGGAGGGTGGCCAGACCGCTATGGTACTGCGCCCAGCCATCGTCCAGCTCCTGCCGGGCCGAAGCCAGCTGCCGGGCGGTTTCGTCCAGTACCGCCTTGGACTCGTCCAGCGCGGCCTTTCCCTCCTCCAGCTGGGCATAGGCCCCGTCCAACTGCGTCTGGGCGGCGTCCAGCTGGGCCTTCTGTGGAGCCAGCTGCTCCACCATGGCATCGTAGTACGGGGTACCCACATAAGGTGCTAAAGCGGCCTCGTACTGGGCGTAGCCCTCGTCCAGCGTTTCCTGCTGTCCGTCCAGCAGCGCCCGGTTGTCCTCATATTCCGCCAGCCCCTGCTGGTATTGGGCCAAGCCGTCCTCATATTGGGTCTGACCGTCGGCCAGCTCCGCCTCCCCGTCCTCCAGCTCCGCCAGCGCCTGATCCAGGGTCTGCCGGGCGTCGGCAATTTCCCGGTCCAGGGTGTCCACTCCGTCGTAGTATGACCTCCAGCCGTCGTCCAGCTCAGCCCGGGCCTCGTCCAGCTCCCGCTGGGCATCAGCCAACTCTTGGCGGGCATCGGCCAGCTCCTGCTGGCCGTCTGCAATCTCCTGCCGGGCGTCGGCCACCAGGGTGTCATAGCGCAGCTGGGCCCGCTCGTCCGCCAATCCCTCCAAGCTGTCCAGCCAGTCCTCCAGCCGGTCCTCATAGTCCTGGGAATAGCTGTCCAGGCCGGTCAGCCCCTCCAGGGTGAAGTAGCCTTCGGTATAGTAGTCAAAGTCAAAATTTTCCCCCGGTATGTAGACAAAGGCGTCCACGCTCCCGCCTCCCAGGGAAGAGCTGCCCCGGTCGGAGCCCACATACAGGGGGCTGTTCACCACCCCAACTACAGTGTAGGCAGTGCGGGTCAGACCGCCCTCGTTGTCCCCGTCCAGGGTCAGCTCCAGAGTGTCTCCCAGCTCCAAACCCAGCTCCACCATCAACAGAGCCTCGGTCACGCACTCGTCCGGGGCCTGGGGCAGCCGCCCCTGGACTACCTCCAGCAGGTTGAGCCGCTCTGGCACCGAGCGCACGCTTACAATGGCGTCCCGGGCCGTGGCGTCCAGGGACTTGCCTCCCTCCACAGCCGTGACGCCGCCGGTCTGGGCCAGCGCGTTCAGGTCCTCCTGGGTAAGGCCCAGGGTGGACAGCACATACCCGTCCATCATGTTGGTTCGATCATAGTAGTTATCTGCGGTGTACTCCATATCCGGGGCCGTGGTGCGCAGCCCGGCTAGAAAAGCCACCGCCAGGGCGGACAGCACCAGAATGGAGAGAAACCGGCTGAAGGTGAACCGGATCTCCCGCGCCGCATCGGTGGTCAGCCGGTTGCGCTTTCTCCTCCGGCCGCGCCGGACGGGTGCCCCTTTTTTCTTTTCCTGCTCGGGCGGGATGAATGCGCCCTGGGCCAAGGTTTCGCCCTGGGCGAAACGCTCGCCCACCGCACCTGCGGCCCCTCGGCTCCCGCCGGGCCCCTCAGCATGGTTTTCCCGGATGAGATTCTCTTCTGTTACCATTCGATCTCCTCCACCGGAGTGGGGCTGGGGTTGCGTTCCATCTGCTCCACTTTCCCGTTTTTGATGTGGATCACCCGGTCGGCCATCGGGGTCAGGGCAGTGTTATGGGTGATGACCACCACCGTCATGCCCTGCTGGCGGCAGGTGTCCTGGAGCAGCTTCAAAATGGCCTTGCCCGTGACATAGTCCAGCGCCCCGGTTGGCTCATCGCACAGCAGCAGCTTAGGATTCTTGGCCAGGGCCCGGGCAATGGCCACCCGTTGCTGCTCTCCGCCGGACAGCTGGGCGGGGAAGTTATCCAACCGGTGTCCCAGCCCCACATGCTCCAGTACATCCTTGGCGTTTAGTGGGTCGTCACAGATCTGGGCGGCCAGTTCCACATTTTCCAGCGCCGTCAGATTCTGTACCAGGTTGTAAAACTGAAAGACAAAGCCGATGTCATGCCGGCGATACCCGGTGAGCTGCTTGGCGCTGTAATCGCTCACCCGGGCCCCGTCCACCAAAATCACCCCGGAGGTGCAGCTGTCCATCCCTCCCAGCATGTTCAGCACCGTGGTCTTGCCTGCGCCGGAGGGTCCCACAATGATGGCGAACTCGCCCTTCTCAATCTCAAAGCTCACCCCGTCTACCGCTTTGATGATCACCTCACCCATCTGATATTTCTTGCGCACATCTTGAAACGATATGTAACTCATCCGGCACCACCATCCCGCTATTTCTTTACTACATTTGTATCTTACCCTTTTCCCCAGCCGCAGGCAACTGTCCTGCCACAAAATTTATGATTTGTTCACGGTTATTTGGACAATGTATCCAATCCTGTAAAAGATCTGCCTAATTCTTCCACGCCCCTCAAAAATTAGCGTTGACTAACTGCCGGGTTTCCCTCTACAATAACCGACAGAAGATAAGGGAGTAGTCGGCAGCGTTCCGGGACGCTGTGGCCCGGTCAACACACTGGCGGCGCGCCGCCTGGCCGGATCTTTCATGATGAGACTTATCCGCTAGCTGCGGATAGGGTCTCTTTTTTTGTTCCCAGACATACTCAATACATAGGATGTGATCAGACGATGAGCGTATTGGAACTTTTTATTTTGGCGGTTGGCCTGGCCATGGACGCCTTTGCCGTGGCTGTATGCAAAGGGCTCTCCCTGCGCACCTTAAAGCTGCGGCAGGCCCTGGTGGTGGGGATCTGGTTCGGCCTGTTCCAGGGCCTGATGCCCGCCCTGGGTTATCTGCTGGGCTCCGCCTTTTCCGGTCTGGTGCAGTCGGTGGATCACTGGGTGGCCTTTGCGTTGCTGGCCATCATCGGCGGCAATATGATCCGAGAGGGCATCCAGGGGGACGAGGAGGACTGCGACCCCTCTTTGTCCTTCGGCGTTATGTTTCTGCTGGCGGTGGCCACCTCCATCGACGCGCTGGCCGTAGGCGTCACCTTCGCCTTCCTCAACGTCAATATTCTTCTGGCCGTAACTCTGATCGGCGTCATCACCTTTGTCATTTCCGCCATCGGCGTGAAGGTGGGCAACCTATTTGGTGCCCGCTACAAATCCAAGGCGGAGCTGCTGGGCGGCGGGGTGCTGATCCTCATTGGCCTGAAAATCCTACTGGAGGACCTGGGGATCCTAAGCTTCTAAGCCGCCGGTCACAAGTTCCAATTGCAAAGAAAAACTGCCCTCCGGGCAGTTTTTTCTTTCGATGCCAAGGCCCCGCAGCGCATATGCGCTGCGGGGCCTCCGCTTTAGCTGTGTGGCTGGGAAAAGAAGCTCATTCCTCTCCCTCCAGGGAGATGGAGAGGATTTCGTCCTCCTCCGGGGCGCCATCCGCCCCCTCGTCCTCCGGCTCGCCATAGGAGCCGTCAAAGTCCTGATCCTCTTCCCCGCGCACTGCGCCGGCAGAGGCGTTCACCGCTGCAAACCGGTTCTCAGTGTGCAGCTCATCCACAATCTCATCGTACTTGCGATAGGCCGCCAGGCCGGAGCCGGCGGGGATGAGCTTGCCGATGATCACATTCTCCTTCAGGCCCATCAGGTGGTCCACCTTGCCCTTGATGGCCGCCTCGGTGAGCACCTTCGTGGTCTCCTGGAAGGAGGCGGCGGACAGGAAGGACTCGGTGGCCAGGGAGGCCTTGGTGATTCCCAAAAGCATCCGGGTGCTGGTGGGCAGGCGCAAGTCTTCGCCGTCCTCCCGCTTCTCGCCGGCGGCGGCGCGCTCCTCCACCGCCTTTACCGCGTCCTTATACTCCACAATATCCACCGTGGAGCCGGACAGCAGCGTGGAGTCGCCGGCGTCCTCCACTCGAACCTTGCGCATCATCTGACGGACGATGACCTCGATATGCTTGTCGTTGATGTCCACGCCCTGCTGGCGGTAGGGCTTCTGGACCTCCTGGATCAGGTAGTTGTGCACCGCATCCACCCCCCGGATGCGCAGCACCTCGTGGGGGGACAAAGCGCCATCGGTGAGCTCCTGACCCTTGACCACCTGGTCGCCGTTCTTCACCCGAATGCCCGCGCTGTACGGGATGGCATAGGTGATCACCTCGCCGTCATCGGCGGTGATGGTGACGTTGCACAGGTTGGCCCGCTTGGCCTCCTCCAGGGCGACCACACCGGAAATCTCCGCCAGCTGGGCCATCTTTTTGGGCTTGCGGGCCTCAAACAGCTCCTCCACCCGGGGCAGACCCTGGGTGATGTCGCCGCCCGCCACGCCGCCAGTGTGGAAGGTGCGCATGGTCAGCTGGGTGCCCGGCTCGCCGATGGACTGGGCGGCGATGATGCCCACCGCCTCGCCCTGGCCCACGGGTTCGCCGAAGGCCAGGTTCATCCCGTAGCACTTGGCGCATACGCCCACCCGGGCGTCGCAGGTGAGTACGGAGCGCACCTTGATGGACACCTTGCGGTCGGGATCCCCCTCCGCTTCGGCCTGCTCCCGCAGCTTGGCCTCGATGAGCCTGGCCAGCTCGCTGGTCACCAGATCATCCCGGCCCACCAGCACCTGTCCGGTGCGGAAGTCGGTAAAGTCCTCAGTGAGGTAACGGCCCCGCAACCGCTCTTCCAGCGTCTCGATGACCTGGCCGTTCTCACTGATTTCAGAGATGGTAATGCCGTCGTGGGTGCAGCAGTCCTCCTCCCGGATGATGACCTCCTGGGATACGTCCACCAGGCGGCGGGTCAGATAACCGGAGTCAGCGGTACGCAGGGCGGTATCCGCCATGCCCTTTCTGGCGCCTCTGGAGGAGATGAAGTACTCCAGCACGGACAGGCCCTCCCGGAAGTTGGCCTTAATGGGAATCTCAATGGTGCGCCCCGAGGTGTCGGCCATCAGACCGCGCATACCGGCCAGCTGACGGATCTGGGCCTGAGAACCACGGGCGCCGGAATCGGCCATCATGAAGATGGGATTGTACCGATCCATATTCTTCTGCAGCGCCTCGGACACATCGGCACTGGTCTTATCCCAGGCCGCCACCACCAGGCGGTAGCGCTCATCATTGGTCAAAAAGCCCCGCTTGTACTGATTCTCGATGCGCACCACTTCCTTCTCCGTGGCGGCGATGAGCTCCGCCTTCTGGGGCGGCACGGTCATATCCGCAATGGCTACGGTGAGGGAGCCCTTGGTGGAGAACTTGTAGCCCCGGGCCTTGATGGTGTCCAGCACGTCGGCGGACACGGTAAAGCCGTGCTTCAGGATACACTGGTCCACGATCCTACCCAGCTGCTTCTTGCCGCACATGAAGTTGATCTCCGGCTCGAACATCTCCTCGGGATTCGTGCGGTCCACGAAGCCAAGATCCTGGGGAATGCCCTCATTGAAGATCAGGCGGCCCACCGTGGTGCGCACCATTTTATAGCGGGTCTCCCCGTCCACCTGAGCGCTGCGGCGCACCAGGATGGGCTCGTGAAGCTCCAGTTCGCCCTCGTCATAGGCCAGGCGGGCGGCGTCATCCCCGTCAAAGCTGCTGAGCACCTCCCGGGCCTTGCCGTCCACGGCCTCGGCGCACAGCGCGGGGGTGGTGCGGTACCAGCGGTCTGCCTCCTGGGTGTCCTTCACCCAGATGCGGTCGTTGGGGGCCACGCTGCCATCGGCCAAAGCCTGGGCGGCAGCCTGGGTGGTCTCGTAGGCGCAGCTGGGATCGTAAGCGGGATCCCGCTCGTAGGTCAGGTAGTAGGAGCCCAACACCATGTCCTGGGTGGGCACCGTCACCGGGCCGCCGTCGGAGGGGCGCAGCAGATTGTTGGCGGCCAGCATCAGGATGCGGGCCTCAGCCTGGGCCTCGGCGGACAGGGGAACATGGATGGCCATCTGGTCGCCGTCAAAGTCGGCGTTAAAAGCGGTACACACCAGGGGATGGAGCTTCATGGCCCGGCCCTCCACCAGCACCGGCTCAAAGGCCTGGATGCCCAGGCGGTGAAGGGTGGGGGCGCGGTTGAGCATGACAGGATGCTCCTTGATGACAAACTCCAGCGCGTCCCACACAGCGGGGGATGCCTTATCCACCATCTTTTTGGCGGACTTGATGTTGTTGGCATGGCCGTCCTCCACCAGCTTCTTCATGACAAAGGGCCGGAAGAGCTCAATGGCCATCTCCTTGGGCACGCCGCACTGATAGATCTTCAGCTCAGGACCCACCACGATGACGGACCGGCCGGAATAGTCCACCCGCTTACCCAACAGGTTCTGGCGGAAGCGGCCCTGCTTCCCCTTGAGCAGGTCGGACAGGGACTTCAGGGCCCGGTTGTTGGCCCCCGTGACCGCCCGGCCCCGACGGCCGTTGTCGATCAGGGCATCCACCGCCTCCTGGAGCATGCGCTTTTCGTTGCGCACGATGATATCGGGGGCGCTGAGCTGGATCAGGCGCTTGAGGCGGTTGTTACGGTTGATGACCCGGCGGTACAGGTCGTTCAGATCAGAGGTGGCGAACCGGCCGCCGTCCAGCTGCACCATGGGGCGCAGGTCGGGGGGGATGACGGGCAGCACATCGATGATCATCCACTCCGGCTTGTTGCCCGACAGCCGGAAGGCATCCACCACCTCCAGCCGCTTGACAATCTTGGCCTTCTTCTGGCCGGTGGCGTCCTTGAGCTGGGCCCGCAGGGACTCGGACAGCTGTTCCAGATCCAGATCCTGCAACAGCTTCTTCACTGCCTCGGCCCCCATGCCCGCGTCAAAGTCATCCTCATAGTACTCCCGCAGCTTTTTGTACTCCGCGTCAGTGAGGATCTGGTTTTTGGACAGATGGGTGTACTCCGGGCCGGGATCGGTGACGATATAGGCCGCGAAGTACAACACCTTCTCCAGGATACGGGGGCTGATGTCCAGCAGCAGGCCCATCCGGGAGGGGATGCCCTTAAAATACCAGATGTGGGACACGGGAGCGGCCAGGGTGATGTGGCCCATGCGCTCCCGGCGCACCTTGGCCCGGGTGACCTCCACGCCGCACCGGTCGCAGATCTTGCCCTTGAATCGAATTTTCTTGTACTTGCCGCAGTGGCACTCCCAGTCCTTGGTGGGGCCAAAGATGCGCTCGCAGTACAGTCCGTCCTTCTCCGGTTTCAGGGTGCGGTAGTTGATGGTCTCCGGCTTGGTCACCTCGCCGAAGGACCAGTCCAGGATCTTCTCCGGGGAGGCAATTCCAATGCGGATGGCGTTGAATTCAGCGTAACTCATGCTCTCGTCCTCCCTTCTCAGTCTTCCTCGTCAAACAGCAGCTCGTCCTCGCCGCCGGACTCCATTTCCTCATCGGACACAGCCAGGTCGTCGTCATCGCTGGTCTCCTTCATGGTGAAGCCGGCCTGGGCGAACTCGCTTTCGCTGCCGTAATCCTGGTACCTGTCATCATCGTCCCGGAAACGGCCGGGCTGATAGGTATCCTCTTCGTCGTCCTTCAGCTCAATCTCGTTGCCGTGCTCGTCCAGCACTTGGATATCCAGGCACAGGGCCTGCAGCTCCTTGACCAACACCTTGAAGGACTCGGGCACGCCGGGCTTGGGCACGTTGTAGCCCTTGACAATGGACTCGTAGGTCTTGATACGCCCGGTGGTATCGTCGGACTTGACCGTGAGAATCTCCTGGAGGGTATAGGCCGCGCCGTAGGCCTCCAGGGCCCACACTTCCATCTCGCCGAAGCGCTGGCCGCCCATCTGAGCCTTGCCGCCCAGGGGCTGTTGGGTGACCAGGGAATAGGGGCCGGTGGAGCGGGCGTGGATCTTGTCGTCCACCAGGTGGTGGAGCTTGAGGAAGTAGACATAGCCCACGGTGACGGGGTTGTCAAACCGCTCGCCGGTGCGCCCGTCGTACAGCCAGCTCTTGCCGTCCTCCCGCAGGCCGGCCAGCTTCAGCGTATCGGCGATGTCCTGCTCATCGGCGCCGTTGAAGATGGGGGTGGCTACCTTCCAGCCCAGAGCCTGGGCGGCATAGCCCAAGTGAACCTCCAGCACCTGGCCGATGTTCATACGAGAGGGCACGCCCAGGGGGTTCAAAACGATGTCCAGGGGGGTGCCGTCAGGCAGGAAAGGCATATCCTCCTGGGGCAGAATGCGGGACACCACGCCCTTGTTGCCGTGGCGGCCGGCCATCTTGTCGCCCACGGAGATCTTGCGCTTCTGGGCAATGTAGACCCGCACCACCTGGTTGACGCCGGGGGACAGCTCCGCCCCGTCCTCCCGGGTGAACACCTTCACGTCCACCACGATACCGCTCTCACCGTGGGGCAGCTTCATAGAAGTATCCCGGGTCTCGTGGGCCTTCTCGCCGAAGATGGCCCGCAGCAGGCGCTCCTCGGCGGTCATCTCGGTCTCCCCCTTGGGGGTGACCTTACCCACCAGGTAGTCCCCCGAGTGAACCTCAGCGCCCACCCGGATGATGCCCCGCTCATCCAGGTCCTTCAAGGCGTCCTCACCCACGTTGGTGATGTCCCGGGTGATCTCCTCGGGGCCCAGCTTGGTGTCCCGGGCTTCGGTCTCATATTCTTCAATGTGGATAGAGGTGAACACGTCCTCCTTCACCATCCGCTCATTGAGCAAAATGGCATCCTCGTAGTTATAGCCCTCCCAGGTCATAAAGCCCATGAGGATATTCTTGCCCAGGGCGATCTCCCCATCGCAGGTGGCCGGCCCGTCGGCCAGGGTATCCCGGGCCTTCACCCGATCGCCCACGGCCACGATGGGCCGCTGGTTGATACAGGTGCCGTGGTTGGAGCGCATGAACTTGGTGAGCTTGTAATCCTTCACCTTGCCGCTGTCGTAGCGCACCACCACATGATCGGCGTCCACCTGGGTGACCTCCCCGTCCCCTTCGGCCAACACCACCACCTCGGAGTCCTGGCAGTTCTTGTACTCCTGGCCGGTGGCCACGATGGGGGCCTGGGTGGTGAGCAGGGGCACAGCCTGGCGCTGCATGTTGGCGCCCATCAGGGCCCGGTTGGCGTCATCGTTCTGGAGGAAAGGGATCATGGCAGTGGCCACGGACACCATCATCTTGGGGGACACGTCCACATAGTCCACCCGGTCCCAATCCACCTCCACGATCTCGTTGCGGTGGCGGCAGGCCACCCGGCGGTTGGTGAAGCAGCTGTTCTCGTCCACCGGCTCGGTGGCCTGGGCCACATAGAACTCGTCCTCCAGATCGGCGGTCATATATTCCACCTGATCGGTGACCTTGGCTGCCACGCACTTGCCGTTCTCATCCAGGACGCGCTCCACCTTGCGGTAGGGCGCCTCGATGAAGCCGTAGCGGTTCACCCGGGCGTAGGAGGCCAGATAGGAGATCAGGCCGATGTTGGGCCCTTCCGGCGTCTCGATGGGGCACAGGCGGCCATAGTGGCTGTAGTGAACGTCCCGCACATCGAAGGAAGCCCGATCCCGGCTCAGACCGCCGGGGCCCAGAGCGGACAGGCGGCGTTTGTGGGTCAGCTCGGCCAGGGGGTTGGTCTGGTCCATGAACTGGCTCAGGGGAGAAGAGCCGAAGAATTCCTTGATGGCAGCGGTAACCGGCCGGATATTAATGAGGGACTGGGGGGTGACGATGTCCAAGTCCTGAATGGTCATCCGCTCCCGGATGACCCGCTCCATACGGGTAAAGCCAATGCGGAACTGGTTCTGGAGCAGCTCGCCCACGCACCGCAGGCGGCGGTTGCCCAGGTGATCGATGTCGTCCGGGGCGCCCACGCCGAAGGCCAGGCAGTTGAGGTAGTTGACGGACGCCATGATGTCGTCCACAATGATGTGTTTGGGGATCAGGTCGTCCAGGCGGGTACGGATCAGGTCCAGGAAGTCCTCCTGGGACAGGCCCTCGGCGTCCCGCTGGTCCAGCAGCTCCTTGAGCACGGCAAAGCGCACCTTCTCGGTGACGCCCGCCTGCTCCGGGTCAAAGTCCACGAAACCGGCCATATCCACCATGCGGTTGGAGAACACCTTCACCGTGTGTACGCCGGTGTGCAGATCCTCCACCTCGATGACGGCCTCATTGACGCCCAGCTTTTCCAGCTCCCTGGCCCGCTCCCGGGTGAGCACCTCCCCCGCCTCGGCCACGATCTCACCGGTGGAGGGGTCGGCCACGGGGGCGGCCAGCTTTTGTCCCGTGAGCCGGGGGGCCAGGGCCAGCTTCTTGTTAAACTTATAGCGGCCCACGGCGGACAGGTCATACCGGCGGGGGTCAAAGAACAGGGCGGCCAGCAGGCTCTCGGCGGAGTCCACTGTGGGGGGCTCGCCGGGGCGCAGCTTGCGGTAGATCTCCAACAGGGCCTCCTCATAGCTCTTGCAGGAGTCCTTTTCCAGAGTGGCCAGGATCCGGGGATCCTCGCCAAACATCTCCAGGATCTCAGCGTCAGTGCGGGGACCCACAGCGCGGATCAGGCAGGTGATGGGCAGCTTGCGGTTTTTGTCGATGCGCACATAAAACACATCGGACAGGTCAGTCTCATACTCCAGCCAGGCGCCCCGGTAGGGGATGACGGTGGCGGCATAGGTGATGTTGTCCGCCTTGTCCGCGTTACGGGCAAAGTACACCCCAGGGGAGCGGACGATCTGGGAGACAATGACCCGCTCGGCGCCGTTGATGACAAAGGTGCCCGCATCGGTCATGACGGGGAAATCCCCCATGAAGATCTCCTGCTCCTTGATCTCACCGGTCTCTTTATTGCGCAGGCGCACCTGCACCTTGATGGGCCTGGCATAGGTGGCGTCCTGGGCCTTGCACTCCTCGATGGTGTACTTGGGGGGGTCGTCCATGGAGAAGCCGATGAAGGACAGCTCCAGGTTGCCGGCGTAGTCCGTAATGGAGTCTACGTCGTCAAACACCTCCTGCAGCCCGGTCTCAAAGAACCACTGATAGGACTTCTTCTGGATCTCCAGCAGGTAGGGCATCTCCAGAATTTCCTCGCTGCGGGCGAAGCTCTTGCGCAGGGTCTTGCCATAGTAGACGTCCTTGACCGCTCTTGCCATTTGCTGATCACGCTCCACTTCGTAGAAAAATTGCCGGGCAGAATCCATTTTTGATACGCCCGGACTTGTTGTCACTCTTTCAAAATTCCCTCTTGCCTTTTGTCCAGAAATCTGGTATACTGAACTTAGCGTGGGGGAATATCCTCCGCATTGATCCCCATGCATACAAGCAATTTATGATACCATAAGAGGATGGGCCTGTCAAGGCTCTTTTTTTGTTGCCGGAGGCAACCTGCCCTCGAAATTTTTATCTTCCCGGCTACCATTTTCTACTCCGTTATGGTATGATACTTGGCAGTTTCCCCATGCGCGCCCCGCCCGGCCGCCGCGCCGCGGAGCGTTATGAAGGAGTATGATTTTATGATCACTGTTTCCGACCTGTCCCTGAATTACAGCGGGCAGCCCCTGTTCTCCCATGTGGACCTGCAGTTTACCCGGGGCAACTGCTACGGCATCATCGGCGCCAACGGCGCGGGAAAGTCCACTTTTCTAAAGATTCTGTCCGGCCAGCTGGAGCCGTCCAGCGGTGAGGTGTCCATCCTGCCCAACGTGCGCATGTCCGTTTTGAAGCAGGACCAGAACGCCTATGACGCCTACAACGTCATGGACACCGTCATTATGGGCAACCAGAAGCTGTACGATATCGGCCATGAGATGAACGCCCTGTATGAGAAGGAGGACTTCACCGACGAGGACGGCCTGCGGGCGGCCGACCTCCAGGCGGAGTACGCCGAGATGGGGGGCTATGAGGCGGAGAGCGACGCCTCCCGCATCCTCCAGGGCCTGGGGGTGGGCACCGAGTATCACGATAACGGCATGGCCACCCTGGATGCCCGGTTAAAGGTAAAGGTGCTGCTGGCCCAGGCCCTGTTTGGCCAGCCGGACATCCTGCTGCTGGACGAGCCCACCAACAACCTGGACATTGCCGCGGTGGAGTGGCTCAACGACTTTCTCATGGACTATGAGGGCACCGTCATCGTGGTATCCCACGACCGCCACTTCCTCAACACCGTGTGTACCCACATCGTGGACATCGACTACGGCAAGATCAAGATGTACGTGGGCAACTATGACTTCTGGTATGAGTCCTCCCAGCTTATCCAGAACCTCATCAAGCAGCAGAACAAGCGCAACGAGGACAAAATCCGGGAACTTCAGGAGTTCATCTCCCGGTTCTCCGCCAACAAGTCCAAGTCTAAACAGGCCACTGCCCGGCGCAAGCTGCTGGACAAGCTGACAGTGGAGGAGCTGCCCGCCTCTTCCCGGCGCTATCCCTGGGTGGGCTTTACCCCCGACCGGGAGGTGGGCAAGGACATCCTATTCGTCACCGATGTGACCAAGACGGTGGATGGGGTGAAACTGCTGGACAAGGTATCCTTCATTGTGGGCCACGGGGACAAGATTGCCTTCGTGGGCGACAACGAAAACGCCCACACCGCCCTGTTCAAAATCCTCACCGGGGAGTGGGAGCCCGACGAGGGCAGCGTGAAATGGGGCCAGACCGCCACTTTCTCCTACTTCCCCAAGGACAACTCCCCCTTCTTCAACGGCTGCGAGCTGAACATTCTGGACTGGATGCGCCAGTTCTCCGAGGACCAGCACGAGAGCTACCTGCGGGGTTTTCTGGGCCGGATGCTCTTTTCCGGGGATGAGATCTTCAAGCCCGTGAAGGTGCTCTCCGGCGGCGAAAAAGTGCGGTGCATGCTCTCCCGGATGATGCTGTCCGGGGCCAACGTGCTGCTGCTGGACCAGCCCACCAACCACCTGGACCTGGAGTCCATCGCCGCGCTGAACAACGGCCTGGAAGCTGTGAAATGTAACGTGCTGGTGTCCTCCCACGATCATCAGCTGGTGCAGACAGTGGCCAACCGCATCTTCGACTTCACCTCCGACGGCAAGCTCATCGATAAGCGCATGAGCTATGAGGAGTACCTCGAGGTGCAGCTGAGCCATGCATGATTGGGGCCGTGTTGTGCTCATCTGGCTGGCTTTCATGAGCCTGCTGGCCTTCACCCTGTTCGCCCAGGATAAGTTCAAAGCCAGGCATGGCCGCTGGCGCATCTCTGAGGCCGCCCTGTGGGCAGTGGCCATCCTGGGGGGCGGAGTGGGAGCCACCTTGGGCATGTGGCTGTTCCGCCACAAGACGAAAAAGGGCTTTTTCCCCATTGGTCTGCCCCTGCTGGCCCTGCTTCAAATCGCCCTGCTGGTTTGGGCGCAGTTTTTTGGATAGTCCAGCGAAAAAGACTTTGCCTTTTTCGCTGCGTTTCGCCGGTCCAGGCTCCCTTGGACCGGCTTTTGCGCGGGATGGACAAGATTTTCCCCCATTCTCTATTTTTATAGGAAAAGCCTGTTGACATTGGTAATCAAAAGCGTTACAATGAGTTACAAATCGGTTACAAGTTTCAAGGAGGTTGCGTATGGCTGAGCAGAAAGGCGGCCTGATGTACAAGGGACATCCCCTGCGCCGCAAGGACAATCTGATCTATTACGGCTCCATGGCCGACAAATATATCATCATGATCCAGGTGATGGGGTCTGAGAAGGACGGAGATCTGGAACTGGCCAACAAGGTCCACCTCCAACTCCAGCTTACCGACCCAGACCTGAAGAGCCGGGACCGGGTGGTCAAGAAGAGCGACCTGCCCGACCTGTTTTCCGCCATCGACATGGGCTCCATCTGGCTGATGCGGGCGCTGTCCGGCAAGTAAACCGCCGCAGCGGCATCGAATCTGACGAAACCGGGCTCAGCCCATATACAAATGACGCACAACATGATTGGAGGACGCACCCCATGAATTCAAAACGCAATGTGGTCAAGGCAATTGTCGCCGCTGGTCTGACGGTGGCCTTGACCTCCGGAATCGCCCTGGCATCCATCGGCACCGGCACCGTCACCGCCTCCACCCTGCGCCTGCGCAGCGAGGCCACCATCCAGTCCGCCGCCCTGGCCTATGCCCCCCGCAGCTGCCAGGTGTCCATTTTGGCCGCGGTGTCGGAAAACTGGTATAAGGTTACATATAACGGTGTGGAAGGCTACATGTCCGCGGAATGGCTGGATGTGGATCTGTCCGGGTCTGATGGTTCCTCTGACGGCTCCGCTTCTAACGAAGCTGTGGAACCCAGGCAGGCCGTGGTCACCGACGGGCCCTTGAACGTGCGCGCCGGAGCCGGCACTTCCTACGACCGGGTGGGCACCTTGCAAAAGGGCGACATCGTCACCGTCACCGACCAGAGCACGGAGGGCTGGTATGGTGTCACCTGCGGCGATATTGAGGGCTATGTCTCCTCTGCGTACATCTCTTTTGATCTGGACGCGGTGGAGGACGAGGACCCTGAGACCGGAGCGGACAATTCTGTGGCCGCCGAGGCCCAGCAGGGCGTGGTCACCGCCGACGTGCTCAATGTCCGCTCCGGCGCTGGCACCTCCTATGACCGGGTGGGCGTTTTGAAAAAAGGCAACCTCGTCACCGTCACCGACCAGAGCACGGAGGGCTGGTACGGCATCACCTGCGGCGACGTATCCGGGTATGTCTCCTCTGCGTACGTCTCCTTCGATCTGGACGCGGTGGACGAGGATGACAGCGCTCCCGCCCAACCCAAACAGGGCCGGGTCAACACCAGCGTACTCAATGTCCGCTCCGGTGCCGGTACCTCCTATGACCGGGTGGGCACCATCCGCCTGGGCGCTGTGGTGACCATCACGGACGAGAGCATTGCCGGCTGGTATGGCATTTCCTCCGGCAGCCTGGAAGGTTATGTGTCCGCAGAGTACATCACCATCGTGGATGGGAGTGCCAGTTCCGGTTCCAGCTCCGTGGGCGACGCCGCTGCGGCTCTGGCCGCCTCTTTGGTGGGTAAGCCCTATGTGTATGGAGCTGCCGGGCCCAACGGCTTTGACTGCTCCGGCTTGATGTACTACATTTATAAGCAGCTGGGTTACTCCATCGCCCGGGGCTCTTCCAGCCAGTACTATCAGAGCGGCTACTTCGTCTCCACCAGTGAGATGCAGCCCGGCGACTTGGTGTATTTCTTCGATCCCAGGTTTGACAGCTCGGGCGGCACCCTGCCCACCACCCATGTGGGCATCTATGTGGGCAATAACCAGTTTATCCACGCCTCCACCACCTCCTATCAGGTGCAGTATGACCCCTTGTTCGGCGGGTACTACGGCCCCTATGTGGTGGGAGTCAAGCGCATTGCCTGATTGCCGGATCGCTCCCCGGCCGCCGCGGCGGCCGGGGAGTTTTTTCGTTTTTAAAATTTTATTTCTCCCCTTTACATTTTTCCTTTTGTACGCTAAAATAAAGACGATCTTATCCAGGGGGGTGTGCCCAATGAGTGATATGGATTATACGCGCAGGTTCAGCGTCAATTTTGATCGGAGCGACGAGATCAAGGCCATCCTGACTTCGGTCTACAATTCCCTGCAGGAAAAGGGGTATAACCCCATCAACCAGATTGTGGGCTATATCCTCAGTGAGGATCCCACCTATATCACCAATCACAACAACGCCCGTACCCTGATCCGCAAGCTGGACCGGGACGAGTTGCTGCAGGAGCTATTGAAAAGCTATCTGTCCGAGTGATTCCATCCAGCAGGGGCGCGTCTCACGGCGCGCTCCTGCTTCATTTTCCGTCTCCCGCACCGTTCACCTTTTGATTTTTTACCGCAAGGAGGGGATTTCCCCATATGCGCCGTACTGTTTCCCTTTTCCTCACCGCGCTGTTTCTGCTGTCTGCCTGCGCTCCCGCTCAACCGCAGGCCGCCGCCCGGACCGCCCCATCCGCCGACACTGTGGCCCTGGCGGTACTGGCCGCCTGCGGCATGGATCAGGACCAGCTGCGGCCCCTGGACACCCAGCTGGACAGCGAGGGCCTGAGCGCCTATCTCACCGGCTTTTACGGCCTGCCCGAGGGCAGCTGGGACGACTGCTCCGTCTACCTCTCCACCGCCGCTGCCCAGGCCTTTGAGATCGCCGTCCTGCGTCTCACTCCTCAGGCTGATCCAGACGCCGTGCGGGAAGGGCTGGAAACCTACCGCCTCAACCGCCAGGGAGACTTCACCGGCTATGCCCCCGACCAGGCCGCCCTGGTGGAGGACGGAACAGTGGTCCTGTCCAGCGGCGGGGACTACGCCGCCCTGCTAATCTGCGAGAACGTAGACGCCGCCCGAGACGCCTTCTACACCGCCCTGGAGCAGGACGCCCCCTCCTCCTCCCCCTCCCCCGTCTCCACCACCGACCCCGCCGCCTACGCCGGGCGGGTGCCCTATACAGACCCCGGTATCGACGACATGACTGTCTATGATACCTCTGCCATCCTAGCCGCTTGGCGGTCCGGCGACCCCTCTGGCCTGTCCGCCTATGACCGGGCCATCTATGATCGGGCCAGTACCGTGCTGGAACAGCTCCTCACCGATTCCATGAGCGACTATGAAAAGGAGGAAGCAGTGTACGCCTGGCTGGTATCCAACGTCTCCTATGACTACGACCACTACTCCCTCTTTGTCCAGGTCTCCCGGGACTCCTTCACCCCCTATAATCCCCTGATGGAGGGCAAAGGGGTGTGCCTGGGCTTCGCCACCACCTTTCAGCTTTTGATGGACATGGCGGAGGTGGAATGCATCACCGTGGTGGGGGCCGCCTTTGAAAGCCGGGAAGACCACGCCTGGAACATGGTGCGGCTGGGAGGAGCGTGGTACTGCGTGGACGCCACCTGGGACACGGGCACTCCCCCGGGACATTGGAGTTACTTCAACGTCACCAGCGACTATATGGCCGCCACCGACCACCAGTGGGACTATGCCAGCACCCCAGAGGCCACCGTCAATGACGGCGGCAGACCCTAGCACACAAAAAATGATTCCCCGCAGACGTGTCTGCGGGGAATCATTTTTTAGTCTTTCATCAGCAGGTACATCACCGCCTTCTGGGCGTGGAGGCGGTTTTCCGCCTCTTCAAAGATCTCGTCGGCGTGGGCCTCGAACACCTCCGCCGAGATCTCCTCCCCCCGGTGGGCGGGCAGGCAGTGCTGCACCATGCACCCGGGCCTGGCCAGACTGAGCAGCCCGCTGTCCACGCAGTAGCCCGCGAAGTCCCGCAGGCGCTGCTGGCGCTCCTCCTCCTGACCCATGGAGGCCCACACGTCGGTGACCACCACGTCCGCGTCCGTCACCGCCTGAGCCGGGTCCCGCACCAGCGCAAAGCGGGGACCGGCCACGCTCTTGGCAAAGTCCAGCACCTGCCCATCCGGGTCGTATCCCTCGGGACAGGCCACGGACACGTCTATGCCGCACTTCAGCCCGCCCACAATAAGGGAGTTTGCCATGTTGTTGCCGTCCCCCACAAAGGCCAGCTTGAGCCCCTCCAGCCGGGTCATCCGCTCCCGGATGGTCATCAGGTCGGCCAGCACCTGGCAGGGGTGGGCAAAGTCGGTCAGGCCGTTGATGACGGGGATGGAGGCGTGCCGGGCCAGCTCCTCCACCTCCCGCTGGGCAAAGGTGCGGATCATAATGCCGTCGCAGTACCGGGACAGCACCCGGGCGGTGTCCTCCACCGGCTCCCCCCGGCCGATCTGGCTCTCCTTTCCCGACAGGAACAGGGCATGCCCTCCCAGCTGGTACATGCCCACCTCAAAGGACACTCGAGTGCGAGTGGAGTTCTTCTCAAAAATCATGGCCAGGGTCTTACCCCGCAGGTAGTCGTGGGGCAGGCCGTGCTTCTGGCTGTATTTCATCTGGTCGGCCGTGTCCAGGATCTCAAGAATGTCCTGGCCGGACAGATCCAGCAGCTTGAGCAGATCCTTCTTCATCATCTTACGCTCCTTCAAATCAGGCATGAAAAGTTGGGAATTAGGCGCCAGAGGATATTCCAGCCGCCGGCAATTCCTCATTTTCAATCTCCAATTTCTCATTCACGAAAGCGCCGTTTTCATCACCGCCAGCCCCTGATCCATCTCCTCCCGGGTGATGGTCAGGGGGGGCAGTAGGCGCAGGTCCGCCCCTGCGGTGAGGCACAGCAGCCCTGCCTGGTTCAGCCGGGCACACAGCTCCTTGTTGGAGCAGCCCTGGGCCACCTCGATGCCGATCATCAGGCCCATGCCCCGGGTGGGTCCCAGGCAGGGCGGGCCCATGGCCTCGATCCGCCCCCGGAGGTATTCCCCCTTCTCCGCAACCTGGGCGATGGCCTCGTCATCCAGAATATCCAGCACCGCGCAGGCCGCTGCGGCGCACACCGGATTTCCCCCGAAGGTGGAGCCGTGGGTGCCGGGGCCCAGCACGTTCCGGCACTTCTCGTTTACCAGGAAGCCACCCATGGGCAATCCCCCGGCGATCCCCTTGGCAAAGGAGCAGGCGTCGGGCTGAATACCATACTGCTGAAAGCAGAACAGGGAGCCGGTGCGGCCGACGCCCGACTGCACCTCGTCCACCAGCAGCAGCCAGTCCCGGTCTTCACACAGCTGGGCCAGTTCCCGGACGAACTCCCGGTCCAGGGGGTACACGCCCCCCTCACCCTGGACCAGCTCCACCAGCACGGCGCACACGTCATGGCCCGCCACCGCCTGAACCGCGTCCAGGTTGGGATCGGCGCTGCGGAAGCCCTCGGGGAAGGGGAAGAAGTACTGGTGAAATGCCTCCTGCCCCGTAGCGGCCAGGGTGGTGATGGTGCGTCCGTGGAAGGAGTTGTTCAGGGTGATCACCGTGCCCCGGCCCTCCCCGTACCGGTCAAAGGAATACTTCCGGGCCAGTTTGAGGATGCCCTCGTTGCCCTCGGCACCGGAGTTTCCAAAGAAGGCCGCCGCCATACCCGAGCGGGCGCACAGCTTCTCCGCCAGCTCGATGTAGGGCCGGGTGTAATACAGATTGGAGACATGGGCCAGTCTGCCCGCCTGCTCCGTCACTGCCGCCACCCACTTGGGGTGGGCGGTGCCCACGGATAAGACCCCAATGCCGGCGGCAAAATCGATATACTCCCTCCCCTCCAGATCGTAGAGGGTGGCCCCCCGGCCGTGGTCGATGGCAATGGGATTGCGACCGTAAGTCTGGATCACATACCGGCTGTCCAGCGCGTACAGCGTCTCAAAGGTCATTCCGATTCCCCCTATAGTTTCAGCATGGTACCAATGCCCGCGTCGGTAAACAGCTCCATCAGAATGGAATGGGGGATGCGGCCGTCCAGGAGGACGGCGGAGCGCACCCCGGAGCGCACCGCCTCTACCGCGCAGTCGATCTTAGGGATCATGCCCCCCTGGATCACCCCGTCCTTGATCAGCCCCGGGATCTCCGAGGCCCGAACCGCTGGAATCAGGGTGCCCTCGTCGGAAGGATCGGTGAGCAGCCCCCGCACATCGGTGAGCAGCAGCAGCCGGGAAGCCCTCAGGGCGATGGCCAGCTTGGCGGCGGCGGTGTCCGCGTTCACGTTGTAGGCGGCGTTTCCGTCCATCCCCTGGGCCACGGTGGCCACTACCGGCAGATAGCCGTTGGCCAGGCAGTCCAGCACCGGCTGGGGGTTCACCTCGTCTACCCGGCCCACCAGGCCGTAGGCCTCCGACAGCCGGGAGGCCTGAAACAGCCCGTCGTCCAGGCCGCACAGCCCCATCGCCCGGCCGCCCTTGCGGTTGATGAGGCCCGCCAGGTCCTTGTTCACCTTGCCGCACAGTACCTGCTGCACAATGTCCATGGTCTCCTCATCGGTGTAGCGCAGTCCGTCCACGAACCGGGACTGCTTGCCGATCTTATGCAGCATCTGGCTGATCTCCGGCCCGCCCCCGTGGACCACCACCACGTGGATGCCCACCAGGGAGAGCAGCACGATGTCAGAGATCACCGCCTGGCGCAGTTCTTCCGAGATCATGGCGTTGCCGCCATATTTCACCACCACGGTCTTTCCGCTGTACTTCTGAATATAGGGCAGAGCCTCGGCCAGCACCTGGGCCCGGTCCGTCATGCTGAAGGGCATAGCTCCTTCCTCCTTCTTTCCGTCCGCTGAAAAGCTGCGCCTTTTTCAACGGGTAGGCTACGGCCTGCCGCAACGCATTCGCCGGTACAAAGCCCGCACCGACTCGCACGTTTGTAGGCCGAACAGTGTATTCGTCCAGGTACATGCCCCGGCCGAAAACAGATTTTATCTGTTGCGCGCCTGCGGGCGCGCACTCTGCGAGGCTCTTTCCACAAGCTGCCGGGCGGCTATACCGCCACCCATTCACGCCTTGTCAGCGAAACACCACGGGGCCTTTCCAGGCATTAAGATCGGTAATCCCCGTTGATCTTCACATAGTCATAGGTCAAGTCGCAGCCCCAGCAGGCGGCCTCGTGCTCTCCCTCGTTGAGACACACGTCGATGACTACCTCGTTCTGGCTGAGCACCTTCTTGGCCAGCTCCTCGTCGAAGGCAAGCCCGGTGCCCTTCTCGCACACCGGGACCTCCCCGGCCAGGGAGGAAAACTTCATGTCCACATACTCCGGGCGGAAGGGGGCCTTGGAGTACCCCATGGCACACAGCACCCGGCCCCAGTTGGCGTCGGCCCCAAACATGGCCGCCTTCACCAGGGAGGAGCTCACCACCGCCTTGGCCAGACGCTCGGCGGACTCCTCGCTGCGGGCCTTCCGGACGATGCAGGTCACCAACCGGGACGCCCCCTCCCCGTCGGCGGCGATGGCGCGGGCCATCTGCTCGCACACCTGGCGCAGGGCCTTGCAGAACACAGCGAAGTCGTCGTCCTTCCACTCAATCTGGCCGTTGCCCGCCATGCCGTTGGCCAGCACCACGCACATGTCGTTGGTGGAGGTATCCCCGTCCACCGTCACCCGGTTGAAGGTGCGGGGCACCACCTCGTGCAGCGCCTCGGCCAGCAGGTCTGGGGTGATGGCACAGTCGGTGGTGACAAAGCACAGCATGGTGCCCATGTTGGGGTGGATCATGCCCGATCCCTTGGCAATGGCCCCGATTTTCACCTGTTTCCCGCCAATGGTACAGGCCACTGCGGTCTCCTTTTTCACCGTGTCGGTGGTCATGATGGCGGTGGCAGCCGCGTCGGAGCCGTCGGTGTTCAGGGCGGACGCCAGGCCGGGCATCCCCTTCTCGATGGCCTTGATGTTCAGGGCCTGGCCGATGACCCCGGTGGAGGCCACCGCGAAGTCGGCCGCCTTCAGCCCCGTGGCCTGGGCGGCCAGCTCGCACATGCGCTGGGCGTTCTCATGGCTCATGGGGGCGCAGGCGTTGGCGTTGCCCGAGTTGGCGATGATCCCCCGGCACACCCCGTCCTCCAGATGGCCCATGGTCACATAGATGGGGGCGGCCTTCACCCGGTTCAGGGTGTACACCGCCGCCGCGGCGCACTCCCGGTCGGACAGGATCATAGCCAGGTCGTTCTTCCCCCTGGCGGAGGGCAGCACGGTCTGGGGGGCGTCGGCCGGAGCCCCCTCCTTCACCCCGCAGTACACTCCGGCGGCCCGGAAGCCCTTGGGGGCACACACGCCGCCCGGAATCTCTCTCAACATCGTACCCATCTCACCTTTCTGTCAGATCAGGCAGGAAATCGCAGATAGAAGTTCTGGGATCCGGCCGCGCCGGATGCTTGGAAGGGACAGCCTCGTACTCCGCGATCCCTTCCGTCTCCTATCCGCTATCCCCTCACCCCTAGCTTCTTTCATTCAAATGGCCAGTCCCGCCGTCTCAGGCAGGCCCAGCATCAGGTTCATGTTCTGTACCGCCGCGCCGGCGGCCCCTTTGCCCAGGTTGTCAAATAAAGCGGCAATCACCGTGCGCTCTCCATTGCCCCGCACATACAGCCGCAGATCGTCCCGGCCCGCCATGGCGTTGGCCGCCAGCTGGGCAGGCGCCTCCCCGAAGGGCATCACGCGCACCAGAGCCTGCCCGTCATAGTAGGCCGCCAGCATCTCCTGAAGGTCCTCCGCCGTGGGCTTGCCTCGGAGCAGGCGGTTGTGGAGCATCACCACCGTCTCCATGCCCTTATAGTAGTCGTCCACAATGGGGCAAAACACCGGGGGGGTGCTCAGTCCCGCCTGGACCGTCATCTCAGGCAGATGCTTGTGGTTCAGATCCAGGCCATAGGCGCGGGGGCTGAACAGGCCGGGAGTCTTGTCCCCCTCATACTGGGCGATCATCTTTTTGCCCCCCCCGGAATAGCCGGTGAGGGAACAGCAAGTCACCGGGTAGTCCGCCGGCAGCACCCCCAGCTCCACCAGGGGGGCTGCCCCGGCCAGAAAGCCGGTGGCGTGGCAGCCGGGGTTGGCCACCCGCCGGGCGCCCAAAATTCTCCCCCGCCGCCCCCGCAGCTCGGGAAATCCATAGGCCCAGTCCGGGGCGGTGCGGTGGGCGGTGGAGGCGTCGATCACCCGGGTGTGGCCGTTGTCGATCATACCCACCGCCTCCGCCGCGGCGGCGTCGGGCAGGCATAGGAACACCAGGTCCGCCCCGTTCAGAAATTTCTTCCGCTCGGCGGGATCCTTGCGCCTGTCCGGATCGATGCGCAGCAGTTCAAGGTCTTTCCGGGCGGCCAGGCGGTCGTGGATCTGCAGCCCGGTGGTACCCTCCTGGCCGTCTATGTAAATTTTAGGTTTCATCCGTTTGCGCCCGCTCCTCGATAAACTTCTCAATCTGTTCAATCTGATGCGCCACGCTGTCCGCCGACGGGCCGCCGTAGACGCTTCTCCCATTGACACAGGTTTTGAGCTGGAGGGCGTCGTACACGTCCTCGTCGAACAGGCTGCTGATGGCCCGGAAATCCTTCAGGGGCAGGGTATCCAGGCTCTCCCCGGAGCGGATGCACATGTTCACCAGCCGCCCCACAATCATGTACGCCTCCCGGAAGGGCAGGCCCTTTTTCACCAGGTAATCGGCGCAGTCGGTGGCGTTGATGAAGCCGCCGGAGGCCGCCCGGGCCATGTTCTTCTCCTTCACCGCCAGGGTGTCCAGCATGGCGGTAAACACCGGTACACATAGCTCCACGGTGTCGATGGCATCAAACACCGGCTCCTTGTCCTCCTGCATGTCCTTGTTGTAGGCCAGGGGCAGGGCCTTCATCACCGTGAGCAGGGTGACCAGGGAGCCGTATACCCGCCCGGTCTTGCCCCGGACCAGCTCGGCCACGTCAGGATTCTTCTTCTGGGGCATGATGGACGAGCCGGTGGAGTAGGCGTCATCCAGCTCCACGAACCGGAACTCCCAGGAGCACCACAGAATAATCTCCTCGGAGAACCTGGACAGGTGCATCATCAAGATGGACAGGGCGGAGAGCAGCTCAATGGCATAGTCCCGGTCAGACACCGAGTCCATGGAGTTGTCCGTGGGCTTACGGAACCCCAGGGCCGCGGCGGTCTGGAACCGGTCCACCGGGTAGGTGGAGGTGGCCAGGGCCCCGGCCCCCAGGGGGCACTCGTCCATCCGCTCCAGGCAGTCCTCCAGCCGGGTCACGTCCCGGCGCAGCATGTTGGCATAGGCCATCATGCAGTGGCCGAAAGTGGTGGGCTGGGCCCGCTGAAGGTGGGTGTAGCCAGGCATCACCGTGTGCAGGTGAGCCCTGGCCTTTTTCACCAGCACCTTCTGCAGATCCAGAATCAGGCCGATGATGTGGGGGATCTCCTCCTTCACATACAGCCGAAAGTCGGTGGCCACCTGATCGTTGCGGCTGCGGGCGGTGTGCAGGCGCTTGCCCGTATCCCCAATGCGCTGCGTGAGCAGCTCCTCGATATTCATGTGGATGTCCTCATTATCCAGAGAGAACTCTACCTGGTCTGCCTCAATATCCGCCAGAATGGCCTTCAGGCCCTCCATGATTTTCTCCGCCTCGTGCTCCTCGATGATACCCTGCCTGCCCAGCATGGCGGCGTGGGCGATGGAGCCTCGGATGTCCTGCTCATACAGCCGGGCATCAAAGCCAATGGAGGAGTTGAAGTCGTTGACCAGGGTGTCGGTCTCCTTCTGGAACCGGCCCGCCCAGAGTTTCATAGCAAACACAGCCTTTCGCTGGAATATATGGATTGCCGGGGCATCCCCAATGCCCCTGCTTCTAAAATTGATTTCGCCCATGGCAAGTTCCTTTTGTCACCGGGTAAAAGGAACCAAAAACCGGCTTAGGGGCAACATCTCCATGAACTTCAGACGCCAAAGGCGCGTCATCCGGCGCTGAGGTAAGCCACACTGTCCCGGCTCCTCTTTCCGACCTTCAGCGGCCTGGATGGGCAATCGTTTCAGTTTGGCAGCACTGTCAGTCAGTACCTGGCCAGGTGCCGTAGACTGCATGTGTCAATCCGCGCCCGCGCCGTCCCCCGGCTTCGCCGGGGCGGAACGGCGCCCTCTTACTTCAGCTTTCCCTGCTCCCGGAGGGCTTGGACCGTGTCGGGCAGGCCCCACAGGTTGATAAAGCCCGTGGCGTCGTTCTGGTTGTAGTCGCTCTCCTCAAAGGTGACCAGGTTCTCCGAGTACAGGGTCTCGGGGGAGGTGACGGCCGCGGTGATGATGTTGCCTTTGTACAGCTTGAGCTTCACCGTGCCGGTGACGTGGTCCTGTGTCTTGACGGCAAAGGCCTGGAGGGCCTCCCGCAAAGGGGTGAACCACTTGCCGTTGTACACCAGGTCGGCGAAGTCCACCGCCAGCTTCTGCTTCATGTGCTTGGTGTCCTTGTCGATGGTGATGCTCTCCAGCACCTCGTGGGCCCGGTAGAGGATGGTGCCGCCGGGGGTCTCGTACACCCCCCGGTCCTTCATGCCCACCAGCCGGTTTTCCACAATGTCCAAAAGGCCGATGCCGTTGGCCCCGCCCAGCTGGTTGAGCTTGCGGATGATGTCGCTGGCCTTCCTCTTCTCCCCGTCAACGGCCACCGGCCAGCCCTTCTCAAAGTCCAGGGTGACATATGTAGGCGCGTCGGGAGCCAAGGCGGGGGACACGCTCATCTCCAGAAAGCCGGGTTTGTCGTACTGGGGCTCGTTGGCGGGGTCCTCCAGGTCCAGCCCCTCATGGGAGAGGTGCCAAAGGTTCTTGTCCTTGGAGTAGTTGGTCTCCCGAGAGATCTTCAGGGGCACGTTGTGGGCCTCGGCATAGTCGATCTCCTCGTCCCGGCCCTTGATGTCCCACTCCCGCCAGGGGGCGATGATCTTCATCTCCGGGGCAAACCGTTTGATGGCCAGCTCGAACCGGACCTGGTCATTGCCCTTGCCGGTACAGCCGTGGCAGATGGCGTCCGCCCCCTCCGCCTTGGCGATGTCCACCAGCCGCCGGGCGATGATAGGCCGGGCGAAGGCGGTGCCCAGCAGGTAGTCCTCATACTTGGCCCCCATCATCATGGAGGGAATGATCACCTCGTCCACCATCTCGTCCACCAGGTCCTCGATGTACAGCTTGGACGCGCCGGTCTGGATGGCCTTCTCCTCCAGGCCGTCCAGTTCATCCCCCTGCCCCACGTCAGCGGACACCGCGATGATCTCCGGGGCGTTGTAATTCTCCTTTAGCCAGGGGATGATGATGGAAGTGTCCAGCCCACCGGAATAGGCCAGCACCACCTTTTTGATTTCAGCCATGATTCCATTCCTCCAACAGGTTTTTCATATGCTGCCAGTATACTCCCTCCCGCTCACGATTGCAACCCCCATTTTTACATAAACACTCACTCTATTCCCTGCATTTCTGGCTAATTTCCACAGTTTATCCGTTATATTCGCCGATATTATGAATATTCATGCATATAGCGAGGCCGCCGGAACCTGCTTTTCCGCTCCGGCGGCCCCAATTTACACCTGTTTTTTCTCCGGTCGGAGCACCAGCCGCTCCTCCTCCACCGCCAGACATAATGTGTCTCCGGTGCTCAGCTTTTGGCTCAGCAGCATTTGGGCCGCCGGCTCCTCCACCTGGCGGCGCACCGCCCGGCGGATGGGCCGGGCTCCCTGCTCCCGCTCCAGTTCCCCCTGGGGCTGGGCCAACAGGGTCACCGCCTTTTCCTCCGCCTTCAAGCCCACTCCCAGAGCGGCCAGCCGTCCCCTTACTCCGGTGAGCAGCCGTCCGGCAATACGCTCCAGGTCGTTCCCCTCCAGGCGATGGAAGAGCACCACTTCGTCCAGGCGGTTGAGAAACTCCGGACGGAAGCGCCCCCGCAGCTCTGCCATGACCTCCTCCCGCCGCCTGTCCTCCCGGCTGCCCCCGGCAAAGCCCATGGGAGGCGCGTGGCTGACCATCTTCCTGGCCCCCACATTGGATGTCATCACAATGATGGTATTGCGGAAGTCCGCCTTTCTGCCCTGGCTGTCGGTGAGCACTCCGTCATCCATCACCTGGAGCAAAATGTTCTGCAGCTCGCTGTGGGCCTTTTCAATCTCGTCGAAGAGCACCACCGACCAGGGCCTGCGGCGCACCCGCTCTGTGAGCTGCCCCCCATCCTCGTGACCCACATAGCCCGGGGGCGCGCCGATGAGACGGGACACCGTATGCTTTTCCATATACTCGGACATATCAAAGCGGATGAGGGCCTCTTCGCTGCCGAACAGGGCGGCGGCCAGCGCCCGGCACAGCTCGGTCTTGCCCACTCCGGTGGGGCCCAGAAAGAGAAAGGCTCCGATGGGGCGGCCTGGCTCCTTCAGCCCCACCCGGCCCCGGCGGATTGCGGCGGCCACCGCGCCCACCGCCTCGTCCTGGCCCACTACCCGGGCTCTCAGCTCCGCCTCCAGCTCCAGCAGCCGCTTGGCCTCCCCTTTGGTAATGGACTCCACGGGGATGCCAGTCCACTGGGCCAGCACCGCCGCCACATGCCCCTGCTCCAGCCGCCGGCCGTGCTCTCCCCGGCGGCGGCTCTGCTTCCGGTCCAGCTCCCGGCGGAAATCCTCCTCCGCGTCCCGGAGCATGGCCGCCCGCTCATAGTCCTGAGCCGCCGCGGCCTGGGCCTTTTCCCGGGCGGTGCGCTCCACCCGGTCGGCCAGCGCCCGCAGTCCGGCAGGCACCTCTTCCTCCATGCGCAGCTTGGCGGCGGCCTCGTCAATGAGATCGATGGCCTTGTCTGGCAAGAACCGCTCAGGCAGGTACCGGCGGGACAGCTCCACCGCCGCCTCCAGCGCCTCATCGGAGATGGTCAGGCCGTGGTACTGCTCGTAGCGCCCCCGCAGTCCCTTCAGGATTTCCAGGGCCTGGCCGGGGGCAGGTTCGGCCAAACGCACAGGCTGAAAACGGCGCTCCAGCGCCGCATCCTTTTCAATATACCTCCGGTACTCCTCCAGAGTGGTGGCGCCCACCACCTGGATCTCCCCCCGGCTCAGGGCGGGCTTCAAAATGTTGGCCGCGTCGATGGCCCCCTCGGCGGAACCCGCCCCCACGATATTGTGCAGTTCGTCCAGAAACAGGATCACGTTGCCCGCCCGGCGTACCTCCGCCAAAATCAGGTTGACCCGGTCCTCAAACTCCCCCCGGTACTTGGTCCCGGCCACCATGGCCACCAGATCCAGGGCCAGCAACCGCTTGCCCCGCAGGGGTTCAGGCACCGCGCCGGAGGCCAGGCGCAGAGCCAGCCCTTCCGCCACTGCCGTCTTGCCCACCCCCGGCTCACCGATGAGCGCGGGGTTGTTCTTGGTGCGGCGGGCCAGGATCTGCACCACTCTGCCCACCTCCTGCTCCCGGCCGATGAGGGGGTCCAGCCCGCCCTGGGCGGCCAGCCGGGTCAGATCCCGGGAGTAGCGGTCGGTGAGCCGAGTCTCCCCGCTCTCCCGCCGACCGGGCCGCTCCCCCTCCCGGTATGGGGCGGAATAATCTCCGCCCGGGCCAGACCCATCGCGCGCGGTCTGCCGCCGCGCCCGCTCCGCCATCCACAGCTCTTTGATTCTATTCCAGAACCCAATGCGTTCCATGCCGTCCCTCCTGTCCGTCTCTACATGGAAATGATGGGAATTTTTTAAAAATTTTATACCCGGGAAGCCGGAAATTCTGTCTTGCATTTTTAAAAATTTCTGGTACAATGGGGGTGGTTCAATCATAACCACATTGGAGGTGTATGTACATGGCTCGCGTGATCAGCGATTCCTGCGTGTCCTGCGGCGCTTGCGAAAGCTCCTGCCCCGTGGGCGCGATTTCCATGGGTGAGGATCACATGGTGATCGATGCCGGCGCCTGCATTGACTGCGGCGCTTGCGAGGGCACCTGCCCCGTGGGTGCGATTTCTCCCGAGGAATAAATCCGACCGCGACAAAACTCCCCGCTTCCCAAGGGAAGCGGGGAGTTTGCTTTTCAAATGTCTCAGGCCCGGCGGTAGGCCGCCCGGCCCTCCCGAAACAGATCGTTGCCGCGGCTGTCAATGGCCACGGTGAGGGGGAAATCCACCACCTGCATTCGCTTGACCGACTCACAGCCCAGATCGTCAAAGGCGATGACCTGGGCGGTCTGGATGCACTTGGCGATGAGGGCGCCGGCACCCCCCACAGCGGCGAAATAGCAGGCGCCGTTGCGCACAATAGCGTCCACCACCGGCTGGCTCCGCTCCCCCTTGCCGATCATGGCCGTCAGGCCCAGGTCCAAAAGTCTTGGGGCAAAGGCGTCCATCCGCCCGGCGGTGGTAGGGCCACAGGCCCCCACCGCCATCCCCTGCTGGCCCGGGGTGGGTCCGGCATAGTAGATCACCGCCCCATTCAGCTCGAAGGGCAGTGGCTCCCCATCGTCCAGCAGCTGGATGATGCGCTTGTGGGCGGCGTCCCGAGCCGTGTAGATGGTGCCGGACAGCAGCACCCGCTCCCCCATCTTTAATGTGCCCACCAGCTGGGACAGCTGCCGGGTATCCAAGCGGCGCGGGGCGCTCACGGCTCTTTCGCCTTTCCCCGAAGGACATCGGCCTGCTCCCCGGTCCGGCGGACATTTTCCTCCCAATGGGACACTGAGCTGACCTTTTGGAACAGATCATCCAGCGCGCTTCGCAGGCCGTCATAGTCCTGCAAAACCTGCCCCAGCCACTGCCGGGCCTCGTCCCGGAGGGCGTCGGCCTGGCTCTGGGCTTCGTCCAGAGTGGCCTGGGCCTTCCGGTGGGCGTCCAGTTCCACGGTGGCCACCCGGTCCTTGAGCTGCTCGTACCGCTCGGCCATGGGGGCCAGTTGGGCCACCTTGTCCTGGAGCCGCTCCAGCTCCGCCCTGGCCACATTCAGCTTGGTCTCCGTCTGGGTCAGTTCCCCCCGGAGCTTGGCCAACGTCCGGGTGGACTCCTCCAGGCTGGAGCGCACCCGGGCCTCCTCGGCGGCCAGATCCCCCTGTTCGCTGCGCATGTCCTCCAGCTCCCGCAGGGCATCGTCCCGCTCCTGCTGGGCCTGGCCCAGCCGCTCCTCCAGACCGGCCACCTGGCGGCTGTGGGCGGCGGCGGACTGCTCAATATACCGCGTCACGTCCCGGCGGTTGAAGCCGGCCAGGGCGCCGCGGAATCTCTGGGTCACAGGTTCCATCCCGTTCTCCCCCTTTTTTCTGGTTCACGGGGTATTTTATCACATCTTTCGACATGATACAATCCCCCAAAGGGGCCCGCCATGGCGGCTCTTTGGGGGATTGCGCTTTTCTTTCAGGCCCCGGTCGTGCCCCCCTCCGCCGGAGCGTGTTGAGCCGGCCGGGCTTTCTCCCGCGCCTTGGCCACAAATCCGGGGATCAGCCACCCCAGCAGCAGGCACAGGCCCAAGCCGATGGCCGCGCCGGCGGCGTTTGCCAACAAGTCATCGATGTCGCAGCTGCGGCCGATGATAGGCTGAAGCAGCTCGATCCCCAGGCTGATCCCCACGCCCAGGGCAAACCCCCGCCAAGAGGCAAGCTTCCGCCACAGCAGAGGCGGCAGAAAACCCATAGGCACGAACAGGAGGATATTCCAAACGTCTATCACATCGCTCCAACCCCGGAAGGACTCCCTTCCCAGCAACAGGCTGGCCAGCGCCGGCTCAAAGTCAAACCCGCCCTGCCCCAGCAGCCTGGCCCACCACTCCGGCTCGGGCCAGAGGCCCCAGCGCAGCCCGTCTTCCAGAACAAACCACAGGTTGGGTGGGGTGAGAGTCAATGCCGCCATCCCCGCGCAGTAGCACACAAAGAGCAGCATAACCCCTTTTCGCACCGGTGGAACCCGGAGCCCCCGTTTCCAGTTTCGCAGCGTGGAAACCGCCAGATAGATCACACCCGCTAGCAGCACCGGCGGAATCACGCCCCGTCCGTACTCCAGGACATACAGCAGCATGGCCCTGGCCTGGCCAAGCCCGGACAGAATTTCACTCATGGTCTTCTCTCCCTTCTCTTTTCTGGTGTGTACCGTGCGGGCAGCCCCGCCGGCCACCGCTCCCAGGGCGGTTTCCGCGGAATGCCGGCCAGCTTTCCCGCCCCTACATCTCGTTTATTCTATCAGAACTCACTCCGGCATGTATTGGATTTCCCTTGATTTTTCCTTAAGATTTTTCTAAGTTTCCTCTCTGGGGCACTCTTGCCCTTCCAGCCCGTCCGCCAGCTCTTCCCTCCGCGCTCCTCCTTTGCGAAAAGAGCCGTTGTATTTTGCTCCAAAATACGGTATACTGATTATCATCTACACGTTTTCCAGGAGGAGCTTCCATGAACAACATCTGGCACGACATCGATCCAAAGCGCATCACCCCCCAGGACTTTATCGCCGTAGTGGAAATCTCCAAAGGGAGTAAGAAAAAGTACGAGCTGGATAAAGAGACCGGGCTGATTATTCTGGACCGCGTGCTCTACACCTCCACCCACTACCCTGCCAACTATGGCTTTATCCCCCGCACTTACGGCGACGACGGCGACCCACTGGACGTGCTGGTGCTTTGCTCAGAGGAGCTGGATCCCCTGACCCTGGTGCGCTGCTACCCCGTGGGCTATATCTCCATGCTGGATGGGGGCAAGCGGGACGAGAAAATTATCGCGATTCCCTTCAGCGACCCCACCTACAACGGCTATCAGGATCTGATGGAGCTGCCCAGCCACACCTTTGACGAGATGGCCCACTTCTTTACTGTCTACAAGTCGCTGGAGGGCAAGCAGGCCATGGCCGGCGACGTGAATGACCGGGCCGCCGCCATCCACATCATTCAGGAGGCCATCGACCACTACAAGGAGTGCTTTTGCTGAGCGTCAGAATACCTGAAACGCTTTCCCGTCCTCCCGCCGCGGCATGTTGGGCTGGCCGCCCCACCCGCGGAGGAAGCGGGCTCCATCCGACATGGGAAAAAGGACGTGAGAACTTGGCACATTGCGATGCAGTGATCATTGGCGCGGGCTTTGCCGGCGCCGTCACCGCCCGCCAGCTGGCCGAAGCGGGGCGGCGGGTACTTATTTTGGAGCGGCGGGGCCACATCGGCGGCAACGCCTATGACCGGCCAGATCAGGCCGGCGTGCTCATCCACCAGTACGGGCCCCACATTTTCCACACCAATGACAAACAGGTGTATGACTACCTCTCCCGGTTCACCTCCTGGCTGGATTACGCCCACAAGGTAGTGGCCAACCTCCCCGACGGCAGAGGGGGCCGGATGGAGTACCCCGTCCCCTTCAACCTGGACTCCCTGGAGACCGCCTTCGGCCCTCAGGAAGGTGCCCGGCTGGGCAGGGCGCTGCTGGAGGCCTACGGGGCGGAGAAAAAGGTGACCATTCTGGAACTGCGGCAAAACCCCGATCCGGATATCGCCGCCCTGTCCGGCTATGTGTACGAGCACGTGTTCGTCCACTACACCAGGAAGCAGTGGGGCACCACCCCGGAGCAGATTGACCCCAACACCACCGCCCGGGTGCCTGTGTTCCTCAGCCGGGACTGCCGGTATTTCCAGGATACATATCAAGGGATGCCCCTGGAGGGGTATACCAGGCTTTTTGAGAACATGCTGAACCACCCCAACATCTCGGTGCGGCTGAACACCGACGCCTCCGAACTGCTGGATCTGTCCGGTGCGCGCGTGAGGTTGCAGGGCGAGGTCTTTGACGGCCCGGTGGTATACACCGGGCCGGCGGACGAACTGTTCGCCTGCCGGTTTGGCCGCCTGCCCTATCGCACCCTGGATTTCAAATTTGAGACCTACCCGGTAGACGTCTGGCAGTCCCACGGCACAGTGAACTACACCGTGGACGAACCCTATACCCGCATCACCGAGTTCAAGCACATGACGGGGCAGGTGCTGCCCAATGTCACCACCATCGTGAAGGAGTACTCTCGGGCCTACACCGGCGCTGCGGATGAAACCCCCTACTACGCCATCCTCAATGAGGAGAACAACGCTTTGTACGGCAGATATGCCCAGCTGGCCGCCCGATTCCCAAACCTGTATCTGCTGGGCCGGCTGGCGGAATATAAATATTACAATATGGACGCCATCGTGGCCCGGGCCCTGGCCCTGGCCGGCGAACTGCTGAAATGAGGTTGCCCCTATGGAAAAGCTGATTACCTTTGCCGTCCCCTGCTACAACTCCGCGGCCTACATGGACCACTGCGTAGAGACCCTGCTGGCCGCTGGGGAGGAGGCGGAGATTATCCTGGTGGACGACGGCTCCACCAGGGACGACACCCCCGCCAAGTGCGATGCCTGGGCCCAGCGTTACCCGGACATCATCCGGGTGATCCACCAGGAGAACGGCGGCCACGGGGAGGGGGTCAACCAGGGCATCCGCAACGCCCGGGGCCTGTACTACAAGGTGGTGGACTCGGATGACTGGCTGGACGTCGACGCGCTAGATCAGGTGATGGAGCATCTGCGCCGGTTCTCCAAAATGCCGGCCCCGGTGGATATGGTAATCACCAACTACGTCTACGAGCATGTGGAGGACAGCACCCAGAAGATCGTCCGGTACAAAAATGTGTTCCCCCCGGAGCGCATCCTGTCCTGGAATGAAATTCACAACTTCCGCACCTCCCAATATCTGCTGATGCACTCGGTGATCTACCGCACCCAGCTGCTGCGGGAGTGTGGGCTGGAGCTGCCCCGCCACACCTTCTATGTGGACAACATCTTCGTCTACCAACCCCTGCCCTATGTGAAGACCATGTATTACATCAACGTGGATTTGTACCGTTACTTCATTGGCCGGGCCGACCAGTCGGTGAACGAGTCGGTGATGGCCGGGCGCATTGACCAGCAGGTCCGGGTGACCAAACTCATGATCGAGGCCCACGACGTGCTGACCATCAAGGCCACCCAGCCCAAGCTGGGCCGGTATATGCTCAGCTACCTGTCCATGATGATGACCATTTCCTCCATCTTCGCGGTCATCGCCAACACCCCGGAGTCTCTGGGCATGCGCACCGAGTTGTGGGAGCTGCTGCGGCAGAAGGATCCCGCCCTCTACCGGCGCTGCCGGTATCGGGTAACCAACCTGGGCACCAACATCCCCGGCTACCAGGGCCGGAAGCTATCCGTCAAGCTGTATCGTCTGGTACAGAAGATTTACAAATTCAATTGACTGCATCCGACGGCATGGATCCCCATGCCGTCGGTGTTTTCCAGTTCCCCGCCGCCTGGGCCTCCAGTTTCAAAAGGGATTGCATTTTCAAAAAAATCTGCTATACTGTACTATGTTTAGGTCTACGCTGCTGCGGCAGCAAATCCAAATAGGCCAACTTTTTAGGAGGTTATCCCTTTGTCCGACGACCCGTTGTTATCAATTCTGATACTGGTCATTCTCACCGCAATCAACGCATTTTTTGCCGCGGCGGAAATCGCCGTCATCTCCCTGTCCGAAACCAAGCTGAAAAAGCAGGCGGAAGAGGGGGACAAGAAGGCAAAAAAACTCCTGGCTCTCATGCAGGCGCCTGACAACTTCCTATCCGCCATCCAGATCGCCATCACCCTGGCCGGCTTTCTGAACGCGGCCTTCGCCGCCGACAGCTTTGCCAGCCCTCTGGTCAGCTGGCTGGTGGAGGACATCGGCTTTACCGCCCTTCCCACCGGCGTGCTCAACACCCTGATGGTCATCCTGGTCACCATCATCCTGTCCTACTTCACCCTGGTGCTGGGCGAACTGGTGCCCAAGCGGGTGGCCATGAAAAAGACCGAGGGAGTGGCCCGGGCCACCGTCGGCGCGGTCACCGCCGTGGCCACGGTGTTTCGGCCTGTGATCTGGCTGCTGAGCAAGTCCACCAATGGAGTGCTGCGCCTGCTCCACATTGATCCCAAGGCCGACGAGGAAGATGTGAGCGAGGACGAGATCCGCATGATGGTGGACCTGGGTGAGGAACGGGGCGCCATCCAGTCCAATGAAAAGGAACTGATTGACAACATCTTTGAGTTTAACAACACCACCGCTGAGGATGTGATGGTCCACCGCACCGACATGGTCATGATCTGGGTGGGGGATACTCCCGAGGAGATCATCCACACCATCCGGGACTCCGGCATGTCCCGTTTCCCCGTCTACGACGAGGATGCGGACGACATTGTGGGCATCCTCAATACCCGGGACTACCTGCTCAACGCCCAGCTGCCCAGGCCCAAGCCTCTGCGGGAACTGCTCCGCTCGGCGTACTTTGTCCCGGAATCGGTGCGCACCGATGTGCTCTTTCGGGATATGCAGAGTAAAAAAGTACATCTGGCCATCGTGGTGGACGAATACGGCGGTACCTCTGGTCTGGTGACCATGGAGGATCTGCTGGAGGAGATCGTGGGCAACATCTACGATGAATTTGACCCCCAGGAAGAAAAGGACATCGAACAGGTGGAGGAAAACCTCTGGCGCGTGTCCGGTTCCTGCCAGCTGGAGCAGGTGTCGGAAGCCCTGGATATGGAATTCCCCGAAGACGTGGAGTCCGATACCCTGGGCGGGCTGGTCTTCGCCCAGCTGTCTGCCATCCCCCAGGATGGAAGCCAGGTGGAGGTAGATACCTGCGGCCTGCACATCAAGGTGCTGGAGCTGACAGACCGCCGGGTGGAATGGGCCCTGGTGTCCAAGATCGCGGCTCCGGCCCCCTCCCAGGATGGGGATTGTCAAAAATAAACTCCTGTTTTCCGGCGCGGGCTTTGTTCCCGCGCCGGTTTTCCCTCTCCACCCCATCCGGGGCAAACTTGTGGAATATTTTGCAGAAAAGACTTTGTAGATATATTGTCAAAGCCGGGGAAATCATGTATCATAGGCTTGCACAGAACAGTTTTACCCGCAAATTTGGAATGGAGGCTCTTTCCATGAGAAAAACAAAGATCGTCTGTACCCTGGGACCCGCATCCAACAGCGAAGAGATCATTGAAAAGCTGATTCTTTCCGGCATGGACGCCGCCCGGTTCAATTTTTCCCACGGCACCCATGAGACCCATCTGGCCCTGCTCACCCGCTTCAAGCACGTCCGGGACAGCTTGGGCCGACCTGTGGCCACCATCCTGGATACCAAGGGTCCCGAGATCCGCATCCGTACCTTTCGCTGCGGTCAAATCGCCCTGGCCGAAGGGGACGCCTTCACACTTACCACCCGCCAGGTGGATGGAGACGCCAACATCGTGTCCGTCACCTATGACAACCTGCATCAGGAACTGACCCCTGGGTGCCACATTCTGGTGGACGATGGCCTGGTGGATCTGGAGGTACAGGACATCAGCGGGCAGGACATCCATTGCAAGGTAGTCACCGGCGGAGAACTCTCCAGCAACAAGAGCATCAACATCCCCGGGGTCCATATCCACCTGCCCGCCCTCACCGAAAAGGACAAAGCGGATCTGCGTTTCGGGGTGGAGAACGACTTTGACTTCATCGCCGCCTCTTTCGTCCGCCAGGCCTCCGACGTGGAGGAGATCCGCGCGGTGCTGGATGCCCTGGGCGGCCGGGACATCGGCATCATCGCCAAGATCGAAAACCGGGAGGGCGTGGACAACCTGGACGCCATTGTGGACGTATCCGACGGCATCATGGTGGCCCGGGGCGATATGGGCGTGGAGATCCCCGCCCATGAGGTGCCCATCGTCCAGAAGCGGATGATCAAGTCCGCCATCCGCAAGGGCAAGCACGTTATCACTGCCACCCAGATGCTGGACTCCATGATCCGCAACCCCCGCCCCACCCGGGCTGAGGTGTCCGACGTGGCCAACGCGGTGTTTGACGGCACCAGCTGTGTGATGCTCTCCGGGGAGACCGCCTCGGGCAAATACCCGGTGGAGGCACTGCAGACCATGGTGGACATTGCCGTGGCCGCGGAGAATGACATCGACTACTGGAAGCGATTCCGCAACGCCACCTACAACCACACCAACACCATCACCGACGCCATCAGCCACACCAGCTGTCTGACTGCCATGGACTTGTCCGCCACCGCCATCCTGGCGGCCACCCGGTCGGGCTACACCGCCCGGATGATCTCCCGGTTCCGCCCGGGGTGCATGGTGGCCGCCCTCACCACCGAGGAGCGGGTGCGCCGCCAGCTTGCCATCTCCTGGGGAGTGGCCCCCTACCTGGTGGGCAACGTGGACTCCACCGACCGGCTGTTCTCCTTGTCCGTGGACGCCGCCCGGAAAGAGGGGCTGGTGGAAAAGGGCGACACCGTGGTCATCACCGCCGGCGTGCCCATCGGCCACAGCGGTTCCACCAACCTGATCAAGGCGCAAAAAGTGACTTGATTTCTCGGGGAGCCTTGTCCTCCCCGCCCCTTGACCCATTTTGAACGTTTCAAACTGTGGCAGGGCCGGCTGTCCATCAGTTGACAGCCGGCCCTGTTTTTCATCGTATTGGAACGCTGCAAGCTGTCACAGCCGCTCCAGGTCCCGGATCACTCCGCCAATCATGGCCTCCGGCACCCAGGCGGATAAAAAGTCCGCCAGCTGCTCCAGCGTCACGCTTCGGGCCGCCCCTTTCACCGGGTGCTTGCCCAGCATGGGCACCCGCTTTTGGAACACGGCCCGGCTGCGGGGATTGTCCCACAGTTCCCCCAGTGTAATTTGTTTTTTCCGCAGATCCATTCCTTCACCTCCTGCCGTATTCTTATGCGGGGAGGCAGGCAAACTGACCATATCACGGAGGTTGCGATGAGACACAAAAGAGCAAAAGCCCGTTTTTTCAAAGACCGGTATGTCGCCAACAAGAAGCTGGTCTATACCGTCTACTTCACCCTTCGCCTGTCCGTCATCCTGATGCTGATCCTCCAATTTTTTAACCGCAACTATGAAAACGTGCTCCTGTGCGTGCTCACTCTGGTGCTGCTGGTACTCCCCGCCGCGCTGGAGCGCCGGCTGCACATCGACTTGCCGGACACCCTGGAGATCATCATCATGCTGTTCATCTACGCCGCCGAAATTTTAGGGGAGATTCAGTCCTTCTACATCCACTTCCCCTACTGGGACACGATGCTGCACACTATGAACGGGTTTTTGTGCGCCGCCATCGGCTTTGCCCTGGTGGACCTACTCAATCGGAACGAGCGGATATCCCTGAACCTCTCCCCCTTCTTCATGGCGGTGGTGGCCTTCTGCTTTTCCATGACCGTTGGTGTGATATGGGAATTTTTCGAGTACACCATGGACCATTTCTTCCTGCTGGACATGCAGAAGGATACCATTCTAAACACCATTTCCACCGTCAACCTGGATCCCAACCAGGGCACCCAGGCGGTGGTTATCCGGGGTATTGAGGATGTGATCCTGGTACTGGAGGACGGCACCAGGCGGGCCCTGGGCCTGGGCGGCTATTTGGACGTGGGTATCGCAGACACCATGGAGGACCTGTTCGTCAATTTCATCGGCGCGGCGATCTTTTCCACCATTGGATTCTTCTATGTGAAAAACCGGGGAAAGAGCGCCATCGCCCCCCAGTTTATCCCCAAGGTTCTGGAAAAGCCGGAGGCGCAGCCGGCCGGCGAAGGGGAGGAATAATTCCTTTTCCCTGTGGGCATACTGCTTTCGTATTCGGATTACAAGGAGGGAAGCGTTATGCTCAACCAAACCAACCCCAGTATTCGCTGTACGGTGAACAGCTGCTCCTACCACAAGGATCAGCACTGCACCCTGAATGAGATCCAGGTGGGCTGCACCCAGGGCAATGTGGGCACCTGCCGGGAGACCGAGTGCGCCTCGTTCCAGCTGGGCGACCACGGCACCAAGTGCGGCTGCGAGTAAACCGAAACGCGCAAGCGGCCCGCCCCGGGTTCGGGACGGGCCGCTTCTATCATTTTTTCTCAGTTGGACGCCGTATCCAGATCCGTGTCTCCGCCCCAAATCATGTTCTTCCGGAGCTCCTCGCCCACGATCTCCATTTGGTGCTTCTTCAGCTGCTGGCGCTTGGAGTTGAAGAAGGTGCGGCCGTTCTTATTCTCCGCAATCCATCTGCCGGCAAAGGTGCCGTCCTGGATGTCGGACAGCACGGCGCGCATGCGCTCCTTGGTCTCCTCGTGTGGGATCACCCGGGGACCGGAGACATACTCGCCGAACTCAGCGGTATCAGAAATGGAGTAGTTCATAGCCGCCACGCCGCCCTTGTTGATCAGGTCAATGATGAGCTTCATCTCGTGGATGCACTCAAAGTAGGCGTTCTCCGGCTCATAGCCCGCCTCCACCAGCACCTCGAAGCCGCAGCGCATCAGGTCCACCACACCGCCGCACAGCACGGTCTGCTCGCCGAACAGGTCAGTCTCGGTCTCGTCGTGGAAGGTGGTCTCCATCACGCCCGCCCGGGCGCCGCCGATGCCGGCGATATAGGCCAGGGCAATCTGATAGGCACGGCCAGTGGCGTCCTGCTCTACGGCCACCAGGCAGGGCACGCCCTTGCCCGCCGCATAGGTGGAGCGTACCGTGTGGCCCGGCCCCTTGGGGGCGGCCATGAACACATCCACCCCGGCGGGGGGGACGATCTGCTGGTAGCGGATGTTGAAGCCGTGGGCAAAGGCCAGGGCCTTGCCCTCGGTCATATAGGGGGCGATGTCCTTTTGATAGACCTCTGCCTGCACCTCGTCGTTGATGAGAAGCATAACGATATCCGCCCACTGGGCGGCCTGGGGGATGCTCCTGACCGTCAGGCCGGCGGCCTCCGCCCTGGCCCAGCTCTTGGAACCCTCCCGCAGGCCCACGCACACGTCGCAGCCAGAATCCTTCAGGTTCAGGGCGTGGGCATGGCCCTGGGAGCCGTAGCCGATGATGGCGATCTTCTTGCCGTCCAGGTAGCTCAGGTCACAGTCCTTCTCGTAGTACATCTTTGCCATAATCATACACTCCTTATCAAAATAAGAATCTATATCCAGAGTCTCGTTTGCTTCTTACAAGACATTCTTGCCCAGCTCAAACTCATCCGTCTCCTTGTTGTCCGCGTTGTCACTGATGGTGGCCCGGCCACGCTCCAGAGCCACCATGCCGGTGCGCACCAGCTCCAGAATGCCAAACTCGTCCAGCAGCCGCTCCAGCGCGTCATCCTTGGACTCCTCCCCAATGATGGCCAGGGTCAGGGTGGTGGTGGACACGTCGATGATGGAGGCCCGGAAGATGTTGGCGATCTGGATCACCTCGTTGCGCACCTCCCGGCTCTCCGCCTTCACCTTGATGAGAACCAGCTCCCGGCGAATGGACGAGTCCGGCGGCAGCAACCGCACGGAGTAGACCGAGTACTGCTTGCGTAGCTGGTTGGTGATCTGCTCAATCTGCTGGTCGTCGCACAGTACTTCAATGGTGATGCGGGACACCCCTGGATCGTCGGTAGTGCCCACAGCCAGGGACTCGATGTTATATCCCTTCCGGGAGAACAGGCGGGATACCTGGCTGAGCACGCCGGCGGCGTTTTCCACCAGGACGGACAGGGTATGTCGCTTGTGATTGGCGGTATTCATACGCAGTTTCCCTCCTTAATCCAGCAGGAAATCGGTGACGGGGGTGCCGCCGTTCACCATGGGATGGACCATGGCGTCCATGTCAATGGCGCAATCGATGACGCATCCGGTGCCCAGGGCCAGGGCCTGGCGGAAGGCGTCGGCGAACTCCGCCTGGTTTTTGGCTCGGAAGCCATGGAGGCCATAGGCCTCCGCCAGCTTGACGAAATCCGGCCCCCGATCCAGATCCGTCTGGGAAAAACGCTTATGATAGATCAGGTTCTGCCACTGGCGGACCATGCCTAGGGTACGGTTGTCAAAGATGACGGTGATCACCGGGATGTGATAGTGCTCCAAGGTGGACAGCTCATGGCAGTTCATACGGAAGCAGCCGTCCCCGGTACAGTGGACCACCACCTTGTCCGGATTGCCCACCTTGGCCCCCATGGCCGCTCCCAGGCCGAAGCCCATGGTGCCGAAGCCTCCGCTGGTGAGTAGCTGGCCTGGGTGGGAAAAGTGGTAGTACTGGCAGGACCACATCTGGTGCTGGCCCACGTCGGTGGCGATGATGGCGTCCCCGCCAGTAAGCTCCTGGATGGTCTCCAGAATCTCATGGGGATGGAGGCTGCCGTCCTTCTTCAACGGCACCTCTTTGCGGGAGAACACATGATCCTTCCACTCCGAGTAGTCATGCTGAGGCAGATTTTCGTTGAGCAGCTCCAGTACCCGCCGGGCATCTCCGATGATATGGTGGTAGGTGCGCACGTTCTTGTCGATCTCTGCCCGGTCGATGTCAATGTGGACGATCTTCGCCTTTCTGGCGAAAGTGGACGGAGAGGTGGCCACCCGGTCGGAGAAGCGGCAGCCGATGGCGATGAGCAGATCGCACTCATAGGTGGCCATATTGGAGGCGTGGGAGCCGTGCATGCCCACCATACCGGTAAACAGGGGGTGATCCCCCGGACATGCGCCGCCCCCCATGATGGTGGAGGCTACCGGGGCGTCCAGGGTCTCCATAAACCGGCGAAACTCTGGCACCGCCCCTTTGGAGCGGATCACGCCGCCTCCCACCAGTACCAGGGGACGTTTGGACTGCTCAATCAGCTCCAGCAGCTTGTCAATATCGTTCTGGTCGGGCTCCGGAGTCTTCAGATCCCGGCCCGCCCGGCGCAGCATATTGGCCAGGCGGCCGTGGTTGGGGTGCTCAGATACGGGCATGTACGCATAGTCCGCTTCCGCGGCAGTGACATTTTTGGCGATGTCGATGAGCACCGGCCCAGGCCGGCCGGAGCGGGCGATGGCAAAGGCCTCCCGAATCACGTCGGCCAGCTGGTTGACGTCCTTCACCAGATAATTGCACTTGGTAATGGGCATGGTGATGCCCGTGATGTCCACCTCCTGGAAGGAGTCCTTGCCAATGAGGTTTTCCGACACGTTGCAGGTGATCAGCACCACCGGGGAAGAGTCGTAGTAGGCCGTAGCAATGCCGGTGACCAGGTTGGTGGCCCCGGGCCCAGAAGTGGCAAAGCACACCCCCACCTTCCCGGTGGAGCGGGCATAGCCGTCGGCAGCGTGGGACGCCCCCTGCTCGTGGCTGGTCAGATAATGGTGGATCTTCTCCTTGTAGCCGTGAAGCTCAAACTCATCATAAATGTTCAGAATGGTGCCTCCGGGGTAGCCGAACACCGTGTCCACTCCCTGCTCCAGCAGGCACTCCATCACGATCTGGGATCCTTTCATTCGCATTGGGGCTTCTCCCTCCTTTAAAATTTCTCCCCGTTGGGGTATAAGAAAAGGCATGGCCTGCGTCCACAATAGGACGAAGCCATGCTCCGCGGTACCACCTAATTTCCCTCAGCATTGAGAGCCCTCTGCCCGGTAACGGCGGGAGCCCGGCCCCGCCTACTGGATCTCTCGTTCAGCCGGGCTGCTCACAGGGGAGGTTCGCCCGCCCCGCTCACGAAGGCTCACACCAACCGCCTTCTCTCTGGGCTTGCGCCGGGGGGGCTACTGACCTGGTCGTTGCATTTGGTTGCTTTACACTGTTGAAGTTATGATACCCTCTTCCGCCCCCTTTGTCAATGCGGAAACTTAGCCCCGGACAAATTTTATCACACTTGCCAAAGAATCCACCGCTTCGGGCGGCGCTTTGGCGTGAAAAGCACGGAATCCGCCCCTTGTTCAAGGGGCGCCCGTCCCTTTGCCCCCGGTATTGGCGCCCTGCCCCCGCACTTTAACTTCCCAATTGTATTTCCCTGCCCCTTTGTGCTATAATGGCTCTAACGCTTTACCACATAAAATCGTAAAGGAGTCCTTCCCATGCGTTCTGACGTTGCGAAAAAAGGCATCCCTGCCGCCCCCAACCGCTCTTTGTTCTACGCCCTGGGCTACACCAGGGAGGAACTGGAGCGGCCCCTGATCGGCGTGGTGTGCTCCTACAATGAAATCGTCCCCGGCCATATGAACCTGGACAAGATCGCCGAAGCCGTCAAGGCGGGCGTGCGGGCCGCCGGCGGCACTCCCATTGAGTTTCCCGCCATCGCCGTGTGCGACGGCATCGCCATGGGCCACATCGGCATGAAGTATTCCCTGGTCACCCGGGATCTGATTGCCGATTCCACCGAGGCTGTGGCCATGGCCCACCAGTTTGACGGGCTGGTGATGATCCCCAACTGCGACAAAAACGTCCCCGGCCTGCTGATGGCCGCCGCCCGGGTGAACATTCCCACCATCTTTTGCTCCGGCGGCCCCATGCTGGCCGGCCGGCTGGAAAACGGCCGGCGCACCTGCCTGAGCCATATGTTTGAGGCAGTGGGCGCCTACTACGCCGGCAAGCTGGATGAGGCGGGGATGGAGGAGTATGAGGACTGCGCCTGCCCCACCTGCGGCTCCTGCTCGGGTATGTACACCGCCAACTCCATGAATTGCCTCACCGAAGCCATGGGCATGGGCCTGCGGGGCAACGGCACAATTCCCGCGGTATGGTCCGCCCGGCTGCGCCTGGCCAAACACGCGGGCATGCAGATCATGGCGCTGGTGGAGAAGAATATCCGGCCCCGGGATATCATGACCGAGGCGGCCTTCCGCAACGCGGAGACGGTGGACATGGCCCTGGGCTGCTCCACCAACACCATGCTCCACCTGCCCGCCATTGCCCACGAGTGCGGCATTGAACTGGATCTGGATCAGTCTAACGCCATCTCCGCCCGCACTCCAAACCTGTGCCACCTGGCTCCCGCCGGGGAGACCTACATGGAAGATCTGGAGGCCGCCGGGGGAGTGTACGCGGTGATGGCGGAGCTGGACAAAAAGGGCCTGCTGGATACCTCCGTCATGACGGTCACCGGCAAGCCCCTGGCGGAAAACCTGGCCGGCGTGGTCAACCGGGATCCGGAGACCATCCGTCCCATCGACCACCCCTTCTCCCCTGACGGAGGCATCGCCGTGCTCAAGGGCAACCTGGCTCCCGAGGGTTGCGTGGTCAAGCGCTCCGCCGTGGCCCCCGAGATGATGGCCCACCAGGGCCCCGCCCGGGTGTTCGACTCCGAGGAGGACGCCATCGCCGCCATCTACGCCGGCAAAATCGCCGCCGGGGACGTGGTGGTCATCCGCTATGAGGGCCCCAAGGGCGGCCCGGGTATGCGGGAAATGCTCAACCCCACCTCCGCCATCGTGGGCATGGGGTTGGGAGAGTCGGTGGCACTTATCACCGACGGGCGCTTCTCCGGCGCCACCCGGGGAGCGGCCATCGGCCATGTCTGCCCCGAGGCCGCCCAGGGCGGCCCCATCGCCCTGGTGGAGGACGGGGACCTCATCTCCATCGACATTCCCTCCAATACCATCACCCTGGAGGTGGACGAGGCCACCCTGCGCGCCCGGCGGGCCTCCTGGACCTGCCCCGAGCCCAAGGTCAAGACCGGCTACCTGGCCCGGTACGCGAAAATGGTCACCTCCGCCGCGAGAGGCGCGGTGCTGGAGTAAGGCAGTCCAAACAACATGGCAGGAGCGCCGCGGCCGCGGCGCTCCTGCCATGTTCCTTTCCGTTGGGCGCTCACACCCGCACCGCGCCCACACCCAAGGCCCCCGGCCCGGTGTGGCAGGCGATGGACAGGGTGAGGGGTTCCCCCTCAATACGCTCCATCTCGGGGAAGGCGGCGTGGATCTCCGCCCGCCACTCCTCCCGAAGGGCGTCGGGCACCTGGCTGCACGCCATTTTTACCGCCAGATGGCCACTGTCCCACAGGGTCTTCAGCCGCCCCTGGATATCCTCCCGCACCTTCTGGAGCATGAGCTTCCGGGCCGCCCGCATTCCACGGACCTTGCCCACGGGGGTGAGCTTCTCCCCCCGGATCTCCAGCACTGGCTTGATGTTCAGCATGGTGCCCGCCATGGCCTCCACCCCGGTGACCCGGCCGCCCTTGCGCAGATACTTCAAGGTGTCCACCGAGATATAGATGCAGGCGTCATCCCCCTGCTCCTCCAGGGCCTGGCGAATCTGGGCGGCATCCATGCCTGCCCGGACCATAGCCAGGGCATCCAGGACGGAACAGTGCTGGGTCACCGAGATGCGGCGGTTGTCCGCCACCTGCACCCGGCCGTCAAAATTCTCCGCAAGCATCTGGGCTGTGGTGCACGAGGCACTTAAGCCCGCGGACATGGGGATATAGACCAGCTCGTCATGATCCTCCAGCACCCGGTTCCAAACGGCGATGACGTCCCCCGGCGCCGGCTGGGAGGTGGCCAGATCCGCTCCGGCCAGCTGTCTTTGATAGAACTCTTCCTGGGTCAGATCCACCCCTTCATAGTAGATCTTCCCATCGATGAGGACCGGCATAGGTACCACAGCCACGCCCAGCCGCCGGCCCTCCTCCACAGTGATCCCGCTGTTGCTGTCGGTCACAACGGCCACCCTTGGCATCTGTCGAATTGCTCCTCTCCACGTCTGCGTCCTCCGGCCCCGGGCCGCAGGGCGCGCATCCTGTTCTCTTCCGCGCTACCCGTCGTTCTCCCGGTCCCGCTGGATGAGCAGCTTGACCGCCTCGATCCCGGCCCGGATCGCGGAATCCGTATCCTCATCCCGGATCTGATCCAGCCCCGCGGCGTTGCGCTCCTGGTTCCAAATCACATGGAAGATGGATCCGCACCGCACCCCCCGGGCCGCCGCCACGGTGAACAGAGCGGCGGACTCCATCTCGGAGGCCAGCACGCCCAGCCGCTTCCATGCCTCCCATTTGTGCAGCAGCTCATAGGAAACCGGCATGCGCTCCGGGGCGTGCTGGCCGTAAAAGGAGTCCTTACACTGCACCACTCCGGCGTGCCAGCTGCGTCCAGAGGCCCGGGCGGCGTCCACCAGGGCGGTGAGCACCGCGAAGTCCGCCACCGCAGGAAACTCAATCGGCGCATACTCTCGGCTGGTGCCCTCCATGCGTACCGCACCGGTGGCGATGACCAGGTCCCCGCTCTTCACGTCCAGCTTGATGCCCCCGCAGGTGCCCACCCGGACGAAGGTATCCGCCCCGATGTTGGCCAGCTCCTCCATGGCGATGGAGGCGGAGGAGCCGCCGATGCCGGTGGACACTACGCTCACCTTCTCCCCCAGCAGGGTGCCGGTGTAGGTCACGAACTCCCGATTGGTGGCCACATGAACCGGGTTGTCAAAATACTTGGCGATCTTTTCGCTGCGCCCCGGATCCCCGGGCAGCAGGCAGTACCGTCCCACGTCGCCAGCCTTGCAGTCAAGGTGGAACTGCCGCTCCTGCTCGATCATTGGTTTCACCCTTTCTGTGATGGATTATCATGTGTGCCATTATACTGTTTTTCCCCTGGAAAAGCAAGCCATATACATGTTTGGGCGCAAAATATCAGCCTACCTGAATGCCTCCCAGAACCGTTCCGATGGAATCATGGATCACCAGATCTGCCCGGCCGTCATAGGGGGTGGCGTCCCGGTTGATGAGTACCAGCTTGTCCCCCTGGTAGAACCGCAGCAGCCCCGCCGCCGGGTATACCGTCAGAGAGGTCCCCCCCACCAGAAGCACGTCTGCCCGGCTGATGGCCAGCACCGCGGCCTCCACCGTCTCCTGATCCAGCCCCTCCTCGTAGAGCACCACATCGGGCTTGACCACACCGCCGCACACGGAGCACCGGGGCACCCCCTCTGATTGGGCGATGAAGTCCTCATCATAGAACTGATGGCAGTCCATGCAGTAGTTCCGGGCGGTGGCGCCATGAAGCTCATACACCGTCCGGCTGCCTGCCTTCTGATGCAGGCCGTCGATATTCTGGGTGACCACCGCCATGAGCTTCCCCGCCCGCTCCAGCTGGGCCAGTTTCTGTTGGGCCGCGTTGGGCCGGGCCTGAGGACAGAGCATTTTTGCCCGGTAGAAGCGGTAGAACGCCTCCGGTTTCTCCATAAAAAAGCTGTGGCTGAGGATGGTCTCCGGAGGATAGTCATAGTGCTGGTGGTACAGACCATCCACGCTGCGGAAATCCGGGATGCCCGATTCCGTACTACAACCGGCACCAGTGAATGCCACAATATTCTTGCTTTCTGAAATCCACTCTTGTAACTGCCGAATTTTATCGGCACTTTGTTCTGACATTATGTTTTCCCCTCCTACTGCTCAAAAGTCAGGACTAAGTACCCTCTCTCAGTGCTCACTCCCGCACCGCCGAAAAACACAATCTTGTTGCTGCCGTCAATCCATTCCTGAAGCTGCTGCTGTTGGGTCATGGCCTTTCCTCCTCTCCTGTGGGCAGGGGCTGCCCATCCAGCACGGCCCGCACCAGCCGTCCGCCGGCATACTCCAGGGTGAGCAGAAAGGCAGGATGCTCCCGGGCCAGCAGATCCAGGAAGATCTTGTCCCCCTCCCAGATGGGCAGCTGGGCCACCTGGTCCTTGCCCACCCATTTCAGCTCCCCTTCCGCGCAGTCTCGGGCCAGTTCTCCTTCCCAGCCGTTGGCGGTAAAGAGGTACATGTACTCCCCCTCCCAGCCGCCGTCGGTGAGGAAGGTCACCACGCCGCGGAAGCGGTAGCTGGTGAGGGTCAGTCCGGTCTCCTCCTCCACCTCCCGGAGCAGGCACTCTTCGGGGCTTTCCCCATCCTCAAACTTACCGCCCACGCCAATCCATTTGTCCTGGTTGACGTCCCGCTTCTTTTTCACCCGGTGGAGCATCAGGTATTCTCCCCGGTCATTTTCCAGATAGCACAAGGTGCTGTTGAACACCGCGCAGACCTCCTTCCCCGGCTGCGCCCACCGGCGCAGCCGGGCAAAATGGCAAATGGCCGCCGCACACTGCCGGCGGCGGCCAATCTCCATACAGTTTCTCCGTGTTCCAGTCTCAGAAAGGCAGGTTCAGCCCCCCGGTGAGGCGGGACATCTGGCTAGCGGCATCCTCCGTGGCCTTGCGCATGGCCTCGTTCACCGCCGCCACGATGAGATCCTGAAGCATCTCCACATCGTCAGGGTCCACCGCCTCGGGGTCAATGGTCACCTGGGTCAGCTCCTTCTTGCCGGACACCACTGCGGATACCACGCCGCCGCCCGCGCTGGCCTCATAGTTCTTGCCCTCCAGCTCCTCCTGGGCCTTCATCATGTCCTGCTGCATCTTCTGGGCCTGTCGGATCATGTTGCCCATGTTGCCGCCCATGCCGCCCATACCACGGCTGTTAAATCCTTTCGCCATAGCGCTTCCCTCCTGTTTCCATGGTCATTCCACAATCACGTTTCCCTGATTGTCATTCAAAAACGCCTCCAGCGCGTCCGGTTCCTCTTGGGAAGCCGCCGCCTTCTGGGGCTCGTCCGCCGGGGCCTTCCCTGTACGCGCCGCCACATGGACCGGGCCGCCCATGAGCTGCTGCGCTATTTGCGCCACCGCTCCGGTGATGGCCGGCTTATTCATCTGGTCCCGGATAAAGTCATTGGCCGTCCACAGGGTCAGCTCCCGGCCGTCCCAGCTGCCTTCCACCATGGCGCTGTTGCCCAGGAAGACAAAGTCCCCCACATCCATGGCGCGCTTCAGCTGTTCCCGCAGCGCCGCCCAGCCAGGCCAGTGATACAGGGCTTGGCCGCCCTTATCTGCCGGGGCCGGAGCAGGGCTCGGTTCCGCTTTCGTTTCCTCCCGGCTGCCCGCCGCCGGATACACAGCCGGGGCGGCGGGGGACCCTTCCTCCATCACAGGCGCGGCGGGAGTCTCCTGTCCCCCAGGGGGCTGGACTGCCTGGGCCTCCGGTTGGCGCTTCCCCCCCATAGAGATGTCCCCCTGTTCCAGGCGGGCCACTCGGGCGGCCAGCGCTGTGGGGGATGGATCCAGGGCGGGGTCGCACAGGGTGATCAGACAGAGTTCCATATCGGTGCGCCGGTTGGCCGACCGGGCCAGGCCAGCCCCGGTCTCCTGCAGCACCCGCAGCATATGCACCAGCCTGGGGCCGTCAAAGCGGCCCGCCAGCCGCCGCATGGTGGTCTCGTCATACCCTCCGGTCATCAGCCCGGCCCCGGCGTCAGGCGCGGTTTTGCGCACCAGTAAATCCCGCACCAGGGCGGACAGCTCACTGGCCAGGGCGGCCATCTCCTTACCTCCGGCATACAGCCGGTCCAGCCGCTCCAGCGCCTGGGCGCCGTCTCCATCCGCCACCGTTTCCAACAGCGCGGCGGTTTCCAGGTTTCCCGCCAGGCCCAGGATCCCCCGCACCCGGCCTTCATCGATGGTCCCCCCTTCGCCGGCGCACTGGTCCAGCAGGGACAAAGCGTCCCGCATGCCCCCGTCTGCCAGCCGGGCAATGAGAGCCGCCCCCTCGTCCGTCAGCTGGATCTCCTCCTGTCCCGCCACATAGCGCAGCCGGGCGGCAATCTCATCGGCATGAATGCGCTTAAAGGAGAACTGCTGGCAGCGGCTTTTGATGGTGGCAGGCACCTTGTGAATCTCTGTGGTGGCCAGAATGAACATCAGATGGGCTGGGGGTTCCTCCAGAATCTGAAGCAGGGCATTGAAAGCCTGGGTAGAGAGCATGTGTACCTCATCCACGATGTACACCCGTTTTTTCACCGTGGCGGGGGTATATACCGCCTCGTCCAAAATGGCCCGGATGTCGTCCACCCGGTTGTTGGAGGCGGCGTCCAGCTCCAGCACGTCCAGGATCGAGCCGTTCTCAATGCCCAGGCAGGCCGGGCACTGGTTACAGGGGTTGCCGTCCTGGGGGTTCTGGCAGTTCACCGCCCGGGCCAGGATCTTGGCACAGGTGGTCTTTCCGGTGCCCCGGCTGCCGGTGAATAGATAGGCATGGGACAGCCGGCCGGACTGCACCTGGCGCTTGAGGGTTTCAGTGATATGCCTCTGGCCCACCACATCGTCAAAGGTGCGGGGCCGCCATTTGCGGTACAGGGCCTGGTACACGACTGTCACCTCCCGATAGAAAAAAGTTTCAACACAGAACAAGGCCGCGCACCGGCCTTTGTAGACAGGATACACCCGTTACCCATACAGCCGGCTCAGGATCGGCAGCCCCGCGGCACACTCGGCGATCCGCTTAGTGCTGCTCGGTTCCCCGCCTGACACGGTTCACGGGGCCGCGTTGCGCGGGACCGATCCATCATCACTGCTTATATGGGGCAGGCGGCACACCCTGCCTCCGAGGGCCGGAATTCACCCCTGCTGTAGCGGGTTGCAGGTACAGGGCACCGCTATCTCCCCAGTTAGCGCGGCCTTGTTCCGCATTGAAACAGCAGAACAATCGGGTTTCATTGTACCACGCCTTTGAAAATTTATCAACTGAATTTTCTCGGGCCACCCCCTTTACAAATCATTTTTTTCTGTTATAATAGGTAAGCGTCTTATATCGCCATGGACTCGTAGCTCAGCTGGAAGAGCGCTGCCTTTGCATCCATATGGACGCGTATCCCACGGCTCCGGTCCCCTTCCAATCAACAGTCCGATCTTCCGGACTTTCCCCTCAAAATCGAATATCCTAAAAATCCGTTTTTCGCAACTTTTTTGATTGAAAAATGGCCGATTGGGGCCCATAGCTCAGCTGGGAGAGCGTACGGTTCGCATCCGTAAGGTCGTCGGTTCGATCCCGATTGGGTCCACCAAAATGGAAATCGCCGCAGTTTTCACTGCGGCGATTTCTCGTTTGACCACAGAAATACCACAGACAGATTTTCTTTTTGACCACTTGAAGGACACCCATTTTGCAAAGGAGCGCCTATCTTTTGTCTACGGTGACGCAGATTCTGAAATGAAACAACAGGCATTCTCATCCAAATTCCGCATCCATTTGGAAACTCGATATGAATGTGTTATAATTGCAAAAACACTTTTTAACGGGAGGTGGGTTCTTGCTGCGGCAGATCAAATATTTTCAAGCTATTGTACGTAACCACAGCTTTTCCGAAGCGGCGGAGGCGTGCCATATTTCCCAATCCGCCATCTCCCAGCAGATCAAAGCGTTGGAGTATGAACTGGGGTTTCAACTGTTGGAGCGCCATAACCGGAAATTTGTGCTGACTCCTGCAGGGGAACACTTTTATAAAAAGAGTTTGATCCTGATTGCGGATTATGAGCAGATGTGTAACGAAGCTGCTAAGATTGCTCGTGGGGATGACGCAATCTTAAAGATTGGATACCTGCGCAGCCATAATAGTCCGGAAGTTCATCAGACGCTGGAGGAATTTACGGGAAAATACCCTCATGTTGACCTGCAGCTGCTGTATGGAAACCATGAGGAGTTGTTTGACCTGCTACGCACCGGCGGTGCGGATCTGGTGCTCAACGATCAGCGCCGTGCCTTTTCCGATGAATATGTCAATCTGATTTTGGCCACCAATCGAATGTATATTGAACTGGCGGCCCGGAACCCTGTGGCAGAACTTTCTTCGGTCACGGTGCAGGAGTTGAAGAATATCCCCTGTATTCTGGTCGCCTCTAAAGAACAGCGCGCTGTTGAACAAGAATTTTATCAGACCGTAATTGGTATTCAGGGTGAAATCCTCTATGCAGAAAATCTGGAGGAGGCCCGCATGATGGTTATCAGCGGGCAGGGCTTTTTACCTGTGGAGGGCAGCGGTCCAGCTATGACCTTCGGTACTTCTATCCGCCGTGTTCCCCTTTGCCGGGGAGAGGAACAGATTGCGCGCAACTACTGCCTGTTCTGGAAGAAGGACAACTCCGGCTATTATGTGGAAGAATTTGCCGACATGTTGAAAAGTAAATTTGAATAGCGTATTATCCCGTTTGAAGGCTGCTCTCGCGTTGTGAGGGCAGCCTTTTCATATAAGATAAACTTATCAGAGGGCTCTGAAACTCAAATTGATTGGTCAGGGCTCCTTTTTTATAATGATAATAGATCAATCGAAGGAGGCCCCGTTATGAAGGTATTGATTGTCAGTTCCAGCCCCCGGAAGGGCGGCAATTCCGATGTGCTTTGCGATCAATTCGCCAAAGGTGCAACAGAGGCTGGACATGAAGTAGAAAAAGTGAATCTGCGGGAAAAGAAGCTGTCACCCTGCCGGGCCTGCTATGGGTGCATGGAAAACCATGTCTGTGCCATTAAGGACGATATGGCGGAGATTTTCCCTAAACTCGTGGCTGCTGATGTGATTGTGCTGGCTTCGCCGGTGTACTTTTACTCTTTGTCCAGTCAAATGAAAATGCTGATCGACCGCTGCCTTGTGGATCACAAGTCCATTTCTGATAAGCAGTTTTACTTTATTATCACGGCTGCCGATCCGCAGCATGAAGCCGGGGATGAGACGCTGGCTTCGTTCCGGGGATTTTTGCGCTGTCTGCCTGACGCCAAGGAGGCGGGTGTGATCTATGGGACCGGCACATGGGATAAAGGCGATGTCTACCAGCACCCGTCCTTTGAGGAGGCTTACAAAATGGGTGCGCAGGTATGAGAAGCCCTTGCACACATAATCTTAAAGCACAACGGTCATAGCCCTGCAGTGGCAGAAAGATGAACATGCAAGATGGAAGATAAAAAACCGGTGATAGAAGCATATCAAAAAATGTACCATGCGATGGTGGAAAAAGATGCAGCAGGGCTTAACGAGGTATTGGATGACAGTTTTACGCTCGTTCACATGACAGGAATGCGGCAATCTAAAAGGGCCTTTATTCAAGCCGTAATGAACGGGACGCTAAATTACTACTCTGCTCTGCACGAAAATGTGTCGGTGGAAATAGTCGGTGATACCGCTTTGCTGATTGGTCAATCGAATGTAGTGGCAGCTGTATTCGGAGGCAGACGGAGCCGGTGGCGTCTCCAGCAGAAATGCAGATTGGAGAAAACAGATGGCACTTGGAAAATTATCGAAAGCGTGGCTTCTATATATTGATAATTGAAAAACGGAGGAGGAATATCTGGTGGAAAAAATCAAAAAGAACTTCGGCTTCGGCTGTATGCGGCTGCCCATGAAAAATGGAGAAGTGGATACGGAGCAGACCTGCCGTATGGTGGACGCCTTTCTGGAAAATGGGTTCAACTACTTTGATACGGCTCACGGCTATCTGAACGGCAAAAGCGAGGGTACACTGAAAACCTGCCTGACCAGCCGCTATCCCCGTGGCCGTTATATCCTCACCGATAAACTCACCAACTTCTTTTTCAAGAAGCAGAAGGATATACGTCCTCTGTTTCAAAGCCAGTTGGAAGCCTGCGGGGTGGACTACTTTGACTTCTATTTGATGCACGCCCAGGGGGCGGACAACTTCGCCTTTTTCAAGAAATGCCGCGCCTATGAAACGGCGCTGGAACTGAAAGCAGAGGGAAAAATCCGTCACTTCGGTATCTCTTTTCATGACCGGGCAGAGGTGCTGGAACAGATTTTGACCGAGTATCCGCAGGTAGAAGTGGTACAGATCCAGTTCAACTATCTGGATTATAACGATCCCGCCGTGGAAAGCCGGAAATGCTATGAGGTCTGCCGTAAACACGGCAAGCCGGTCATCGTTATGGAGCCGGTAAAAGGCGGCAATCTGGCAAACCTGCCGGAACAGGCCCAGGCTGTTTTGGACGAGTTGGGCGGCGGTTCCGCCGCAAGCTACGCGATCCGCTACGCCGCCGGGTTTGAGGGTGTGATGATGGTACTCTCCGGCATGAGCAACATGGAGCAGATGGAGGAAAACATCCGCTTTATGAAGGACTTCCGTCCTCTGGATGTGCGGGAGCTGGCGGCCATTGATCAGGTACGGGAGATCTACCAGTCCATGAACCTGATTCCCTGTACCGCCTGCCGCTATTGTGTGGCTGGATGCCCCAAACACATCTCGATCCCTGACCTGCTGGCTGTGATGAACACCAAACAGATTCATCACGATTGGAACGCTGATTACTACTACAATGTGGTTCACACCGGCGGCGGGAAAGGCAAGGCATCTGACTGTATCCAGTGTGGAAAATGCGAAAAGGCCTGCCCCCAGCACCTGCCGATTCGCAAACTGCTGGTGGACGTGGCGAAGGAATTTGAAAAGTAAGGAGAGCGCAAAATGGCAAAACTTGTTGTATTTTATTCGCGGGCTGATGAAAATTACTTCGGCGGCAGATACTGCAACATAGATATTGGAAATACGGAAAAGGTGGCTCACATGATCGGAAAAGCGACGGGGGCCAAACTGTTCAAAATCGAGCAGAAGGCACCGTATTCTCCCAACTATAAGCTCTGCATCGATCAGGCGATGGCGGACAAACAGGCAAATGCCCGTCCGGAGTTGGTAGAGCTCCCGGAGAATCTGGACGGTTATGATGAGATCTATCTGGGATACCCCAACTATTGGGACGATATGCCCATGGCAGTCTATACCTTTCTGGAAGCCTTTGACTGGACCGGCAAAACCATTTATCCCTTCTGCACCCATGAGGGCAGCGGCCTGGGCGGGACGGAGCGGAATATCGCCCGCACCTGCAAAGGAGCCGACGTTCAGGCAGGTCTGGCGCTTCGCGGCTCTGATGTAGATTACAGTAAAGATGTTGTGCTGCGCTGGCTGAACCAGTGAACCGTTGAGAGATAAATAGAAATGTAAATTCGCACATTGGATCGCAACGAGATCACCACCATTGACGCAAAGTTGGAAACGATGGACCTGCCGGTATTTGGCGGGTTTTAAGAAGGGGGAAAATCCATGGTCAAACAGGTAATGATTCTCACTGGTGCGGGACAGATCGGCATGGCCATCGCCCGCAGGATGGGATATGGAATAAAGATTGTGATCGGCGATAAAAAACCCGAGAACGCCCAGGCCATCGCCAAAACGATGAACGATGCCGGATTTGATGTAGTGCCGGTGGAGATGGATCTCTCCAGCCGGGCATCCATCCAGAGCATCATCACTGAGGCGCAGAAATATGGCGACATCACTATGTTGGTGAATGCCGCCGGGGTCTCCCCCAGCCAGGCCCCAATCGAGACCATTTTGAAGGTTGACCTGTATGGAACGGCTGTCCTGCTGGAGGAGGTCGGTCAGGTAATTGCACCCGGCGGTGTGGGCGTGACCATCTCCAGTCAGTCCGGCCACCGGATGAAGCAACTTACCCCGGAGGAGGATGAGCAGCTGGCCTGTACACCTACCGAGGAACTGCTGAAGTTGCCGTTGCTCCAGCCGGAGAATATTCAGGATACACTGCACGCCTACCAGCTCGCCAAACGGTGCAACGAAAAGCGCGTCATGGCTGAGTCGGTCAAGTGGGGGGTAAAGGGGGCGCGGATCAACTCTATATCTCCGGGTATTATTGTCACGCCGCTGGCTATCGACGAGTTCAACGGTCCGCGCGGAGACTTCTACAAGAATATGTTCGCGAAGTGTCCAGCCAGGCGGCCCGGAACAGCAGACGAAGTGGCCAATGTGGCGGAACTGCTGATGAGCCACAAGGGGGCCTTCATCACCGGATCCGACTTTCTTATTGACGGGGGAGCAACTGCTTCCTACTTTTACGGGCCGTTAAAACCTTAAATTTTGAACAGAGGTCGAAATTTGGAGTTCAAACATGAGATATCCAAATTTCAGCCTCTTTTTCTATGCTGAAAACCAAGGATTCAAGCCAACTTTTCGGTATTACCCTCTTTTACAGAAATGAGACACCCAAAAGCAAGAATCAAAAAATCGCAATGTAAAAATGAAAATGGATCTAATCCGAACCCGGAATTCTCATATGATTGCGGATTCTTTTTTATCCAGTATTCCTGCTCTGTCTGTTTCGGCGTCTTATATTGCAAAGTGGAATGAGGCCGTTCAGTATTACAAAAAGTAATAAAACGGAAGATTCCCCTCATCAGCAATTCTTTCTCCAGATGGCGTCAGTGTGACGGAACCGTCTTCGTCACGGCTTACGGGTCCCATCTTCTCCAACTCTTTGACAGCCCGGCTCACAGAAGGAAGTGTGACATCCATCCGCTCCCCAATAATGTGGATACAGCGAACCCTTACGTGAACCTGCCGCAAGGTAAATACCGCCTTTCAATCGTTCTCCATAGAGGATGTCCGTGGCATAGATTACGCCTCTCTTCTATTTATCCCGCAGCACATTGCGGTGATAGCATGTCTTGCCCTGCTCAAGATAAAGCACGCAGTCGGCGGCCTGGGCAATTAAATCCATGTCGTGGGTAATCAGCAGCAGGCACTTTCCCGTCGAGGCGAGCTGCCGGAGCAGCTTTACCGTCAGGCGCATATTGTACCCGTCCAGGCCGCTTGTGGGCTCGTCAAAGACCAGGAGATCCCGGCCGCTCTCCGCCGCAAGGGCCAGCAGCAGGCGCTGCTTCTGCCCGCCCGAGAGGGAGGCCGGATGGCGGTCCGCAAAGGGCTCCAGCCCCATTTCATGCAGCCTTGCCAGAGCGGCCTGTCTAAGCTCTTGCGAGGCTCTTTTCCCAATCAGGAATTCGTCTGCCACGGTAGGGGCATAGAGCTGGTAGTCGGCGTCCTGCTGCACGAAAAAAGACTGTTTGGTGCGCCGTTTTCGTTTCAGATATTCTCCATTGATTTGAACCGTTCCCATGGAGCGGCATAGGCCGGTGACCGTCCGGCACAGGGTGGATTTCCCGGCTCCATTAGGCCCGGCAATGGCGAGGATCCTGCCACTCTGGGCTGAAAAGGTGACATCCTCTAAAATCTGCCGCCCGTCCAGCACACAGGAAATTTGCGAAACCTGCAGGGTATCCTCCGGCTTTGGGAGAAAAGCCCCACCCACCTGGAAAGCGGGCGACTGGAAGGGGCGCAGCCCCATGGCCGTAAGCTGTGCTTCTGTCAGGCTGAGTGCCTCGCTGCGGCTGTAAATGGAGGAGATCTCTCCATTCTCCATAAATACCAGCCGGTCAAAGGAATCACAGACATAATGAAAGCGGTGCTCTGAGAGCAGGATGGTACGCCCGGCCTCTTTCAGCCGGTACAGCAAAGCGCCCAAACGCACCATGGCGTCACTGTCCAGGTTGGCGGATGGCTCGTCCATGAGGATGATCTTGGGCTCCATGGTGCAGACCGATGCGATGGCGACGAGCTGCTTCTCCCCGCTGGAGAGCGGGAAGATCCGCCGATCCAGCAGGCGCTGGATGTTCATTTGGCTGTATACAGCTTTCACCCGCTGCTGCATCACAGAGCGTTCCAGCGGAATATTCTCCATGCCAAGGACGATCTCATCCGTAGTATTTGTGGTAAAAAACTGACTGCGGGGGTCCTGGAACACGCTGCCCACCATCGTACCAAGCTGGTGAACCGGCATTTTTAAGGCGTCCTGTCCATCCAGCAGATAGCTGCCGGTAAGTTCTCCCGGATAAAACTGCGAACACAGCCCGTTGAGCACACGGGTCAGGGTGGTTTTTCCACATCCGCTCCGGCCGGCGAGAATCACCAGTTCGCCCCGCTCCACCTGCAAATCCACGTGGCGCAGCTGGCCGTCTCCCTCCCGGCTGTTTTCATAGGTAAACGAGATGTTTTTCAGTTCAATCAAAGAACACCGCTCCTCTCCAAAAATAAAGCGGTCCAAGAGACGGCGAGCAGTAAGACGAGAAGCGCAGCGTCCTTCCAGCAAAACCGAATGGAGCGGTAGCTGGCCGTCTCCCCGGAAAACCGCACGCCCCGCACCGTCATAGAGGCGGAGAGTTCCTCAGCCACCTTCGTCGTGCGAAGGATGAGCGGAATCAGAATATACTCTGCCGTGGCGGGGAGATGGGTCAGGGTGTGCAACACCCCCACCCCGATCCCACGGAACCGCTGGGAAGAGCGTATGGCCCGGTACTCCCCGGCAATCGTCGGAAAGAACCGCAGTACAACTGCCGTCCCGATCCCCGCAGCCTTTGGCAGATGCAGGTTTTGCAGCGCCGCCATTAGGGAACCGGTGGGCTCCCCCGCCAGGCAGACGGCGAAGGAGAGGGGCACCAGCACCTTCCGGCTGACGATGCCGATGCTGGATAGCATGGAGCTGACCGAAAAGGCAACCCCGCTGTCCATCAGCCCCACGCCCAGCCAGCCGATGCCATAGAAAATGAGGTAATACAGCCCATAGGGAAGGATTTTGCCGCCGTTGCCCGCCAGCAAGTGGATGAGCAAGCACGCCAGGAACAGGCACAGGCAGCCGATCTCGGAGCGGATCACGAGGATAGCGGCAATCCCCAACAGACAGAACAGCAGCCATGTGCGTGGGTCCGGCCGAAAGCGCCTGCGTTTTTCTGCTCCCATTACACAATTCCAGCCGGTTTAAAGTGTTTGTCCAACATTTTCATGCCCAGCGCATAGCCGGCGATGGACAGCGCTGCTGCGGCCACCAGGGCGATGGCGATGTTCTGCGGCGCCAGCCAAAAGCCCTCCAGGGATGCGATGGCGGCATCCGCACTGGCTGCGTCCATGCCCATGGCCACATAGCTCTCCACCAGGCTGTCCCGGAACAGCAGCATGGTCAGGGTGCTGCCCATGGCGTTGAGCATCCAGGTGAGCGCATGGGGAACGGCAGAACGGATTTTGCTTCCATATCCGCCGCCCAGCATGATAAGCTCGTTGACAACCGCTAAAATCATAAAGAAGATAAAAACGTACACACTTCCGGCAAACAGGAAGTACAGTCCATAGATGGCCGGGATAAGGAACTGTGTGCCTATCTTTGGGCACTTCCTGATGATCAGGACATAGATGATCCCGTTGATCAGCCCGGCAAGCCCTGGGGCGAGAAAATAGACAAGCTGGAGATTGGCCGCAAACGGCATGGTAACCACAAGCCCGATGGCCGTCTCCACGCAGGCGAGCAGCAGCACGATGACGAATTCCTTCAGGCTTAGAAATTTAGACTGTTTCACGTTGTTTCCTCCTTAGATGGCTGAAATGTATAGGCACCAGCTTGATTCTGCAGTCCCCACAGCCGGGCATAGAGGCCATTTCCCCCGACAAGCTGGTCGTGGGCCCCTTGTTCTATGATTTTTCCCTCTTGCAAAACGAGAATCTGCTCGGCGCCCCGGACGGTTTTCAGGCGGTGGGCAATCATCACAACTGTGCGCTCTCTGGCGATCTCATCCAATGCCCGCTGCACCATGGCCTCGTTGTCGGCGTCCAGAGAAGCTGTCGGTTCGTCCAGCAGCAGAATGGGCACATCCTTCAAAAACGCCCGGGCCAGAGAAATGCGCTGACGTTCCCCGCCGGATAAGGTGGTGCCGCCTTCGCCGACCATGGTGTCGTAGCCCTCCGGCAGAGCCGAGATAAATTCGTGGCAGCAGGCTTTCCGGCACGCCTCCACCATCCGTTCCTCGCTCACAGCCGCATTCCCGAAGCAGAGATTTTCCCGAATCGACCCGCGGAACAGATAGGCATTCTGCATGACCATGGAGACCTGGGCAAGCAGGCTGTCCGGCTGGATTTCCCGGAGGTCCATGTTCTCCATGCGGATATGCCCCTTCTGATAATCCCAAAACCGGGCCATAAGCCGGAGCAGCGTGGATTTCCCGCTTCCGGAAGGCCCCACAAGGGCGGTGAGAGAACCGGCTGACGTTTCAAAGGAGATGTCCCGGATCACATCCGCGCTCTCCCCATACCGGAAAGATACATTTTCAAATGCATACGCATCCCCATACCCGATTTCCGCCTCGCCCGTGGGCTCCGGGGTAGTCATGACCGCATCCAGCCGCCGGCCGGAGGGAGCCATCCCACGAAGAGCCGAGATACTTGCCACCATCATCAGCTCGGCTTCCACCAGTTTGGTGGCTAAAACAAGAAAGCCGGCGAAATCCAATATGTTCAGGCTCCCGCCCAGGAGCAGGTACATGCCCACTGCCACGGTCACCGGCACAATGAACCGGACCAGGGAGGCGCAGAGGTTGCTGAGACTGCCCGCCACGGCCTCGTCCTTGAGGGATTCATCCCGCAGGTTTCCCATCGCCTCTTTCAGGGCGTCAAACTCCTCGCCGGTGCGGTGATGGGCTTTCAAATCCTTCATGCCCCGCAGGTATTCGTTGATCTGCGTGGCGGCGTGGGACTTTGCCTCCATGACCCGGCTGCTGTGCTTCTCCTTCACCCTGGCAACCAGCAACATGAGCAGCGCGCAGACGGGCAGCATACCGAACATGGCCAGCCCCATGCGCCTGTCATAGACGCAGATCCAAACAATGGAGATCACGAGCAGCACCCCGACGCCCAGCGGATAGGGCAGCCAGTAGCAGAGCGTATACTCCACATTGGCAAAGTCGCCCGAAAAGGAGCTGATGAGTTCGCCGGACTCCTTGCTTGAGAAAAAGCCCAAGGGCTGCCGGCGCAGCTTTTGTATGTAGGCAATGCGCTTATCCGCCGTATCCCGGTATGCCTTGCCGTAGGTGAAATAATAGGAGATCAGCTCCACCACATACTGCAGGACAAAGCACCCAACGCCCAGGGCCGCAAGGGTGACGAGCCGGGACAGATCCAGGGTATAAGGCGGCACAAACGCCTGGCCAAGGGTGTAGATAGCCAGGTAGGCCAAAATTGCCGGGAGCATGCTGCACGCCTGGGAGAAGAACAGCCACAGCGTGGGCTGGAGGATCTCCCTCGGCTTATGAAAGGTAAACTGCCGGATCATGTTAAGCATGGGAAACGCCCCCCTTCATCTGCCAGGCCTCCGTCTCATTTTGAACGGCCCACAAATGTGCGTACAGGCCGTTCTTTTCCAGAAGCTCCTGATGTGTCCCGCTCTCGGCAAGCCTGCCGCTGTCCAGGACGTAGATACAGTCTGCGTCCCGGATGGAGTAGAGCCGGTGGGCGATCATCAGAACCGTCTTGCCCCGGAGCAGCTCTGCCATGCCCTCCCGTAGCGCCAGTTCATTTTCGGCGTCGGCAAAGGCCATGGCCTCGTCCAGCACCACAATGGGGGCATCCTTCAAAATCGCCCGTGCGATGGCGATGCGCTGGGCCTCGCCGCCGGACAGCCTGTGCCCGCCGTCTCCCAGCCGGGTATTGTAGCCGTCCGGGAGGGACAGGATAAACTCGTGGCAGCGGGCCGCCTTGGCCGCCTGTTCCACTGCCTCCCGGTTGACCTCACGGTGCATGGCGATGTTGTCATAGACGCTCTCTGCGAAGATATAGGTGTCCTGAAATACAAAGGCTACGGTGTCCATTAGCGCCCTGATGGTATAGTCCCGGATGTCCGTTCCGCCTATGGCGATGCTTCCGCTCTCCACATCCCAAAACCGGGCCAGCAGCTGCCCCGCCGTGGACTTGCCCCCGCCGGACGGGCCCACCAGCGCCACAAAGCTGCCCGCCGGGATTTCCATGCTCACGCAGTCCAGCGCCATGCGGCGCAGGGGATCCGCCGCTTTCTGATAGGAAAAGCTGACAGCCCGGAAGGACAGCGCAGCCGAGGCCGGTGCCTTGTCTAGATGCCCCTCGCCCATGGGCTCCAGCTTCAGCACATCGTCGATCTGGTCCATCCGCACGGACAAGTTCCGAAGCTCCGCGCCGAACTCCACCAGCTCCATCAGCGGGCTGATCACCGCCGGTCCCACGATCAGGAACATGAGAAGCTCCATCATCAGCTGGTGATCTCCTGGGCTTAAGTACAGCAGCACACAGCCGGCAATCAGAAGGAAAGCCAGCACGGAAAGGGTAATGGTCTTATAGGCCCCGTAGATTGGGGTAACCCGCTTGAGGTAAGCCATCAGGTGGCTTCTGTTTTTCTCAATCAAGCCTGTGAGGCGTCGGGCTGCCGCCTCCGGCCTGCCGAAGATTTTTTCCTCCTCCATGCCGGCCACATACTCGGAAAAGGCCGCATCCAGCTCTGTGGCGGACTGGTTCAGTTCCGTCCAGATTTTCTGCCCCCGTTTTCCGCCGAAAGCGGAAAACTGGATGACAAAAGCAACTGCCAGTGCGGCAAAAATGGTAAGCGTCAACGGCACGTTAATGGAAAACAGCAGCACTGCAAGCGAAACCAACAGCAGCGCAGCGCCAACAAGGTTGGATACGTCGTGGGCAATGATGCCTTCCATCTTCTCCATGTTGTCGCTCATGGTCTTTTGTACAGCGCCGGACTGCCCGCCGGTGAAAAAGCCCAGGTTCAGTTTTCCCATATGGCCCAAGATGCACATACGCAGGTCGTAGAGCGCCCGGAAGGCACAGGCATGGCAAATCACGCTGCCCGCAACGGACAGTAAAATGCCCGCCGCAATGCTCACCAGCGTTATGCCCACCCAGAACCATACTTGAGCGGGCTCCACCGCAGCCTGATAGAGCGACGCCTCCAGGAAAATACGCACAATGCGATAGACCGTGTAAAAGGGCACCGCCGTGAGTAAAATGCTGACAGCCGAGCAGAACACGCCAAGTACATATTTTGCCGATCCGCACTGCGCGGCTTGAAACACCCGGAAAACGGTGTTCCTCTTTTTCTCTCCCATACTTCTCCTTTCCCTCCCGCTTCTTGTCCACGGAACAAAACACATTTGGTTAGATTTGGCTAACTGCATACATTATGCAGGCCGCTTTCCTTTGCGTCAATAGTGCCGCAAGTGCCTCAAAATAAGTGATCTTCTATCCGTCTCCCTGCAAAACACTTGATTTTACACCATTTCTTCGATATAATCCTTTGTGTGAGTTAGCTGAGGCTAACGAAAATTCGTGCCAAAACAGAAAACCGTGTGCCATTTCAGCACACGGCAAGGAGACAATACGATGGTCACCATACGCAATATCGATGAAACGCTCCGTTTTTACGCCTCCTTTGGGGCGAAGCAGATGGATGTGGAGAACGGAACATGCTTTACCTTTCCTGACAAGAGCTCATACATCCGGTTTTGGGGCGATCTCCACGGCTTTTGTGTGGCCTCGGTGGATTTTACGCCGCCTGAGGATGTAATTTTCCGCTCCCAGATTTGCCAGCGATACCTGGGCATCGGCTTCCATGAGGAAGGGCATTATGTCAGTTATATGCGAAAGTCCGACGCCCGGGATTCCACTTCTGGAATCAGCTGCTTTGTTTTTCATTCCCCCGCCACCCATTTCCTAAAGCTGACGGGAGGACAGCGCCTGCGGTTCCACGGCATGTATTTTCAGGAACGGTTTTTTCAGGAAAACAATGTGCATCTCTACGGCAGTTTTTGGGAGGACGCAAAACATTCCATCGGCTCCGGCCAGATCCACTCCCCGGAACTGACAGCAATTTACCAGCGGATCGAGCGGTGTCCCCTGACCGGCGAGCCGTTCCAAATCTGGATGCGGGGGCAGGGGCTGGCGGCAACCGGCTTTCTTTTGGACCTGGTCCACAGGTATTCCACCACGCAGCCTGTCTATCTGAGCGAAGCGGAGCTTGCCGCCGTTGCGGAATCCAAACGACTCATCCGAAGCAATCTGCGCAATATGCCCTCCATATTGGACCTTTGCAAACGGGTTGCCATGAATAAAAACAAGCTCCAAAAGGTGTTTCAATTGACGGAAGGGAAAAGCATCGGTGCGTATGTGCGCACCCTGCGGATGGAACAGGCCCTTGAACTTTTGGAGCGGAGCGATATGACAGTGCAGGAGATTGCGGCGGCGGTTGGATACCACGGCGTATCCAACTTCTATCATGCTTTTCAGGAAAAGTTTGGCAGTACACCCCAGGCTGTCCGGGATATGCTGAAAAAATAAACGCCATATCTCTTGAAAAAAACGATAGCGCCCTAGTGCTTTTTCAAGGCGCTATCTTCTTTCTCCATTTATCCCGTTTATCCGGAGCAAAATATTCTCAAGATAAAATATCAAACGCTTCTCATTTATTACTTTCGTCCCACCAGCATCCGGGACTCGCCCAGCATCATCATGGCCGCCCGCCGGCGGGCGCCGAAGATCTCCCGGGTCGTGTCGATGAGCCGCACATCCGCATAGCCCATGTCCCGCAGCTCCTGGGCAAAGGCCTCCATGTCCCCGTACGTCCGGGGCTTCATATTGTCGTTGATGGCGAACACGCCGCCCTTTTTCAGCACCCGCAGGGTCTCCAACAGCAGGGCCCGTTTGTCCGAACCCATGATGTTGTGATAGACGTAGTTGCTCACCACGGCGTCGAAGCTCTCGTCCGGGAAGTCCAGCTTCTTTGCGTCTCCATGCTGGAACACGCACTGGGAGCCTACGCCCTCACTGGCGGCGTTTTTCTCGCACATGGCCTGGCTGTAGCCAAAGTCTACGCCCCAATAGTCAATGCCCACCACCTGGGCCGACGGCCAGGTGAGGGCCGCCCGGATGGACAGGGGCCCGGAACCGCAGCCCACTTCGAGTAGCTCCCCCTGCCCGTCAAAATTCAGATGGGAAAGGACAACCAGGTGGGTCTGATCCATCATGCCACCACCCCCGAAGGCATACTGCCGCCGTATCCAGGTGATCCAGCTCAGCAGCGCCAGCAAAAGAAGTGCGGCAACCCCGAACACCACACCAAGCTCCATGATATGGAATACCGTGAATGACAGCACAGCCAGCACCGCAGACAACGCCAAAAGGGCGCCTACCACATAGAAAACAGGGTTTGACATCCAGCTCCCGTAATCCTCTCCATGAGTCCCAAGGC
>CALXDP010000004.1 GCA_944387095.1 uncultured Oscillospiraceae bacterium
AACAGCTTGGGCAATAAGACGATAAAAGACACGGCTGGCTACCGTGCCTTAAACCGTAAATCTATTGTAACTGGAGGCTTCAGCATTGCCATGGCAGAGCAGAGCGTCGCATCCCAAGCGCAAAAGACCCTCATGACCGAGGGCAACATTCTGAAAATCCTAGTCCGGTTCGCCTTTCCTCTGTTTCTAGGCAACCTGTTCCAACAGATGTATAACACGGTGGACTCCCTGGTAGTGGGCCATTATTGCGGGGATAACGCCCTGGCGGCGGTGAGTTCCTCGGGCAGTCTGTGCTTTCTCATCATTGGCTTTTTTCAGGGGGTGTTCGTGGGAGCCAGCGTCCTCATCTCCCGGCACTACGGCGCCCGGGACAAAGAGAAGATGGACACCGCCATCCACACCACCATTGTGTTTGCCCTGGTCGCCGGGGTAGTGCTGTCCATTTTAGGGGTGCTCTTCACCCCTACCATCCTGGGCTGGATGGGCACTCCGGAGAATGTCATGCCCAACTCGGTAGCCTACTTTCGGGTGTACTGCTGTGGACTGCTGGCTCTGGTGCTGTATAACACTGCCAACGGCATCTTTCAGGCCCTGGGGGACAGCCGACACCCCCTGTACTATCTGATGATCGCCGCGGCCCTCAACGTGGTGCTGGATCTTTTGTTCGTGGCAGTATTTAACTGGGGAGTAGCCGGGGCCGCCTTTGCCACCGCCATCGGCCAGGCAGTGAGCGCCATCCTGGGCTTCTCCCATCTGATGAGCGGCCGGTTCGTGGCCAAGGTCTCCCTGAAGCGGCTCAAGCCGGATATGGCGGTGATGCGCCAAGTACTCCACCTGGGCCTGCCAAGCGGGGTGCAGAACAGCGTCATCGCCATCGCCAATCTGGTGGTCCAATCCAATATCAACACCTTTGGGGACAACGCCATGGCCGGCTGCGGCAGCTACGCCAAGGTGGAGGGCTTCGTGTTCCTGCCAATCACCTGCCTGACCCTGGCTATGACCACCTTTGTCAGCCAGAACCTGGGGGCCCGGAAACTTGACCGGGTGAAGCAGGGTGCCAAGCTGGGTGTGATCCTCACCATGTGTCTGGCGGAGATCATCGGCATTCTGTTCTTCCTCCTGGCCCCCTATCTCATCGCCCTGTTCAGCGACACGCCGGAGGTGGTGGCCTACGGCATTCGCCAGGCCCGGGTGGAATCGCTGTTCTACTGCCTGTTGGCCCTCTCCCACGCCTGTGCCGCCATCCTGCGGGGAGCGGGGCGCACTATCGTACCCATGGCGGTGATGCTGGCCATCTGGTGTGTGGGGCGCATTACCTACATCACCGTCATGGTCCAGCTAATCCCCGACATCACTGTGGTGTTCACCGCCTATCCTGTCACCTGGTTTCTCAGCTCGGTGCTGTTCGTTGTCACTCTGCTGCGGGGCCGCTGGCTGGAGCAATACCTGTAAACACAAAAGCCCCGCCCCCCGGCGCTACCGGGGGCGGGGCTTTTTGCACCATTCACTTGTGATAGCTGGAACCCTCCCGAATCTTAAAGGCTCGGTAGATCTGCTCCAGCACCATCACCCGGGCCAGGTGGTGGGGGAAGGTCATGGGCGACATGGAAAGGCGCAGCCAGGCCAAATCCTTCACCGACTGATGCAGGCCGTAGGAGCCGCCAATGACGAACACCAGCCGCTTGCTTCCCGTCTGGGCCCAGCGCTCCAAGCTGTCCGCCAGCGCCTCACTGGAACACAGCTTGCCCTCCACGCACAGGGCCACCACGCTGGAGCCCGGGGCAATCTTCCCCCGGATGGCCTCCCCCTCCTTTTCCAGCGCGGCGGCAATCTCACCGGCGCTGGGATTCTGGGGCAGACGGCTCTCAGACAGCTCAGTGATCTCCAGCTTGCAGTAAGCCCCTAGCCGCTTGGCATACTCAGCACAGGCCTGGGCGTAGAACTTCTCCTTGAGTTTGCCGACACAGATGAGACTCACATTCATCCCGCCCTACACCTCCAGCCATCCGGAGCTTTCACTCCTTGGGGCCACACTCACCGACACATCTTTTCCAATCCGGGCGCCCACCGCCTCAATGGCCTGGTGGGCGGCCCTTCTGGCCGTCTCCGGATCGTTGTTCTCCCTGGACAGGTGGGCCAGCACCACCCGCCGGGCCCCCTGCTCCACTGCCCAGGCGGCCAGTCTGCCCCCCATCTCGTTGGACAAATGCCCTTGGTCGCCCAGGATACGCTCTTTGAGGCTGGCCGGGTAGGGCCCCGCCCGGAGCAGCTCCAAGTCGTAGTTGAACTCCCCGATCAGCAGGTCTGAACCCCGGATGGCCCGGGCTGCCTGGGCCGTCACCTTTCCCGTGTCGGTACACAGCGCCAGCCGCCGGCATCCGTCCGTGACAACATAGCCCACGGGGCAGGCGCAGTCGTGGCTGGTGGCAAAGCTGCCCACAATCAGATCCCCCAGGGCAAATCGCTCCCCCGGGTCAAACACCCGGAAACGCTCTTCCAGCCCTGCGGTGCGGTAGCAAATCTGCCGGGCGGTGCCCGGGGTGGTATACAGCTCCACATTCAGCTGCCGGCACAGCGCCGCAAGGCCGCCCACGTGGTCGCTGTGCTCGTGGGTAATGAGAATGCCGGCCAACTGCCCCCCCTCAATGCCCAGCTCCCGCAGGCCCTGAAGGATCCGCCGGGCCGAGATGCCTGCATCCAGCAGAATATGTACTTTGCCATCGGACACCACGGCACAGTTACCCGAGGAGCCGCTGGCCAGGGTGGCCACTTTCAGCATCGTCCTTCCCCCCAAATGTTTTACCAGCTCCGGCCGGCGGGCAAAACCTGAAGTTTGCTCTCCCGCCTGGCAAACCGGAGGCGTTGGACCTCAACCCGTAAAAAGAGCCGCAGCCCGCAGGCGGCGGCTCAATTTCCAAGTTCTGATCTTTTGCTTCCCGCTCATCCCGCGACGCTCACCTGTCCCTCGGGGTCGGGCATCTCCACGGCGCGGATGTCCGCGCCCAGCCCCGACAGCTTGCCGATGATGTCCTCATAGCCCCGCTCAATGTGCTTGACATTGGAGATCTCGCTGGTGCCCTGAGCGGCTAGTCCGGCGATAATCATGGCAGCCCCCGCCCGCAGGTCGCAGGCTTCCATGGGTGCGCCGGTGAGCCGCTCCACCCCCTCGATGATGGCGATCTTACCATCTACCTGAATCTTGGCCCCCAGACGGCGGAACTCCTCGGTGTAGCGGTAGCGGTTATCCCACACCCCCTCGGTGAGCACGCTGGTGCCCTCCGCCAGGCAGAGCACGGCAGCAATCTGCGGCTGCATATCGGTGGGGAAGCCGGGATAGGGCATGGTCTTGACGTTGGTGCGCTGGAGGGGACCGTTGCGGGTGACGATGAGGCTGTCCCCCTCCTCCTCCACGTCAACACCCATCTCCAGCAGCTTGGCAGTGATACATTCCATATGTTTGGGGATAATATTGTTCACCCGGACCTGGCCTCCGGCGGCGGCCACGGCAGCCATATAGGTGCCCGCTTCGATCTGATCGGGGATAATGGAGTACTCGCCCCCGGTCAGCCGCTCCACGCCCCGGATCTTGATCACGTCTGTGCCCGCTCCGGCAATGTCTGCACCCATGGAGTTGAGGAAGTTGGCCAGATCCACAATGTGGGGCTCCTTGGCAGCGTTCTCGATCACCGTCATGCCCTCAGCCAGGGTGGCGGCCAGCATCAGATTCATGGTGGCCCCCACGGTGACCACATCCAGATAGATCTGGGTGCCCTTCAGCCGCCCGGTCTTGGTTTTGGCGCACATGAAGCCGTTTTTAACCTCCACGTCCGCCCCCAGGGCAGTCAACCCTTTGATGTGCTGGTCGATGGGCCGGCCGCCGAAGTCACACCCCCCGGGCAGGGGCACCTCAGCCTGTCCGAACCGGCCCAGCAACGCCCCCAGCAGATAGTAGCTGGCCCGGATTTTCCGCCCCGCCTGATAGGAGATGGGCCGGTTGCAGATGGCACAGGCATCCACCTCCACGGTGGAGCGGTTGACGGTGCGCACGTTGGCGCCCAGTTCCTGCAAAATATTCAGCATCAGCGTCACATCGCTGATCTGGGGAATGTTCTCAATGCGGCAGGTCCCCTGCACCAGCAAGGCGGCGGGGATGATGCCCACCGCAGCGTTCTTCGCGCCGCTGATCTCCACTTTCCCGTAAAGCGGCTTTCCGCCGTGAATCACATATTTCTTCAAGATCTGCACCTCGACTCCCGGCCAGCTGCCGGTTTGGTATCATCCACCGGATGAGGCATGGTCTGTGTGTACGCCCCCGCTCACCGCCCGGCGGCGGGGGCGGCGGAAAAATCGCAGGTTTTACATCCCGCGCAATGGTTGCATAAGCGGCTGGCCCGGCGCGGGCCCCCCGAAAACGGCGCCGCTTTTTCAGGGATAATCAGCCGCAGATATTATAGCATTATACCCTGCCAAACGCAACCAGAATTTTTCTCAAGCCGCGCTTTGTCCCCGTGTGCATTCATCATCCCCACCTGTTTCCCCTTTTATCCCGATTCATAATTGTGAATTTTCTGAAAACTCCCTTGCAAAACCCTGCGTTTCGTATTATAGTAAGTTTAGCACTCAATCGAGAGGAGTGCTAAGTCTGTTTTTCCGGTTTGACCCACGCATTCCACACAAGATTTAAGAGGTGTAACTATAGTATGGCAAAAAAGCAGTTCAAAGCGGAATCCAAGCGTCTGATGGATCTGATGATCAACTCCATCTATACCCACAAGGAGATCTTCCTGCGGGAAATCATCTCCAATGCCAGTGACGCCATCGACAAGCTAGCCTATCTCTCCCTCACCGACGACTCGGTGAAGATCAAACGCAGTGATCTGAAGATCACCGTCACCCCGGATAAAGCCGGGCGCACCCTCACCGTGTCGGACAACGGCATCGGCATGACCCAGGAAGAACTGGAGAAGAACCTAGGCACCATCGCCCGCAGCGGCTCTTTGCAGTTCAAGCAGGAGATGGAGAAGGACAACGCCGCCGACCTCATCGGCCAGTTCGGCGTGGGCTTTTACTCCGCCTTTATGGTGGCCGACCAGGTCACTGTCGTCACCCGCCGCCAGGGGGAGGAGACGGCCTGGCGCTGGCAGTCTGAGGGGGCCGACGGCTACACCATTACCCCCTGTGAGCGGGACGAGGCGGGCACCGACGTGATCATGCACATCAAAGCGGACACCGAGGATGATCAGTACAGCCAGTATCTGGACACCGGCCGCCTGCAGGAACTGATTCACAAGTACTCCGACTACATCCGTCACCCCATCCGCATGATGGTGGAGGAGCACCGGATGAAGGACAGACCCGCCGACGCGGGGGACGACTATAAACCCGAATGGGAAACCGTGGTGGAGGAACAGACCGTCAACTCCATGGTGCCCCTGTGGCAGCGGCCCCGCTCCAAGGTGAAGCAGGAGGAGTATGACCGCTTCTACCAGGACAAATTCCTGGACTGGCAGGCCCCCCTGGCCACCATCACCACCTCCTCCGAGGGCACCGTCACCTTCAAGGCTCTGCTGTTCATCCCCGCCGCCACCCCCTATGATTTCTATACTCGGGAGTATGAAAAGGGGCTGCAGCTGTACTCTTCCGGGGTGCTCATCATGGACAAGTGCGCCGACCTGCTGCCCGACTGCTTCCGCTTTGTCAAGGGCGTGGTGGACTCCCCTGACTTCTCCTTGAATATCTCTCGGGAGATGCTCCAGCACACCCGGCAGCTGAAAATCATCGCTGCCGCTCTGGAAAAAAAGATCAAAAACGAGCTGCTGAAGCTGCTCAAGGACAACCGGGAGCAGTATGAGAAGTTCTGGGCCGCCTTCGGCCGTCAGCTGAAATACAGCGTGGTAGACCAGTACGGGGCCAAAAAGGATCTGTTGAAGGATCTGCTACTCTTCCAGAGCTCCAGGGAGGACAGGCTGACCACCCTGAAGGAGTACGCCGAGCGCATGGCGGAGGGGCAGGAGTTTATCTACTATGTCAGCGCCGACACCGCCGGCCAGGCCGCCAAACTGCCCCAGGTGGAGCGCATCGCCGACCAGGGTTACGAGATCCTCTACCTCACGGAAGAGGTGGACGAGTTCGTCATTCAGGCTTTGGGTGAGATAGAGGGCAAAAAGCTCAAAAGCGTGTCCGACCCCGACGCCCTGCCCGAGACCGACGAGGAAAAGGCGGCCCAGGCGGAACAGGAGGAGCAGGCCAAACCGGTGCTGGACTTCGTGAAGGAGACTCTGGGGGACAAGATCCACGCTGCCCGGGTGTCCAGGATCCTCAAGTCCGCCCCGGTGTGCATGACCGCCGACGGTCCCATGACCCTGGAGATGGAGAAGTATTTCAGCAAGCTGGATAACGGCGCGCCCATGAAGGCCCAGCGGGTACTGGAGCTCAACGCCGCCTCCGCCCCATACGCCGCGCTGAAGGCCGCCCTGGATGGGGGGGACAGGGACAAGGCCGCCAAGTATGTTCAGATCCTGTACCACCAGGCCCTGCTCATCGCCGGGCTGCCCATTGAGGACGCTTCCGCGTACACCGACCTGGTGTGTTCCCTGATAGACTAACTCCAAGAAGAATCAGGTTTTGCCTGCTGGGGGACCTTACCCCCTTGACAACTGGGCTGTTTTTCCCTATACTGGCAGGGTAAACGGCTTGGATGGGAAGGAGTACGCGCCCCTGCCTGACACAGAGAGACGCCGGACGGTGCAAGGCGTTCCAGGTGGGGTGCGGAAGGTGGTCCCGGAGCTTCATTCCTGAACCACTAGTAGGGAATGGCGGGTTCTCCCGTTACAGAGGCAATGAGTGTCCCGCAAGGGAAATTCAGGTGGTACCGCGGTTTTCGCATTTGCAAATCGCCCTGAGCAACACATGCTCGGGGCGATTTTTTGTCGCCCCGAAAAGGAGTGAACCTCATGAAAAAAGAACTGCCCAAAGTCTACGAGCCCCAGGAGGTGGAGGGCCGCATCTATGAGATGTGGGAGCAGAACGGCTGCTTTGCCGGCCACCGGGCCCCGGACAAAAAGCCCTTCACCATCGTCATGCCGCCCCCCAACGTCACCGGCCAGCTCCACATGGGCCACGCCATGGACTGCACCCTCCAGGACATTCTCATCCGGTTCAAGCGGATGCAGGGCTACGCCGCCCTCTGGGTGCCCGGCACCGACCACGCGGGCATCGCCACCCAGATCAAGGTGGAGGAAAACCTGCGGATCAACGAGGGCCTGACCCGTCACGACCTGGGCCGGGAGAAGTTTCTGGAGCGGGTGTGGGACTGGAAGAACAAGTTCGGCGGCCGCATTGTGGCGCAGCAGAAGAAGCTGGGCGCCTCCTGCGACTGGCGCCGCTCCCGGTTCACCATGGACGAGGGCTGCTCCAAGGCGGTGCGGGAGGTGTTCGTCTCCCTGTACGAGAAGGGCCTCATCTACAAGGGCAGCCGCATCGTCAACTGGTGCCCCCACTGCGTCACCGCCCTGTCCGATGCCGAGGTGGAGTACAAGGACAAGCCCGGCCACCTGTGGCACATCAAGTACCCCATCGTGGGGGAGCCGGGCCGCTACGTCATCGTGGCCACCACCCGTCCGGAGACCATGCTGGGTGACACCGGCGTGGCCGTCAACCCCAACGACGAGCGCTATCAAGACATCGTGGGCAAGACCTGCCTGCTGCCCCTCATGGACCGGGAGATCCCCATCGTGGCGGATGAGTACGTGGACATGGAGTTCGGCACCGGCTGCGTCAAGATGACCCCCGCCCACGACCCCAACGACTTCGAAGTGGGCCTGCGCCACAATCTGGAGTCCATCCGGGTGCTGGACGACCACGGGGTGGTGAATGAAAACGGCGGCAAATATCAGGGCATGGACCGGTACGAGGCCCGGAAGGCCGTGGTGGCCGACCTGGAGGCCCTGGGCCTGCTGGAGAAGATCGAGGACCACCAGCACAACGTGGGCACCTGCTACCGCTGCGGCACCGACGTGGAGCCCATCATCTCCGCCCAGTGGTTTGTAAAGATGGCCCCTCTGGCCCAGGAGGCCCTGCGGGTGGTGAACGACGGGGAGGTTTCCTTCGTCCCCGAGCGTTTTGCCAAGACCTACACCAACTGGATGGAGAATGTCCACGACTGGTGCATCTCCCGCCAGCTGTGGTGGGGCCATCAGATCCCCGTGTGGTACTGCGCGGACTGCGGCCACATGACCGTCACCCGGGAGGACCCCACCGAGTGCGAGCACTGCCACTCCAAGAACATCGAGCGGGACCCCGACGTGCTGGACACCTGGTTCAGCTCCGCCCTGTGGCCCTTCTCCACCCTGGGCTGGCCCGACCAGACCGAGGATTTGAAGTATTTCTACCCCACCGACGTGCTGGTCACCGGGTACGACATCATCTTCTTCTGGGTGGCCCGGATGATCTTCTCCGGGTGCGAACACACCGGCAAACCCCCCTTCCACACCGTGTTCATCCACGGCCTGGTCCGGGACGACAAGGGCCGGAAGATGTCCAAGAGTCTGGGCAACGGCATCGACCCTCTGGAGATGGCGGACAAGTACGGCGCGGACGCCCTGCGCTTCAACCTGATCACCGGCAACAGCCCCGGCAACGACATGCGCTTCTATGTGGAGAAGTGCGAGGCCATGCGCAACTTTGCCAACAAGATCTGGAACGCCAGCCGGTTTGTGCAGATGAACCTCACTGTGGAGGACAACCGCCTACCCGACCACCTGGATCTGGAGGACAGGTGGATCCTCTGCCGCCTGGGGGAGGTCATCGGCGAGGTCACCGAGAACATGGAGGCCTTCGAGCTGGGGGTGGCCAGCGCCAAGGTGTACGACTTCATCTGGAGCGACTTCTGCGACTGGTATATCGAGCTGACCAAGGCCCGCCTCCAGGGAGACGACCAGCAGGCCAAGGAGGATGCCCAGCACGTGCTGGTGTACGTCCTCACCGAGACGCTGAAGCTCCTGCACCCCTTCATGCCCTTCATCACCGAGGAGATCTGGCAGTCCCTGCCCCATGAGGGGGACTTCCTGATGCTCCAGTCCTGGCCGGTGGCCGACCCCGCCTGGGCGGACACGGCGGCCAAGGAGGCCATGGAGGCCGTCATGGACGTGATCCGGACCATCCGGGCCAGGAGGGCGGAGATGAACGTGCCCCCCTCCAGGAAGGCGGCCCTCACCCTGGTCACCAGCGCCGGGGACATCTTCCGGGCCGGGGAGGCCCACCTGAAGCGGCTGGCCTGGTGCTCCTCCGTCACCGTCCAGGCGGACGATCTGGCGGACACCGCCGGGATGGTGTGCGACGTCACCCACCTGGCTAAGGCCTACCTGCCCCTGGCCCAGCTGGTGGACATCGAGAAGGAAAAGACCCGGCTCCAGAAGGATCTGGACAAGAAACAGGGCGAGCTGAAGGGGCTGGAGGCCAAGCTGTCCAATCCCGGCTTTTTAAGTAAGGCCCCGGAGACGGTGGTCGCGGGCGAAAGAGATCGGGCGGAGAAACTGAAGGCTCTCATCGCAAAGCTGGAGGAACAGCTCCGTTCCATGGGCTAAAAAAGGAAAAGAACCGGTGCCGGCAGGCATCGGTTCTTTTTTGCTGCGTCTCGCGCCGGCGGGCGCACTTCTTTAACTATAACTGCGGCGAGTACACCAACATGATGAGATAACGCAAGGACTTCCGCCCTGTCCAGCGCGCGGAGATCCTTGCGTCACGGGAGAAACTGCGGCTTGGCAGGAGCCGCGGGGCGAAAATACCCCTCCCCAAGTGGACGATGGGGCAGGGTCATGCCTTGCTGTCCCTCAGGTCAGATTCGGCCCCGGCGCACCACTCCAGAAACCACCGGAAGATCTCCCCGCCGTCCACCGTGTCCGGCCGGGCCCTGCTCCCTGTCATCCGCTCCGGGTGAAACTGTACACACACCAGGGGCAAAGTCTCATGCTCCACAGCCTCTGCCACCCCGCCCTCGCTCCTGGCAATCACCCGCAGGTCCTGGCCCACCCGGCCGATGCCCTGGTGGTGGTTACTGTTCACTTGGAATACCTGCCCGTACAACCGCTCCATCAGGCTGTCCGGTTCTGCTCGGACGGGGTGGACCATGTCCTCCTCTCCTTGGTGGAAGGGGACTAGCTTCTCCCCTAAGTCCTGAATGAGATCGCCTCCCGCCCACACGTTGGCCACTTGATGCCCCCGGCAAATTCCCAGCACCGGCCTGCCCGCCTCTAAAAAGGCGTCCAACAGAGCCAGCTCCGCCCGGTCCCGGGCTGGGTCAATCCCCCTGGAGCCCAGGTCTGGCTGGCCGAACCTGGCCGGGTCCATGTCCCCTCCCCCCGCTAGGATCAGCCCCCCATAGGGCGCGGCATCCGGCTCCGGCAGGTAAGCCGGGCAGGGCCAGCCCCCGGCTACGGCCACTGCCCGCTCATAGTGGGCGGGGTCACCCCCGCCGGTGGAAATCAGAATTTTCAAGGATTTTCTCCTCCCCCAGTCCTTTTTTGCTCCTGTGGCGCAGTACGTCGGTGACAGACAGCCCCTGGGCCAGTAAGGCCGCACTGTACAGGATCAGCCCCAGCAACCCACACAAGGTACAGGCCCAGAACTCCGGGCAGCCCGCTCCCAGCAGCACCCGAAAGAACAGCAGGCACCACACCCCCATGAACACCGTCGCCAACACCGGCCGGACAAACCAGCCAAACACTTTGGGCCGCAGTTGGGTGGAATGCAGAACAGAGATCAGGTTCAGCCCCGCCCCCACCAGGGCAGAGAGCACAAAGCCGAATACGAATCCCGCCAGCCCCCACCGGGGCACCAGAACCCAGGTGCACACAAGCTGGGCGGCGTCGCTGAGAATGGCGTTGCGGGCCCCCCGTCCCTGGAGCCCCAGGCCGTTAAGAGCCCCGGACAGCACCGACTGATAGCACCCCAGCAGGGTGCCCACGGCCAGGGGGAGGATGAACTCTCCCACCTGCTCATTTTGAAACAGAGCACGGCCTACCGTTGGCCCCACCACCGCCAGCAATGCCATGGCGGGGGCCATAAGCAGGGAGGTGGCGGACACCACCCGATCCAAAAATCCTCCGGCGGCCCGGCGGTTTCCCCGGGCGGTGCGCCGGGCCAGGTCGGGCACCATCACCAGGCACAGCGCCCCGATAAATCCCGTGGGCAGGGCCAGCAACGGTAGGGTCATGCCACTGATCACCCCGAACTGGGCCATGGCCTGAGAGGAGTCCATTCCCCCCGCCACCAGCCGGGCGGGGATGAGCACCGCGTTGGCCGAGCCCAGCAGGGTGCCCAGCAGGGAGGTGGCCCCTACGGGCAGGGCGATTGCAAACAGCTGCCGCCGGGTGACCTCCGTCTGGGGTGGGCCCGGGGGTTCCCGCCGCCAGAGCCGGCGGAATAGGAAGGTCAAAGCGGCGGCGGAACACACCTCGCACACCACCATGCCCGCCACGATGAGGCCCACCGTTTTCTCCTTCGTCTGGGGAAACAGAAGGACCAGCAGGCCCAGCACCGCCCCCGCCCGCACCAGCTGCTCTATCGTCTCCGAGGCGGCGGGAGGGCGTACCCGGCCGATACCGTAGAAGCAGTGCTTGTGCAGGTTCTCCACCCCGGTGAGCAGCACACAGGGCACCAGCAGCACAATGCCCAGCCGGGTGCGGGCGTCTCCGATGAGGTAGACCGAGATGGGGTCGGAGGCCAGAACCACCGCTGCCCCCAGCGGGACGGCCACCAGGAAAAAGCAGCTCAGGGCCCGGCGCAGGGTCAGACGCACCGCTCCCGTGTCCCCCAGGGCATAGTGCTTGGCAGACAGGGTGGACACCGCCACAGTGAGCCCCACCGCCGTCAGGGACAGCAGCAACGAGTACACTGGCATCACCAGCTGATACAGCCCCATGGTCTCCGCCCCGATCAGCCTGGACAGGGCGATACGGTAAAAAAAGCCCACCACCTGGGAAAACAAGCCGGTGGCGGTCAGCAGCAATGTACCAGCAAGGATGGAACCCATGGCCAGCCCTCCCCCACACAGAAACTCTCAAAGTATCCTATGTGGGAGGGGCTGTCCTTCATGCCGCCGTCCCTGCCATCGGGGCATGGTTCTATGGCCCGGCCACCCGGGTCAGCTCTCCGGTGACCGCATCCAGGTAGTAGTCCGCTGTGTTGCTGGAAATCAGCCAGGCGGGGCAGAGACTCACTGAGCCGGAAAAGGACTGCTCCAACAGATAGCCCGGCTGCATAGAGGTGACCTGGGAGCACACCTCCCCGCTGGTCAAAACAGCGTCCAAAAAGCGCAGCAGGGCGGTGGGCAGGGTAATAGCGGCCCCCTGCCCTGCCGCGGCCTGTCCGGGATCGGCCGCCAGCAGGACACCCTCCAGCCCGGTCAGCCTTCCATCTTCGTAGGTGAAAACCGTCTGGCAGGAGAACAGGGGAGCCCCCCGCCACATCTGGCCGAAGCGCACTGTCCCGGTCCCCTGGTCCAGCTGGACGTCCAGCAGCCGGGCCTCAATCCCCATGGCCTCCAGCAACCCGGCGGCCTGGCCCTGAGGGTCGCCGGTGTTCCAGGCTTTATCCTGCTCCATCCAAGCGGAGAGGGCTCCCCCTGCCCGGATGCTCACCTCTCCACGTCTGCCCCGGTAGGTGTACAGGCCGCCCCCTTGGTTCTCCGGGGTCACCGATTCCCCCAGCAGGGCTGCGGCCAACGCCTGCTCCCGCTGGGTATCCCGCTCCACCGACTGTGGAGGCAGGTCCTGGGCGTCCTCCAGGCCGGACTGGGACACCTGAATACCGCTGCGCTCCAGCACTTGGATGGCCTGGGTCAAGGCGGATTGCTCATAGCGCCGGTTCTCCCCTTGCCGCATGCCCACCAGCACTAGCAGGAAACCGTTGACCAGCAGCAGGATGATGATGATGATATTTTTCACCTTGCTCCATTCCATGGCGGATGGTCAGCCTCCTTCCTCTCCCCCCGGCGGACAGGCCAAAACCGAAGTGGGCCTATCCTCGCGCTTCTCACTGCGCCACCCAGATGGGGGACACCGTCCCCTCTCCCTGATCCCGGTATTGCAGCGCCAGCTCCCGCCGCTCCACTGTCAGGGCGGGCAGCATGGCCGCCGCCCGCTCCATGCTCAACAGCGGCGCCTGTTCCCCGGTGGCGGTATAGCTGCGAAAGCGCAGGGTGAACTCAGCCACATAGCCATCCCGCACCAAAAACTGTGCGGCCCAGCCGTCCTCATACAGCCACACCGAGCTGCCGCTCAGCTGGTAGCCGAATCGGATCTGCCAGCCGTCCTGTGTCTGGGTGGCAGAGATCAGGTGCAGCCTGGCATCTCCGCACCTCTCCCCCACCGTGTCCTCGGCCAGCTTGCGCGCCGTCTCTATCATCTCCGCCAGGGTGGGCTCCTCTCCGCTGTGGACCACAGGGTATTTGCCCTCCCGGGCGGCCCGGTAGAGCACCGTGCCGTCGTTTTGCACCTCCAGCCGGCTCTCCCCCTCCAGATAGGCCTCGCCGCCGCTGATGGCGGTGTGGTTCTGTCCATTGAAGGACAAGGCCTCCAGCAGCCCCGACAGGTCGGCGGCGGAAAGTGAGGTGGCGGCGGCGTACACCGTACCGGAAACCTCCTCAGTGATCAGGGTATAGGGATCCAGCAGTCGGGCCAACTCCCCGTCTTCAAAGGCAAACCGGGCGCCGTTCTCCTCCACCCCCTCCATCGCGGGATCCAGGTGCAGGTCCACGGACAAGTCCGTGGTGCACGCAAAGAAGGCTCCGGAGGCCTCCTGATAGCTCAGTGCCACCCGGCCGTCCTCCCCTTGGGTCAGCACCAGGCGGCGGGCCGATCCAGTCAGCGGGCACACCCCCTCAGGGTGCAGCCAGCTGCCCAGGGCAGACAGGGGGATTTGGCCGGAAAAGTCAAAGTAGACCCCCTCCCCCTGGAGACAGGCCTGCCACTGCGCCTCGTCCAGCACCTCCGGCTGCCCGGCAGAGATGAGCGCCTCCCCCAACAGGGGGCCCATCCGGGCAAACAGGCTGTCCACCTGGGCCTGATTGTACTGCACCCCGTACCGTCCCTCCAGGGTATTGATGGCCATGCGAGAGGGGTAGGCTGCCGCCGTCAGCGTCACAGCGCCGATCTCCGCGTTCTGAGCCGCGGGCGCACCATAGGCCAGCAGCCCGCTGTCCCGTACCAGGGGGGTCATGGTAAGCAGCCAGGCGGCGGACAGGGACAGCAGGACAATGGCAAGGTTCTTCCCCCATTCCAGGTAGCGGCGTTTCCCTTTCATGTCCGTCTGCCCCCCTGATCCGGTCCGTCCACCGGCAGCTCTACCCGGATGGTGAGCCCCGGTTTCTGCTTGTCTACCAGGTAGATGGCCCCATGATGCAGGTCCACAATCTCCTTGGCGATGGACAGCCCCAACCCTGTTCCGCCGGACTGGCGGGAGCGGGCCTTATCCACCCGGTAAAACCGCTCAAAAATACGGCCTCGGTCTGCCTTTGGAATGCCGATGCCGTTGTCATCCACCTCCATCCACACCCGGTCCTCCATGGCCCCGGCCCTAAGTACAATGGTCCCCCCATCAGGGGTGTACTTGATGGCGTTTGCCACAATGTTCATCATCACCTGCATCACCCGCTCCTGATCGGCCAGAATGTCCGGCAATCCCTGGGGCACCTCCAGTCGGACGGTGTGGGCATGCTTTTGGGCGTCCATGAGCACCGCCTGATAGGTGTCACGCACCGCCTTGGCGAAGGAGAATCGGGTCAAGTGCAGCTCGCTGCGGCCCGAGTCGAACCGAGACAGGGTGAGCAGATCCTGAACGATATGGGTCATTCGGTCCGACTCGTTTAAAATCACTCCCAAGAAGTTTTTGGCCACCTCGACGGGCATGTCCCCCAGTCCCTCCTCCAAGGTCTCGGCATAACTTCGAATATTAGTCAGGGGAGTGCGCAGCTCGTGGGAGACATTGGCCACAAAATCCTTGCGCATCTGCTCCGCGGCCCGCTGCTCGGTAACGTCATGGATGAGCATCAGCACACCCCCCTGGTCTCCCCGGGCAAAGGGGGCCAACAGCAGCTCCAGAGACCGGCCCGCCACCTGCCGTTCTCCCGACAGGTGACCGTCTACCCCCTCCACCTGCTCTAAAGGGAACAGGTCGCCGAACAGCTCCCCATAGCTGTCCTCCGGCCCAAAGGCCCGGCGGAGCATCCGGCTGGCCGCCGGGTTGGAGTGGATGACTTTCCCCTCCCGGTCGAAGGCCACCACGCCGTCGGCCATGTGCAGAAACAGGGTGTCCAGCTTGTTGCGCTCGTTTTCCACCGCGGCAATGGTGTCGTGGAGCTGCTGGGCCATGGAGTTAAAGCTCTCGGTGAGCTGGCCGATCTCGTCCCGGGAGGTGACCTCCAGCTTTTTGGAGAAGTCGCCGGCGGCCACCTCCTGCAGCCCGTCGGTGAGCCGCTGCAGGGGCGTGACCATGGTCTTGGACAGCAGGAAGGACAACAGGACGGAGATGACCAGGCCCAGGGCCAGGGCCTCCAAGATCAGGGTGAACATCTCTCCGTTCAGACTGCGCACCGTGGCCCGGTTGTCCAGAATGTAGATTACATAGGCCTGACTCCCCCGGTGGATGGGCACCGCGGCGTCCATGTAGCTTGCCGCCGCATCGCTCTTTAGACCAACCTGCCCCAGCAGGGCCGCGGAAATATTGGGGGTGATCTCCAGCCCTCCCTCCGGCTCCTCTCCGGATCCAGCCAGATACCGTCCGGTCACCCCATCCAGTACATAGTAGTTCCGGTTGCGCCCGTCCACCCCCAGCACGCCCACATAGGCGGAGAGCACCTCGTCCAGCATGGCCGCGCCGTCCGTCTCCCCCTCGGTGGGGACCTGCAAATCCTGGAGAAAGTCGGCGTTGTCCCCTCCAAAGGCATCGGCCATCTGGCCATAGAAGTCATTGATGTAGTACCCGGTGACCGAGTTCATCAGGAAGGCTCCCACCACCGTCATCAGAGAGACGATGAGCAGCACCATGATGAGCACCAGTTTCATATGTAGACCGCGGCGCATTTCGGTCACCTCCTCTGTTCTTTGTTCGCCCTGGGGAAATGGCAGAAGGCGCCGGTCCCCGTACCGGCGGACACGATTGGGCCTTTCCGGTAAAACCCGCGCCGCTCACGCCCCGAAGGCGTACCCCAGCCCTCGCCGGGTGAGGATAAACTTGGGGTCGGCGGGGTCGTCCTCGATCTTCTCCCGCAGGCGGCGAATGGCCACATCCACTGCCCGCACGTCTCCCACATAACCCTCGTAGTTCCACACCTGCTCCATCAGCGCCTCCCGGGAGAGCACCTGCCCCCGGTGGGCAGCCAGAGTATGTACCAGTTCGTACTCCCGCTGGGACAGGTCCAGGGGACTGCCGTCCTTGCTCACCGTCATGGCCTGCTCGTCCACGGTGATCCGCCCCAGCTCCAGCTTATGGGAAGGGGCAGCGGGGACCATGGAGGAGCGGCGGATATTGGCCTTCACCCGGGCCAACAGCTCCCGTATGGAGAAAGGCTTGGTGATGTAGTCGTCCGCTCCCAGCTCCAGGCCCAGCACCTTGTCCGTCTCCTCCTCCCGGGCGGTGAGCATGACCACGGGAGTGGTTCGCCCCTGCTGGCGCAAGCGCCGGCACACCTCGAAGCCGTCCATCTTGGGCAGCATCAGATCCAGCAGCACCAGGTCCGGATCCCGGTCCAAAGCCAGCTGCAGCCCCAGCTCCCCGTCGTAGGCCTCCAGGGTGTCGTATCCCTCCCGCCGCAGGTTGAACACCAGGATATCCACGATATTCTTCTCATCCTCTACCACAAGGATCTTTTTACCCATTGCCCTCACGCTCCAGAATGCGGCAGGCCCGCAGAATGGCCGCCACCGTTTTGGAATCCTCCAGGCGGCCGTCCACCGCCATTTCTTGCGCCTCTTTCAGGGGCATCTTTACAATTTCTAAAAACTCGTCCGCGTCCGGATGGCTCTTCCCAAAACTCAAGTCCCGGGCCAGGTAGACGTGCTGCCGCTCGTCGCAAAAGCCCGGCGTGGGCAGCATCTCCCCCATGGGGATCCAGGTTTTGGCCTGGGCGCCGATCTCCTCCTCCAGCTCCCGCTGGGCCGCCGGGAAGGGCTCTTCCCCATACTCCAGCTTACCCGCGGGCACCTCCAGAACGACCTTGCCGTAAGGGTAGCGGTACTGGCGCACCAGGTAGACGTTTCCGCCTTGATCCACTGGCACCATTACCACCGCGCCGGGGTGGCGCACCACCTCCCGCCAGGAGGTGGTGCCGTTCACCAACTCCACCGTATCGTAATACACCTTCAGCAGCCCGCCGTCGTAGACCAGCTTGCTGCTCAGGGTCTTTTCCGTCAGTTCCATGATGGGATCGACCTCCACTCCGCATTTTTTCCAGTATACCACATCGGAGGGAAAATAAAAAGATGGGAAATTGCCCCGGGGCTTTGGCCTGGTGGAAAAAGGCGATTGCTATTCCCCTGCCGCCGGGGTATAATGGGGGGCAAAGAGTCTCCCGCGAGGTGATGGGAATGAACTTCAAGCATATGCTGGCCGCCCTTCAGGGTGTCGCGGCTTACAAGGACCTGCTGGACCGGCCGGTGCTGGCCTGCGCCCTGCGCCTGACCCACAGCGCCGTCCACGGGGACGGGCTGGGTGGGCTGGAGGCCTACACCGACCTGTTTTACCAGCTGCAAGTGGCCGGCTGCGGCGGACTGGGGGAATGGCTGGGCCAGGCCCTGCGCTGGTCGGAGGGCCCCTATCCCCGGCTGTGCGAGGCCAGGGGGCGGGATCCCGCCCTGGAGCAAGCTGCCCGCATGGACGTGTCCACCTTCGCCCTGCTGGCCAGCGTGGACTGTGACAAGTGGCTGGGCCGGCTGGGCCAGCTGCTGGACAACGACTACCAGGGGGTGCTCACCGGCCTGCCCCGGTGGCGCAGCGGCGTGCCCTTTTCCTTCGAGGGCCTCACCCAGGCCTACCGCCGGGAGGGGGCCGGGCTGCTGGCCCGGTACCGGGCCTTCTGTTGGCAGGGCGGACAGCTCATCCCCGTATCCCACCCCGACTGCCCCGGCCAGGACGATCTGCTGGGCTACCAGCGCCAGAGGGAAACCATCATCCGCAATACCCAGGCCCTGTTGGCGGGCAAGGCGGTGAACAACATCCTGCTCTACGGGGAAAGCGGTACAGGCAAGTCAGCCACGGTGAAGAGCCTGCTGCACCTGCCCGGTTCGGAGGATCTGCGCCTCATCCAAGCAGATAAGGAGGATCTGAGCGGCCTGCCCTCCCTGATCCGCACCCTGGAGGGCAGGCGGCAGAAGTTTATCCTGTTTTTGGATGATCTGGCTCTGGATCAGGACTCCACCGCCTACTCGGCCCTCAAGACCATTCTGGAGGGAGGTATCGCCCCCCGGCCGGACAATGTGGCTGTGTACGCCACGTCCAACCGCCGGCACCTGGTGCGCCAAAGTCTCTCCCAGCGTCTGGGGGACGAGGTGGACCGGGCGGAGACCATCCGGGAGACCACCTCCCTGGCCGACCGGTTCGGCCTGCGGGTGCTGTTCCAGGGGCTGGATCAGGGCGAGTTTTTATCCCTGGTGGATCAGCTGGCCGCCCGGCACGAGGTCTGCCTCCCCTCGGAGCAGCTGCATCAGAAAGCGGTGGTCTGGGAGCGGTACCATGGCAGCCAGACCCCCCGGTCGGCCCTGCAGTTCGTGCTGTCCCTGACGTGAAACCGCCTGTGGAAAAAGGGTCTTTTCCCCTGAAGGTCCGAAAGGAGGCCGTGGCATGAAACGGCTGACCATTGGAATACTGGCCCACGCAGATGCGGGGAAGACCACCTTGAGTGAGGCCATGCTCTACCGGTCCGGCGCCATCCGGAAGCTGGGACGGGTGGACCACCAGGACGCTTTTTTGGACACCAATGGCCTGGAGCGGGAGCGGGGCATCACCATCTTCTCCAAGCAGGCCCTGCTGCGCCTGGGGGCGCTGGAGCTGACGGTGCTGGATACTCCGGGCCATGTGGATTTTGCCGCCGAGATGGAGCGGGCGGTACAAGTGCTGGATTACGCCATCTTGCTCATCAGCGGCCCTGACGGGGTGCAGGGCCACACCGAGACCTTGTGGAAGATTCTGCGGCGCTACCAGGTCCCCACCTTTCTGTTCATCAATAAGATGGACCAGCCGGGGCCTGACCGGGATGCCATTCTGGCGCAGCTGCGCCGGCGCTTTGGGGAGGGCTTTGTGGACTTTACCGGCCACCGGCAGGCCCTGCTGGAGCAGGCTGCGCTGTGCGATGAGGCTCTTTTGGAGCGGTATTTAGAGGGGGATGCACCAGGCAGAGAGGACCTGGCTGCCCTCATGGTGGAGCGCAGGCTCTTCCCCTGCTATTTCGGCTCTGCGTTGAAGCTGGAAGGGGTGGAACAGCTGCTTTGCGGCCTGGAGGATTACACTCTGGAGCCGGACTGGGGCAAGGAGTTTGCCGCCCGGGTGTTCAAAATCAGCCGGGATGAGCGAGGGGAGCGGCTGACCTGGCTGAAGGTCACCGGGGGCTGTCTGCGGGTGCGGGACACCCTGCAGGAGGATGGATGGGAGGAGAAGGTCAACCAGTTGCGCCTCTATTCCGGGCCCAAGTTTGTCCCCTTGGATGAGGCTCCGGCGGGCACAGTGTGCGCCGCCACAGGGCTGAGCCGCACCTGGATCGGCCAGGGCCTGGGGGCGGAAGACAACTGGCTGGGCCCTGAGCTGGAGCCGGTGCTTCAATACCAGGTGCTGGCGCCCCAGGGGTACGACAAATACACCCTGCTCTCACAGCTGCGGCAGCTGGAGGAAGAGGATCCCCAGCTGCGGGTGGATTGGAACGAGGGAACGGGGGCCATCCAGGTACACCTCATGGGGGAGGTGCAGCTGGAGGTGCTCGCCCGGCTCATCGCCCAGCAGTTTGGGGTGGAGGTGGCCTTCGGCCCCGGCTCCATCGTCTATCTGGAGACCATCGCCGCCCCGGTGGAGGGGGTGGGTCACTTTGAGCCCCTGCGCCATTACGCTGAAGTCCATCTGCTGCTGGAACCTCTGGAGCGGGGCAGCGGCGTGGTGCTGGACACCGCCTGCCCCGAGGACGTACTGGCGGGGAACTGGCAGCGGCTCATCCTCACCCATTTGGCGGAAAAATCCCATGTGGGAGTCTTAACCGGCTCGGCCATCACAGATGTGAAGATCACCCTGCTCACCGGCCGGGCCCATGTGAAGCACACCGAGGGGGGTGACTTCCGCCAGGCCACCTATCGGGCGGTGCGCCAAGGGCTGATGCACGCCCAAAGCGTGCTGCTGGAGCCCTGGTACTCCTTTACCCTGGAGGTGCCCCAGGGCAGCGTGGGGAGAGCTATGACGGATTTGCAGCGCATGGGCGGACAGTTTCACCCCCCCGAGACAGTGGGGGAGGACTGCGTACTCACCGGCTCTGTCCCGGTGTCCGAACTGACGGGGTACTGGTCCCAGCTGGCTGCCTATTCCCAGGGCCGAGGACGGCTGAGCTGCCAGGTGGAGGGCTACCGTCCCTGCCACAACGCCAATGAGGTGATCACCCGCCTGGGCTACGACCCGGAGCGGGATGTAGACAACCCCGCCGATTCGGTGTTCTGTTCCCACGGGGCGGGGGTGACGGTGAAGTGGAACGAGGTGCGAGACCACATGCACCTGGACAGCGGCTGGCGGCCCGATGGGGAAAAAGCCCCAGAGGGGCAACCCGCACCAGCCACGCCCGCCCTGAGCTACGAGTCCCACGCCGCTCTGGAGAAGGAGCTGATGGCCATCTTCGAGCGCACCTACGGCCCCGTGAAACCCCGGGCGTTTCGCCCCACCCCCAAGGCCCCCATCCGAAAGGAAAAACCCTGGAAGGGGCTCAAGCCCCGCGGCGGGGAAGACTACCTGCTGGTGGACGGGTACAACATCATCCACGCCTGGTCCGAGTTGCAAAAGCTGGCCCAGGACGATCTGGATGGGGCCAGGCAGCGGTTGCTCCACCGCCTGCGCAACTACCAGGGCTGGAAAAAGTGCCGGGTGATCGTGGTGTTTGACGCCTACAAGGTAAAGGGTGGATCCGGCTCGGTGGAGCGGGACGGTGACGTGTGGGTGGTGTACACCAAGGAGGCGGAGACCGCCGATATGTACATTGAGAAAACCACCTATGAGCTGGGGCGTAAGCACCGGGTGCGGGTGGCCACCTCCGACGCTCTGGAACAGCTCATCATCCTGGGCCACGGAGCCCAGCGCATGTCTGCCGCCGAGCTGGAGCGGGAACTGGTGGAGACAGAAGCCGCCATCCGGCAGGCCATTACCCATTAGGGCTTTGGGATTCCCTAAAAAAGATCGCCCCCTTTTCCCGCGAGGGAAAAGGGAGCAAAGCCCACCGGCGGTCAGGCTGGGCGCTTCACCGTGTTTGCTGGGGTATCCCCGCGCCACCGTGGTCCGACTAAAACTGTTCTATGAGCCACAAAATAATCCCATATACCACGCTGGCCGAGACCCCATAAGCCAGCACCGGGCCGGCCACGGTGAAGAGCTTGGTGCCGGTACCGGTGACAAAACCCTCGTGCTTGAACTCCAGGGCGGGGGAAACCATGGCGTTGGCAAAGCCGGTGATGGGCACCAGGGTGCCCGCCCCCGCCCGCGCGGCAATGTCGTCGAACACCCCCAGCCCGGTGAGCAGGGCCGCCAGGAAGATCAGCGTGACGGACACCCAGGCCCCCGCGTCCTTCTGGGTCATGCCCAGGTACTGGTATAGATTGGACAGCCCCTGGCCCCCGGCGCAGATGCCGCCCCCCACGCAGAAGGCCCACACCAGGTCCTTCCACAGGGGGGATGGCTGAGCCATGGCCTTCACATATTGCTTGTATTCCTGATTGGTCATATCCACGGCAGATTCACCTCCCAGTTAGTGTGCCTGCCCCGGAAAAAAATATTCCCTCCACCTGGTGGCGGAGGGAATATTTTTTATTGGACCGCGCCCTCAAAAACCATCCTTCTCTCACCTAGGAAACGATCCGTGGACACGCCCCCAAACTTCTCGCCAAACAGCTCGTTCAGCTTCACCGCCAGGCTGAACTCGGGCAGGCGGCCCACCAGCTTGCCACCCCGGTATAGGTAGGCGCATTGCACCGGTGTGGCGTAGTCCCCCGCATCCGTCCACTCCCCGCCGCTGGCAATGAGGGGGAAGATACAGTCCCGGCCTTCCGTCAGCTGAGCCAGGCTCTCCCCGGTGGAGGCCACGGTGAGGGGGAGGGCGGCCAGGGCAGGGGCGCTGTCATAGTCCCCATAGGCCCCGCCGGTGGACGCCAGCCCCAGCTGAGCGGCGTACTTCTTGTTGGTCTCCAGGGTCTTGAGCACCCCGCTCTCAATGAGGTTCACCCGGTCGCCCGGCAGGGTGGTGCCCTCCTTGTCAAAGAAGATATCATCCCGATCCAGCCACTCCGTCCCCGTCACGTCGTAGGAGATGGTCACCCGGGGGTCGAACAGCCGCAGGCCCAGCTTGCCCTGAAACAGGGAGGTGCCCGCCAGATACTCCCGGCCGCTCAGGGCCTTGTCCAGGATGGAGAAGTTTTGCAGGGCGTCTCCTATGGCGTTGTCCAAGATCAGGCAACGCTCTCCCTCCGGCATAGGCAGCAGGGTGCGGTGGGCGGTGAGAATCTCCCTGGCCTGGTCCAGCCAGCCCTCCCGGTCGAACCGGCGGCTCACAGCCATCAGATGGCTGTCGTACATATTGGGGGAACCCGCCTGTTTGACCAGCAGCACCATGGCGTAGGACCGCTTCCGGTCGGCATACTTCAGCCCGGCGTTGTTCTCCAGCCGCATCTCCACATCCATCATCTGCAGCTTGTTGGACAACACGAAGTCGGGAAACTCCGCCCGCAGGGTGGCCAGCAGCTCCTCGCACCCCGCCCGGAACGCCTCCGCAGGGATGAGCGCCTCCCCCTGCTCCCGAAAGCGCTCCTTCCCCGTCTCCGGGGGAGCGGCGGGCACCTTCCGCGCCAGGGCCTCCTCTGCCGCCGCCCAGGTGTCCGTCGTGGGCTGGCCCAGGCAGCCGGCCACCCCAATGTACCCGTTATGGTACACCCGGCAGCCGGACTTGGTGATGTTCTTCCTGCGCAGGGAGTCCACCCGCCCGGCGCTCACGTTGAGGCTCACCTCCCGGACGGTCTGCTGATACAGTTCTTTGATCATCTTTTCCCCCTCCTCACTGCACGTTCATGGCGCTCACCCGCACGTAGGGCCCGCCATCGGACACCCGCAGGGGGAACTGCTCCATCTTGCCGCAGCCGCCGAACACGGAGCTGGTCACCTCTACTTGATCGGACAGGCCGTCGATGAGGTGGAGGGTGTCCATCACGTTGCCGCTGATCACTGACACCCACACCGGCTCGGCCAGCTTGCCCTCCCGGATCATCCAGGCCATATTGGGGGCGATGGTAAAGGTGGACATCCCCGTGCCGTAGGTGTAATCGTGGATGTAGACCCCCTCCTTCACCCCGGCAAATAGCTCCTCCTTGGTCTGGGTTCCCGGGCCGATGCAGGTGGAGGTCATGCGGACAATGGGCTCGAACTCAAAACTCACCGCCCGGGCGTTGCCCGTGTCCGCCTCGTCCAGGGCGGCGGCGGTGGCGGCACTGTGCAGCCGCCCGGCCAGCACCCCGTCTCGGATGAGCCAGGAGCGCACCTTTTTCGCCCCCTCATCGTCGTAGGGCAGGTAGCCGGAGCCAAGCTCCCCGCCGTCGTCGTAGATGGACAGAATGTCCGAGGCCACTTTCGTGCCCATGGCCCACTCCTTCATCATGGTCTCGTCCCCCAGCATGAAGTCGGACTCGCTCTTGTGGCCGAAGCTCTCGTGGGCGAACACCCCCGCCACCTCCGGGGAGAGGATCACCGGGTACTGCCCCGGCTTCACCGGCACGGCGTTCCGGGCGAAGTCCAGCGCCCGGCGGTAGTCGGCCAGGATGGCCTCGTCGGTGACATTCAGATCGTCAAAGTGGTTGGCGTAGAAGGTCTTGGACTCGGTGAGGGGGGCGTCCCCCGCCTTGAGGGTAAACTGGACCCGCAGCCCGCAGCTCTGGTAGTCCCACTCCACGTCGCAGCCCAAACTAGACCGGATGTGCTTCACCCGGTACTCGTCCGCCAGCCGCACCGTAGTCACCGCCACCCCCTCCTGGCTGGCCACCAGGTCGTGGCAATGGCGCACCAACGCCTCCTTCCTCTCATGGGGCACCTCGCTCACCCGCCGGTGCTCAAACCGCATCACCCGGTCCCGGTTGGCCTGGAGGCGGCGCACCACCGGATCGTTCAAGATGTCCGGATTGGGCGCGGCCAGAGCCGCCAGTCCGTCCAGCTCTTGCTGGATTTTGTCCAGATCAGTGGTCACCCCGTAGTACCATGTCATTCCGTCATACACTCTGAGAAATGCGCCTTTCTCCCTGCGGGTGCGGTTGACCTCCCACGCCCCGTCCACATAGGTCAGGGCGGTGGAAAAGACCTCCTCCACCCGCACATCGGAGAACAGCCCCTTCGGAAATCGAATCATGACCAAATCCCCTTTCCTGAAATTGTCTCTCTTGCACTCCTCACATACCCCGCTTGTCCTGTATCTCAGCAAAATTACCCCCGGCCGCTTTCCAGGGGCAATCTTGCGGCAACGGCCGCAGGGAAGTTCCCGCCCCGGCGGACAGGCCCGCCGGGGAGAACAGCACTTCTCTCTATTCGGTTTCCGGCAGCTGGCCGCCCCGGATCTTCTCCAGGGTGTTGGCCAGGGTGGCCGACTCCTGTACCTCCAGCAATTCCCCAATCAGGCGGTTGGATAAAAGGAAGCCCTCCGGGGTAAAATGCCAACGGCGGCCCGCCCGAGCAGCCCAGCCCTTTTGCTCGAATTGGGCCAGCTTGGCCGCGATCGGGTCAAAGTTCATATAGTACTCCCGGCGGTACTCCCACTCCTCGATGCCATGGGTGGTACGCAGGCGCAGCATCAGGTATTCGCTGCCCCGCTCCCGGGGCGGGATCCGCTCCGATTCCGCCAGCAGCACTCCTCCGTCCAGCACGCCGTGGATATACCCTTCCAGATCCCGGACATAGGCATACCGGCAGCCGCCAAAGTCGGAGTGGGCCGCCGCCCCCAGTCCCAGATAGGGCCGGCCCATCCAATATTTCAGGTTGTGGCGGGACTGGTAGCCGCTCTTGGCGAAATTGGAGATCTCGTACTGGTCATAGCCCGCCTGGGCCAGCCGGTCCACCGTCCACAGGTAGAGACTGGCCAGGGCGTCATCGTCAGGCAGCCGCTCCCCCCGTTCCACCCGTTCCGCCAGGGAGGTGCCCGGCTCCACCGTCAGTCCGTAGCAGGACAAATGCTCAGGCTCCAGGGCCAGGGCCTTTTCCACCGTCTCGTGCCAGCTCTCCTCTGTCTGACCAGGAAGGCCAAAGATCAGGTCCAGGTTCAGATTGCGGATTTTGGCCTGGCGCACCGCGGCCACACTGTCCACCACTTGCTGGAAGGTGTGGGGCCGGTGGACACTCCGCAGCTCCCCATCGCAGGCCGACTGCATTCCCATGGAGATCCGGTTCACCCCCAGCCGGCGCAGATGGCGCAGCATCTTCAGGCTCACGCTGTCCGGGTTGACCTCCAGGGTGATTTCTGCCCCTTTGGCCACATGGAACTTCTTTTTCACCGCGGTCAGAATTTCCGCCAGCCGCTTTTCCCCATACCAACTGGGCGTACCGCCGCCGATATAAATGCTGTTGACCTCGTTTTCCCTGGCCAGGGGGGCGGTCTCCGCGATGTTGCGCAGCAGCGCCTTCTGGTAGTCGTCCATCCGGTCATCCCGGCCCGCCAGAGAGTAAAAATCACAATAGTCGCACTTGCTGCGGCAAAATGGAATATGCAGATACAAACCCAAGCTCTCGCCCATATTGTTCCTCCGTTGCTGGTCTGGGCGCCGGGGCTGCGGCAGCCCCGAGCATCCTCTTATATTTTTTAGTATACCGCTTTCTGACCGATTTTTCAATCCTTCTTTCCCCTTCGACCCCCTTAATCTAATTTTAATAATTATATTTCGTGGTTTTTCTCTTGATATCCTATCTCATCCATGCTATACTGGAACCACAGGCTCGAAAGGAAGGTGTCCGCCATGGAACACGTACTCAGTTCTTCCCCCTTTGACAGCGTCCCAGCTCCCCGCAGGCGCAGCCGCCCCCAGGAACAGGGCCGCAATCCTTATGACGGTCTGCGTCCCTGGTCGGCCATCACCCATGGCATCGGCGCAGTGCTGGCAGTCTTTGCCACCATACTGCTGCTGGTACGCACCGTGGCGGTCGGGGGGGACGTGTGGAAACTGGTCTCCTTCTCCATCTATGGGGTGAGCATGACCGCGCTGTACACCGCCTCCACCCTGTACCACTGCGTCAACACCTCTGTCCGGGGTCGTGTCGCCCTGCGGAAATATGACCACACCGCCATCTATTTCCTCATCGCCGGCACCTACACCCCTGTGTGCCTCACCGCCCTGCGGGGCCTCTGGGGCTGGTCTTTGCTGGGGGTGATTTGGGCCCTGACCATTGCGGGGCTGGTGATGAGCCTGGTTTGGATCAACTGCCCCCGGAAGCTCACCGCCACGGTGTATATCTCCATGGGCTGGCTGGCGGTTATCGCCATCTACCCCCTGGTGATCACCCTGGGACTGCGGGGCATCGTGTGGCTGCTGGCCGGCGGCGTCCTCTACACCGTCGGCGGGGTGTTGTACGCTCTGAAGTGGCCGGGGCGGGATAACCCCAGATTTGGCTGCCATGAGGTGTTCCACGTCTTCATCCTGCTGGGCTCCATAGCCCACTTTATGATGGTCTATCAGGTGCTGTTGCCCCTGTGAGCCTTGGGCCAATCCCCCTGAGACAAAACAAAAGCAGTGCCCCGGGACAGTTCCCCGGAGCACTGCTTTTTTGTCCTGTCTGTTAGGTCAACACCCGTTCCAGATGGGCTGCCTTCAGCGCCCTCTGAATAGCCACCCCCAAAATAGGGGCAATGACCACCGCCACCACCCCGTTAAAGAGGGAGGAGGGGACCGCCTCGATGACAGCGCCCCAGGCGGCGGTGGCACTCAGCCCAGACACCAACATCCCGTCCAGGAAGAACTTCTTCCCCAGATACAGCACAATGTAGGTCACCGCCGCCGTGGCGGTGGAAGCCACCTCCGCGGCGTAGTTGCTCTTGCGCCGGAACAGATAAACGAACATAGCCCCCGCCATCAGGCCGTAAATGCCCTTGGTGAGAAATGTGATGGGCGCGTCCATCACATAGGCCGGGTTGGTCAGGTCAAACAGGGCCGATCCGATGCCCGCCGCCAGACCGCCCCACCAGGGCCCTAACAGGATCCCCGCCAGGGCACACATGCTGTTGCCCAGATGGAACCGGTTCATTCCCAGCACTGAGGGGATCTGGATTTGAATGTCTGAGGCCACCAGCACCAGCGCCGCCATCACTGCGGCCACACACAATTTCAGCACCTGAGAGCGCCCCTTGGTCTGATTCATAAAACGCACTTCCCTTCTCCGCCGCCCTGTTGACGGCTGAGTCGTTTGATGCTATTATACAAAAAACTGACACGATAAACATATCCAGTTTTCATCTTTTTCATGTGGTCAGATTGGAGGGTGCTTTGATGGAAAACGCCATTTCTCTACCGGTATTTCAGGCCGGTCTGCCCCTGTATGAGCAGCTGTACCGCCATCTGGTGGGGGAAATCCGCCAGGGCCGCCCCGCCCCCGGGGGGCGGATGCCCTCCAAACGGCAGCTGTGCGCCCTGCTGGGGGTGAGTATGAGCACGGTGGAGACCGCCTACTCCCTGCTCACTGCCGAGGGCTACCTGGTCTCCCGTCCCCGCAGCGGCTATGTGGTGGCTGACCTGCTGCCCCTCACCCCAGACCCCGCCGCCGACGTGCCTCCGCCCCCGCCGCCCCCGCCCAAATGGACGTATGACTGCTCCACCTCGGCTGTGGACACCTCCCTGTTCCCCTTCTCCTCCTGGGCACGTATCACCAAGGAGGCGGTGTACGAAAACCCCGACCTGCTCCAGCGGGGCCACCCCCAGGGAGACCTGCCCTTTCGGGCGGCCTTGGCCGACTTGTTGGGACAGTACCGGGGGGTGCACTGTTCTCCGGAACAGGTGGTGGTGGGGGCCGGGGTGGAATACCTGCTGTCCACCCTGCTCCAGCTGCTGCCCGGTCACAGGGCCGTGGCCTTAGAGGACCCGGGTTATCCCACGGCCTATGCCGCTGTGGCCCGCAACGGCCGGAAGGCCGTCCCCATCCCCGTGGACGCCTGTGGCATGGATCCGGAGGCACTGGAGGAGAGCGGCACGGCCCTGGCCTACGTCACCCCCTCCCACCAGTTCCCCACTGGGGTGACCATGCCTGTGGGCCGACGCACCCGGCTGCTAAGCTGGGCCTACGGCGGGCCGGAGCGCTATCTCATCGAGGATGACTACGACAGCGAGTTCCGCTACGCCACCCGCCCCATCCCCGCCATGCAGGGACTGGACCGGGTGGGCCGGGTGGTGTACCTGGGCACCTTTTCCCGCTCCATCGCCCCCTCCATCCGGGTGGCCTACCTGATCCTGCCCCCCATCCTGCTGGAGCGGTACCGGGAGGTCTTCTCCCACACCGCCTGCACCGTCTCCCGATTTGAACAGGAGGCCCTGCGCCGCTTCCTGGTCCAAGGGCTGTACGGCCGGCATCTGCGCCGGGTGGGCAGCCTGTACCGGCGCAAGTGTGCCGCCTTCACCCAGGCCTTGGCCGCCATCCCCGGGGTAAAGCTCTCCGGGGAGGAGGCAGGCCTGCACTTCCTGCTCACTCTGCCCCGGCTCTCTGAGCAGGAACTGGTGGCCCGGGCGGCGGCGGTTTCCGTGCGGGTCCATCCCCTCAGCCGGTACTGCCATGCCGTCCCCCCCGCCCCCTCTACGGTGGTGCTGGGCTACGCAGGGCTCACCCAGCAGGAGCTGGGGGGAACCGCTGCCGCCCTGGCGGGGGCCTGGGCATAAAAAACGCGTCGGATGCTCCACCATCCGGCGCGTTTTTCCATGCTCTTAAACGCAGCTCATCTCACGCAATCTGCCGCTGGGCGGGCTTGAATCCCGGAAGGACAGGGAGCACTTTGAGCAAAACAGTACCCAGCACATAACACACCACGCTCTCCGTCAGGACAAAGGTGGCGGCGTTCCAGCCCAAGCTCATTAGAAAGACCTGGTTGAAGGCCCCCGCCTCGGCCCAGGCCCACATGGGGGTCAGGATGACCAGATTCACCAGAATGGGGGGCAGGGCCGCCAGGTACCACTTTGGCATCTTCACAGTCAGCCAGGCGGCAATGGCGGTGGCCAGGGTACCGAAGATGACATCCACCGGGCCGTAGGGGGAGAGCAGGTTGGTGATGAGGCAGCCGACGACCAGCCCCGGCGCGGTAGCCGAATACAGGAAGGGCAGCACCGTGAGGGCCTCGGCAAAGCGGAACTGGACGGGCCCGAAGGTCAGCCCAAAGACGCTGCCGAAATAGCCCATTACCGCATACAGCGCCGCCACGATGGCGGCCAGGGTCAAGTCGCGGATGGAACATTTGCGCATAAAAAAACCTCCAGTATATATTTAGAGTGCCTGCGTGGGGCACAGCGGCGGGCGTTCCTTCCGGACAGCTACACGCATGGACTGTCCGCGGCTTGCTGCCTGCCGGTTGGACCGGAGTGGAGACCGGTCGGGAGGTATTGTATCACAGCGGCATGCCCTTGTAAAGGCGCGCCGGGGCAGAAATTTTCCCCTCTTCCATCATTGGCAAAGTAAAAATCCCATACCAAATTTCATCTCTTGGCATGGGATTTGCTTTATTCTTCAAGAGTTACAGATCCACCGTCCCAAATTCCCATCTCAACAAACTCGTCAAGTCGTTTTTGCATGTCTTGGGGGAGCTGCCCTCGTATCACATTGAAGGTCCGATACGTGTCGATTGAACTTTTGATAGAGGCAATCTGCTTATCCGTCAAACCGGATACATTCACTGTTTGAGATTTTTCATCCACACATCCCAGAAGATAATCTGTACTGACTTTAAAGATATGAGATATTTTTATGAGAATATCATAGGAGGGTAAACGGCTTCCATTCTCGTAAGAAGATATAGCTGATTTCGTTACGCCAAGTCTTGTGGCAAATTCATTTTGCGTTAGCTTTTGGGCCACTCGCAATTCTTTAATTTTATTGCCCACATCAACCATACTTCTCACCTCCATTTAGCGTTAATATACAAAAAATATGTACTCTTTTGGTGAACTTAAATTGCCCGAATAGTGGACAATCAGACATGCCTATGCTATACTCATTGGTGGACAAATTGAGAGAAAGGATGTGTGCATAGTGATTCAGGTCTGTAAGGAAAATCGAGTGCCCGTTCTTGAACAAGCGTGGAACGGAAAAACCGCCTCCAAACTGAAGATTTTCCATTTTGTCGCCTTGTATGCCCTCTGACATCATGATATAATAAAAGCCGAAAATCCTTTCTTCTTCGCCAACGCTCGGAGCGTGCAGCTCTGGCCCCTGCCTGGCGAAGGGAGAAGAAATTCCATCGCATAAGACCTGACTAGTATAAAAAGGAGGGTATGTCTCTTGAAACAGAAAATCAAAGTAAGCGGCCTGGCCGCAGTGCTGGCAGCGGTACTGCTGGTCTGCTGCCTGCCCATCGCCCTGTCCGCTCAGAGCGCGCCCCCTGTGACGTTGAGCGCACCGGCCGAGGCGCAGGTGGGGGACACCGTGGAGGTACATATTTCCGCTAACCCGCCTCTCACCGACGGCAGGCTGGTGGTGACCTACTCCGGCACTGCCCTGGAATATGTGGACACCCAGCCGGGGGAGGCCTGGACCGACAACAGCGGCCAGTTGATATACGAGGCCAATGGGGATACTGCCGGCCGCGTGGTGCTGGCCTTCGCCGCAGAAGATCCCTGTACGCAGGGGACCATCTTCACCGTGGAATTCGAGGCTCAGGGCGCGGGGACCGCGACGGTAGCGCTGGATCATGGGAGCTATGTGACCGGCGTCTCCGGGAGTCTGTCCACTTCGGTCAGCGTGACGGTGGGGGACGGCTCCACCCCCACGCCTTCGCCAGAGCCCACACCTTCGCCAGAGCCGGGGCCCACACCCACCCCCTCCAATCCTGGGACCCCTGGGACGCCCGGAACGCCGGGGACACCCGGAACGCCGATCACCCCGACCCAGCCTCCGGAGGACAATCCGGAGTGTGACGGCGGCCCCGACTGCCCCTCTGGCGGATTCACCGATGTGGACGCCAGCCTCTGGTATCATGAGGCGGTGGATTACATGGTGGAGAACAGGCTAATGGTGGGTACCACCGCCACCACCTTCTCCCCCGGTGCGGGGAGCACCCGCGGCATGCTCATTACCATCCTGTACCGCTATGCCGGCTCGCCCCAGGTACAGGGGGATATGCCATTCTCCGATGTGGCGGAGAATGCGTTCTACCATGACGCAGTGCTCTGGGCCTCTCAGAACAACATCGCCCAGGGGATCGGCGCGGGCACTTTCGGTCCCAGCGAGCTGATCACCCGGGAGCAGCTGGCGGCCTTCCTGTACCGGTACGCCCAGTTCTCCGGACGGGATACCTCTGCCCAGACCAATCTGTCCGCTCATCCGGACGCCGGCCAGATCAGCGGCTGGGCCAGGCAGGCCCTGTCCTGGGCCGTGGCAGAGGGGATCGTTCAGGGTGGATCCAACTCCATGATTATGCCCCAGGATACCGCCACCCGGGCCCATATCGCAGCCATGGTGTTCCGTTTTGCCGAGGATGCGTAAGAAGGGAGATACGCAATGATGAAACAGCTGAAAAAACGGGCGCTGGCCCTGTTGCTGGCGCTGACCATGCTTGCCTCCCTGGCGCCCACAGCGTTGGCGGCCCAGGCAGAAGAAGCGCAGGCAGAAGAGACGCAGACGGAGCAGACGCAGGCAGACCGGTCCGGTTTTGCCCTCCAGAACGGCGAATCGTCCGTGGGCGGGCTACGCCTGCCTGACCAGGGGGGCACGGCTAGCGCCCCCAGTACTGGCACCGATGGGCCCGCCATCTCCGGCACCCTCACCGAGGGGACAGGCGAGGTCACTGAAGTGGGACTGGAATCCGGTGAGGACCGCCCGGCCCACACCGGGGCAGACAGCGAGCCGGAGGCCGGCGACCAGGTGACCTTTATCGTGGAGCTGGAGCAGCCCTCCCTGTTGGCCCAGGGCTACTCCGCGGGCGAGATCGCCGACAACACCTCCGGCGTGCAGTCCTATGAGGCCCGGCAGGAGGCCGCCCTGGACGAGTTGAAGGCGCAGATTCTGGAGACAGTGGGAGACGAGGCCGAGGTGGAGTTCGGCTATACCTACACCGTGGCCACCACAGGCTTGTCCGTCACCACCAACTATGAGAACAAAGAGCTGATCGCCCAGCTGCCCGAAGTGGACCGGGTCTATGTGGCTCCCATGTTCCACATCCCGGAGACGGACGACCAGCTCTACCCCCAGACGGGCAACGCCACCGGCATGATCGGCGCGAACACGGTCAATGAGACGGGCTACACCGGCAAGGGGATGCGCATTGCCATCATTGACACCGGTCTGCTGCTGGGCCACCCCAGCTTCGGGGCGCTGAGCCAGGAGCAGCTCACCGACGATTCTCTGACCCGAACTGAGGTGATCAATGTCTGGTCCAGCCTGAACGCCAGTCAGAACAGCTCTGCGGTACCTCAGAACGTCTATGTCAGCACCAAGGTGCCCTTTGCCTACAACTACGCCCTGAACAACACAGACGTGTCCCACAACGGGGCGGGCAGCGACCACGGCACCCATGTGGCGGGCATCGCCGCGGCAAACCGGCTGGATAACACCGACGTGGTGGGGGTGGCCCCGGACGCCCAGGTGCTGGTCATGCAGGTGTTTTCCGGGGACGGAGCCTACTGGGACGTGGTGATGGCCGCCCTGGAGGACTGCGTGGAACTGAATGTGGACGTGGCCAACCTCTCTTTGGGCTCCGCCGCCGGCTACACGGATAACGACGCGAATATGACCGCGGTCCTGACGCGGCTGGAGAACGCCGGCGTTCAGGTGGTCATCGCCGCCGGCAACGACACCAATAACGCCTATGGCAATAACTTTGGGGGCTACTCCCTGGCGGGCAACCCCGACGTGGGCCTGGTAGGCACCCCCAGCACCTATCCCGCCGCCCTGAGCGTGGCCTCTGCCGACAACGATGCGGTCACCCAGCTCTATTTCACCGTGGACGGCCGGGACATCGGTTACAATGACACCGGAATCTACAACGACCTGTTCGGCGCGTACAGCGGCGACTCGCTGCCTTTTGTCGCGCTGGACGGATACGGGGACACGGACAGCTACCAGGATGAAAACGGAGACTCCATTGATGTGGAGGGCAAAGTGGTGGTGGTGGCCCGGGGCGGCGGCGTGTCCTTCCAGGACAAGCAGACCATCGCCCAGAGCAAGGGTGCCATCGCCTGCGTGGTGTACAATAACACCACGGGCACGCTCAATATGCAGACCAACACCGGCACAGAGGATATTCCATGTGTTTCCATCAGCCAAACCGATGGTCTCTACCTGATGGATTTGGGCACCGGGACCCTCACGGTGTGTACCGACGGGGCCAAGGACTTCCACTCCAACGCCGCCATGAGCAGTTTCTCCTCCTGGGGGTCCACCTCCAACCTGGAACTGAAGCCGGAAATCACCGGCGTAGGCGGCAACATCTACTCCACCCGGGATCCCTCCTACAACGGCGGCGGTGTCACCAACTACTACGGCTACATGAGCGGGACCTCCATGGCCTCTCCCCAGGTGGCCGGGGCCATGGCAGTGCTGAACCAGTACTTGCGGGAGGAGCTGAACCTGGAAAAGAATCCGGATACCTGGGAAGTGGCGGCCAACCTGCTCATGAGCACTGCCGACCCCATTGAGTACAGCATCGGCCTGGAGTACTCCCCCCGGCAGCAGGGGGCAGGCCTGGTGGATCTGGTGGGCGCCACCCAGGCGGGGGCCTATTTGTCCAACCCGGCTGCGGACTATGGCCGGCCCAAGGCTGAGGTAGGCGACAGCGCTAGCGGCACATATACCTTCAGCTTCACCATCACCAACATCTCGGATGTGCCCAAGACCTACCAATTCAACTCTTCCCTGCTCACCGAGACCTACCTTAGTGGTGGCCTGATCGGCAACCAGCCCCACGCCCTGGAGGCGGAGGTAGTGGTCAGCGGCGACGGCCTGGGAAGGGGACTGTTGTACGACTTCAACGGGGACGGGACGCTCACCACGGCGGATGCCCGGGTCCTGCTGCAGTCTGTAAATGGGGACCAGAACGCCATTCCCAACACCGACCCGCGCTACCAGTTCCGGGACGTGAATGATGACGGCGGCGTTGACCGGGAAGACGTTGCAGTCATGATCGCATACTTTGCGGATCGTACCGTGGATGTGAACATGCTGGAAACTTTCCAGCTGGCCGGTGCGGACGATCAGGTCACCGTGCCCGCGGGGGAAACCATGACCTTCACCGCCGCTATCACCCTGACGACAGGTGACAAGGCCTATTTGGATCAGTTCGACAATGGCATGTTTGTGGAGGGCTACCTGTACGCCGAGAGTACCAGCGGGGAGGTTGCGGAAAACCTGACCATGCCCATCCTGGGCTTCTACGGCGACTGGTCTGACGCCCCCGTGTTTGACGGGGTGAACGAGTTGGAGAACCTGACCAGCCTGTTCGATCCGGTGGTGTACACCTATTATGACAATCAGCTGGGTACCAACCCCTACGTCCGGGCCAGCCAGCGCACCGGAGACGGATACAACGCCGTTTCCCAGATCAACCCCATGGTGGAGATCGACCTGGGCCTGCTGCGCAACGCCAGGCTGCTGCGCTTCACGGTGGAGAATACCGTCACCGGCCAGGAGTATTTCCGCCTGGACTGGGACTACAACATCAAGAGCTATTACAGCGACACCTACGGCATGGTCTCGTACTTCTACATCTATAACTCCACGTTGAGCGAAAACTATGTCTGGAACGGCACGGACAAGTTGGGTAACCCGGTGCCCAATGGGACCCAGGTGACCTATACGGTGGAGGCCTTCCTGGACGACGGGGACCTGGTGGTGGACGACAGCTGGTCCTTCCAGGTGACCATGGATACCGAGGCTCCCCAGATCCACAACGGGAACGACCTGCAAAACGCCCTGGACACCTCGGGCGGCCGGGCGGTGCTCACCCTGGACCTGCAGGACAACACCAACATCGCCGCTATTCTGGTGGAAAATGAAAACGGAGACATCGTGGGCAGGTACGAGCCGGCAGCCACCGTCCAGGCGGGCGCGCGCTACGATCAAACAGTCGACATCACCGGCCTGGGCTCCGACTTTACCATTATCGTGGCCGACTACGCCTGCAACGAGACGCAGCTGGAGGTCCACCTGACGGGCACAGAGGTGGAGAATCCCACCATCCAAGAACTGGATTCGGGCCGCCTGTACGCCAGCGAGAATATCACCGTGGCCGACGGGGTGGACCTGGGCTGGTTCAGCGTGGATAAGGAGACTCTGGACGACGCCCGCAACGAGACCTTCTCCACCGCCACCTATTTTTCCGGCGAGTATGTGGACGGCTATGTGGTGGCCCAGCGCAGCAACGGCGACGTGGTGGTGCTCACCCCCTACGGGTCCTATTGGAGCTCCCAGACCATCATCGAATCCGCCGCGGCGGCGGAGTTCCAGGCGGGCTTCCAAACCCTGTACGACATGGCCCTGCAGTATAACGCCTCCGGCCAGGATCGCCTGTTTGCCGTGGGCTGGACCTATGACGGCAACATCACCGGCGGGGCGTATGGCGGAACGAACTGGCTGTACGAGATCGTCTTCCCCGCGGGCGGGGATCCCTATATCCAGGAACTCCACGAGCTCACCGGCCTTTCCAGCGGGGAGGAGATGGTGTGTCTGACCATCTCCGACGCGGGTGTCTTCTACGGCATCAGCACCACCGGCGCCCTGTGGACCATCAACCCGGACACCGGAGCGTGCACCAGAATCCGGATCATCAGCGAATTCACCAGCCTGTCTGGCTTCAGCGGGGTCAACGTAATCCAGTCCATGGCCTACGACCACGAGCAGGATGTGATCTACTGGGCGGCCCACAGCCAGACCCCCACCGGATATGGCTACAGCCACCTGTGCCAGATCCTGAAGATTGATCCCAATCTGGATGAGAACTGCCCGGCGGAGATTGTGGGCACCCTGGGCCACTCCGGCGCGTCCGCCCTGTTTGTACCCACGGATCAGCCCTCCGACCTGTTCGGGATGGGCAACCAGCCCACCGGATTCAGCGTCACCCCCCAGGAGGCCTATCTGCTGGAGGGGCAGACCACCACCCTGAGCGTGAGCTGGTCCCCCTGGAATGCCGAGGCCCAGGCCGTCACCTGGAGTTCCAATAACCAGGCCGTGGCCACGGTGAACAACGGTGTGGTCACCGCCGTGGGCGAGGGCACCACCACCATCACGGCGCAGGCCCAGGTGTGGGACGCCAATACCCAGAACTGGGTAGCAAGCACCGCCACCACCACCATCCACGTGCGCTCCGCCGAGACGCAGCTGTACGGCTTCATCGCCACCGCCGGCGGTTCCAGCGCCATGAATTGGGTCACCTACACCGCCACCGATCCCAGAAACACCACACAGATCGGATCGTCCTCCCACATGTGGCAGGGCGGGGCCTACTACGAGGGCTACCTGTACACCGTGGAGTATCCCAGAAACACCGGTGGGATGTCCGCGTATGTGGGTACCGTGGTGTACCGGAGCGAGGTGGAGGCGGATGGTACCATCGGCCAGCCGGTGGAAATCAGCCGCACCCCGGGCATTGAGATCGGCAACCTGGGTATGGACTACAACACCGGCCGGATGTACGGTGTGGACCTGACCAACGGCGGGCTTGTCATCGTGGACACCCAGACCGGCCTGATCGATCCCCTGGGTACCTTCCAGTTCCCCACCTCGGTAAGCTCTTCCGAGTATGTCATGACCGCCATGGCCGTCATCTGCGAAGAGGATGAGACCACCATCCTGATGGGCAACATGAACGGCAACCTGTACACCGTCGACCCGGATACCCTGGTGTGCACCTACGTGGGCACCGCCGGGGCGGAGTACTGGAACTATGCCGCCATGACCTACGACTACAACAGCGGCAACATTTACTGGGCCCCCTCCAGCAGTGGCGATAACCCCTTGCTGCTGGTGGTGTTGGATGAGAGCGGTTCCACCCTGCGGGCTCAGGTCTCAAAGCTGGGCTACGTGCAGATGGCCGACGGCGTGGAGCAGACCGTGCTGTTCACCATCCCCGCCCCGGAGCCGGAGACCACCATCATCCCCGTGACACGGATGTGGATCGAGGGGGATGAGGAGCGCACCGCCATGGTGGGCGCCACCATCCAACTGGTGGCCAAGACCGAGCCTGAGCGGCCCACGGTGCGGGCCAAGACCTGGACGTCCAACGACCAGAGCGTGGCCACCGTGGACAGCTTCGGCAACGTCACCTTCAAGAAGGAAGGCGAGGTCACCATCACCGCCACCCTCAACGACCGGAACGGCCTTCAGTTCGAGGACTCTGTAACCTTCACCGTCCTGCCTGCCGGCGGAGACCTGATGGCCGTCCTGAATGAGGATACCGCCACCAGATACTACGGCTTTTGGCTCACTGTGCCCGATGCCACACCCCAGTCCTCCATCCCGGGCCAGCGGGTGCTGGACTACTATGACCTCCGGACGGGCGAGTACTACAACGGGTCCTACTATGCCTACGAGGACGGAGGTAACTTCCTGCGGATCTCTGCCAGCAATCCTCAGGATTACGATGTTCTGGGCAAATGGACCGGATCTACGGTGGTGGACATGGCCTTCGACTACACCACCGGCACCATGTATGCCCTGGCCCTGAACGGCGGTACACGGCAGCTGATGCGGGTGAACCTGAGCAACGGCCAGCTCACCCAGGTTGCCACGCTGAGCCAGCCGGTCTACACCCTGGCCGCTGGGGAGAACGGCGTCCTGTACGCCGCCGGCTCCGGCAGCACAAACGGGTCGGCAACCGTCTACCGGCTGACCGTTTCGAACAGTAATGTATCCGCCTCGGAGGTCACCACCCTGTCCGCCACGGTGCGGTCCTACGAGAACAGCAGATATCACAATTCCCAGATGACCTATGATTACGGCACCAACCGGCTCTACCTCCACGCCACCGATCACTATGCCGGGGTGAGCGACGGGCTGTTCATGATCCAGCTGAATGACGCCGGGACGGGGACCACCTATCCCGCCGCCGCCCTGGGTAAGATCGCTCTGTTGCTCAACGGCGAGAGCAGAATCGGCAACGCCTATCTGGGCCTGCTGTGCTCCATCCCCGAGGAGGAGGAACTGCCCCCGATGGACTTTGTGAGCGGCGTGACCCTCAACCTGCAGACCGTCCAGCTGAAAGTGGGCGATACCGTCACCCTGACCGCCCAGGTCCAGCCTGACTCCGCCAGCAACCGGGGCGTAAACTGGGAATCCAGCGACGATGGAATTGCCAGAGTAGACAGCAACGGCGTGGTCACTGCTGTGCGCGAGGGCACGGCCACCATCACCGTCGCCTCCGCCCAAAACCCCAGCGCCACGGCCACCTGCACGGTGCGGGTGCTGTCTGAGGAGGAGGCCGGGAACACCTTGGCCTATGCCATCACGGCGAATCGGCAGCTGATCTCCTTCAACCCCAACGTTCCCAGCAGCTATGAGGTGATTCACACTATTACCCAGGCAAGCAATGTGGTGGGCATGGACGTCAACGGCACGGACGTGTACTACGCCGTCAGCTCCGGGAGCAATCCCACGCTGTACCGCTATAACACGACCACTAGGATCAGTACCTACGTGGGTACGCTGCAAACCTACACCAATTCCTACAACGATCTGGCCTACGATCCTGCCAATGACATGATCTATCTGGCCTGTGGACTTTATGTCTATCAGTACTATGTGCCAAACGTGCGGGCCGGCAATAGTTCGCCTTCCGGCAACGTCATGCCCTATGAGGCCGGAATGCCCAGCCAGGGCAGTGTATACGGCGTGACCATCGTAGACGGCAAGGTGATTGCCCTGTGCGTCAGTCAGGGAGACACCTTCCTGTACCAAATCGACAGCTTCAGCAGCGGCGCCTGCGACTATCTGGGCCGGATTGGTGGGCTGAACATCGCCCAGAGCAGCACCGAGTTTGCCTATGACGCGGCCACGGAAACCTTCTACGTCACCAACGCCAGAAGCGAGCTGTACTCCTTTGTCATGGACGATCTCTTTGCCGACGTCATTGAGGTGGGCCAGCAGCCCCCGCTTGAGGACGCTAAGATGATCGGCAGTGTGGGCGGTGGTCTGGACATCACCGGACTGGCCATTGCCAGCACCGCCACCCAGTCCGGCCGTCAAACCGCGGCCGGGCTGACCGGGGCGAAAGCCTCCCAGGCCATTGGTCTGGCCTGGCACACCTCCGCCCCCATTCGGGCCAAGGGCCTGCGGGTTCTGTCTGTGTAAGGGCAAAAATCGGCTGCGCGCAGCGCAAAGCGGGGACCGGATCCTTGAGGGATCCGGTCCCCGCCCTATTTTTTCGGCGCTCCTGCCCCTTATTTGCGCACATCCAGCTTGAGCACCATCACCGTCCGGTCGTCCCCAGCGCCCATGCGCGCCCCACTCTCCTGGAGGATGCGTCCGGCCAGCTCCTGGGGGGACAGACCGTCGAAGTCCGCCAGGGCCTGGCGCAGCCACCCGTCGTCCTTCCCCGTGGCCACTCCATCGCTCACCAACACCACGCAGTCCCCAGCATCCAGGGTCAGAGGGAACATGTCCGGCTCTCCCGTGGACAACCCAGCAGGCAGAGAGCTGCCCTCCAGTCGCTCCACCACGCCGCTCCGGCGCAGATAAGTGGGGGCCGCTCCAAACTTGTAAATGGCGCTCTTGCCACTATATAGATCCACCTGGAGCAGATCCACCGTGGTAAAGCCCCCCTGCTCCTCTCCCCGCAGGGCCAGGGCCTCCCCCACGGTTTTCAGTGCCCCCTCCGGGGTAAGTCCCGCCCGGAGAAACTTCTCCATCAACCGCAGGGCGCAGTCGCTGTCCCCCCGGGCGGCGGCGCCGCTGCCCATGCCGTCGCATAAAATCACGTTGAGCTTGCCGCTCTCATCCTTGAACCAAGCCCCTGTATCACCGCTTATCGCCTGGCCTTCCCGGTCAGCGGCGGCCACCCCTGCCACCGCCACCAAAGGTTCCCGCTGGCTCAGGCAGGCCCGGCCCCGCTCTCCCTTTTCCTCCGCTTTCATGGGACAGCCCAACAGGGCGGACAGCCGGGCCACCTCCCCGGCCTGGGTGAGCTTTTCCACGCCGGAGCCCTCCACTTCTAAGCGCAGATGGCCGTACTCATCCTCATAGACGGTACACCGCCCCTCCAGCCCCAGGGCGGCCATGTGCTGCTTGACCAGCCGCTGGCGGCGCACGTCCACCGCCGGCTCCCGGGCTGCCTCCATGGCCACCTGGTCCAGCACCTGGGCCAGCTGACCGTACTGGGCGCAAACCGCCGCCCGGCTCTCCCGCACCCGGCTGTCATACCGCCGCCGCTGGAGCAGGGCAGTGAGCTCCCGATTGGCCTGTCCCAAAAAGGCGTCAAATTGGACGCAGCGTCCGGCAAAGTAGGAGGGGAAATCCTCTCGGAGCCCCTCCCCCCGGTCCAGCATGGGATTCAGCGCGTCCCCCAGAGCTGTGCGGGTGGACTGGTACTCCTTCTGCCAACACCGCTCCCGCTGCCGGCACTTGGCGCACACCCGCTCCGCCGCCCGGTCGAAAAGGCGGGCGGCGTCGGCATCGTTGACCGCCGGCTGGGCCTGAAAGGCCCCCTGCAGACCGCCGGACACCGCCCGGAACGCAGTGGCCACTGAGCGCAGATGGCGCACCGCCAACTGCCGCGCCCGGTCATCCTCCCCCTCCGGCTCCTCCTGCCGGGCCAGGGCGGACAGCCGGCGCAACAGCCGGTCGGGCAACAGCGGGAAGAGCGCGCAGCCTGCCGTGACCTCCCAGAGTTGAGCCGCTCCTGCCGGATCGCTCCAAGTCCACAGCACTGCCGACCCCCCCGCCAGCAGATAGGCCAGGGCACACAGCAGGCGGCTCTGCCCGGCAAACAGCCCGGTTACCAGTCCCGGCAGGGCGTAGATGATGGTGTGGTAGGGCGGCACACCCCCCGCCAGATCCATGGCCAGCCCCGCCGCCACTCCGGCGGCCGCCCCTATCCCCACTCCGCCTTTCCAGGCGGCGATGAGCACTGCCAACACACACAGCACCCGGCCCAGGGAATAACTGCCTGCCACCTCCACCCGCTCCAGGGTCATCAGCAGGGTGGCCCCCAGCACCAGCGCCCCCGCCATCTGCTGTGTGGTGAGCCGCTCCCCCGGCCGGTGGGACTCCCACAGCTGAAAGGCCAGGTGGTAGAAGTATACCGCTCCCGCCGTCAGCGCCACCTCGGCCACAAAACCCGCCATAGCCGGGCCGTCCCAGCCGGCGGCGGACTGATAGACAAATCCCACCAGTCCGTTCAAAGCCGCGCAGGCCAGGGGCATGAACCAACGCCGGCGATAGATCTGAAACTCCCCCAGGGCCAGGGCCACGGCGTACACCATCATGGACGCCGCAATGTAACGCAGTCCCCCGACAAATCCCCGGAAGGACAGGTAGCCCAAGGCTGCCCCCAACAAAGCCGCCAGCCCCTCCCCGCCAGGGCGGCACACCCCCACCAGGGCCAGGCCGAACAGAGCGTGTCCCCCCTGAATCTCCGCCCCAGACAGCACTGCCCCCAGCAGGAAGCGCACCGCGCAGTCGGACAGACGGGCGGCCAGGGGTATGGGCAGCTTCCAGGCGGGCTTGTCCCGTTTGTCCTTTCGGGCCTTTTCTTTGGCAGTCATGAAATTTCCCTCCGCTTTGGTTTTTTTCGTAGGCATGATTATACTTCCATCGGGAGGAAAAGCCCGTCGGAACCTGTCTTGCCCCCGCGGGGGAAATATGATATGATACTGCCATTGAGCGCCGCGCCCCCCCCCACAGCGTGTTTTCCTCGGGTCCGCGGCAAAAAAGGAGTTTTTTCGTGAAGATAGGAAACGTGGAAATCCCCTCCCCCATCGTGCTGGGCCCCATGGCCGGGGTCACGGACCTGGCCTTCCGCACGGTGTGCCGGGAGCTGTCCGGGTGCTATACCGTCACTGAGATGGTCAGCACCAAGGCCCTGTGCTACGGCGATAAAAAGACCCCCACACTGCTCCAGCTGGGACCCAATGAGCACCCCGCCGGGGTGCAGGTCTTCGGCTCCGACGAGGACTGCATGGAGCGGGGAGCCGCCCTGGCCCTGGAGAAATCCGGGGCGGATATTTTGGATGTAAATATGGGCTGCCCCGTGCCCAAGGTGGTCAACTCCGGGGACGGCTCCGCCCTCATGCGGGATCCTGACAAGGCGGTGCGGGTGATCAAGGCTGTCATCCGGGGGGCGGCGGGGGTGCCCGTTACAGTAAAGTTCCGGCTGGGCTGGGATAAAGGATCCATCAATTGTGTAGACTTCGCCCGCCGTCTGGAGGAGGCCGGAGTGGCCGCCGTGGCCGTCCATGGCCGCACCCGAGCCCAAATGTACTCCGGCACAGCCAACTGGGACTATATCCGGGAAGTGAAGCAGGCAGTGTCCATTCCCGTCATCGCCAACGGCGACGTGTTTGAGGCCAAGGACGCCGTCCGGATTCTGCGCTATACCGGCGCAGATATGGTGATGGTGGGCCGGGGGGCATTTGGCAACCCCTGGCTGCTGGCGCAGTGCGCCGCCGCCATAGCAGGGAAAGAGATCCCCCCCCTGCCCCCTCTGTCAGAGCGGGTGGAAGTGGCCGTGCGGCAGTTTGAGTTGGCCCAGGAGCAAAAAGGGGAAAAAATCGCCTGTCTGGAGATGCGCAAGCACTACGCCTGGTATCTCAGGGGGGTGCCCTACGCCTCTTACTGGAAAGAGCAGATCTGCCGGATGGAGACCGCCCGGGATTTTTACGAGGTGACAAAGGGCATCCGGCGGGATTTGTGCTGAATGTCTGCGCGATTGCGCCACAGGTATAAGCGCGGGATATGCAGCTTGCGGCGACGTGCGGCGCAGACCGCAACCTACCCGTCAGAAAAGGCCCCGCCTATTTTGACGGTCTGAAAGAAGGTGTCCTCATGGAGGAGCAGGAACTGCTCCAACAGGCAAAAAGCGGTGATCAGGCCGCCTTTGGGCGGCTGGTGGAGCGCTATGAAAAGCAAGTCTACCGCCAGGCTCTGGGATTGCTGGGCCATCCGGAGGATGCCGCCGACGTCACCCAGGAGGTGTTCTTCAAAGCTTGGCGGGGGCTGCCCGCCTTTCAGGGAGGCAGTTCTTTTTCCACTTGGCTGTACCGGCTGACAGGCAATGCCGCCATTGACCTGCTGCGCCGGGAAAAGAAACGCCGGGGGGATCTCTCCCTGGACGATGATGACCGGAATTGGGACAGCCAGTTGGCCGATCCCGCCTCCACACCGGAAAAAGACCTGGAGCAAAAGGAACTGCGCCGGGCGGTGGTCAAAGGGCTGACCCTGCTGTCGTCCGAGCACCGGCAGGTGCTGGTGCTCCGGGAGATCAACGGCGCCACTTATGAAGAGATCGGCCGGATTTTAGATCTCCCTCCGGGTACCGTGAAGTCCCGGGTGGCCCGGGCAAGGCTGGCCCTGGCCAAGCTCCTGCGAGAGAGTCTTTAGCCGTCCCCCGCCCTTGGCAGAAAAGCCAAAAAATTTTCTCTGTGGCGGGAACTTTTTTCATTCTCCTGCGTCTATTCATACAGAAGAATCCTCAGAAGGGAGGCGGCGGTTATGGATTGTGACCAGTATCTGGAACTCATGAGTCAGGCACTGGACGGCCCTTTGTCTCCGGAGAGCCAGGCCAAGCTGGACGCCCATCTGGCCGGCAGCCCCGCATGCAGGGACCTTTTGAAAGCGATGTCCCAGCAGTCTGAAGTCCTGCGCTCCCTGGACTGCTCCATTCCAGAAAACTTACACCAAAAAATCATGGGCAACCTCCCTCCCCAGCAGCTCCCCCAGGAGAAGGGCAGAGTTCTCCACTTCCGGCGCTGGGCCGCCCTAGCCGCCTGTGCGGTACTGGCGGTGGCCCTTGGCATCGCCCAGCCCTGGCGGGACAGCCCGAACCTGGCGGCAATCGACCCCAACACTGCCGCCGCCCAGCCCTATACCTATGCCGCCGATCCCCGGGCCAAGGAATCCGTTCCCCAGGCGGATGTCCAGGAGGCTGTGCTCCCCGCCGATACCCTGGTCACCTTTGACCGGCTCCCCTATGGCTGGGAGGACGTGGTGGGCGCCGCCTCCCCAGACGGGGTGGTACTGCCTGGCCAGGAGGCCCTGGCTTTTATCAAGCTGCTGGAGGAACAAGGCATCTCCTACACCGTGGAGGGCGACGGATCCTTTTCGGGAAACTGCCAGCTGATTCTGGCGGCGGATTGACCCCTAGCCAGGTGCCCTCTTTTCATCCCAACGTTTCATGGCAATGCCATTCAACCCCCGGGTTATAGCCCGGGGGTTGATTCTTATGTCCAAAAATATTTTGGTCAAATTCCTCAAATAGGCGTTGCCAACTTCCGCTTTTTATTGTATAATTGCTGATAGCAGTTCTCCCGGCGGGGCTCCTCCGAGAGGACAGATCGCATTCATCGTGAAGGAGTGGAAGCAAGACATGAGCTATTCTGTGCAAAATATCCGCAACGTCTGTCTGCTGGGCCACGGGGGAAGCGGAAAGACCGCCCTGGCCGAGAGCCTTCTGTATCTCACCGGCGCTATCGACCGGATGGGGCGGGCCGTGGACGGCAACACCACCTGTGACTATGATCCGGAGGAGGTCAAGCGCCAGATCTCCATCTCCCTGGCGGTGGCCCCCGTGGAATATAAGGGCTGTAAGATCAACGTGCTGGATACCCCGGGCAGCTTCGACTTTGCCGGGGAGGTGATGGAGGCCCTGCGGGCTGCCGATGCGGCCATCATCGTCTGCTCCGCCAAGGACGGCCTCTCCGTCGGCCTGGAGAAGGCCTGGCAGTACTGCCAGGAGCGCAACATGCCCCGATTTATCTATATCTCCAAGACGGACGAGGACAACTCCGATTACAATGCCACCTTCGACGCCCTGCGGGAGAAGTACGGCAACAAGATTGCCCCCGTGGTGGTCCCCATCTGGAACGAGAGCAAGAAGGTCACCGGCATCATCGACGTGCTGAACAAGCGGGCCTATGAGATACAGGGCGACAAGCGGGTGGAAATTGACATCCCCGAGGGCAAGGACGAGGTGGTTGCCCAGTTCAACGACGCGCTAAAGGAGTCCGTGGCAGAGACCAGCGAGGAGTTCATGGATAAGTTCTTCTCCGGGGAGGACTTCACCTATCCCGAGATGATCCAGGGCCTGCGGGCGGGGGTTCGGGAGCTGTCCCTGTTCCCGGTGCTGTGCGGCTCGGCTGTCCAGGGCCTGGGCAGCCTGATGCTCATGGATTTTATCGCCGATCTGCTGCCCAACCCCATGGAGGGCAACTACCACAAGGCCACCCGCCAGGACGGGGAGACGGAGGAATTCGTGGTATCCTCCGGCGGCGTGCCCACCGCCTTCGTGTTCAAAACCATGTCCGACCAGTACGGCAAGTACTCCTATGTGAAGGTACTCTCCGGCGCCCTCACTCCCGACCTGACCCTGGTGGACGCCCGCACCGGCACCAGCGAGAAGTTGGGCCGGCTGTATATCATGCGGGGCAAAAAGGCGGAAGAGGTCAAGGAGCTGGGCTGCGGCGACATCGGCGCCATCGGCAAAATGGAACGGGTCAGGACCGGGGACACCCTGTGCGATCCCCGGAAGGTGGTGGCCCTGAAGCAGATCCCCTTTGCCGAGCCCAATTACTCCAAGGCCATTGCCCCCAAGGTCCGGGGGCAGGAGGACAAGGTGGCCGCGGGCCTTTCCAAACTCAACGAGGAGGATCCCACCTTTACCGTAGTCAATAACGCCGAGACTCACCAGATGGTAATTACTACCGCCGGCGACATCCAGATGGATGTGCTGGTGTCCAAGCTGAAGAGCCGCTTCGGAGTGGACGTGGAGCTGTCCGATCCCCGTGTGCCCTACCGGGAGAAGATCCGCAAGACTGTGTCCAAGCAGGGGCGGCACAAGAAGCAGACCGGCGGTTCCGGCCAGTTCGGCGACGTGTGGATCCGCTTCGAGCCCAATCCTGAGAGCGAAGAGCCCGTTTTCGCCGAAGAGGTGTTCGGCGGCTCGGTGCCCAAGAACTTCTTCCCTGCGGTGGAGAAGGGCATCAAGGAAGCCTGCCTCCACGGGGTGCTGGCGGGCTATCCGGTGGTCAACCTGAAGGCGGTGCTGTACGATGGATCCTACCATCCTGTGGACTCCTCCGAGATCGCCTTCAAGACCGCCGCCCAGCTGGCCTACAAGGCCGCCCTGCCCGAGGCCAACCCTGTGCTGCTGGAGCCGGTGGGAGAGCTGAAGGTCACCGTCCCCGACAACTATATGGGCGATGTGATCGGCGATCTCAACAAGCGCCGGGGCCGCGTCATGGGAATGGATCCCCTGCCCGGCGGCGGACAGGTGATCACTGCCGAGGTGCCCATGGCCGAGATGTCCAGCTACGCCATCGACCTGCGGGCCATGACCCAGTCCCGGGGGTCCTTCACCTTCCACTTCGTCCGCTACGAGGACTGTCCCCCCGCAGCCCAGGAGAAGGCCATCGCCGCTGCCAAGGCCATGGCCGAGGAAGACTGAACCTCTCTAAAAGCAACTCCCGCCCCGACCGGGGCGGGAGTTTTTTGGGGGCCAGTCCGGGTGGGGCGCGCCGCTCTCCCGGCGCTCTTACGCCGTTCAAGCCTTTTGCCTTGGACAAAATGCTTGCCGCAGGGCGGATTCACTCCGCCCCAGGAAGTGCCCCTCAAAGGGGCCCCGCTCAGACTCCTGCGCGGGGCCCTAGACTGTCTCCCGCGGCTCAGGAAAAGGTCCTCACCGCTGTCAAAGCCATGGCGGCGGAATACGCCTGCTAACAAAAGATTCCCGGAAGCAGACTGCTTCCGGGAATCTTTTGCTTCATGGAAAAAATCAATCTTTCACCTTCATGGTCAGCAGCAGCTCGCCGGCCTTGACGGAGGTACCCTCCTTCACCAGCACCTGGTCCACGATGCCGTCCATCCGGGCCACCACCGAGGTCTCCATCTTCATGGCCTCGATGACCGCCAGCACCTGGTTCTCCTTCACCTCGTCGCCGGGCCGTACGTTTACCTTGGCCACCATGCCTGGAATGGAGGAGCCCACTTGGCTCTTGTCCTCCGGATCGGCCAGCACCACGTTCTTGCCCTTGACCTGGGCCCGCTTATCGGGGACAGCCACCTCCCGGCGCATGCCGTTGAGCTCGAAGTTGACCACTCGGGTACCGTCCTCGTTTTGGTCGCCCAGGCCCAGGTAGCGAATGACCAGGGTCTTGCCGTCCTCGATGTTGATCTTGTTGGTCTCTCCCACCGCCAGGCCGTTAAAGAACACATGGCTGCCCATGCGCATGATATAGCCATACTCCTGGCGATGCTTGTGAAAGTCCTCATACACCTTGGGGAACAGACAGTAGGACAGCATGGCGCGCATGTCGATCCGGTCGGCGTCCATAAACCGGCCCATCTCCTGGCGGGTCTTCTCAAAGTCCACGGCGGGCAGCAGCTCGCCGGGCCGGCAGGTGATGGGCTTTTCCCCCTTGAGCACCACTTCCTGCAGGCCCTCGGGCTGGAAGCCCCAGGCAGGCTGACCCATCATACCCTTGAAGTAGCTGACCACGGAATCCGGGAAGGCCAGGCTCTTGCCCCGCTCCACGATGTTCTCCGGGGTCAAATCGTTCTGCACCATGAAGATGGCCAGGTCGCCCACCATTTTGGAGGAGGGGGTCACCTTTACGATATCCCCCAGCATCTCGTTGACGGTGCGGTACATCTCCTTGACCTCCTCGAACCGGGAACCCAGGCCCAGGGACACCACCTGGGGATACAGATTGGTGTACTGCCCCCCGGGGATCTCGTAGCGGTAGATGTCGGTGGTGGGACTGCGCAGACCCTCGTCGAAGGTCTCATAACGTAGGCGCACATCCGCCCAGTAGTTATCCAGCCGCTGAATCTCCCGCAGATCCAACCCGGTGTCCCGCTCCTGGCCCTCCAGGGCGGCCACCACCGCAGACAGGGAGGGCTGGCTGGTAAGGGAGGACAGGGAGGCGGTGGCACAGTCCACAATGTCCACCCCCGCCTCAGCGGCCATCAGATAGGCGGCCACCTGGTTGCCGGTGGTGTCGTGGGTGTGCAGGTGAATGGGCAGGCCCACCTCCTGCTTCAGGGCGGACACCAGCTTCTTGGCGGCGTAGGGCTTCAGAAGGCCGGACATATCCTTAATGCACAGGGTGTGGGCTCCCCGGCGCTCCAGTTCCTTGGCCATGTCCACATAGTATTTCAGGGTGTACTTGTCCCGCCTGGGATCCAGGATATCGCCGGTGTAGCACATGGTGGCCTCCAGCAATTTACCCTGGTTGAGCACCTCTTCCATGGCCACCTCCATGCCAGGCAGCCAGTTCAGGGAGTCAAATACACGGAACACGTCGATGCCCGACCGGGCGGACTCCTTGACAAACTCCCGCACCAGGTTATCGGGGAAGTTGGCATAGCCCACCATGTTGGATCCCCGCAGCAGCATCTGGAAGGGAACGTTGGGGATCTTTTCCCTCAGCATGTCCAGCCGCTCCCAGGGGGACTCGTGGAGAAAGCGGTAGGCGGTGTCGAAGGTGGCGCCCCCCCACATCTCCAGAGAGAAGCAGTCGTTCAAAATCTCCGCCACCCCATCGGCCCCCTTGACCATGTCCCGGGTGCGCATCCGGGTGGACAGCAGGGACTGGTGGGCATCCCGCATGGTGGTGTCGGTGATGAGCAGCTTCTTCTGATCCAGCACCCACCGCTTCACCGCCTCGGGGCCCTCGGCGTCCAGCAGCTGCTTTAAGCCGCGCAGAGGTTTATCCCCCTTTGGGGTGGGAAATCGGGGGGTGTCGTACTGGTGCCGCTCGGTGTCCGGGTTGTCCACCTGGATCTGCGCGATGTACTTGAGCACCTTGGTGGCCCGGTCCCGGCTGTTCTCAATGTCGAACAGCTCCGGAGTATCGTCGATAAACTTGGTGTGGCACTTCCCCGCGTGGAAATCCGGGTGGGTGAGAATGTTGGTGACAAAGGGGATGTTGGTTTTCACACCCCGGACATGCTCCTCGCTGATGGCCCGGGTGGCCCGTCTGCAGGCTCCCGCAAAGGTGTTGTCCCAGGAGGTGACCTTCACCAGCAGGGAGTCGTAGTAGGGGGAGATGACGGTTCCCGCCGCGGCGTTGCCGCCGTCCAGCCGCACCCCGAAGCCGCCGCCGGAGCGGTAGGCGGTGATCTTGCCCGTGTCGGGGGCAAAATTGTTGGCCGGATCCTCGGTGGTCACCCGGCACTGGATGGCGTATCCATTCATGCGCAGGTCGTCCTGGCTGGAAAGGCCGATGGCCGGGTGGGACAGGGGGTGTCCCTCGGCGATGAGGATCTGGGCCCGCACCAGGTCCACCCCGGTGACCATCTCAGTGACGGTATGCTCCACCTGGATGCGGGGGTTCATCTCGATGAAATAGTGCTGGCCGGTCTGGCCGTCCACCAGGAACTCCACAGTACCGGCGTTCACATAATTCACATGCCTGGCGATCTTCACCGCGTCCGCCTGCAAAGCCTGGATGGTGGCCTGGGGCACCGACCAGGCGGGGGCATACTCCACCACCTTCTGGTAGCGGCGCTGGAGAGAGCAGTCCCGCTCCCCCAGGTGCATCACGTTACCGTGCTCGTCGGCCAGGATCTGCACCTCAATGTGCTTGGGCTGCACCAGGAACTTCTCAATGAAGATGTCCTCGTTGCCAAAGGCCTTCTTGGCCTCGTTTTTCACCAGTTGGAACTCCCGGCGCACGTCTTCCTCGCTGTCGCACCGGCGCATGCCCCGGCCGCCGCCGCCGGCGGCCGCCTTTAGGATGATGGGGAAGCCATAGCTCACCGCCATCTCCACCGCCTCGTCGGCATTCTTCAGCGGCTGGGTGGAGCCGGGGATGATGGGCACCCCACAGGCGATGGCCGTGGACTTGGCCGCCAGCTTATCCCCCATCTGGGCCAGGATATGGGAGGGTGGGCCGATGAACTTGATGCCGTTTTGCTCACAGGCCCGGGCAAAGTCGGCGTTCTCACTGAGGAAACCATAGCCTGGGTGGATGGCCTCCACCCCCCGGCGGCGGGCCAGGTCGATGATGCCCGGGATGTCCAGATAGGCCCCCAGAGGGGACTGGTTCTCCCCGATGAGATAGGCCTCGTCTGCCTTGATGCGGAACAGGGAGTTGATGTCCTCATTGGAATACATCGCCACAGTGTGTACACCCAGGTCATAGCAGGCCCGGAAAATGCGGATGGCAATTTCGCCGCGGTTTGCCACCAGCACCTTGGAGAATTGTGCGGGCATTCAAACGCCTCCTTGTTTGGTAAAGTTGCGAAAAATCTTTTACAATTATACCGCTGTAAACGCTTTAATGCAATGCAGGAAATACCCCGGTGGGCAAAAATCAGCGTTACTGCCATGAATTTCGGACTTGCCGCGCCCAGTTTGCTCAAAAAAGACGAAAGTGCGCCATGGGTGGACAGGCCTTCCCGATCCTCTCAGCCGCCAAACCAGAGCCTCACCGCCCAGCTGGCGGCCAGAAAGCCTACTACGTCCCCACACAGGGCGGCTGGAATGGCATAGCGGGTTTTGGCGATTTTAGCCGCCCCAAAGTACACCGCCACGGTGTAAAAAGTGGTCTCGGTGGAACCCAGCATCACCGCCGCCGTCCGCCCCACCAGCGAGTCGGGGCCATAGACGGCCAGCAGCTCCGCCCCCACCCCCAGGGCCGCCGAGCCGCTCACCGGCCGTACCAGCAGCAGCCCGATGGTCTCGGTTGGAATACCCACCGCGGACAGCGCCGGCTCCAGAACCTGGCCCAGCAGCTCCAGGGCTCCCGAGGCGCGCAGCATGTACACCGCCGTGAGCAGGCACACCAGGGCCGGGGCAATGCCCACGCACACCTGCAGCCCCTCCCCCGCCCCGGCCACCAGAGCATTCCACAGATCTACCTTTCGCACCAGTCCCCACAGGGACACACCCAGCATCAACCCGGGCACCACCATGGCCATCAGCAGTTCCATTCCTCTCACCTCCATACTCGAGCCATCAGCTTGGCCGCCAACACCCCCGCCGTCACCGACAGCGCGGAGGCCAGCCACACCGCCGGCAGGATGTCAAAGGGGGTGGCGCACCCCGCCGCCGCCCGGAGGCTGGCCACCGTGGCGGGAATGAGCTGGATGGAAGCGGTGTTGCACACCACCAGCATACACAGGCTATCCGAGGCCACCCCCGGTGAGCGTTTGGCCATGAGCCGGGCAGCCTCCAACCCCAAGGGGGTGGCGGCGTTGCCCAGCCCCAGAAGGTTGGCGGACACGTTGGCGCTCACCGCATCCATCACAGCCTCATCCCGGGCAAAGTCGGGATACAGCCGCCGCAGCACCGGCCGCAGCAGCCGGGACAGGCCCCTGGCCAGCCCTGAGCGGCGCATCACCTCCATCACCCCCATCCAAAGGCAAAGGGCCCCGGCCATGGTCAGGCACAGCTCCACCCCGGCGGCCGCCCCCTCCAGGGCGGCCGCCGCCACCGCCTCACCTCGACCGGAGGCCAGCCCACACAGAATGGAGGCCGCCACCATTACCGTCCAGATCACCGCCATTGCCATATACAGTCCCCCTTCTTGTCCCGTTCTCTTTCCACTATACGTTTCTATCCGGGAGATCATGTCCAAGACAGCCCGGTTTTCAGGTTTCACCATGAGCTGTCATAAAGTTCTATTTTTCCCCATTTTCCGATTGACAACATTATACAATATGTTATAATAGGTATTAGTCCACAAATACAAGCCATCCATTGTTCTACGACAAGGAGGAAACCTACATGAAATCAACTGGAATTGTGAGAAAAGTCGACGAATTAGGCCGGATTGTGCTGCCCATTGAGCTGCGCCGTACATTGGACATTGCGGAGCGGGACCCGCTGGAGATCTATGTTGACGGCTCATCCATCATTCTGAAGAAGTACTTGCCCGCCTGCATTTTCTGCGGGGAGTCCCGGGATGTCGCCCACTTCAAGGGCAAGAACGTGTGCCCCGAGTGCCTGAAGGAGCTGTCCCAGGTGCAAAAATGAGACGCTGATCTGCAAAAAAAGACCGCGGACGGTTTCCACGGTCTTTTTTTGACATATTTCGGGAAAAATTGATCAAAAAATATACACAGTGTTATCTTTTCCCTACAGTCAAATCATACAGCTCCCGCCGGCGGCAGCCGAACTCCTCCGCCGCCTGGGCAGTGGCCTGCTTCAGGCTCAGCCCCTGAGCCCGCAGCGCTTCCACCCGGGCCAGGGCCCCGTCCAGATCCGCCGGTTCCGCTTCCCGGGGCGGGGCGCCCTCCACCACCAGTACGAACTCCCCCCGGGGTTCCCGCTCCCGGTACAGAGCCACCAGCTCCTCCAGGGGCATTCGCAGGATCTCCTCGTGGAGCTTGGTCAGCTCCCGGCACAGCACCGCCCGGCGATCCCCGCCCAGCGCCTCAGCCAGATCGGCCAGGGTGCCGGGCAGCTTGTGGGGCGCCTCATAGAGCACCATGGTTCTCTCCTCCCGCCGCAGGGCCTCCAGCCGGGCCCGGCGGTTTTTCTTATTCTGGGGGAGAAAGCCCTCAAAGACAAACCGGGCCGTGGGCAGGCCGGACGCCGACAGAGCGGTGGACAGGGCACAGGGGCCGGGGATGGCGCACACAGGTACCCCCGCCCCAGCACACAGGGCCACCAGGTCCTCCCCCGGATCAGAGATGGCAGGGGTGCCCGCGTCGGTGACCAAGGCGCAGCACTCCCCCGCCATCAGGCGCCCCAAAATGGCGGGCCCCGCCGTGTCCAGATTGTGCCTGTGATAGGCGGTCATGGGCTTTCTGAGTCCTAAGTGGTTGAGCAGCTTCACCGTCACTCGGGTGTCCTCGGCGGCGATAAAGTCCACCTGGGCCAGAGTGTCCGCCATCCTTTGTGAGATGTCCCCCAAATTGCCGATGGGGGTGGGGACAACATACAGGGTTCCAGGCATACAGATTCCTCCTGAATCCAAGTTTCTCCGGTCGGCAAAGGCCACCGGGTCACGCGCCGGTGGGCGCGCTTCTTTTTTTACTTTTGCCGGAGGATGACTTCCTTTTTCCCCGGTGGTCTGGGAGGCCAAGCCACCCGCTCACAGCTTATCCTTCCGCATGGTCAGGGAGATGCGCTTGCGCTTCTCATCCACTTCCTTCACCCACACAGTGACCACATCCCCCACGCTGAGCACCTCGGAAGGGTGCTGGATGAAGCGGTCGCAGATCTGGCTGATGTGCACCAGGCCATCCTGGTGCACCCCGATGTCCACGAAGGCACCGAAGTCAATGACGTTGCGCACCGTGCCCTTCAGCTCCATGCCCGGCTTTAAATCCTTCAGCTCCAGCACGTCGGTACGCAGCAAGGGGGCGGGCAGCTCATCCCGGGGGTCCCGGCCGGGCTTCATCAGCTCGCCGGCCACGTCCAGCAGGGTGGGCACCCCCACACCGCACTCCGCCGCGGCCTTCTCCAGCCCGTAACCCTCCAGCCGCTGTTTCAGATCGGGCAGCTTGCCCGCCGCCACGTCAGCCATGGTATAGCCGCACAGCGCCAGCAGCTTTTCCGCCGCCTGGTAACTCTCCGGGTGGACGGCGGTGTGGTCCAGCACGTTCCCGCTCTCCGGCACCCGCAGAAAGCCCGCGCACTGCTGGAAGCCCTTGGGCCCCAGCTTGGGCACCTTCAAAAGCTCCTTCCGGGCGGTGAAGGGCCCCTTCTCCTCCCGGTACTTCACAATGTTTTTCGCCGTGGTGCCGTTCAGCCCCGCCACCCGGGTGAGCAGGGGGGCGGAGGCGGTGTTCACATCCACTCCCACGGCGTTGACGCAGTCCTCCACCACCCCGTCCAGGGTCTGGCCCAGCCGGGCCTGGGGCATGTCGTGCTGGTACTGGCCCACGCCGATGGACTTGGGATCGATCTTCACCAGCTCCGCCAGAGGGTCCTGGAGCCGCCGGGCGATGGACACCGCCGAGCGCAAATTCACGTCGAAGTCAGGGAACTCCTCTGCGGCCAGCTTGGAGGCGGAGTACACCGAGGCCCCCGCCTCGTTGACGATCATGTAGCTCACTCCGCCCCCGATCTGCTGGATCAGCTCCACCGTCATCCGCTCCGTCTCCCGGCTGGCGGTGCCGTTGCCAATGGCGATGTGGGCCACATGGTGTTTCTTAATGAGCTGGGCCAGCTTGGCGATGGCCTCCTGCTTCCCCCGCTCCCCATGGGTGGGATAGACCACCGCGGTGTCCAGCACCTTGCCGGTGGGATCCACCACCGCCACCTTGCAACCCATGCGGTAACCCGGGTCCAGCCCCATGGTGACAAAGCCCTTCACCGGCGGCTGCAGGAGCAGGGGCTTTAGGTTCAGGGCAAACTGGCCGATGGCCCCCTCGTCCGCCCGCTCCGTGAGATCGCTTCGCACCTCCCGCTCCAAAGAGGGGGCGATGAGCCGGTCGTAAGCGTCCTCGGCGGCAGCCTTCACAAAATCCATGGCCGCTGATCCGGGGCGCACCACCCTCCGGCGCACCGTCACCAGAGCCGTCTCCCGGTCCATGTCTACGGACACCTTCAAAATTTCCTCCCGCTCTCCCCGGTTGATGGCCAGCACTTGATGGCCCTGCACCTTGGAAACAGGGGCGGAAAACTCATAGTACAGGCGGTAGACGGAGTCCTCCGGATCCTTGGCCGCAGCGGCGGACACCAGCTTTGCCCTGTTCCAATACAGCTCCCGGAGGGCTTTTCGCAGATCCGCGTCATCGGAGATCAGCTCCGCCACAATGTCCGATGCGCCTTGAAGCGCCTCTTCGGCGGTGTCCACCCCCTTTTCTGGGGCCACATACTTTTCCGCCTCGGCCAGCGGCTCCGGGCAGTCCTTCTCCTGGGCGAAAAGCAGCAGGGCCAAGGGCTCCAGTCCCTTCTCCTTGGCCACGGTCGCCCTTGTGCGCCGCTTTTGCTTGTAGGGGCGGTACAGGTCCTCCACCTCTGCCAGGGTGGCAGCGGCGTCGATGGCAGCGGACAGCTCTTCTGTCAGTTTGCCCTGTTTCTCAATGGCCCCTTTCACCTCGTCCCGGCGGTCCTGGAGGTTGCGCAGATACTGCAGCCGGTCGGCCAGGGCTCGGATGCGCTGGTCATCCATGCCGCCGTGGAGCTCCTTGCGGTAGCGGGCGATGAAGGGGACGGTGTTCCCCTCATCCAGCAGGGCGATAACGTTTTCCACATAGCGCGGGGGGCAGTCCAGCTCCCGGGCCAAAATCTCAATGATGCTCTCCATGGGTTCTCCTTTTTCCTGATGATATGGGGCCGGACTCACTCCAGGCCGCTCTCCCGGCACAGCCAGTCCATGCACCCGGCCAGGATGCCGTCGCACCGCACCTTCTGCTCCGGAGTGTGGCGCTGCAACCCGTTCAGCAGCCCGTCGCAGTCCAGGCAGCCGTGCTGGGCCAGGAACCAGGCGGTCAGCTCCTCCCGCTTCTCCTGGGGCAGGCCAAGCCCGCCCATGGCCATGAGGGTGCCGGTGAGGGCGCCGCAGGTCCCTCCGCAGCCCATTCCCGCCCCGAAGTCCAAGGCGATGGCGTTAGCCTGCTCCTGGGTGATGCCGATCCCCTCCGCGAAGGGGATGAGCATGGACTGGGCGCAGTTGTAGTGGATGTTGGGGTCGCCCCGCAGGGCGTACAGCTTCTCTTTCTTCGTCACGGTAATTTTCTCCTTTTTGTCGCGGCATCCATTCCCGTTCCGCCCCTGTTTCCCGGCGGCGCCAGTCTGATTCCCCCGGGGCAGTTCCATCTGGAAGTATACCATATCCGCCAGCTGGCAGCCACCCTCAAAAATGGGGTGGTCATAGTGGTCGGTAAAGAAATTCGCCACCCGGTGGGACTCCCGGAAGCCGCAGGCAAGATAGAAGGGGACGGTGAGGGGGCTGTCCCCGGTGCCCACCAGCAGGGCGGAGCAGCTGGGGGCGTAGGTCTTCGCCGCAAAGTCCACCATCCGCCTGCCCAGGCCCTGGCGCTGGTGGTCCGGGGCCACCGCCAGGTTTTTGATCTCCGCCGTGCCGGACTCCGGGCGGGTGACCACGCACACCGCCAGGGCCTCCTCCCCGTCCCGGAGGACGTATAGGTCTCCCTCCTCCAGGTAGCGGTCGATCATGGACTCCTGCTCGTCCCCCAGCAGGAGCAGGGGAAGGAAGCGTTTCTTGTTCTCTTGGATGCTTACGATCTCCACGGCGGGCCTCCTTTTTTCGCTTTCGCCGAAAGGCGACCTGCTTTCTGTACGCACAGAAAGCAGGCGCAGAATCGCCGGTGGCGCGAATGCCCTTCGGTCCCAAAGGCGGGCCTCGGCCAAAGCGCCTTGCACCCCCGGATCCCCGAAAGGGCACGGGAGCCTCAGCAGGAGTGCCTCCCCCACTTTCCGGCGGCAATGTACGACAGCATGGGCAGTTTCCCCGGCGGACTCCACCCTGGTACCATGGAGTTTCTCATCTCCTGCCCCCATGGGACGCCTGCCCAGGCATCCCCCTGGGAGTAAGTGCGTCTAACGGACGGTAAGACCCCAACCCCATGCCGCACCAGGCGTTCTATGGCAACGCAGAAGATTACCGAAAGCACGCCCTTGCTAATTGAAGATCTCCGATTCCTCCCAGAACATCTCCTCCACCCTCCGCCGCAGGGGGGCGTGCTCCGGTTTTGCCAGCTCCGGGTCGCGGGCAATCAGCTTCTCGGCGGCCCCTTTGGCCTGCTGAAGCAGGGCCATGTCGGAGGCGAAGTCGGCCACCTTCAGCTGGGGCAGGCCGTGCTGCCGCCTGCCGAAGAAATCCCCCGGCCCACGCAGCCGCAGGTCCTCCTCAGCGATCTGGAAGCCGTCGTTGGTGGCGCACAGCGCCCGCAGCCGCTCCCGGGCGGCACCGCTCCTGCTGGAGGTGACCAGCACACACCAGCTCTGGTGCTTTCCCCGGCCCACCCGGCCCCGGAGCTGATGGAGCTGAGACAGGCCGAACCGCTCGGCGTTTTCAATGATAATCAGGGAGGCGTTGGGCACGTCCACCCCCACCTCGATGACTGTGGTGGACACCAGCACATCCAATTCCCCGGCGGCAAAGGCGGCCATGGCCTCCTCCTTCTCCTTCCCCTTCAGCCGGCCGTGGACAAAGCCCACCCGGAGGTCGGGGAACACCCGCTCCCGGAGGTTTCTGGCGTAGGAAGTCACCGCCTTCAGATCCATACCGGGGTCCTCCTGTCCCCACCCAGGACCGGGCTCTCCCTCGTCCACCGCGGGGCAGATGATGTACACCTGCCTGCCCTGGGCCACTTGAGCGCGGACAAACCCATACATACGCTGCCGCTTGGCCTCCCCCACCACATAGGTGGCCACCGGGGTGCGGCCGGGGGGCAGCTCGTCCATGATGGACACGTCCAGGTCCCCGTAGATGATGAGGGCCAGGGTCCGGGGAATTGGCGTGGCGGACATGACCAGTACATGGGTCTGGACATGTTCATCCGGGTTTTTCCCTCTCTCCGCCAGGGCGGCCTTTTGGGCCTCCCCGCTGCGGCAAGCCGCAGCGGGGCCCCCCGAGCCGACTTCATCTGCCGCGGAGCCCCTGCCTTGCACCGTCGAAAAAGGTACAGCCTTTTCCAAGGGACAGGATGCAGCCTGCGGCAGCGCATCCTCCGCAGAGGGCGCGGCGGGCACGTTTGCAGGCTGAGCGGTGTTTTCCCCCACGCGCATATCGCCGGAAGAAACAGACTCCACTTGGTTCTCGCCTGCGGGCACGAACTCTGTGAGGCTATTTTTCGGCGGGTCTTTGGATGCCGCCCCCTTGGCGGCCAGGGCCGCCCGCTGGGCCACGCCGAAGCGGTGCTGCTCATCGGCAATGACCAGGCCCAGATTGGCGTACTCCACCCCCTGGGAGAACAGGGCGTGAGTACCTACGATCAAATCAAGTTCTCCCGCCGCCAGCCCGGCCAGCAGCCGCTTCTTCGCCGCCCCCTTCACCGCCCCGGTGAGCAGCCCCACCCGCACCCCGGCAGGAGAGAGCAGCGTGTCCATAGTCCGGGCATGCTGCTCGGCCAGCAGCTCCGTGGGGGCCATCAGGGCACACTGGCAGCCGTTTCGGGCGCACAGCCACGCCCCGAAGGCGGCCACCGCCGTCTTGCCCGAGCCCACGTCCCCTTGAATCAGGCGGTTCATGGCCCGCCCCGAGGCCAGGTCGGCGGCCATGTCCTCCATGGCCCGGCGCTGGGCCCCGGTGGGGGCAAAGGGAAGCAGCTGGACAAACTCGTCTACGCTCCCCCGCCTCAGCGCCTGGCCCGTCCCCCGGCCCCGGCGCTCCTTCAAGAGGGCCATGCCGCAGGTGAGGGAGAGCAGCTCCTCAAAGATCATCCGCCGTCGGGCAATCTCCAACGCTTCAAAGCTCTCGGGAAAATGGATATTCTGATAGGCAAACTCCACCTGGCACAGACTGTGGGCCAGCCGTACCGCCTCGGGAATGGTCTCCTCCCGCCGGGGGCCATACAGAACCAGCGCCTGCCGGGCCAGATCGGCCACCATGCGGTTGGTGATCCCCGCCGTCAGGGGATAGACAGGCAGAATGCGGCCGGTGATCTGCCCCGCCCCCTCCCGCTCGAACACCGGGTTGGTCATGGACTTTCGGCGGCCCACGGCCTCCACCCGTCCATAGAACACGTAACTCTCTCCAGGGCGCAGGGCGTCCTTCAGATAGGCCTGGTTGAAGAAGGTCAGATTCAGCGCCCCGGTGTGATCCACCGCCTGGACCTTCACCAGTTCCAGCCCCTTGCGGACCCGGGACAGGGTGGGCGTATGGGCCACCATGGCGCAGACGCAGCACGCCTCCCCCGCCGGGGCCTCCCGGACGGTGTACGCCGCCCGGCGGTCCTCATAGCGGAAGGGGAAGTAGTCCAGCAGATCTTCCAACCGTTCCAGCCCTAGCTTGGCCAGCTTGCCCGCCCGGGCCGGGCCAATGCCCGGGATTCGGGTCAGGGCAATCCCCTGTTGCTCCGCCATGTCTTCGCCTCCCCTGACTGCTGTTTCCCGGATATTATACCATCCCCCGAAAAAAAAACCAAGAGCGGCCCACAGGATACCAGGGAAATCCTCCAGCCTTCTCCTACATGCCAAAACACATCCCCGAATCGAAACTCCGATCAATATTTTGCGCTTTACCGCTTGCAAAGAATCTATATCTAGTGTATAATGCCTGTTACGTCAACATTTTCTCTCCGCAGGGCGGAGAGCCTCGGCCAGCGCGTTCCGACAAATCAAACAGAGAGAGCAGGTGGGCAGATGGAAGTGATCAAGCGAAGCGGCGCCGTGCAGACTTATGACGCCCAGAAAATCATTGCGGCCATGGAGAAGGCCTTTGCCAGCGTGGGACAGGCCTGGGATCGGGACACCTTGCATGGCCTGCTCCACGCCGTGGAGCAGGCCATGGGGGATGGCCCCCACACCGTGGAGGCCATCCAGGACCAGGTGGAGCAGGTGCTGATGGCAGGGGGCTTTTACGCCGTGGCCAAAAGTTATATTCTATACCGGCAGAACCGCTCCCAGCTGCGCGCGGCCCGCAAGGCACTGGCCGACGGGGTGGGGGATCCTGGGCTGGAGGCGTGTCTGATGGATATCCAGCGGGATTTCCCTCAGGAGGAGTACTCCCTCACCGCCCTGAGCGGCAAATTCTCCAGCTTCCAGAAGGACGGCATGACCCGTCAGGAGGCACTGGGCGCGCTGGTGAAGGCCGCCGTGGAGCTGACCACCCAGCAGGCCCCCCGGTGGGAGTTCATCGCCGCCCGCCTGCTCAGTTACCGCTTCGGGCAGGAGCTGGACGGGGAGCTGGCGCGGCGCGGCATCCACAGCTTCTATGACAAGCTGCGCTACCTTACCGACGAGGGGCTGTACGGCCCTTACATCCTGGAACGCTACTCCCAGCAGGAGCTGGAGCAGGCCGCGGGCTTCCTGTGCCCGGAGCGGGATCAGCTGCTCACCTTCGCAGGGCTGGACCTGCTGCTCAAACGCTATGTCATCCGCACCCATCAGCGGGTGCCTCTGGAAACCCCCCAGGAAATGTATCTGGGCATCGCCCTGCACCTGGCCTTGGAGGAGAAAACCGACCGGATGGGCTGGGTGAAAAAATTCTACGACATGCTCAGTAAAATGGAGGTGACCATGGCCACCCCCACCCTGTCCAACGCCCGCAAGCCCTACCACCAGCTGTCCAGCTGTTTTATTGATACGGTCCCCGACAGTTTAGAGGGCATTTACCGCTCCATTGACAACTTCGCTCAAGTGAGCAAATTTGGCGGCGGTATGGGGCTATACTTTGGCAAGGTACGGGCCACAGGGGGCAGCATCCGTGGCTTTGAAGGGGCGGCCGGCGGCGTGATCCGGTGGATCAAGCTGGTCAACGACACCGCCGTGGCAGTGGACCAGCTGGGTATGCGCCAGGGGGCGGCAGCGGTGTATCTGGACGCTTGGCATAAGGATCTGCCGGAGTTTCTCCAGCTGCGCACCAACAACGGGGACGACCGGATGAAGGCCCACGACATCTTCCCCGCGGTGTGCTACCCCGACCTGTTCTGGCGGCTGGCCGAGGAGGATCTCAACCACTCCTGGCATCTGCTGTGCCCCCACGAGGTGCTTTCGGTCAAGGGCTACGCTCTGGAGGACTACTATGGCCAGGAGTGGGAGCGGCGCTACCTGGAGTGTGTGAACGATCCCCGCATCTCCAAGCGCACCGTCACCGTCAAAGAGATCGTGCGCCTGGTGCTCAAGTCCGCCGTGGAGACGGGCACCCCGTTCACCTTCAACCGGGACGCGGTGAACCAGGCCAATCCCAACGGCCACAAGGGCATCATCTACTGCTCCAACCTGTGCACCGAGATCGCCCAGAACATGTCGTCCATCGAGAGCGTCTCCACCGAAGTGCGCACCCAGGACGGGGATACGGTGGTGGTCACCACCACACGGCCCGGGGATTTCGTGGTGTGTAACCTGGCCTCCCTGGTGCTGGGCAATATCCCGGTGGAGGACGACGCCTATCTCCACGATCTGGTGGCCACCGTGGTGCGGGCCCTGGACAACGTCATCGACCTGAACTTCTATCCTCTGCCCTACGCCAAACTCACCAACCGGCGCTACCGCAGCATCGGCCTGGGGGTAAGCGGTTACCACCATATGCTGGCCAAGCGGGGCATCCAGTGGGAGAGCGAGGAGCACCTGGCCTTTGCCGACCGGGTGTTCGAGCGCATCAACCACGCCGCCATCGCCGCCTCTTCCGCCCTGGCCGCGGAGAAGGGAAGCTATGAGTTCTTCCCCGGCAGCGACTGGCAGACGGGGGTCTATTTTGAAAAGCGCAACTACACCTCTCCCGAGTGGCGGGAGCTGGCCGCCGCCGTGGCCCGCCAGGGTATGCGCAACGCCTATCTGCTGGCCGTGGCCCCCACCTCCAGCACCAGCATCCTGGCGGGCACCACCGCTGGTCTGGACCCGGTGATGAACCGCTTCTTTCTGGAGGAGAAGAAGGGCAGCATGCTCCCCCGGGTGGCCCCGGAGCTGTCCCCCGCCACCTACTGGTACTACAAGAACGCCCACCTCATCGACCAGAGCTGGAGCGTGCGGGCCTGCGGGGCGCGCCAGCGCCACGTGGATCAGGCCCAGAGCATGAACCTCTACATCACCAACGACTTCACCATGCGCCAGGTGCTGGATCTGTACCTGCTGGCCTGGCGCAGCGGGGTAAAGACCATCTACTATGTGCGCTCCAAGTCCCTGGAGGTGGAGGAGTGCGAGAGCTGCGCGTCCTGACGCGTGGGCGGAGAGGAGAAACATTATGGCAGAACTGAAAAAAAAGCCCCTGTTCAACCCCACCGGCGACACTGAGGTGCGCCTGCGCCGGATGATCGGCGGGAACACCACCAACCTCAATGACTTCAACAACCTGCGCTACCCCTGGGTGAGCGACTGGTACCGCCAGGCCATGAACAACTTCTGGATCCCGGAAGAGATCAACCTGGCCCAGGACGTGAAGGACTACCCCAACCTGTCTGCCCCTGAGCGCACCGCCTACGACAAAATCCTCAGCTTCCTGGTGTTCCTGGACTCTATCCAGACAGCCAACCTGCCCTGCATCGGCGAGTACGTCACCGCCAACGAGGTCAATCTGTGCCTGTCCATCCAGACTTTCCAGGAGTGCGTCCACAGCCAGAGCTACAGCTATATGCTGGACACCATCTGCTCCCCCACCCAACGGGACGACATTCTCTACCAGTGGAAAACGGACGAACATCTGCTGCGCCGCAATACCTTCATCGGAGACCTGTACAACGAGTTCCAGCAAAACAAGGACGCCTTCACCCTTTTGAAGGTGATGATGGCCAATTATATCCTGGAGGGGATCTACTTCTACTCCGGCTTTATGTTTTTCTACAACCTGGCCCGCATGGGCAAGATGCCAGGCTCCGCCCAGGAGATCCGGTACATCAACCGGGACGAGAATACCCACCTGTGGCTGTTTCGCAATATCATCCACGAGCTGCAGCAGGAAAACCCGGAGCTGTTTACCCCGGAAAACATCCAGGTACTCCGGGAGATGCTGGAGGAGGGGGTGCGCCAAGAGATCGCCTGGGGCCACTATGTCATCGGGGATCACATCCCCGGTCTGACCCGGGACATGGTCACCGACTACATCAAGTACCTGGGCAACCTGCGCTGGTCCGGGCTGGGCTACGGCAGCCTGTACGAAGGCTATGACAGTGAACCGGAGAACATGGCCTGGGTCAGCCAGTACTCCAACGCCAACCTGGTGAAAACCGACTTTTTCGAGGCCAAGAGCACTGCCTACGCCAAGAGTACCGCTCTGGTGGACGATCTTTGATTCAGGGGAAAAAGCAGCGCTTTTCCCCCTGAGGATTGCAGCCTGATGCAGCGCACTCAGCGGCGCAAAAGCCGTCCCGCCCCGCACGTTTGCAGGCTGAGCAGTATTTTCCCCGGCACCGCAGCGTGAAGCAAATGTGCCCAGTGGCATCTTTTTAGCGTGGGCCACAGCGTCCACACTGCGAGAAGAGGCACTCCGGAGCGCCGGAAAAAACAAATCACCTTTTTTGCGGCGCACTGAAGTTTGGTGCGCCGCAAACTCTGCTGGGTATTTCTTGACCGGGGCGGGGACTGCTGTTTCCAAATTGTTTCTTCTGTATCTGCTTTGTATCGAAACCTTCATGGAATTTTAATTGGCTCCCCTCTCTCACCGTGGTATAATCAGACTCCCGGGGATGCCTGTTTTCAGTCCCGGAGTACGCCCCCTTCCGGGGCATTGCGAAAGGAACCGACGCTATCATGAAAACGAAATTTGACCGTAAGTTTTTGACTGCGGGCCTGCTGGCCCTGTCCCTCAGCTTCACCTTGGTCCTGGCTGGCTGTGGCAACACCACGGCCAATTCCTCCCAGCCAGGTTCGGAGTCTCCCGCGTCCGACGTCTCAAACGCGCCCTCTGAATCCCCCTCCGCCTCCGGATCCCAGGCCACCGGCGCCACCTTCCAGGCCGGCACCTGGCTGTCCGATCTGGGACAATACTGGTTCTTTGACCCTGACGGCGCCACCGGCCGCACCGCCAGCCTGGAGGACGGCACGGGGGTTGGCTTCACTTATACCCTGGATGGGCACCAGGCCTCTTTTGCCATGGGTGGCGCAGACTCCTCCCAGTCCTGTGACGTCACCCAAGGGGAGGGCACCCTTACCTTCCAATGGGAGGACGGCGGGACAGAGCGCCTTACCTATGTCTCCCAGCAGGGTTCCGGCCAGTTCCAGTTCCACTCCAACCGGGAACTGTGCGACCTGGCCCTGGCCTACTGCAAAAAGCAGAACGGCGCGCAAAACAACGAAAACCTCACCGCGGCGGCCCAGACCAACGAGGATGGCACCGTCACCATCCAGGTTTATGAGAACCTGGGGGACCACAACTCCACCTGCGCCTGGTATACGGTGGATCGCACCACCGCCCAGGGTTCCGACGGCAATGGTCAGGCGGTGGATCTGAACAGCTGAGCGCTGGATCCCAATTCCCCAAATCGAAAACACGGCTCCCGCGGCCTGTCTGGCCGCGGGAGCCGTGTTGTTTTTTCGGGGCGCTTCCTCGTTTTTCCCAAAAACCGGACACAGGGATGACCGGCCTCCCCACCCAGCGACAAAGCTCACCCTCCAGCTTGGCAGTCCCTTCCAGACGGCACGGCAAATTCTTTCTTCTTTCTCTTGCAAAATGTGTGGTTTATGGTATTATATAACTTGAATGCTTTGTATGTTTTCCACAACAGAAAAAGCATCTCAAAAATACCTTTTTTATATTTTGCAATATATAAAGTGAAGGAGTGAGCGCATGAAGATCCAGATCACAGAAACCATGCTGAGAGACGCCAACCAGTCGCTGATCGCCACCCGCATGCCTCTGAAGGACTTCCAGCCCATTCTGGAGGTGATGGATCAGGCGGGGTACGCCTCCCTGGAATGCTGGGGCGGAGCCACCTTTGACGCCTGCCTGCGGTATCTGGACGAGGATCCCTGGACGCGGCTGCGCACCATCCGCAAGCAGGTGAAGCACACCAAGCTGCAAATGCTGCTGCGGGGCCAGAACCTGCTGGGTTACAAGCACTATCCCGACGATATTGTTCGGAAATTCGTGGGAAAATCGGTGGAAAACGGCATCGATGTCATCCGTATTTTCGACGCGCTTAACGATCTGCGCAACATCGAGGTAGCGGTGGATGAGGCCAGGAAGGCCGGCGCCCAAGTCCAGGGCGCCCTGTGCTACACCACCAGTCCCATCCACAGCCTGGACAGCTTCGTGCAGCTGGGCAAGGATCTGGAGTCCATGGGCTGCCACAGCGTGTGCATCAAGGACATGGCAGGCATCATGACCCCCAAGGTGGCCTATGAGCTGGTCAGCGCCCTGAAAAAGCATGTCAAACTGCCCATCGTGGTACACACCCACAGTACTACAGGCCTGGCCTCCATGACCCTGCTCAAGGCCGCCGAGGCGGGGGCGGACACCCTTGACTGCGCCATCTCCTGCTTCTCCGGCGGCACTTCCCAGCCCCCCACCGAGTCCATGCACTATGCCCTGAAAGAGATGGGGCTGGACACCGGGCTGCGAGAGGATCTGCTCAAGCAGATCAACGACTACTTCAAGCCCATCCAGGCACAGGCTTTGAAGAGCGGCCTGCTCAACCCCATCGTCATGAACACCGAAACCGACGCTCTGATCTATCAGATCCCCGGCGGCATGCTGTCCAATCTGGTGGCCCAGCTGACGGCGCAAAACGCCCTGGACCGCCTGCCCGAGGTGCTGGAGGAGACCCCTCGGGTACGGGAAGACCTGGGTTATCCTCCCCTGGTGACCCCCTCCAGCCAGATGGTGGGCGCACAGGCCGTGGCCAATGTGCTGGCGGGCGAGCGATACAAGAACGTCTCCAAAGAGATCAAAGCCTATCTGCGCGGGGAGTATGGCCGGGCTCCCGGTCAGGTCAATGAAGCGCTGCGCCGGAAGGTGCTGGGGGACGAACCGGTGATCGAGGGCCGGTTTGCCGACACTCTGGAGCCGGGCTACCAGGCCTGCAAGACCGAGATTGGGGATCTGGCCCGGTCGGAGGAGGACGTGCTGTCCTACGCGTTGTTCCCGGTGGTGGCCAAAAACTTCTTTCAGAAGCGGCTGGACAAGGAGAGCCGGACCGTAACCTATTCCATTCGGAAAGCGTGAGGTGAGCCGCTATGGAGAAAAGTATCGCCCAAACCCTGGGACTGTCTGAGCTGGGCATGCTGGTGGTACTGGCAGTGCTGGCCATTGGGCTGGCTGTGATCACCTATATTGTGTCTTCAGCGCGAGGCAAGCGCGCCGCCCAGGCCACACCGGGGCAGGCCGCTCAACCGGAGACCCGAGCCGCTCCGGTCCCCCCCGACCCCGGCGGCCCCATCATTGCCCAGTGCAAGCTGGTGAACTGTGACGAGCAGACCGCCGCGCTGATCATCGCCATCGTGACCGATACCCTGGGAGATGACTTCAACGGAAAACAGGTCACGTCCATCAGACAACTCTAAGGCCGGAGGAAAACATCATGAAATATATTGTGACATTGAACGGAAAAAATTACGAGGTGGAGGTGGAAAACGCTCAGGCCACCCTGCTCAGCGTGACCGACGTCCCCGCCCCTCCGCTCGCCCCAGTCCAGTCCGCCGCGCCCGCCCCGGCGCCTGCGGCTGCCCCGGCGCCCGCGCCCCAGGCCCAGACCCAGGCAGCTGGCGAGCCGGTCAGGGCTCCCATGCCCGGCACCATCGTGTCAGTGAAGGCGGTGGCAGGCACGGCAGTGAAGAAGGGACAGGTTCTGATGATTCTGGAGGCCATGAAGATGGAGAATGAAATTACGGCCCCCCGGGATGGCACCGTCATCCAGGTCCTGGTCACTCAAGGCGCCAGCGTGGAAGCCAACGCAGTGCTGGCCGTTCTGAACTAAGGAAACGGGCTTACAACTGAAGGGAGTGTTATTTGTTGGATTTCCTGCTTTCCGGCATCATGGCCATCACTTGGCAGCAGCTGATCATGTACCTCATCGGCGGCCTGCTGATTTACCTGGCCATCAAAAAGGGCTTTGAGCCCGCTCTGCTCCTGCCCATGGGCTTTGGCGCCATCCTGGTCAACCTCCCCTTTTCCGGGGTGCTGGACCAAACTCTTCAGGGGGGTATCCAGGCCCACGGCATCATCCAGTGGCTGTTCGAAACCACCATTGAGGCCTCTGAGGCCCTGCCCATTCTGCTCTTCATCGGCATCGGGGCCATGATCGACTTTGGCCCTCTGCTGTCCAACCCCAAAATGATGATCTTCGGCGCGGCCGCACAGTTCGGCGTCTTCTTCTCCCTGGTGATAGCCACCCTGCTGGGCTTTGGCCTGCTGGACGCCGCCTCCATTGCCAGTGTGGCCGCCGCCGACGGCCCCACCGCCCTACTGGTGTCCCAGATCTTCAACTCCAACTACATTGGCGCCATCGCCGTAGCCGCTTACTCCTACATGGCCCTGGTACCCATTGTGCAACCCTTTGCCATCAAGCTGGTCACCACGAAGAAGGAGCGGCTTATCCGCATGCCCTACAATCCTCGGAACATCACCAAGACCACCCGCATCCTCTTCCCCATCCTGGTCACCATCATCGCCGGTCTGGTGGCCCCCATGTCCGTGTCCCTTGTGGGCTTTCTCATGTTCGGCAATCTGCTGCGGGAGTGCGGGGTGCTGTCCTCCCTGTCCCAGACCGCCCAGAATGAGTTTGCCAACATCATCACGCTGCTGCTGGGCATCACCATCTCCTTCTCCATGCGGGCCGACCAGTTCGTAAACCTGCAGACCATCCTCATCATGGGCCTGGGCCTGCTGGGCTTTGTCATGGACACCATCGGCGGCGTGCTGTGCGCCAAGATCATGAATCTGTTCCTGCCCCAGGGCAAGAAGATCAACCCCATGATTGGGGCCGCGGGCATCTCCGCCTTCCCCATGTCCGCCCGAGTCATCCAGAAGATGGCCCTCCAGGAGGACGACCAGAATCACCTGCTCATGCACGCCATCGGCGCCAATGTCTCCGGCCAGATCGGCTCGGTGCTGGCCGGCGGCATTTTGCTCAACCTGATCCCCGCCCTGATCGGATAGGAGGTATTCACCATGGAAAATACTCTCATCGCCCTGGAGGTCATGGGTCTTGGCATGCTGGCCATCTTTGCGGTCATCCTGGTGATCATTGGCATTGTCAGCGTGCTCACCCGGCTCAGCCGGACCCCCTCCAGCAAAGAAGACGGCCGGGATGCTCCCCCCGGGGCGTGACCCCGGCTGCGCCGCGGCCCCACCCGCTTTTGCCGCAAATGGGGTTGACCCCGGGTGCCTTCGCCCCCGGGGTCAACCCCATTGGAGAGAAATCGGGACTTGTCACGCCTTTGGCGGCATCACCGTGGCCATACCCTTGATGACCACGTCGCCATTCTGGTTGGTGCAGATGGTCTCCAGCTTGACGATGTTCTTTTCCGCCACGATCTCGGTGACGGTGCAAGTGGCGGTGACGGTGTCGCCAAACCGGACGGGCTTGGTAAACTTCAGCTCCTGGCCCAGGTAGATGGTACCAGGGCCGGGCAGCTTCATGGCCAGTACCGCGGAGATCAGACCGGCGCTGAGCATCCCATGGGCGATGCGCCCGCCGAATGGAGTCTGGCTGGAGGCGTGCTCGTTGACGTGGGCGGGGTTGTGGTCGCCGGTGATGCCGGCAAACAGGTAGACGTCAGATTCCGAGATTGTCTTGGCCATGCTGGCGCTGTCGCCGACTTTCATTTCATGGATTGTCATAGCATCAAATCCTTTCTGTCAGAGGATAGGATTACAGGAACGCACCCCAGACCAGAGCCAGGGCCAGAGAGGCCACCAGCGGGATGATACAGGTGGTCACGCAGATGTCGATGTAGGACTCCTTGTGGGTACAGTTGGACACGGCCAGCAGGGTGAGCACCGCGCCGTTGTGGGGCAGGGTGTCCAGACCGCCGGAGGAGATGGAGGCGATGCGGTGCAGGGCCTCCAGTATCTGGGTGTTGCCCGCAGCCATATCTGCGAACTGGGGTCCCAGGGCCTCCAGGGCGATGGACATACCTCCGGAAGCTGAGCCCGTGGCGCCGGCCAGCAGGTTGACGGCCACCGCCTCAGAGAACAGGATGGAACCGGGCATGTTCAGAGCCAGGTTGGTCAGCACGGCAAAACCGGGCACGACTTTGACCACCGAACCGAAGCCCACCGCGCAGGCGGTGTTCATGATGGCGCCCATGGAGCCGTTGGCGCCCTCGTTGATGGCGGGCAGCAGGATCTTGATCTGGTTGAGGTTGAGCAGGCAGGCCGTCAAGATGCCGCACACCAGGGCGATGACCATGGACTGGGAGGCGGTGAACTCAATCCCGGCATACTTCTTCATCAGGAAGGGGAACAGATTGAGCATGAGCACCACCACAACCAGCGGGATCAGGCCGGTGATCCAGTGCCAAGAGGGCAGGTTCTTCTCTTCGTGATCCACTTCCTTGTGCTTGGGATCGGGCACGAAGTGCAGCCCCTTCTTCCGGGCGGAGTGGGCTCGCCACTCCAGGTAGGCATAGGCTGGGACGAACATCACAATCACAGCCACGATGGACAGCAGGGGCGCCGCTGCGGCGGTGGTGTCGAAATACCGGGTGGGAATGATATTCTGGATCTGGGGGGTGCCGGGGATGGCGGTCATGGTGATACCGAAGGCGCCGGTGGCGATGGCCCCGGGCAGCAGGGTGCGGGGCAGGTCAGCGGCCCGGTAGATGGAGTAGCCCATGGGGTAAATGACGAACACCACCACGAACAGGGAGATACCGCCGTAGGTCATGGCCAGGCAGGGGATGACCACCGCCGCCACGGCGAACCGGGAGCCGATGAGCTTGACCAGGGTGTTGCCCAGGCTGCGGGCGGAGCCGGTCATATCCATGACCTTGCCGTACACCGCGCCCAGGAAGAAGGCGGGGAACCACTCAAACACATAGTCGGCCATGCCCCTCATATAGTCGCCGATGTAGGCGTCCAGGATGGCGTAGCCGCTGAGCACCGCCACCACGATGGCGCACACGGGCGCAACCCAGATGATGGAGTAGCCGCGGTAGGCCAGCAGCATCAGCAGGATAAGGCCCAGAACGATACCAAATAGACTCATGCGTATTTTCCTCCTCTACAATCTTTCTTTATCTGCACCTCTTACAGGGTGAGACCCATGGGTTCGGGGCGGAAGATGCGGGGATCCATCTCCTTCACATCCCGGACGATGGGGGCAAAGCCCATCTGGTCCAGCACGTCCTTCTGGATGTCCACGCCGGGGGCGATCTCCTTCAGCTCCACGCCCTCAGGGGTGAGCTGGAACACCGCCCGCTCGGTGACGTACAGTACCGGCTGGCCGTGCTGGGCGGCATAAGCGCCGGAGAAGGTGACCTGCTCCACCTGGGGGATGAGCTTTTGTACCTTGCCCTCCTGGTTGATGCGCAGCTTGCCGTCCTCCACGTCCACCTTCAGGCCGCTGGCCTTAAATGTACCGCAGTACACCACCTTCTTGGCGTTCTGGGTGATGTTGACAAAGCCGCCGCAGCCGGTGATCTTGGGTCCGAACTTGGACACGTTGATGTTGCCCGCCGCGTCCATCTGGGCCAGGCCCAGGAAGGCCACGTCCAGGCCGCCGCCGTCATAGAAGTCGAACTGGCTGGGCTGATCCAGCACGCAGTCGGCATTGGTGGCCGCGCCGAAGTCCTTGCCGCCGGCGGGCACGCCGCCGATGGCGCCCACCTCGGTGGTCAGCACCATGCCTTCCAGTCCCTCCTCGGCGGCCACCGCCGCCACGCCCTCGGGCATACCGATGCCCAGGTTGGTCACGGCGTTGGGCACCAGCTCCATGGCGGCCCGGCGGGCGATGATCTTCCGCTCACCCATGGGCAGGGGGGCCAGGGAGCCCAGGGGAACCCGGATCTCGCCAGAAAAGGCGGGGTTGTACTGGGTACCGAAGGACTGCATATGGTTCTCCGGCTTGGCCTCCACCAGTACGTCCACATAGATACCGGGCAGGCGGATCAGCCGGGTGTCCAGCGAGCCGGCCTCCACGATGCGCTCCACCTGGACGATGACGATACCGCCGGAGTTCCGGGCGGCCTGAGCCTGGGCCAGGGTCTCGGCGTAGACGCCCTCCCGCTCGAAGGAGCAGTTGCCCTTGGTGTCGGCGTAGCTGGCCCGGAGCACGGCCACATGGATGGGCATGGAGGGGTAGAACAGCTTCTCCTGGCCCTCAAACTCGATCACCTTCACCACGTCCCCCGCGTCATAGGCGGCCTGGTTGAGCTTTCCGCCCTCCAGCCGGGGGTCGGCGAAGGTGCCCAAACCCACGTGGGTGATGACGCCCGGGCGTCCGGCGGCGATCTCCCGAAAGAGCTGGGCGATGGTGCCCTGGGGCAGGTTGTAGCCGGCCAGCTTATTTTCCGCCGCCAGCTTGCCCAGCTTGGGCGCCAGCCCCCAGTGCCCTCCGATCACCTTTTTGCACAGGCCCTCCACACCCAGGTGATTGAGACCCCGGCTGTCGCTGTCGCCCTGGCCGGATGCGTAAATGACGGTGAGGTCCTTGGGCCCCTCCCCGGCCAGCGCCGCTTCCTCCAGCGCCACCATGATTTCCTCCGGATGCATCAGGCCGCTGGCAAATCCGCCGAAGGTGACGGTGTCCCCGTCGCGGATACACTGGCGTACCACTTCCCGTGCTGAGAGAATCTTTGGCATAGTCCACCACTCCCTTTCCGTTTGATGAAATAAAAATTCCCGTTTGCCGGGATGAACGCAAGCGCGGCTGCCCTGCGCTGTTGGGCTGAGTATACCCCTGCACCTGCGGTTTTGTAAAATGAAGAATTTGTCCCGTTCATTTCAAAAAGGTTATGGATTGCACAAAATGGTATAATCGTATCTCGATTTTTTGTGCCCTTTTCACATTATCATAGTTTTTCCATATACTCATATGCTTTCCTAGAATGCTTTTGCCGCTTTTCGACAATTCACTGAATGAAATTTTGTTCAACTTTTTTCTGGTAATCCATCCCCTCCTCCATATATAATGAAATCACTACAACATACCGGAACAGGAGGCAATTATGGAGATTCAGCACTTGAAGTACTTCCTTGAGGTGGTGCGGCAGGAGAGCTTTACCCGGGCCGCCGCCCAGCTCTATGTGACCCAGCCCATGCTGACCCGTGCTATCAAGCAGCTGGAGGAATCTCTGAATGTTCTGCTCATCGAGCGGACCAGCAAGAGCTTCCGCCTGACCGACGCCGGGCGCATCCTGTACGATCAGGCCCAGGAATTCCTCTTGCGGTATGACGAAATCTTCCAGACCATGGCGGATGTACGCTCTGTCAAGACCGGCTCGGTGCAGCTGAGCATTCCAGGCGTGTTGCTGGATCTGTATTTCGTCCCCCTATTTTCCAGCTTTCACAAGCGGTTCCCCGGCATCGATATCAGCGTGGTAGAAGAGGGCTCCAAACTGGTGACCGCCGCCGTGGGCGCAGGCAGGGCAGACCTGGGGCTGGTCATGCTCCCGATTGAAAGTCCCTCCCGGTTTGAAACCAAGCTGCTGGTCTCCGACGTATGCCAGCTGGTGGTGCGCAAAGACCACCCCTTTGCCTGGATGCCCAACGTACATATTTCGGATCTGAAGGGGGAGACCATCCTCACCTTCAGCGAGACGGCCACGCTCCACGACACCTTTATTCAGATGTGCGAGGCGGAGGGCTTCTCCCCCCGTGTGGCCTACAAGAGTCTGATGCCCGGCTTCAGCTTCAAGATGGTGGCCATGGGCGAGTGCATTGCCGTACTGCCCCTGCCCCTCATTCTCCATAACCTGTGCGACGAACTGACCACCGTGCCCCTGTCCCCCCGCATTCAATGGGACATCGCCGTCATCCGGCGCAGGCAGGGCTACCATTCTTTCGCCTCCGCCCAGCTGTTTGAGCACATCTGCGAGCACTTTGCCAAGTTACAGGCAAAATAAAAAGAGGGCCCCGCCCGCCATATGGCGGGCGGGGCCTCCCCTTCTTTACAGCAGCAAGACCAGGGTCCCCGACACGATGAGGGCCAGCCCCCATCCGGACCGGGGGGTGAGCCTCTCCCGAAATACCAGGCGGGAGAATGCCACAGTGACCAGGATGCTCAGCTTATCTATGGGGACCACCACGCTGGCGGGCCCGTCCTGCAGGGCCCGGTAGTAGCACAGCCAGGAGGCCCCAGTGGCCAGCCCGGACAGGCAGATGAAGGCCAGCTCCCCCCTGGGCACCTGCCGCACCAGCTTCGCCTTGCCTGTCACTGCCACCATCACCCAGGCCATGACCAGCACCACTCCGGTGCGTACCGCAGTGCCCAGGTTGGACTCCACCCCCTGGATACCCACCTTGCCCAAAATGGCAGTGAGGCTGGCAAACACAGCCGAGCCGGCGGCGTAGAACAGCCAGCCTTTCCCCTGGGCAGGCGCGCCCGCCGGGGCCGGCTTTCGCTCGATCATCAGATAAGTGCCTGCACCGATCAGCACCACCCCCAGCCCCTGAAACGTCCCAATGGGCTCCCCCAGCAGAAGGAAGGCCAGCAGAATGGTGAGCACCGTGCTGGACTTGTCGATGGGGACAACTTTATTGATATCGCCGATCTGAAGCGCCTTGAAGTAGCACAGCCAGGAGGCCCCGGTGGCCAGCCCGGACAGGACGAGGAACAGCAGTGTGGCCGGTTCCAGCTCTCTCAGCTGGTTCTGGGAGCCCACCACAAACACCATACCCCACGCGAAGGCCAGCACCACGATGGTACGCATGGCGGTGGCCACGGTGGAGTCTGTTTTTCGGATGCCGCACTTGGCCAGAATCGCCGTGATCCCGGCAAAAAAGGCGGATCCAGCCGCAAACACAAGCCACATGGTTCCCTCACCTTACTTCATTGCGTGAGGTTCCTCTACCCAGTGCCTGGGCGCCGCGCCTCCCCGCCCGGCAGCGGCTGGGAACCTGGTACAAACTGATTATAGGGACAGGCACACGGCCTGTCAAGGCCGCGCGACAAGGCCGGTCCGCGCCCCTCTCCCCCACCCCACTGAAAAATCTGATATTTTGTGAACAAATTGCGGTTCTTTTGTTAACATTAGCACTCTCCTATTGACAGTGCTAATTTTTGTGCTATACTGAAGATGTTCCAAGGGGGAGGGACAGGAAGCTCCCCTCCAAAGGGCAAAGGATAAGTAGGTTGAATGGAGGTATGACTTATGTTGCCCAGCATTTTCAGCGAGAACCTGTTTGATGATTTCTTTGATGATGACTTTATGCGTTTCCCCGTCTGGGGCAGCCGTAATCCCCTATATGGCAGGCACGCCAAGAATCTGATGAAAACCGACGTGCGGGAGACCGAGAACACCTATGAGGTGGATATCGACCTGCCCGGCTTCAAGAAGGACGAGATCCGGCTGGATCTGAAGGACGGTTACCTGACCGTCAGCGCCGCCAAGGGGTTGGATCGGGAACATCAGGATAAGCAGGGCAAATACATCCGCCAGGAGCGGTATGCCGGCACCTGCAGCCGAAGCTTCTATGTGGGCGATGTGGAGTCCAGCGATGTGTCCGCCAAGTACGAGGACGGCATCCTGAAGATCTCTCTGCCCAAGCAGGTCAAAAGGGAACTGCCCAAGAGCACAACCATTGCCATCGGCTGATAAACAGCGGGGGCGCCATTTCAGGCGCCCCCGCCGCTGTCCTTCCGGGATGTCCGGCGGACATCGCCGCCCATGAGCTTTTCCTCAACAGCATCCCCGGTTCGGGTTGAAATCTCCGAACCGGGGATGCTGTGTTCTCTCAGGTCTCTCCCCTGTGCCGCTCCGGCAGGGGCAGCCCTGGTTGGGGCACCCACAGCGCCAGCACCGTCCCCTCCGTCACGGTGACGGCGGCGGGCCCGCCCAGAAACTCATTGCTCACCCCCAGGGGCACGTCCCCGGTGAGCCGGGCCCCGGTCAGGGGGTAGCGCAGCCCGGTCAGGGTGACACCCTCCGCCGGGCCATTGGCGGCAAAGAGGGACAGGGTGCCCCGATAGCCCGCCGGAAAACTCAGCGTCCCCCCGGTCAGGGCGGTGGCCACCGACTCCCCGCCCACCAGGAAGCCCGCGCCCCCCTGCTGGGCCAGCCCCACCAGCAGTTGGAGGTTGGCCAGGGTGTGGTCCAGCCGTCCCCCCATGCCGCCGTAAATGTGAAAGTCCCGAAAGCCGCGCTCCCACCCCTGGTCGATGGCCAGCGCGGTATCTGTCTCATCCTTCATGACCGGATGGCGGACGATGTGGGGGTGTTCGGGCACATAGCCCAGTGAGTCGAAATCCCCCACCAGCAGATGGGGCGTGATCCCCCGCTCCTCCAGCTGGGCATAGCCCCCATCCGCGGCGATGATCAAATCGCCCTGTCTCATCTGGGGCCACCGATCCCCGTACTCCCCGGAACCGAAAATGTAACAGATGGCCATGACAGCCACCGCCTTTCCAAATGGCTCTCGCCGGGGACAAAGCCCCATCCCCGGCGAATTGCGGCCCGCTGCAGCGCACGCACTGTCCGGCAAATCCGGACAGTGCCCACGTTTGCGGGCTGAGAAGTGTTTTCATCCACGTACATGTCGCGGCTGAAAACAGATTGCAATTTTTCGCGGCGAGATGCCGCGAACTCTGCGAGGCTTCTTTGATAACCTGTGCGGGAGACCGGTGTAACCGGTCTCCCGCACATTCTATCACATCAACGCCGGGTTTTCCAGCGCTTCGCGACTCACCCCTCCTGGGAGAGAGCCTTTCGCAGCAGGGCGTTCACCAGTTTGGGGTCGGCCTTGCCCTTCAGCTCCCGCATGGTCTGGCCCACCAGGAAACCGAATGCCTTCTCCTTGCCGCCCTTGAAGTCGGCCGCCGACTGAGGGTTGGCGGCCAATACCCTCGCCACCGCCTCCTCCACCAGACCGGCGTCACTCACCTGCTCCAGGCCGTGGTCCTTCACATACTGATCCACGTCGCCGTCGTCGTTAAAGACCGCTTCAAACACCTTGACGGCGGTGTTGCGGTTGAGCTTGCCTTCCGCCACCAGAACAATGAGGCGGGAGAGGGTTCCGGGAGTCAACCTCATGTCTTTTGGCTCCATCCCCTTGACGGACAAAGCGCCCAGCACCTCCCCCATAATCCAGTTTGCCGCCTGCTTGGCCGGCGTGCCCAGCTCCACCAGGCCCTCAAAGAAACCGGCCAGCACTCTGTCCGAGGTAATCATCCGGCAGTCGTAGGCGGGCAGGCCGTACTGGGTCTGGTACCGGGCCCGTTTTTCCTCCGCCAGCTCCGGCTGGGCGGCGCGCAGGGAGTCCAGGTACTCCTCGCTCAGCTCGATGGGGGGGATGTCCGGCTCAGGGAAGTAGCGGTAGTCCTGCGCGTTCTCCTTGGAGCGCATGGCAAAGGTGGCGTCCTTGTTCTCGTCCCACCGCCGGGTCTCCTGCACCACCCGTTTGCCCTCCTCCAGCAGCTCGATCTGCCGCTTGGCCTCGTAGTGGATGGCCCGGGCGATGGCTTTGAAGGAGCTGAGGTTCTTCATCTCCGTACGGGTGCCAAATTCCGTGCTGCCCATGGGCCGCACAGACAGGTTCACGTCGCACCGCAGGGAACCCTCCTGCATCTTGCAGTCGGACACACCCAAATATTGTAGGGTCTCCTTCAGCTTCTCCAGGTAGGCGATCACCTGGTCGGCGGTGCGAAAGTCCGGCTCGGTGACAATCTCAATCAGGGGCACCCCGCAGCGGTTGTAGTCCGCCCGGGTCTGGTCGATCCAGGGGTCGTGGACCAGCTTGCCCGCGTCCTCCTCCATGTGGATCTCGTGGATGCGTATGGTCTTGTTACCAGTCTGTGTGTGAATGGGTACTTTGCCGTTCCGGCAGAGGGGCAGGTACAGCTGGGAGATCTGATACGCCTTGGGCAGGTCGGGGTAGAAGTAATTTTTCCGGTCAAACTTGCTGTATCGGGTGATCTGGCAGTTCAGGGCCAGCCCCGCCTTCACCGCGTACTCCAAAACAGCCTTGTTCAGCACCGGCAGGGCGCCGGGCATCCCGGTGCACACCGGGCAGCAGTGGGTATTTGGGTCGCCGCCGAAGGCGGTGGTGCAGGAGCAGAAAATTTTCGTCCTGGTGGCCAGCTCCACATGGGTCTCCAGGCCGATGACGGTCTCCCAGGTCATGCCCGCTTCCCTCCTTTCGGCGTGCGTTTGTGGTAGTCGGTATCCCGCTGGAAGGCATGGGCGGCGTTCAGCAGCCGCCCCTCCCCAAAGTGTGGGCCGATGAGCTGGGCCCCAATAGGCAGCCCTTTGGAATCGAAGCCGCAGGGCATGGACAACCCGGGCAGCCCCGCCAGATTTACCGAAACGGTATAAATATCGCCCAGATACATGTTCAACGGGTCGCTGAGACTCTCCCCAATCCTGGGCGCAGTGGTGGGGGACACCGGGGTGAGGAGCATGTCGCAGCAGGTAAACGCCTGGTCAAAGGCGTTTTTGATGACCGCCTTCACCTGAAGGGCCTTTTTGTAGTAGGCATCATAGTAGCCGGCACTGAGCACAAAGGTGCCCAGCAGGATACGACGCTTCACCTCCAGGCCAAAGCCCTGGGTTCGGGTTCTGTGATAGAGGTCAGTGAGATCCTCGTACCCTTCCGCCCGCCAGCCGTACTTCACCCCGTCAAACCGGGACAGGTTGGAGGAGGCCTCAGCGGCGGCGATGATATAGTAGGTGGGCACCACATACTCCATCACCGGGAAGGACAGCTCCACCAACTGCGCCCCCCGGCGCTTCAGCACGTCGGCCACCGCCAGCACGGACCTGCGCACCTCATCGTCCAGGCCGTCTGCGAAGCACTCAGAGGGAATGCCGATCCTCATGCCCCGCATATCCCCGGTGAGGGAGGCGAGCAGATGGCCGTAGTCCCCCTCCAGACTGGTGGAGTCCCGCCGGTCCCTGCCCTGGAGCACGTCCAGGACGGCGGCGCAGTCCGCTGCGTCCCGGCACAGGGGGCCCATCTGGTCCAGGGAGGAGGCGTAGGCGATGAGGCCGTACCGGGACACCGTGCCATAGGTGGGCTTCATGCCGGTGATCCCGCAGTAGGCCGCCGGCTGGCGGATGGACCCGCCGGTGTCCGAGCCGATGGCGTACCAGCCCAGCCCCGCCGCCACCGCGGCCGCCGCCCCGCCGGAGGAGCCGCCGGGGGCCCGGTCCAGGTCCCAGGGGTTGCGGGTGGGGCCGTAGTAGGAGGTCTCGCTGGTGGAGCCCATGGCGAACTCGTCCATATTCAGCTTGCCCAGGCTCACTGCCCCGGCGGCGGCCAGCTTCTCCACCACCGTGGCGTCATAGGGGGGCTTAAAATCCCCCAGGATTTTGGAGGCACAGGAGGTTTTCACCCCCTTGGTGCAGATGTTGTCCTTCAGGGCCATGGGCACGCCGTACAGGGGGCTGGCGGCGTCCTTCACGCCCTTTTGCAGTCTCTCCGCCCGCTCCAGGGCCCGCTCCCCCGTCACGGTGATAAAGCTGTTCAGTGTCCCGTCCTGCTCCCCAATGGCGTCCAGGGCGGCTTGGGTGGCCTCAGCCACGGACACCTCCCCTTTTTGGATGGCCGCCCCCAGCTCCAGGGCGGTGAGTGCTCGCAGTTCCATGTTCACGCCCCCTCTCATTCCACGCTCTTAGGTGTGAGGAACGCCTCTTCGTCGGGCACCGGGGCGTTGGCCAGCAGATCGGCCCGGTCAAAGGAGGGCTCCACCACATCCTCCCGGAGCACGTTCTTCACCGGGAACACATGGCTCATGGGCTCAATGCCCATCGTGTCCAGTTGATTCAATACGTCCATATAGTCCACGATCCGCTCCAGCTGGGCGGTCATGGTCTGTTTTTCCTCCTCCGGCAGGGACAGCCGGGACAGCTGAGAGATGTAATCGACCATTTGGGTGGTAATTTTCATACAGCACACTTCCTTTCTTCAGGTGTTCGAACCCATTTGTCACGGCTCCAGCCGGCCGCGGTCCCGGGGAAACAGGCTGGCGGCACGGATGTTTTCCAGGCCGCACAGCTGCATGGTCAGCCGCTCCAGTCCGATGCCCAGCCCGCCGTGGGGCGGCATACCGCACCTGTGGATCATCAGGTAGCTCTCAAAATCTGCCGGGTCCATCCCCCGCTCCTCCATCTTGGCCACCTGCTGGCGGTAGTCGTGAATGCGCTGCCCGCCGGTGGTCACCTCCAGGCCCCGAAAGAGCAGGTCGAAGGATAGGGTATACTTCGTGCCCTCCGGGTCATCCATGGCATAAAAGGGCCGCTTTTTGGCGGGGTAGTGGGTGATGAACACCAAGTCGCTGCCCAGTTCCTCACTGGCGTACCGGCCGATGTGGGCCTCCTCCTCCGGCTCCAGATCAAAGGGATCTCGAATCTGATACCCATATTTCTCGGCGGCCAGCCGTTTTGCCTCATCAAACCGCAGGCATGGGATCTTGGATGGGTCGGGCAGGACCACCTCCAGCAGCGCCACCTCCCGGCTGTACTCCTTTTTCAGCAGTTCCATGGCGTACCGGAGATAGCCTGCCTCCACCTCCATAACGTCGTAAAAGGAGCGGATATAGCCCATCTCAAAGTCCAGGCTGGTATACTCGTTCAGGTGGCGCGTGGTGGCGTGCTTCTCCGCTCGAAAGACGGGGCCCACCTCAAACACCCGCCCATACACCCCCACCATGGTCTGCTTGTAGATCTGGGGGGACTGGGCCAGATAGGCCTTTTTCCCGAAGTAGTCCAGCTTGAAGATGTTTGAGCCTCCCTCCACCCCGGCGCTGACGATCTTTGGGGTGTGGATCTCGGTGAACCCCGCCCCGGCGAGGTAGTCCCGGAAGGCCCGAACCAGTCCCTCCTGGACCTTGAACACCGCCCGGCGGCGCAGGTCCCGGAGGACCACCGGACGCAGGGGCAACTCGGTATCCAGGTGCAGCCCCAGCTTCCGCTTGCCCAGGGAGACGGGCATGGGGGCCACGGGCCGGGACAGTACAGTGACGGTCTCCACGCCGATCTCCCAGCCCCCAGGCGCCCGGGGCTCGGCGCGTACCGTGCCGGACAGCTCCACGGCGCACTCCTCACACAGCCCCTGGGGGACCACTTCCGGGGCGCACACGCACTGGATGGCCCCATCAGCCATGCGCAGGGTCAAAAAGGTAATCCCTCCCATGTCCCGCAGGGCATGGACCGCGCCATGGACCGTGACGGACTGATTGTTGAGCCCGCCCTCCACGATAGTCTGATAACTGATGGTCTGTTTCATTTTGCCAGTGACGAACTTCATATGCTTTCAGTCCTTTCCCGTCATCGCAAAGTCCGCTGTGTGCCCGTTCCGCCTGCGGCGAAAGCGCAGCCCGCTCCCTTGCGCCTACTCTCCCCGCCTAACCCGCACTGCTGGGCTTCGGTAGGGGCTCCACAAAAATAAAAATCCCGGATTGTACAGTTGTACAATCCGGGACGGAAGCCATAGTATGATTTCCGCGGTACCACCCGCGTTGCCCCTCCAGCAAGGGACCTCTCTCGAGCCCCTGTAACGTGGGGAGAACGGGCAGCCCTACACCGCACCATCTTTGGGGGTTCGAACCGCCGGCTCAGAAGCGTTGCGCCATCCCGTCTTTCCGCGGCGGGCTCTCAGTCGGTGGCCCGCGTTCTCTGTCGGACGCCATGGGAGGCGGTCTTCGTCGATGCCTTTACTTTATTGGATTGAAGTTATTCTACCCCAGAAACGGGGCAAAGTCAATGGTAATTTTTCCGGCGTTCTGCCCAGGTTTTGCTCAGCTGTGACCCCATTTTTTTGCGGGAAAATCCCAAATGGCCGGAGGCGCCGTTCCCCCGCTCAGGCAGTCAGCGGGCTCAGGCACCCTTTTGGCGGTTGTCATCCTTGGGACTGAATCGCCAGAAGCAGAGCAGCACCACCATGGTCAGGGCCGCGTAAACCGGCGCGGAAATCCAGTGCAGCGTGTGCAGCACCAGCAGGCCGAGCACAGCACCGCTGGCGGCAATCTTTCCGGTCAAACTTCGTTTCCATTTCATCACTGCCACCTCATATTCTGAACCGCGGGGCACCAAACGCTCATTGTCGGCACAAGCATCCCGATAGCTCCCATGATATAATTATAGTCAAACGCGATTCCGCCCGGGACAAAGCCACTGAACCCCCCAAGCGTTGCGAGAATCTTTGAAACCACAGGTTCAGCAATCCAAATGCCGCCAATCGTGATCCCGCCGCCAATATACATACAGAGTTGTTTTAGAGAGATAGATGCTGACTCCCCACCAATGAACGACGACTTTTGTCACGCCTTCTGAATATCTCCGAACTGTTTGAAGCTGATTTTGATGGTTTTTTCTTGCTCTGGCGTGGTAACCGTCACTTCACCACGACTAAAATCCACTCTTGTAAGGTTAAAATTCATACTTGTAATGCCGGTATGAAGGAGCGCATAATCTTCCTCACCAAGGGCATCTCTGGCCCCATCCTTCACGAAAAACTGTTTGCTGGCCTCGTCATAGGAGACCCAATGGTTCATCTCAGCTTTTTGGCGCTGGGTTAAATTGGGGGGCTGTCTCAATGCATTGGTCATCATGGGAACACCTGTTTGATATTCTGCTGCAAAAGCCGGGACAGACAAAGAGCAAATTATTACCAAGGACAATGCTAACGAAAGGATTTTTTTCACAGATAATTCCTCCTTAAAAAATACTGGTATGTCCTGTCTTTTCCCGTCCCACGGCGGCCGCTTTCCTGGGTGGCGATTTCAATTTACCATATCAAAGGGAATTTGTCCAGATATTTCTTGTTCCCTCTTCAATTTTTTGTGTGCTTTCCCGTATCCCGGCGAGGTGGACGCACAAACGGGCCACCCCGTCTCCGAAGCGGCCCGCTGGCTTTTCCCCATAGCCATCCTGGCGTTTTTGTGGTATCATGTCCTAAAAGAAATCCTGACGCAGGGAGGAATCACCCATGACAAACTGGGAAGAATTAGAGGGCCGCTGCCAAACCTGCCAGCGCTGCGCCCTGGCGGACACCCGCACCCATGTGGTGTTTGGCGCGGGGCAGAAGGACGCGGAAATCATGTTCATCGGAGAGGGCCCTGGGGAAAATGAAGATCTCCAGGGAGAGCCCTTCGTGGGCCGGGGTGGCCAGCTGCTGGACGACATGCTCTCCCTCATTGGCCTCTACCGGGACACAAATTTCTACATCGCCAACATCGTCAAGTGCCGTCCGCCCCGGAACCGGGACCCGCTGAACACCGAGCAGGACGCCTGTATCGGCTACCTGCGCGAGCAGATTGCCCTGGTGGGGCCCAAGATCATCGTATGCCTGGGTCGCATCGCTGCCAACCGTCTGATCCACGACGACTACAAAATCACCCGGGAACATGGACAGTGGGTGGAGAAGGACAGCATCTGGTATACTGCCATCTACCACCCCGCCGCCCTGCTCCGGGACCCGGGCAAGAAACCGGAGACCTTTGTGGATCTGCGCGCCATCCGGGAGAAGGTCCGCCAGGTGTGCCCACGCACTTACTAATCCCCCGGCACTTCCTCCTCCCCTAGAGGGGGCAGCAGGTTCATCACCGACACCTCGTAGGCGGTGCGGGTGGTCTCCTTCCCGTCCACCACCTTGCGGTACTGCCGGCTTTGCAGCCGTCCCTCCAGGCGCAGGCGGTCTCCCACCTCCCTGCTGCCGCACAGCACCGCCAGGGAACCCCAGGCGATGCAGGGCAAATAGTCTGCCCTGCCATAGGGCCGATTTACCGCCAGCAGCAAATCACAGATCTCCCGGCCCAGAGGCGTGCGCCGGCGTACAGGGGGCTTGCACAGCGCACCGGACAGAATCAGGCGGTTTTCCCCCTCCCCCGGCTGGGTGGGCCGGGCGGCGCGCACCAGCACGGTGATCACCAGCCGGCTGCCCACCCCTGTGCGGTTGTTGTAGGAACGCACCTCCCCTTCGATCTCCACCCACCCTTCCGGTTTCCATAGCGCGGGGTCTGGGTCGGCGGTGATCAGGTTGACCAGATCCTCCGCCCCGGACAGTCTGGGCACCCGCAGGGGAATGGTATAGTAGTCCACCCCGTGATTCCGGTGGGAAAAGGCCGGAGGGGCGGCCACCCCGCCCCGCAAGATGATTCTGTTCTCCCCCGTGTGCTCCGCCAATGGTATCACGCTCCGTTCTGTCAAGCTACCTGAATATATGTTCCTGAATCGGTAAGTATGCCCATTGACAAACCACCGGGATGCCGTATAAAATAAGGTACAATCCTGGCAGCCAATCTGCCCCATCCTCAGATCCTAGTCAAAAAGGAGGGCTTAACCATGGAACTGGAACTGACCCGCAAGCAGTTTCGCCGTCTGCTGGACATGGTTTACATCGGCAACTGGATCCTCAACTCCACCCGGGGAGAGGACCGGTTCAAGGATTATGACGAAGTGGAGAGCCTGCTGTTTTCCACTGCGGCCAAGGAGGGCATGCCCACCCTGGCCGAACTGTACCAGGGGGAAGTCATCCCCTCCCGGGCCTTTGCCGAGGGCGGCATCCACGAGGCCATCATGGAGTATGAGAACAACGTGTTCTTTGAAATTCTGGCGGAGGATCTGGCCCGCCGGGACATGGATGACGTGCCCATTGACGAGAGCAATCTGGATGAGCTCAACCGGCGCATCGACGCCTACATCAACGAGTTCGAGGCCCACGGCACGGACAACATCACCGTGGACTGCTGAGATATGGTTTCCCCACCCGCAACTTTTCCCAGGTATAAAAAATTGCCAGCCCTAATGGGCTGGCAATTTTTTATCACTTTTTCTTGCGTTTCTTTTCAAAGAAGTCTCTCACCGGCGTAGCTGGCGCCGGCGAGCCTTCCCCCATGGTCTCCGCGTAGTGTTCCAGCGCGCGGCGCTGCTGCTCGGTGAGGTTGGTAGGTACCTGGACCCGTACGGTGACGTACTGATCGCCCCGTCCCCGGCCGTTGACCATGGGCGCACCCTTGCCCCGCAGGCGGAAGGTGGTGCCCGTCTGGGTGCCGGAGGGCAGGTTGTACTTCACCTTTCCGTCAATGGTATCGATCTGAAGCTGTGCGCCCAGGGCAGCCTGGGCAAAGGACACCGGCTGCTCCAGATACAGGTCGGAGCCCTCCCGCTGAAAGCGCGGGTCGGGGATGACGGAGATGTTGATCAGCAGGTCGCCGGAAGGCCCACCGTTCAGCCCGCCATTGCCCTCCCCCCGCATGGAGATGGTCTGGCCGTCGTCGATACCGGCGGGGATGCGCACCTTGATCTTCCTGTGCTTGCGCACCTGCCCGTCTCCGTGGCAGTCGGGACAGGGCTGATGAATGATCTTCCCGGTCCCCCGGCAGCGGGAACAGGGCGCGGTGGTGGTGAAGGCGAAGCCGCCGCCCCCTCGCTGGATGCGCACCTGACCGGCGCCATGACAGTCGGGACAGATCTCCGCCGTGGTGCCCGCGGCACAGCCAGTGCCGTGGCAGGTGTCACAGTTTTCCGTCCGGGTCAGGCTGATCTCCTTCTCCACCCCTGACATGGCCTCCTGAAAGTGAATGGTCAGGTTGGCCCGCAGGGAAGCCCCCCGCTTGGGGGCGTTGGGGTTGGCCTGGCGCTGGCTTCCGCCAAAGCCGCCGAACCCGCCCCCGCCGAAAAAGGAGCCAAACAGGTCGCCCAGGTCCAGGTCTCCCATGTCAAAGCCGCCAAAGCCGCCTCCGCCCGCACCGAAGTTGGGATCCACCCCGGCGTGGCCGAACTGGTCATACTTGGCCCGCTTTTCCTTATCGGACAGCACCTCGTAGGCCTCGTTGACCTCCTTGAACTTGGCCTCGGCCTCCTTGTTGCCCGGGTTCATGTCCGGGTGGTACTGCTTGGCCAGCTTCCGGTAGGCTCTCTTCAACTCATCGTCCGTGGCGGTGCGGGACACCCCCAGGACTTCATAATAATCTCGTTTTTGATCGGGCACGTTGTTCACCTACTTTCAGAGTGGAGAATAAAGAGTTGCGGGTGAAGATATGGCGTCCGGCACAGCCCGACCTTTCCTTCATCGCGCTTCGCAGGATACAAGATCTCCACGTTTCACGCTTCCCCTTCCACTCTCCGCATGACGCCGCGCAGGCGGGGCGCTGCCCCGCCCGCGCGGACCATAAAGCTGATTTACTTGTTGTTGTCGTTGTCGTCCACAACCTCATAGTCGGCGTCCACCACGTTGTCATCGCCGCCGGTGCTGCCACCGCCGGCAGCGCCACCGGCAGCGCCGCCCATATCCGGGCCGGCCTGGCCGCCCTGCTGGCTGTACAGCTTTTCACTGACGGCGTAGAAAGCGTGGGTCAGCTCCTCGGTAGCGTTCTTGATGGACTGGGTGTCAGTGCCCTTCAGCGCGTCCTTCAGGGCATTCAGCTTGCTCTCGATATCCGTCTTGTCGGAAGCGGGGATCTTGTCGCCCATCTCCTCCAGGGTCTTCTCAGTCTGGTAGACCATCTGGTCGGCCTGGTTGCGGGTGTCCACTTCCTCTTTCCGCTTGGCGTCCTCGGCGGCAAACTGCTCCGCCTCCCGGACGGCCTTCTCCACATCCTCCTTGGACATGTTGGTGGAAGAGGTGATGGTGATGTGCTGCTCCTTGCCGGTACCCAGGTCCTTGGCGGACACGTTCACGATGCCGTTGGCGTCGATGTCGAAGGTGACCTCGATCTGAGGCACGCCCCGGCGGGCGGGGGCAATGCCATCCAAGTGGAAGCGGCCCAGGGTCTTGTTATATTGGGCCATTTCCCGCTCGCCCTGAAGCACGTGGACCTCCACGCTGGTCTGGTTGTCGGCGGCGGTGGTGAAGATTTGGCTCTTCTTGGCGGGGATGGTGGTGTTGCGCTCGATGAGCTTGGTCATCACGCCGCCCATGGTCTCAATACCCAGGGACAGGGGGGTGACGTCCAGCAACAGCAGGCCTTTCACGTCGCCCACCAGCACGCCGCCCTGGAGCGCCGCGCCCATAGCCACGCACTCGTCGGGGTTGATGCCCTTGAAGCCCTCCTTGCCGGTGAGCTTCTTGACCATGTCCTGCACTGCGGGAATTCGGCTGGAGCCGCCCACCATCAGCACCTTCTGAATGTCGCTGCCGGTCAGGCCGGCGTCGCTCATGGCCTGGCGCACGGGGCCGGCAGTGGCCTCCACCAGATGGGCGGTGAGCTGGTCGAACTTGGCCCGGGTGAGGGTGAGCTCCAGGTGCTTGGGCCCGGTGGCATCGGCAGTGATATAGGGCAGGTTGATGGAGGTGGAGGTGACGCCGGACAGCTCGATCTTGGCCTTCTCAGCGGCCTCCTTCAGCCGCTGCATGGCCACCTTATCGCCCGTCAGATCGATGCCCTCGCTCTTCTTAAACTCCGCGGCCATCCAGTCCATGACACACTTGTCAAAGTCGTCACCGCCAAGCCGGTTGTTGCCGGCGGTGGCCAGCACCTCAATGACGCCGTCGCCCACTTCCAAGACGGACACGTCGAAGGTGCCGCCGCCCAGGTCGTAGACCATGATTTTCTGGTCAGACTCCTTGTCCACACCGTAGGCCAGCGCCGCGGCGGTGGGCTCGTTGATGATCCGCTTTACATCCAGCCCGGCGATCTTGCCCGCGTCCTTGGTGGCCTGGCGCTGGGCGTCGGTGAAATAGGCGGGGACCGTGATGACCGCCTCAGTGACGCTCTGGCCCAAATAGGCCTCGGCATCCGCCTTCAGCTTCTGCAGGATCATGGCGCTGATCTCCTGGGGGGTGTACTTCTTTCCGTCGATATTTACCTTGTAATCGGTGCCCATCTCCCGCTTGATGGAGATGACGGTCCGATCCGGATTGGTGATGGCCTGGCGCTTGGCCACCTGACCCACCATGCGCTCCCCGTCCTTGGAGAAGGCCACGACAGAAGGGGTGGTGCGGTTGCCCTCCGCGTTGGGGATGACGACGGCCTCGCCGCCCTCCATCACAGCCACACAGGAATTGGTAGTACCCAAATCGATGCCGATGATCTTAGACATAATGAATTCCTCCTAAATATATGAAAAGTGTATTTTGTAAAATGAATGGAATTTGCTTTTATTTTATCTGGACAGAGCCGCAGGTCAAAGCCCCGCTCTGCGTGATATCCTGTTTTCACAGCTTCACGCTGTCACGCTCGGATTGGACACGCGGCCAGGACGCTTTTGCTGTGGTTCGGGCAACATGCGGATCTGCTGCGCAAATCCCGGTTTTTGCCCTCGATCCGCTCAACCCCTCCTGCGTGTCTATCCTCCGCGCTTTGGTTCAGTTGGCCACCTTCACCATGGCAAACCGGATGACCTTGTCCCCACAGGTAAAGCCCTGCTGGAACACCTCCACCACGGTGTTCTCACCCACAGATTCATCCTCCACATGCATCACCGCGTTGTGGCAGTTCGGATCGAAGGTCTCCCCCAGAGCGGGAATCACTTCCACCCCCAGCTTGGTCAATACGTCCTGCAGGCCCTTCATGGTCATCTCCACGCCCTTGGCGTAGGCCTCGTCGCTGGTATCCTGCTTTAGGGCCCGCTCCAGGTTGTCGTAGACGGGGAGAAACGCGGCCACGGTATCTGCCTTAGCCTGGATCCAAGCCGATTCTTTTTCCTTGACGGTACGTTTGCGGTAATTGTCATATTCCGCGGCCAGCCGGAGATACTGATCCTCCTTTTCCGCCAGGGCAGCCTTAGCGGCCTGGATGGCGGCGTCCTCAGGTTCCTTGCCCGGCTGCCCCTCCTGCGGGGCCGCAGCGTCCTGCATCTGCACAGGCTCTTCCTGCACTGTCGCTTGCCGGGATACTTTCTCTTTGTCTTTCTTCTTTTCAGACATGGGATGCTATTCCTCCTTTTCCGGCTTACCCGGAGGCAGCTCGGTCTGTCCAAACAGCTTGCTCAGCCCGTCGGCCACATAGGACAACTTGGCGGCCACCTTGGCGTAGTCCATCCGGGTGGGCCCCACCACACCGATGACGCCTTTCATGCCATCCCCGATGTCGTAGCTGGCCAGCACCACGCTGGTATCTTTCAGCTCCTCGGCCACGTTTTCCGGGCCGATGAGGATCTTGGTATTGTCGTCCCCCAAAGCGGGCAGGGGCAGGGATTCGGCCAGCGCCTGTTCCTCGGACAGATAGCTCATCAGCTTCTGGGCCTTGCCCACGTCCTGATACTCCGGATGGTCCAGGATATGGCTGGTCCCCGCAGTGTATACCGCGCTGTGTTCCAAGCCCTCCAGCACCTCCATGGCAAAGGACACCACCAGGGAGATCAGCCCGTAGGAGCTGCCGGCGGCATGCTCCGCCACCCGCATCAGTTCCGGGGTGAGCTCGTCCAGCGTCTTGCCCACGAAGGAGGTGTTGAGCAGGGTGGTCAGCAGCTGCAGCTGGGGCTCGGACAGGTCCACCGGCAGGCGGATGAGCTTGTTGCGCACCACGCTGCTGTCCGTCATGACTACCACGATGAAGGAGTTGCCATCCACCATAATGAGGTCAAACCGGCGGATGGTCACCTTGCGGGCGTTACCCGCCAGGGCGAAGGCCGGGTAATTGGTCAGTTGGGACACCATCCGTCCCGCCTGATCGATGACCTTGTCCAGCTCCCGCATCTTCAAATGCAGCGCCTCGTTGATCTGTTTCGTCTCTTCCAGGCTCAGCCGCTGTTCCTGCATCAGCTCGTTGACATACAGCCGGTAGCCCTTGGGAGAGGGAATGCGTCCGGCGGAGGTGTGGGGCTGTTCCAAATAGCCCTGCTCCGTCAGGTCGGCCAGCTCGTTGCGGATGGTGGCCGAGGACACATTCAAGTCCGCCAGTTCCAGAAGGGCTTTGGATCCCACCGGCTCCGCCGTGCGGATATAGCTTTCCACCACGGCGCGCAAAATTTTCTTTTTGCGTTCGCTCAGTTCCACAGCGCTGTCCTCCCGTTTCTGGTTTAGCACTCTTCCTTCCTGAGTGCTAAAGATACTGTATCACTTGCCGGACAGAATGTCAATAGGCCAGTTGTAAACGAAATGTGAATGTTTCTGCCTGCAAAATCCAGCGGCAGTTTTCGCAGCGAAATGAGGGGATTGCTAAAAATCCTGTCTCCATCCCCCCGCATTTGAAAGAAACACTTTCCTTTCGCCCGGTTTCGTAGTATGATAAACAAGTATCAAAACCCTGTGCTGTTCCACCAGCGATAGGAGGCTGCCATGAACAGTTTGATCCTGCCACTGCACGGCCTTGCCCTGTCTGCCTCACCCTCTCCATCTCAGGACGGGGGAGTTGCCGCTGTATGGGATGCCGTTTCCTATGGGCTGTCCTGGTTTTTTGGCAACTTGGCCCCCGCCGCTGTCTGGGTGCTGGTGGCCTTGGCTGTCTGCCTGGCCTTTTTTCTCTATTACTGGCACTGTCTCAAGCCCCGGCCCCACTCCCTGGAGTGGATCGCCATGGCGGAAACTCGGGCCAAGCCCCGGCAGATGACCCTCACCCTGAAGCGGCATCCCTTCCGGCGCCGGGACGTGTTGCCCATGCTGCTGATCACGGCGGTGTATGCCGCCACTGCCTTCTTCCGCCTGGGCGACTTTGACGTGCCCCAGACTTACACTGTTTTCCAGCAAGACACCTCCTTCACCTTCTCTTTCAGCCAGCCGGTGACGGTGGACAAGCTCTCCTACTACACCACCCTGGGCTCAGGCAATTACCGGCTGGAATACTCCTCGGACAGCGGGGAAAGCTGGCAGCGCTTGACCTTGGACCAGGCTTACGACACCCTGCTGAAATGGGAGGTGGTGGACCTGACCCGTGCGGAGGAGGACGAGGATGAGGCCCATGGCGCCATCACTGCCGACATGTGGCGCATCTCCGCCGGCTCGGTACAGCGGTATGAGGGCCTGTGGCTGGCGGAGCTGGCCCTGTGGCATAACGGGGAACCCCTGGTACCCCAATATGTGTCCTCCGGCGGGGAGGCCCTGTTTGACGAGAGCGACGTGTGGGCGGACAAGGCCACCTACATGAACTCCTCCTATTTCGACGAGATCTACCATCCCCGTACCGCCCTGGAGCACCTGAACAACATCTATCCCTACGAGGTGTCCCACCCGCCCCTGGGCAAGCTCATCATCTCCCTGGGCGTCATGATGTTTGGGATGACCCCCTTCGGCTGGCGGTTCATGGGTGCCCTGTTCGGCGTGCTCATGCTGCCTGTCCTCTACGTCTTTCTGAAAAACCTCTTCGGCAAAACCCCTGTGGCCGTGTGCGGCACTTGTCTGTTCGCCTTTGACTTCATGCACCTGGTGCAAACCCGCATTGCCACCATCGACACCTACGGGGTGTTCTTCATCCTGGTATCCTACTACTTCATGTACCGCTGGCTCACCGTCCCAGCGGGGGCCAAGTTGCGCAGATCCGTCCCCTCTCTGTTTTTGTGCGGGCTGTTCTGGGGCATTGGCTGCGCCAGCAAGTGGACGGTGGTATACGCCGGGGTGGGCCTGGCCCTGCTGTGGCTGCTGGGCCTCATCTTCAAGGGCCGGGAGTGGCAAAAACTGGCAGCCGAACAGGAAGGCGGCCTGGAATACGCCTCCCTGCCCCGGTTCGGCGCCCATGTGGCGGGCACCATCGCCCTGTCCGTGGTCTTCTTCGTTGCGATTCCCCTCTGTATCTATGTGGCTGCCTATCTCCCCTATGCCACTGCCGCCGCGGCCCGGGATGGCACCCAGGTCACCCTGCAGAGCCTGCTGGGCATCGTGTGGGACAACCAGGTGTTCATGCTCACCTATCATCAAGGGGTCCACACCCCCCACCCCTACGAGTCCTACTGGTATCAGTGGATCTTCGACGGCCGCCCCATCCTGTACTATCGGGACCTGGACTACGCCAATACCCTGGGCATCAAGAGCCTGTTCGCCTCCTTTAACAATCCCCTGGTGTCCTGGGGGGGGCTGCTGTCCTTCTTCGCCGTGCTTGTCCAGACCATCCGGCGCAAGAGCGGGCGGGGGCTGCTGATCCTCATCGCCATCCTCTCCCAGTTCGTCCCCTGGCTGTTCATCGGACGCATCCTGTTCGCCTACCACTACTTCCCCACCATCCTGTTTTTGGTATTTGCCATCGCCTATCTGATGAACGATATGTTCACCCGGCGCCGCCGGGGTTATCGACTGGCCGTGTACGGCTTTACCGGCTGCGCCGTGGCGCTTTACGCCCTGTTCTACCCCGCCCTCACGGGGCTGTATATGCCGCTGTGGTACAGCCAGGCCTTCCTGCGCTGGCTGCCCAGCTGGCCGCTCTAGCCCTTGAAAACGGCTGACGGCCATTCTAAGGAGGCTTTGCCGCCCGCCGCATCCCACTTCACCTGCGGAATGTCCGCTGGGTTTCGTTCCCGCCTGCCCGCGAAACTTCACCTGCGTTCTTGCGTCTCCTCTCCCCATGCAAACCGCTTTGTTGGGCTTGCATGAGGGCCCAGGCGGACAGCTCGCGCATTTACGGGCTGCGCGGTATTTTGGGCCAGGCACATGTCCCGGTCAAAAATAAGTTTCTGAATACGCGCCTGGGGCGCGGACCATGTAAAATTTTCCCCGCCGGCTGTCCTCCGAAGCGGGAGCAACCGCGCCTTCCCATCTCCACTCTAACCCCTGAGGTGACCTTTCTTGTACTTCTGCGATATCCACACCCATTCTCTGCTCTCTCCTGACAGCAGCGCACCTTTGGCGGACATGGCCCGGCGGGCCGTCAGCCTGGGCCTGGACGAGCTGTGCGTCACCGACCACTGTGACCTGGTGGACGGCATGGGCCGTCCTGTGACCCACTTTGACTGGCCCGCCGCCAGGGAGCAGTTCCACCGGGTCCAGGCTCAGGTGGGAGGTCAGCTCCTGCTCCGCCTGGGCCTGGAGCTGGGTTCAGCGGTATATGACCCGGCCACGGCCCGGTGGATCCTGAAAGAGGGCGCGCCCCAGCTGGACTTCGTCCTGGGCTCCCTCCACAACTGGCTTGGGGAGCGGGATCACATCGACCTGTACTACACCGATTTCACCGGGAATCCGGATCTGGCCCGGCATTGTGTGGAGCACTGCCTGCGCCACACCTGGACCCTGGTGAAGGACTGTCCCGACTGCTACGACAGCTTGGCCCACATCATCTATCCTCTGCGCTATATCCAGCGGGACGGCATTTCCCTTACCCTGGATGGGTATGAGGAGCCGGTGCGGACCATTTTCACCCAGATCGCCCGCACCGGCCACGCCCTGGAGGTGAACACCTGCCGGGGCCGCAACCTGGCCGAGTGGCTGCCCCTGCTGCGCTGGTTTCGGGAGTGCGGCGGGGAATACGTCACCCTGGGCTCCGACGCCCACCGTCCCCAGGACCTGGGCAAGGGGCTGCGGGAGGCCGCCGCGCTGCTCTCCCAGGCGGGCTTCCGCTATGTGACCACCTACGAAAGGCGTAAGCCTGTGCCTCACCTCATCTAAACGGAAGGAGCGATCCCCTATGAACCTCTCCCTGGGCTGCGATCACGGAGCCTTCGCCCTGAAGGAGCATCTGAAAGACTACCTCACCCGCCAGGGTCACACGGTGGTGGACTGCGGCACCCACTCCGCGGAGCGCTGCGACTATCCCCTCTTTGCCCGGGCCGCCGCCCAGAAGGTGGTCTCCGGTGAGTGCGACCGGGGCATCGTGCTGTGTACCACCGGCATCGGCGTGTCCATCACCGCCAACAAGATTAAGGGCGTGCGGTGCGCCCTGTGCCGGGACCTGCTCTCCGCCCGGCTCACCCGGCAGCACAACGACGCCAACATGCTGGCTCTGGCCGGGGGCTTTACCGGCGAATTTGAGGCCGAGCGCATGGTGGACGCCTTCCTGAACACCGAGTTTGAGGGCGGCCGGCACGGGCGCCGGGTGGATCTGGTCATGGAGACGGAGGCGCTGTGATATGAGCGGCTCCTGGTTTCAGATTCAGCTGCTGGAGCCGGATACCTATGTCATCAGTGAGTGGAGCCATTGGGAGCAGACGCACTGCTACCTGCTTCTGGGACGGGAGCGTGCCCTGCTCATCGACACCGGCCTTGGGGTGGCCTCCCTGCGCCCGGCGGTGGAAGACCTCACCGGCCTGCCGGTGACCGCCGTTCTCTCCCATGCTCACTGGGACCACATCGGCTCCCTGGGGGAGTTTGACCGCCGCCTGGCCCATGCCCTGGAGGCCCCCTGGCTGTCCGGTTCGTTCCCCCTGTCCCCGCGCGCGGTGAAGTCCAACCTCCTGCGGGAGTCCTGTCCCTTCCCGCCGGGCTTTGACCCGGAACATTACACGGTTTATCAGGGGGGCGTCACCGGGACAATCGCCGACGGTCAGGTCTTTGACCTGGGTGGACGCACCGTCACGGCGCTGTACACGCCGGGACACTCCCCCGGCCACCTGTGCTACTGGGAGGATACCCGGGGCGCGCTCTACTCCGGCGACCTGCTCTACCGGGGTAAGCTGGATCTGTTCTACCCCACCACCGACCCCGCCGCCTTCCTCACCTCGGTGGAACGGGTGGCCGCGCTGCCCCTGCGGGCCATCCGCCCCGGGCACTTCAACCTGGATGTCCCGCCGGAGCTGGAGCTGGCCCGGGATGTGCTGCTTGCCGCCCAATCGCTGAAGGCGCAGGGCAGGCTTCACCACGGCGCCGGCATTTTCGATTTTCAGGGTTTTTCCATCCATCTGTGAACGGGTAATACAAAACAGCAAAAGCGGCCGGTCCACAAAGGCAGGCCGCTTTCACATTTCACTTTTCCCCTGTTTTGCCCTTGGATAGGCTTTCGGGCCATCCGTCAACCCGGCCAGATAATCCATGCCGGCATCCAGCGCGATAGCCAGGCGACCCTGCTCTGAAGGACGCTGCATGTTTCTACCGCATTGACGTCCTGGTGGACACCTTCCACGGGGCGGGCCTTTTCACCAGGCGGCATGAGGAAGCCGCCTGATCCCATATTCCCAAACTGCGGGGCCGGCGCCCTTGACAATTCCCCACCGGAGTGATACACTAACCCTCGTCAAAACGGCACAGACGGAGAAGAGCCCGCACAGCGGCGGACAGAGAGGGGCGCGCACGGTGGAAGCGCCCTACGACACGCGGTGGGCGGTACCACTCCCGAGCCGCCCGGGACGACCGGGACGGGGCTTTCCCGTTATAGAAAGGCACAAGCGGCAAGTGATCCCGTTTCGCCTGTCCGCGACGCGCGGCTTCCCGACCAGTGGGGACACAAACATCCGGGCCTGTGGCCCTTCTTGGTTTGCATCCCCCGCTCCGGTCCATCCCCGCTGCTCGCGACAGCTCAAACGCAACTTGCAAGCAGGGTGGAACCGTGGGTCGTATGCTTTACGCCTCACCCCTGACACAATCAGGGGTGGGGCGTTTTGTTTTTCCCCCACAAGGCAAAGCCTTGCGGGGACCCCTGAATATCAACTTGCTCGGGGCAAATGCATTGCCCCTGCGCCAAGGTTTTGCTGCACAAAACGCTTGTGCGGCAGACCCCGCCCTCCCGTTGGCGCGGGTCCCGGGCAGCAGGAAGAAAGGAGATTACCATGTCCGAAGAAAACAACCTGTATACCTTTGAAAATGAGCAGTACCGCCACACCTACTGGCATACCTGCTCCCACATCCTGGCCCAGGCCATGAAGCGGCTCCACCCAGAGGTGAAGCTGGCCATCGGCCCGGCCATTGAGAACGGCTTCTACTACGACTTCGACACCCCCGAACCCTTTACCGAGGATCAGCTCAGTGAGCTGGAGGGGGAGATGCGCAAGATCTGCAAGGAGAAGCTGCGCCTAGAGCGGTTCGAGCTGCCCCGGGCAGAGGCCCTCAAACTCATGGAGGAGAAGGGGGAGCCCTACAAGGTGGAGCTCATCCACGACCTGCCCGAGGAGGCGGTCATCTCCTTTTATAAGCAGGGAGAGTTCACCGATCTGTGCGCCGGCCCCCATCTGGACTCCACCGGGCGGGTGAAGGGGAACGCCATCAAGCTCACCGCCTGCAACGCCGCCTACTGGCGGGGGGACTCCAGCCGCCAGACTCTCCAGCGCATCTACGGCGTCGCGTTCCCCAGGAAGGACGAGCTGGACGAGTACCTGGCCAAGCTTGAGGAGGCCAAGCGCCGGGACCACCGGAAGCTGGGGAAGGAGCTGGGTCTGTTCATGCTCACTGAGGAGGGCCCCGGCTTCCCCTTCTTCCTGCCCCGGGGTATGGTGCTGCGCAACACCCTCATCGACTACTGGCGGGAAGTCCACAAGCGCTACGGCTACGTGGAGATCTCCACCCCCATCATTCTCAACCGGAAGCTGTGGGAGCGGTCGGGGCACTGGGAGCACTATAAAAACAACATGTACACCACCGTCATCGACGGGGAGGATTTCGCCATCAAGCCCATGAACTGTCCCGGGGGCATGATGGTATACGCCAGCCAGCCCCACTCCTACCGGGACCTGCCCCTCAGGGTGGGTGAGCTGGGCCTGGTCCACCGCCACGAGCTGTCCGGCGCCCTTCACGGCCTGTTCCGGGTGCGCTGCTTCACCCAGGACGACGCCCACCTGTTCATGACCCCCGACCAGCTCAAGGACGAGATCAAGGGCGTGGTCCAGCTCTTTGACGAGGTGTACTCCGTCTTCGGCCTGCCCTATAAAATCGAGCTGTCCACCATGCCCGAGGACCACATCGGCACCGTGGAGCAGTGGGAGCGCAACCAGGACATCCTCAAGGACGCCATTACCGAGATGGGCAAGGAGTTTGAGGTCAACGAGGGGGATGGCGCCTTCTACGGCCCCAAGCTGGACTTCCACCTGTCCGACTCCCTGGGCCGCACCTGGCAGTGCGGCACGGTGCAGCTGGACTCCCAGCTGCCTGAGCGGTTCGAACTGGAGTACACCGGCGAGGACGGGGAGAAGCACCGCCCCGTCATGCTCCACCGGGTGGTGCTGGGCTCCATCGAGCGGTTCATCGGCGTCATCACCGAGCACTTCGCCGGCGCCTTCCCCGCCTGGCTGGCCCCCGTGCAGGTGAAGGTGCTGCCCGTCACCGACCGGGCAGCGCAGTATGCCGATGAGGTGTGTGCCAGGCTGGACGGCCTGGGCTTCCGGGTGGAGGCGGACCACCGCAGCGAGAAGATCGGCAAGAAGATCCGGGAGGCCACCCTGGAGAAAATCCCCTATATGTTGGTGGTGGGCGACCGGGATATGGAAAACGCCACCGTCTCCCCCCGGCGCCGCACCGGCGAGGACCTGGGCGGCATGAGCCTGGAGCAGTTCGCCGCCCTGCTCCAGGAAGAGGTGGACAGCAAGGCCATCAAATAAATTTGAGTTTTCGAAGAAAAGCCGCCCGGTTGGGCGGCTTTTCGCTTGATTTAGACTCGTTGCAGTCCCGAAAAAAACTCCTGGTACTCCGCCTGAAACATCTCCCTCAGGACCACCAGTTCATTGACCCCGATGTTCATGGGGTTGGTCTCCAGCTTGGCATAAGTGCTCTTGGCGATGCTCAGTCTCATGCGCTGGAGCCTGGCAACCACCTGATCCCGGATCAGGACAGCGTTCACGGCTTCCGGGTGCCCTCATGCGTTTTGACGATGGTTTCATGGGGCGAAAGTCTACTCACGGGGATAAACTCATCAGATGGCCAAGGGAAACTTCCCGTTCCCACCTCCGGTGCAGCTTCAAAATTTTATCTATGGCTGCGTGACGAATGACAATTTTACAAAAGACGTTAAAAGTATACTGGATATGTACTTTGCAGGCTTCCCCTCCGGTCATAAAAATTCCCCCTCTCTGATAATAGTGCGGGGCGGCAGCACTCCTTGCCGTCGCCCCTTGTCTGCTTGCCAGCAAAGGCAGGCGGGGCTCTCAACGGCGGGCAAAGCCCGTCATCTTGACCGTTGACCGGCTCGGCTGGCTTTGCGATTGCCAGAAGTCGTATTTATCTTGTGACACGATGTTTGCACATCCCTATTTTTCCACACTTGGGGCAGGTCAATCTGCGTTTAGTAAAAGTGTGATAGCCCTTTACATATTCGTCCATGTTTGGAACAAAAAGCTCCTTACAATATGGACATTCAAAATAACCGGCTTTCATCTCAAGCATTGCGGCCGCCGCGATACCTACTGCTGCCACTGCAACAGAAAACGCAATCAATATAATCCGTGCAATCGTAGGCAAGTCAATCAAGGACGCTATTACAATTAGGGCGCATACAGCAATGACCGTGATGACGCCGGTAATAATGGACAACGCCATTCTTTTCCTGTTTTCTTCATTTTCTTTCATCAGGTCTATCATGTTTCCCTCCGCTTTCTTTTGGTAATCAGTTGAGGAAACCTTTTCCCCTGAAAGCAAATCGTTGACAGTAATATCTAATGCCACGCACAATGGCAACATGAGAGAAACTTCGGGAAGTCCTTTTCCACACTCCCATTTGGAAATTGTTTTGTCGCTGATGGAAAGTGCGTCGGCAAGCTGCCTTTGGGTCAGGTTCCTTGATTTTCTTGATTCGGCTATAAATTTGCCGATTCGGATTTGGTCCATTCGTTTCTGCCCCCTTCCTGTCCTTATTGTAGGTAATGGGTAACTGAATAAACACACACGGAGCGTAGAGTTCCGGATATCTGCGGAGCGTAGACCTTAATTCCCCTTTGCTCTGCTCAAAAAGTATTATATCATTCAGATGCGAATTGTACATTGCTTTCTCTTTGTTACACGAAACGAATGGGCTGCTGTCTATCAAATTCTTGTGTGTTGCTTTATGACACAGGAGCATATCCCCGGGCAGCGCCGTCAAGTTTTCCCTTCTTGCGCCGGTCCTCCTCCAGTGCTATAATAAGTCCAATCTATTGGACTTATTATCCTGTATACTTTAGCTCGCACAGGAGGTGGTTGTATGGCCCGCGGCCCCAATCAGAAGAAAAAATTGCCCATTTTGACCAGGCTGCTGCTCACCAGCAGCGACGAGGAACATCCAGTCTCCACCGCCCAGATCACGGCAGAGCTGGGCAAATGGGATATTCCAGCCGAGCGCAAGAGTATCTATGATGACATGGAGCAGCTGCGCCAGCTGGGGCTGGACGTGCAGCTGCGTAAGGGAAAGGACGGCGGCTGGTTCATCGGGGCGCGGGACTTTGAGCTGGCCGAGTTAAAACTGCTGGTAGATGCGGTGGCCTCCAGCCGGTTCCTCACCCAGCGCAAGAGCGCCAGCCTCATCCGCAAGCTGGAATCCCTGGCTTCCACCCATCAGGCCAGGCAGCTCCAGCGCCAGGTCTATGTGGACCGGCGGGCAAAGACCATGAACGAGCATATCTTCTACAACGTGGATAAGCTGCACGCCGCCATCTCGGATAACAGAGTGATCACCTTCCGATACTTTGAATACAACCTGCACAAACAGAAGGTCTTCCGCCGGGATGGGGCGCGCTACCGGGTCACCCCCTTCGGGTTGATCTGGGACAATGAGAACTACTACCTGGCCGGCCGGGACGAGATCCGGCAGGATCTGCGCCACTATCGGGTGGACAAAATGAGCGACATCGTCATCACCCGCATCCCGGGCAGCGGCCGGGGCAGTTGGGATCCCGAGGGCTATGCCCGCCGGCACTTCGGCATGTACTCCGGTCGGGAGTGCCGGCTTACTCTGCGGTGCGCCGCGTCCCTGGCCGGGGTGGTGCTGGATCGGTTCGGGCAGGACACTATTCTCGTACCCGATGGCACTCAGTACTTCACCGTCACCCTGGATCTGGTGGTCAGCCCTCCCTTCTGGGGATGGCTGTTCGGCCTGGGGAACGGCGTGGAGGTGCTCTCCCCCCAGTGGGCCGCCCAGGAATTCCAAGCGCAGCTGGAAACCCTTTTGGCTCTCTATCAAAAAGAGGAATAGCCCCTGTTTCTCCCGGGCATACTTTCTAAAAAACAGGAGGTGTGTCCATGAAGGACCGGATGCGGCAGGGAAAGCAGCTGTACGAGCTGGGCCTCCGGCTGGGCGCCCTGGGCGCGGTGGCCATCGGCAGCGCCGGGGGCTCCCTGGCCCAGGCGCTGGCCAGAGCCGCCGGCTGCGGCGCGGCCCTGGCCGGCGGCGAGGTGCGGTTTCACGATGGGGGGTGCGCCGCCTGTGCCGCCTGGCTGGCCCGCTATTATCAGCTGCCCGCCTCCCTTTTCCTGCGGCAGCAGGGCGGCGAGGTCACGGTCTGGGTGCTGGACAGCCAGGGGCGGCTCTTTGATCCCCCCGCCCATCCGGTCCCATCCGCCCCCTGCGCCGGGGAGTGGGATATGCTGGTGGGGGTGGAGCAGGCCTGGGCAGCCCAGCGCTGTGCCGGAGTCCGCCGGTCCGGCGCGGTGTGTGCCCGGGGACCCCAGGGGCTCACCCTGGCTCTGGAGCGGATGGGCTACGTGGTGGTGGCCCCCCGCCGGGGCGTGCCCCTGCTGCGCAGCGACCGGGAGGGCTTTTCTCTCAGTGTGGAGCTGGACGGCGCCTCCTCCCGCCTGCTGGGGGAGGACGCTCTGGCCGCGGCGGTAGCCTGGCTGCCCCCCGCCGGTCAGATTCCCGCCTTTCACCAAAACTCCCGGTTGCTATGACGGGACGAGGGATCCCGGCGGTTCAGCACCCGCCCGATTCTCTCCCGCTCCCGCTTGACTTTCCTGCCCGGCAAACGTACAATACAGGTAAACTGACGGACCATCTCCGGCCAGGCGACCGGAGATGCTTTCCTTTCCCCATCCTCTTTGTCCGGGCGCCATTCCCGCCCGCCCGGACGAAAGAACGCGAGGTGCTGACGTGAATTCCCTGACCTATTTCGACTACGCCGCCACCGCCCCCCTGTGTCCCCAGGCCCTGGAGGCCATGACTCAGGCCCTGGCCCACTTCGGCAACCCCTCCTCCCGGTACGCCTATGGCCGTCAAGCCGCCCAGGCCGTCCAGATCCACCGGGGGACGGTGGCTCAGGCCCTGGGCTGTACCCTGGGCGAGGTATATTTCACCTCCTGCGGCACGGAGGGGGACAACTGGGCGATCCGGAAGGGGGTGGAGCTGGGCCGCCGACGGGGCCGGCACATCATCACCACCGCTGTGGAGCACGCCGCCGTGCTGGAGACCTGCCGGGACCTGGAGCGGCAGGGGTATGCGGTGACCTGCCTCGCTCCCGACAAGGCCGGCCGGGTCACGGTGGAACAGCTGAGGAGCGCCCTCCGGCCGGACACCGCTCTGGTGTCCATGATGCTGGTAAACAACGAGACCGGCGCGATCCTCCCGGTGGCGGACTGCGTGAGGGCGGTAAAGGCCTTTGACCCCGCCATCCTCTTCCACTGCGACGCCGTGCAGGGCTTTCTAAAGCTGCCCTATACCCCCGTCTCCACCGGGGCGGACCTGATCACCGTCAGCGGCCACAAGGTGGGCGGCCCCAAGGGGGTGGGGGCGCTGTACATCAAAAAGGGCGTGCGCCTGGCCCCCCTGCTCACTGGGGGCGGGCAGGAGGACGGCCTGCGCTCAGGCACGGAGGCCACCGCCCAAATCGCCGGTTTTGCCGCCGCCTGCCAGGCGGCCATGGCGGATACAGACCGGCTGGAGCGAACCGCCGCCATCAAACAATATACCCTGGATCAGCTCAAAACGGCCCTTCCAGGGCTGGAGATCATCTCCCCGGGGGACGCCCCCCACATCTGCGCCGTCACCCTGCCCGGCTATCCCAGCGAGGTGTTGGTACGGGTGCTGGGTGACCAGGGGGTGTGCGTCTCCTCCGGCTCCGCCTGCCACAAGGGCAAGCCCAGCCATGTGTTTGCCGCCATGGGCCTGTCCAGGCCCTGGCTGTCCGGGGCATTGCGCCTGTCCTTCTCCCCCCACACCACCAGGGAGGAGGCGGACCGGCTGGTAGAAGCACTACAACAGGCCAGCAAAACCGTTTTCCCCACCATGTCCTGATGGTTTCAAAACACCTGGGGCCCCCGGCGCTGACGCGCCGGGGGCCCCAGGTGTTTCTATCCGCTGCGTACCTACGGGGGCTTACCCCGCCAGGCTGGCGCCCAAGTCTCGGCATTGCCCTAGGCCATCCTCATCGGGGGCCTCCTGGACAATCAGGCCCTCACTGCCCACCAGTAGGGCGCCGGCCGCCTCGGTTCGGTTCCACCAATCCCGCATCCATTGTCCATCTCCCCAACCGTAAGAGCCAAACAGGGCCACCTGCCGGCCGCCCAGACTGCCCTCCAGCAGGGAAAAGAAGGGCTCAAACTCGGACTCCTCCAGCACCTCGGCCCCCATGGCGGGACAGCCCAGAGCAATGGCGTCGCAAGCGAGCACCTCCTCCGGGGTGGTTTCGCTCACCTGCCTGAGCAGTACCTCTGCCCCGGCCTTCCGGGCCCCGTCGGCCACCGCTTCCGCCATGGCCGCGGTATTGCCGCCCATGGACCAATAAACAACCGCTACTTTTTTCATACTCATACGCCTCCGTTCTATGTAATGATCTGTCTGTTTTCGGACGGTGGAGCCAACAGCGGCTCAGACCGCCGCCAGCATCTGGAGCAGGGTGTTCCCCTCGTCCATACCCTGGCAGAAGCACGCCCGGCAGTGGTGGAACACCTGGAAGCGCCTGACCGCCTCTTCCACCGGGCCATAGACCTTCCACAATCCGGTAAACTTGCAATTCCGGCCGCCTTCCCGCCGAAAGCCCTCCACGTCCTCCGGAGGATACCCCAAAAACAGCCCGATCTCGTGGGGAAACTCCGGGGCCGCAAGCCTTCGTCCCAGCAGCCGCAGCTTGGCCTCCATGCCCTTTGGATAGCCGTCCCGTCCCAGCATGTCCGCCACCTCCGGCTGTTCCAGGCAGTCCCGCAACAACTCAGGCCGATAGACCAAAAGCAGGCAGCGCCCGCAGCTCCGGCGCAGCACCCGCAGCCGGACTCCCCGCCCGGCCAGCAGGCGGGCATACCGCCGCAGCAGCGCCCTGTCTCCGGCCTCACTCTCCCGCCAGGAGATGAGGTCCGCCGGTTTGACCCCGGACAAGGCCGGGGCACAGTGGTAGGCCAAGGTGCGCTCCAGCCGCCGCGCCTGCTGATCCATTCATGGTTCCTCCTTTACAGGAATTAGCATATGCTAACCTTTTGACAAAAGAGATAGGCCCTCCGGCCCAATGGTTAGCTTTAACTAACTCTTTAGAGAAATTACCACATTCCGCCGCCTTTGTCAAGAGGAAATTCACCCGAACTTTTCCCGGCGGGGGTACCTCTTGCAAAATCCCGGAGAAATGGTATACTATCATGGAAAACTCTGCTGGCCGGGCGCGCTGGCCGGAACATTAATCAGAATTGAGGGAACGACTATGGATCGCATCACCATCGCCTCTGTCTTTGCCGACGGGGAGCGGCTGGACGGCCGGACGGTCACCGTCATGGGCTGGGCCCGCACCATCCGGGACATGAAAACTTTCGGCTTCATCGAGCTCAACGACGGCTCCTGCTTCAAGAATCTGCAGATCGTTATGGATGCCAATGTCCTGGACAACTACAGGGACATCGCCGGGCAAAATGTGGGCGCCGCCCTCATCGTCACCGGCACGGTGGTTTTGACCCCCCAGGCCAAGCAGCCCCTGGAGGTGAAGGCCGCCTCCATCCAGGTGGAGGGTCCCTCCACCCCGGACTACCCTCTGCAGAAAAAGCGCCACACGGTGGAGTACCTGCGCACCATCCAGCATCTGCGCCCCCGCACCAACCTGTTCTCCGCCGCCTTTCGGGTACGCTCCGTGGCCGCTCACGCCATCCATACCTTCTTCCAAGATCGGGGCTTTGTCTATATCCACACCCCCATCATCACCGCCAGCGACTGTGAGGGCGCGGGGGAGATGTTTCAGGTGACCACCCTGGATGTGAACGATCCGCCCCGCCTGCCCGACGGCGGCGTGGACTGGGCCAAGGACTTTTTTGGCAAGCGGGCCAACCTCACCGTATCCGGTCAGCTCAACGCGGAGAACTTCGCCATGGCCTTCGGCAGCGTGTACACCTTTGGCCCCACCTTCCGGGCGGAGAACTCCAACACCCAGCGCCACGCCGCCGAGTTCTGGATGATTGAGCCGGAGATCGCCTTTGCCGACCTGAACGACGACATGGACCTGGCCGAGGCCATGATCAAGCACATCATCAACACCGTCATGGATCGGTGCCCGGACGAGATGAACTTCTTCAACTCCTTCGTGGACAAGGGGTTGGTGGAGCGGCTGCGCCATGTGGCCGGCTCCGACTTTGGCCGGGTGAGCTACACCGAGGCCATCGAGCTGCTGAAGAAAAACAACGACCAGTTTGACTACAAGGTAGAGTGGGGCTGCGATCTCCAGACCGAGCACGAGCGGTACCTCACCGAGCAGATATTCAAAAAGCCCGTGTTCGTCACCGACTATCCCAAGGACATCAAGGCCTTCTACATGCGCCTGAACGATGACGGTAAAACCGTGGCCGCCGCCGACTGCCTGGTGCCCGGCATCGGGGAGATCATCGGGGGCAGCCAGCGGGAGGAGCGGCTGGACGTGCTGGAGGAGCGGATGAACCAGCTGGGCCTGGACCCCAAGGACTACTGGTGGTACCTGGACCTGCGTCGGTACGGCTCCTGCCGCCACGCCGGGTTCGGCCTGGGCTTTGAGCGGATGGTGATGTACCTCACCGGCATCTCCAACATCCGGGATGTGGAGCTGCATCCCCGCACCGTGGGCAACGCAGATTTCTAATCCTTTGCCGGACTTTCAGATACACCCTCTATGTCCCGGCAGCTCCACGTCGGGGTCCCATCGCAGATGGGGCGCGCGGAAGCGCGTACAAGGTTTTGCAGAGCAAAGCCTTGCCGCAGGGCGGATTCACTCCGTCCGAGGATGTTGAATATGGGATCCCCGGCGGATGTCCCATCCGCCGGGGCGGAGCTGCATCCGAGAACCGTGGGCAACGCGGACGTTTAATTTTTTGCCGACTTCCGGCACACCCCCTGTGTCCCGGAAGCTCCCCCTGTCCCTTGGCGGGCGCAATCCGGCCGATTGCGCCCGCCTGTCGTCTTTGCCTGCACCCTTGACATTCCCCCCTGGCGCATGATATTTTTTAGGGCAAATCATTCCCCCCTCCCTGGAGGGGCGGAAAGGAGGTACCGCAGGTGAATGGGATTGAAGGACTCGCTCTCCTTGTGATTCTCGCCTATGTCGTCATCAAATACGCCGTCGCCGCCGGCATCTCCCTGGCTGACCGGTGGCGTAACCGCCGTCGCTGAGCGTACTGGAGCTTTCCTTTTTCCAAGGTTTCGGACAAGCGGGCGCGTCCCCCATGTGGGGACGTCCCGGCTTGTCCATCTTTTTTATTTTCCCCCTTGACATCTATGGACCGCACAGTATAATAAGCATTAGCTTAGTTCTTAAATAAAAATTTAGGAGGGCTTGGCATGACCCAGCGGGAGCGGCAGATCCTCCGGTGGATCGAGGAAAACCCCATGATCTCCCAGCAGGAGCTGGCGGATCGGGCGGGCATCACCCGGTCCTCGGTGGCGGTGCACATCTCCAACCTGATGAAAAAGGGCTATATCCTGGGCAAGGGCTATGTGGTACACACCGCCCCCTATGTGGCGGTGGTGGGGGGTATCACCAAGGACATCGGCGGCCGCTCTCTGGCCCCTCTGGTACACCGGGATTCCAATCCCGGGCAGGTGCGGGTATCCATGGGGGGCGTGGGCCGGAACATCGCCCACAATATGGCCCTTATGGGCTTGGAGGTCACCTTTCTCACCGCCATGGGGGACGACGATTTCACCCACACGGTGGCCGCCTCCTGCGGCCAGCTGGGCATCGATATCTCCCATGCCCTCCAGATCCCCGGCGCCACCAATTCCACCTATCTGTTTATCGCCGGCCCGGATGGCGAGATGGATCTGGCCGTCAACGATATGGAGATCTTCCACCATGTCACCCCAGACTACCTGGCCAGCCGGCTGAGTGTGCTCAACAACGCCCAGCTGGTGATGGTGGACGCCAACATTCCGGAGCGGTCCATCGCCTGGCTGTGCGATCACGTCACAGCGCCCCTCTTCGCCGACCCGGTATCCACTGCCAAGGCGGGAAAATTCAAGGAGTCGTTGGGCAAGCTGCACACCATCAAGCCCAACCGGCTGGAGGCGGAGCTGCTCTCCGGCGTGACCATTGCCGATCGGGCCAGCCTGGAGCGCGCCGCCGACGTCCTGCTGGCCACCGGCCTGCACCGGGTGTTCATCAGCCTGGGCGCGGACGGTATGTTTGCCGCGGACCATCAGGGTGGGCGGCTGCTCGCCCCCTGCTTCCCCGGAGAAATGGTGAATACCACCGGCTGCGGGGACGCGGCCATGGCCGCCGTTGCCTGGGCCTATCTCCAGGGGACGGATCTGGAGGGCACTGCCCGGGCCGCCCTGGCCGCCGGCTCCATTGCCATGGAGAGCGCGGAAACCATTAACCCTTCTATGAGCGAGGATGCCCTGAAGCGACGCATGGCCGTGGCGACAGCCTAAGCCACCCCAGCGCGCTCTCTCCGGGAACCGGGCCGCGCTTTGCGCGTCCAAGCGGTTCCACCCGGTGGAACCCTTGGCCTGGCGGGATTTATTTCCGCCAGGTGGAATTCAAATTGGGTTCCCATCCTGTGCGTACAGGATGGGAATGAGCGCGGAAACCATTAACCCCGCTATGAACAAGAAAGCCCTAACGCAGCGCATGGCCGTGGCCGCCGGCTGATTCCTCCGGCATCAACTCCCATCCCTAAAGTGAGGTTTTCCCATGCCAGCATCTTTTTGGTTTATCCAGCTGATCGGCCTGGTTGGATCGGTCATTTCCTTTACCTCCCTGCAAAGCGGCAGCAGGAAAAAGATCCTGTCCCTCCAAATCCTGTGCTGCCTGCTCTGGGTCGTTCATTACGGCCTGCTGGGCGCCTATACGGGGGTGCTCATCAACCTCCTGGGCCTGGGCCGGGCGGCGGTGTGCTCCTTCAACGACCGTCCCTGGGCTAAAAGCCCTCTCTGGCTGGTTTTCTTCCTGGCCTGCTACGCCGTGTCCCCCCTGCTCACCTGGGACGGGCCCTACTGCCTGCTGCTGGGCGGGGCGATGATGCTCACCACGGTAGCCCTGTGGATCCACAACATGCGCCTGACCCGGCTGCTCTATCTGCTCAATTCCCCCTTGGTGCTGGCCTACAACCTGATTGCCCAATCCTATTCCAGCGCCATCATCGAGGTGATCGCCTTCTGCTCCTTCTTCTTCGCCGTGTGGCGCTTTGATATCCGCAAACAGCCCTGTAAATCCTGAAACCAAATTCTTCATGGAGGTTTTTCGTATGAATCGCTATCTGGAAGTTTCCGCCGAAGTGCAGCAGGCCCTGGACGCGGGCAAACCCGTGGTGGCCCTGGAGTCCACCATCATCTCCCACGGCATGCCCTACCCTCAGAATGTGGAAACCGCCCTGCATGTGGAACAGATCATCCGGGACAACGGCGCGGTGCCCGCCACCGTGGCCATCCTGGGTGGCAAGCTGAAGCTGGGCCTGACCCATGAGGAGATCGAGTACCTGGGCAAGAAGGGCCAGGACGTGATCAAGGCCAGCCGCCGGGATCTGGCGGTGCTGGTGTCCCGGGGGGAGGACGGTGCCACCACCGTGGCCACCACCATGTTCATCGCCTCCCTGGCCGGGGTTCAGGTGTTTGCCACCGGCGGCATCGGCGGCGTCCACCGGGGGGCTGAGGTCACCATGGACATCTCCGCCGACCTGGAGGAGCTGGCCCGCACCCCGGTGATGGTGGTGTGCGCCGGGGCCAAGTCCATTCTGGACCTGGGCCTAACCCTGGAATATCTGGAGACCAAGGGTGTACCCGTGGTGGGCTACGGCACCAGCGAGCTGCCCGCCTTCTACACCTCCAAGAGCGGCTTCCCCGTGGACTACCGCATGGACACCCCCGAGGAGATCGCCGCCGCCTTCACCGCCGCCCGGGGGCTGAACCTGGGCGGTATGCTGGTCACCAACCCCATTCCCGACCAGTTCGCCATGGATCCCGCCGTGATCAATCAGGCCATCGACGACGCCGTGGCCCAGGCCAAGGCCCAGGGCATCCACGGCAAGCAGACCACCCCCTTCCTGCTGGCCAAGGTCAAGGAGCTCACCGGCGGGGACAGCCTGGACTCCAACATCCAGCTGGTGTACAACAACGCCCAGCTGGCCGCCCGGATCGCTGTGTGCCTGGCCCGATAAAACTTATCCCGTTTTTTGACAAAGAGCGCTCCGCGGCGGTGCCGCGGAGCGCTCTTTTGTCACCGGCTGGAAATTGTCCTGCGCTGATTTCTGGTTTCTGGTTGCTTCTCTGGCGAATATGTGTTATTATTATAACGATGTTTTATTGTTGTTGTCATCATCATCTCATTTGTTTCCGCCCGCCTTCCGGCAAACCGACGGGAAGAGAGGAGGTTATGGACTGGCCCATGGAGGTCAGGGCAAACAAACAGAAAGGGGGCCCTATTTGCATCATAACAAACTACTGTCTTTTTTACGCCATAACGAACTGCTACTGGAGAAGATCAAGGAATCCCTCTCCTCCGTACTGCCCATCACCGCCATCGTGTTGGTCATCAGCGTCACCATCGCGCCCCTGACCCCGGGCACCATGGTCTTGTTCTTGTTTGGGGCGCTGTTGCTGGTGTTCGGCATGGGGCTGTTCTCCCTGGGCGTGGATATGTCCATGACCCCCATGGGGGACGGCATTGGCGTGCAGATCAGCAAGACCAAGCGGGTGCTGGCTCCGCTGCTGATCTGCTTCATCCTGGGCGTGGTAGTCACCATCGCCGAGCCCGATCTGCAGGTGCTGGCCGAGCAGCTGCCCTCGGTGGACAACATGACCCTGATCCTGGCGGTAGCCGTGGGCGTGGGTTTCTTCCTGGTGGTGGCCCAGGTGCGCATGCTGCTGAACATCCCGCTGTCCTACACCCTGCTGTTCTTTTACGCGGTGGTGTTCCTCCTGTCCTATTTTGCGCCGGACAGCTTTGTCCCCGCCGCCTTTGACTCCGGCGGCGTCACCACCGGCCCCATCACCGTGCCCTTTATCATGGCCCTGGGCATCGGTCTGGCGGCGGTGCGAAGCGACAAGAACTCCAGCAGCGACTCCTTCGGCCTGGTGGCCCTTTGCTCCATCGGCCCCATTCTGGCCGTCATGGTGCTGGGCATCGTCATGCCCAATCTGGACGCCGCCTACACTCCCGTGGTCATTCCCGAGGTTACCAGCACCCAGGAGGCGGCGGCCCTCTTCACCGACGAGATTCCCCACTACATCTCCGAGGTGGCCATCGCCCTGCTGCCCATCATCGTCATCTTCGCCTTGTTCCAAGTGATCTTCCGCCGCTTCCGCCGCCAGCAGCTGATCCGTATTCTGGTGGGGCTGGTGTACACCTATGTGGGGCTGGTGCTCTTCCTGGTGGGCGTCAACGTGGGCTTCATGCCCGCCGGGGCCACCATCGGCGCCTCGCTGGCCGCCAGCTCGGCCAAGTGGGCTCTGATCCCCATCGGCGCCCTGGTTGGCTACTTCATTGTCCGGGCGGAGCCTGCCGTGCAGGTGCTGGCCCACCAGGTGGAGGAGGTCTCCAACGGCTCCATCACCCAGAAGTCCATCAACCACGCCCTGTCCATCGGCATCGCGCTGTCCGTGGGGCTTGCCATGCTGCGCATCCTCACCGGGCTTTCCATCATGTGGTTTCTGATTCCCGGCTACGCCGTAGCCCTGGGCATGACCTTTTTCGTCCCCCAGATGTTCACCGGTGTGGCCTTTGACTCCGGTGGCGTGGCCTCCGGTCCCATGACCACCACCTTCCTGCTGCCCCTTGCCATGGGGGCCTGCGAGGCGGTGGGCGGCAATGTGCTCACCGATGCCTTCGGCATCGTGGCCCTGGTGGCCATAACCCCTCTGTTCACCATTCAGCTGCTGGGCCTGTACGGGAAATTCAAGGTCCGCAAGGCCGCCCGGGATCTGCGCCAGGCCATCCGGGACGATCTGGCCGGCCTGGACGGCGGCATCATCTACTGGGAGGAGGTTTGAGCCATGGCCGCACAGCAAATCACCCCGATGCAGCTGCTGGTCTCCATTGTGGAGCGGGGCAAGGGGCTGCATCTCATGGAGCATTATAAAACCTTTCGCCTGCTACATCACGACCAGGCCGCCGGCCGGGGCACCGCGTCCTCCCACCTGCTGGACGCGCTGGGCTTTGGCACCTCGGAGCGCGACATCGTGCTCACCTTCGGCCCCCGGGACACGGTGCGGCACCTGATGGCGCATTTGAAGGATGAGGACCGCTCCAAGCTGGATACCCGGGGCATCGCCTTTTCCCTGAATATGTCTGGGATGAGCGCCATCATGGCGGTGTGCCTGTCCCGGCTGGAGGAACTGGAACCGGAAAGGGGAGAACTGATCATGGAACAGAATACCACCGCTCACCACAGCCTGATCCTGGTGGTTGTCAATCAGGGCTACACCGACGCGGTGATGGATACCGCCCGGGCCGTGGGCGCCCGGGGCGGCACCGTCATTCGGGCCCGCTGGACGGGCGCCGGCGAAGTAGAGAAATTCGTGGGCATCACTCTCCAGGCGGAGAAGGAAGTGCTGGCCATCGTGGCCCCCGCCCGGGAGCGCAACGTCATCATGGAGGAGATCGACCGGGTCCACGGCCTGCGCACCGACGCCCAGGGCATGGTCATCTCCCTGCCCATCGAGCAGACCGCCCGGCTGGACTAAGCGCCAAGCCGTCGCCAGCCGCCCGGGTGGACCGCAGCCAGGACTGCCGCCCCGGCGGAAACAGTCGCTTGCATCAAAAACGCCCCCAGCCGCGGTTTGCGGCTGGGGGCTTGGTACTGATCCGGACTTTTTTGGGCTCACTTCCCCGGCATGGTCTCCCGCAGGGTTCGGGCCACCAGCACATTTTCCCCCTGGAGGGGGAGAAGGGCATCCCCGTTCCGGGAATCCAGCTCCAGCAGCAGCTGCCGGAAGCGGATGGATGGGACATCCAACGCCCCCCCTTCCTTCCACATACAGGCCACCGCCTGAACCTGGGTGTCCTCCCCGTCCCGGAGCTGTCGCAGAAGGCCGTCCTCATCCGCCCCTCTCTCCACATCCCGGTTGGATACATGGTACACATTGCCTTTTGCCGTTTTCACCACGATCACCTGCTGGGCGGCGGGCTCCGCCTCCACCAGCCCCTTGGCCTGCTCCAGCAGAGCGAGCAGCTCGTCTTTTTGCCTGTCTGTCATCTGAATCCTCCTTGCAATTCGGTATGGCTCTTTCCCGCTTCATTGTACTAAATTATTCCAGCTGTGTCAACAGCCCTTTCATCAAAATCCCCCAGCCGTCCCCCGCTTCTGATTCCCCAGCACTTCTAGTCCCTCCAGATAGTCCTCCACGGGGAAGGGCTCCAGCGCGCTGTCCTTCCTCAAGTACAGGGGGTGGTGAGGATGGCCTTTTTTCGACCGCTTCCCGGCACTGTACCACCGGGCATTCCGGGCACGGCCAATCTCAATCATGTCCCGGACGCAGCTAGGCAGATAGTCCCGCTTCTCCAGGATGGTCCCCCAGGCCGCCCAGATGGCCGGATGGCCCCCCTTGTCCAGGGAGAGGGCGTAGTCGAAAGCCTTCATGTTCTCCCGGTGGAGCCGGGCATTGCACTCCCTCTCCATATCGTCCGGGTCGGTGGCCCGCTGGGCATAGACGTTGAACATAAGAAAGCTGTCAAAGCCATTGTAGCGGGCAATCCGCTCCACCGATTTCAACGTGTTGTCCAGGCTGTCCGGCGCGGCAGTGGACGGGTTGATCCCCACACAGACCAGGGGATTGTCCCCCCGGGTGCCCAGGATATACCGATACTGCGTGTAATGATTCGGGACAAAAATCCATTTTGAAATATCATAATCCGGACTGGGCCGCTGGGACTGGGCCAGGGCGGTCTCAAAGGGGACCAGTTCCAGCAGACTGGTGGGGCCATCTGGAATGTGCATAGCGAACCTCCTGGTGGGATTGCTCCATTTTTGCAGTTCGCTCCATTATGACATATTCCGCAAAAAAAGGGAAGAGAAAAATACGTCTCATCCCCTTGCGCGAACCGCTCCGGTCAGGTATCATAGGGGAAGCGTCACGCGCCCCGCCACCCCAAAGGAGGTTCTCCCATGAGATACCGTGCCGTCCGCCCCGCCCGTTTCCTGTCCCGCCCCAACCGCTTCATTGCCCAGGTGGAGCTGGACGGGCAGGAGGAGACCGTCCATGTAAAAAACACCGGCCGCTGCCGGGAGCTGCTCGTCCCCGGCCGTACCGTCTACCTGGAGGAGAGTTCCAACCCTCAGCGCAAGACCCGCTTTGACCTGATTGCCGTGGATAAGGATGGACTGCTCATCAACATGGATGCCCAGGCCCCCAACCAGGTATTTGCCGAGTGGGCGGGCGCGGGACATTTTCGGAAAAACCTCACCCTGCTGAGGCCGGAGACCGCCTGGGGAGACTCCCGGTTTGACTTCTATTGGGAGGACGCCGCCGGCGCCAGAGGCTTTGTAGAGGTCAAAGGCTGCACCCTGGAAGAGCATGGGCTGGCCATGTTCCCCGACGCCCCCACCCTGCGGGGGGTCAAACACCTGCGGGAGTTAACCCGGGCCCAGGGAGAAGGCTATGTATGTGCGGTGTACATCGTCCTGCAAATGAAGGGCTGCCACCGGTTCTGTCCCAACGAGCGCACCCACCCGGAGTTTGGCCAGGCCCTCCGGGAGGCAGCCCAAGCGGGCGTACAGGTACTGGCCCTGGACTGCCAGGTGGCGCCGGACCGGTTGGAGATGGGCAGCCCCGTTCCCGTATCCCTGTCCCAGCCCCCTCTCTCATCTGCCGCTGTCGAACCCCATCCCCCTTTGCGTTCACAGCGATTCAAAGCGCAGGGGGGAAATCGCCCGGCGCCAACCACGGGTAAGGAAGTATGGAGCACAGATGAAACTTGACAGCCGGCAGACGGCTGTGTCAGAAAGCGGGCAAGTGGCAACAGCCTCTTGCCCGCTTTTCCTGCGCGGTATGGAGCGGTGCGCGGTTTCTGCACGCCTAAGGGATGCTTGCGCAAACCACTTCTCCGTTACCGGCATACCAGCTGAGCCGTTTTACTCAACCCCAAGGCAAGTATCAGCGTCACAATTTCCGCCGCAAGCGGCGCGATCCAAATGGCGTTGCTCCCCAACAGCAGGGGGATTCCCAAATGAGTATCAGAGATAGGAAAATGGTAAGAGAAAAAGCCGCCATAAACGCGTGGTTTGCCCCCTCTTTATCGCCCCTCCCCATTCGGATCGCGGCAACGGTGGCGCCGCCCATGGGAAACATCGCCGCGGCCGTGACGACAAACGTGATAAACGGCACGGCGATATTCACAGCACCCAGCGCAGCGGACCCAACGCCTTGTCCCACAAAGATGCCGTCTACCACATTGTACAGGTAGGTTGCAAATAAGCCGCCCATCGCAGGGAAAATGTAACCAAACAGGGATTTCGTTCTTGCGCTCATTAAAGATACCTCCATAAAAGGAAGTGGGGTAAAGCCTTTTTTGCCTTACCCCGCCGCACAAAACAAATGTGGGATAAAGCCCAAACAGGCTTATCCCACTTCAACAATCTTATTTGATTGCAAGTCCTCTGACAAGCGGGCTCATTATAGCACGAGGTCCTTTTTCATGTCAACAGTTCTGCCGGTAGCAGATTCCTCAAAGATCACGTAGAAATTTCCCTTTATCAAGCAAATTTCATTAGGAAGCTCGCCCCGGACAAGGCCGGGCGGGCGCGGACGGCAAAGAGAAAGGACAGCATCGCCGTCTGCCATGCTGTCCCGTAAGATACCATTCCTTTTTCCGCTCTCCGGTTGTTCCTTTTCAGGTATTTTTCATGATCACCCGTTCCACCACATCGGCCACGTCCTCACACCGGTCACAGCATTTCTCCAGGTGGTCATAAAGGGTGGTCCAAGCCATCACCGTCACCGGATCCGACTCCTCTGTATACAGCCGGCGCATGGTGTCCGTATACAGCCGGTCCCCCTCCTCCTCCATGTGGTTGATCTCGATCACCAGGTCCCGCAGCAGGGCAGACTTCCGGAAGTTATGCATCTCCCCCATCATCTTTTCCAGCGCCTGGCACAGGCGCATGATTACATCTGTGAACGCCTTCGCGTCCGGGCGCAGCCGGGTGATGTTAAACATGTAAAGGCGCAGCAGCACGTCCTCAATGCTGTCGGTCACATCGTCGATGGTGCTGGACAACTCCATGATATCCTCCCGCTCGATGGGGGGCAGGAACTCTTTGAGCAGACATTCCATCATCTCGTGCTTCATCTCGTCGCCAGCGTGTTCAATCTGGTGCATCTCTTCCATACGCCGGGGCAGCTGGCTGGGATCGTATTGCTCAAAACAGGCGTGCAGCAGCTGCGCGGCTTTGCATCCATACTCCACGCCCTTGGTAAAGCTCTCAAAATAGTTCATTCCCTTTTTCGCCATGTTGTAATCTCCTCTTCTTTCTGGTCAGAATAGCCACATGAACAGTCTCGCCATGAGAAACCCGATGATGCCGCAGCCGGGGAAGGTGAGCACCCAGGTCATCACCATCTCCCGCACTACGCTCCAGTTGACGCTGGACAGCCGCCGGGCCGCGCCCACCCCCATGATGGCGGTGGTCTTGGTGTGGGTGGTGGACACCGGGATGCCGGTGAGAGAGGCCACCAGCAGGCATCCCGCTCCGGCCAGGTCGGCGGCGAAACCCTGATACTTCTCCAGTTTCACCATATCCATGCCCACCGCTTTGATGATCCGGTATCCTCCGATGGAAGTGCCCAAAGCCATCACCGCACTGCACAGGATCATCAGCCAAATGGGAATCTGGAAGCTGCCCACTTCCCCCTGTCCGTTGGCCAGGAAGATACCCAGCATGAACACCCCCATGAACTTCTGCCCGTCCTGGGCCCCGTGCATGAAGGCCATGGCCGCGCCGCCGGCAGCCTGGGCGCCCCGAAAAAAGCCCAAGGTCTTGCGCCGGTCCATGCCCCGGCACACCAGTTCCACCCCCTTGACCGCAATCCAGCCCAGGGCAAAACCCAGCACCGTGGACAACACCAGACCGTAGAGCACTTTGACCCATTCCGAGCCGTTGATCCCAGCCAGCCCGCCGTGCAGGGCGATGGCCGCCCCGGACAGCCCGGCGATCAGGGCATGGCTCTCGCTGGTGGGGATGCCAAACCACCAGGCCGCCACCGCCCATGTCACAATGGCGAACAGGGCCGCGCACAAAGCCACCAGCGCCTCTCCCGTATCCCCGCCAAAATCCACCATATCATAAATGGTGGCCGCGACACTGGCGTTGATCACAGTCATCACCAGCACGCCCAAAAAGTTGAAGACCGCGGCCATCAGGATGGCCGCCCGGGGGGACATGGATTGGGTGGAGACACAGGTGGCGATGGCATTGGGTGCGTCTGTCCAGCCGTTGACCAGGATCACGCCCAGCGTCAGCAGCACCGTGATTGCCAGCACCGGGCTGCTGGTCAGCTGGGACAGAAAGTCCGCCAGAGATATGGTCATTTCAGTTTTCCCTCTCTTTACACTCTTTTTACACATGCGTTACGTTTATTATATAGGATCCCTTCCCATATTTCCACAACTTTCTTTTATTTTACACAACCTTTACATTTCTGTCTATCCTCCTGGCAAATTTCTTTCCTCGTCCCAAGCCGGCGCCCTTTTTCCGCGTCCAAGGTGGTTCCTGCGTCTCATATAGGCCCCCTGCATTTTTGCACACAAAAAAACCCACCAGTTGAACTGGTGGGTTTAATCGGGTGTGTTATGCCTTCCTGGAGATGGCCCAGATGACGGCAAACCCCGCCGCAAAGGTGGCCAGGCACAGCAGCGCCTCTGGCCAGCCCGGAACACCTGGGAACAGCTCCGCCATGGAACCCAGCATAAAGCCCAGCATGATCAGATAGGTGGGCTGGGGGTGGCTCACCATGGCCCGTTCCAGCACCTTGGCGGTGGGCACGATGCCCGCCAGCAGCCCCAGTCCCAGGGGGATCAGGAAGGGCAGGTAAAAAGTGCTGATGGCCAGCATGGTCTCGTCGTACAGCCCCATGAGCAGCAGCAGATAGGACACACTGATACCCGGCAGCACCAAGGCCACCGCCGCGATAAATCCAGCCACCGCCAGCAGCAGGAAGCTGAGGATTCCCGCCTCCATCTCCGACTGGACCTTCCCCACGGGAATCAGCCCAATGAGTACCACCACGACAATCCCGATCAGGATATAGACCGGCAGCCGCCAGGAAAAGCGCTTCACCCTCGCCTCCCGGAACATCAGGGGAATGCCCCCTGCCACGGCCCCCAGGAAAAAGTACCGCATGGGCATGGGGTAGCGCTCAATCAGCGCCAGCAGCGGCTTGGCAAACAAGACCATGCCCAGCAGGCCGCCCGCCGCGAACAGGGCCAAAAAGATAAAGCTGGCACGCTTGTGCTTCATAAAGGAGCTGACCGAGGACACCAGCCGGTCATACACCCCAAGGATGATGGCCATGGAGCCGCCGCTGGCCCCGGGCACCAGCATGGTACCTCCCACCACCAGCCCCTTCAGCACTGTCAGAAGTTTTTCCTTGTGAGTCAACCCGCCACCACCTTTACCAACCGGCCAGGAAAGAGAAACAGGCACCCCCGAGCTTGGAAAATGAACTCAGGTCGTGCCCGCATGCCCGGAAGGTTCCGCTTCCCAAGCGCCGCGCGGTCCGCCGGACGCTGCCTTCCTCGGATATTCCCGTTTCCGCTCTCAATGATCTTGCCACAGTATACAGGACAGGCGCCCCCTCTGTCAATAGAACCCTAGGAATCTTCAGGCTTTCTTAACATATGCGGCCCTGTCCGCCCCCCTTTTCCATCCCCTGCGGTATAATGATCTTCCCTTGACCAAGCCGGAGGAGTGTCCGGTATTCCTGGCCAACGTATCCTTTGAGCCCGGCTGTCGGAACAACTGGCACATTCACCGGGCAAAATCCGGCGGCGGCCAGATCCTGATCTGCACCTGCGGGGAGGGCTGGTATCAGGAGGAGGGCAAACCCGCCTTGAGCCTGACTCCCGGCACGGTGATCGTCATCCCCGCCAACGTGAAACACTGGCACGGCGCCAAACAGGACAGCTGGTTCAGCCACATTGCCCTGGAGGTCCCCAGAGAGGAGACGTCCAACGAATGGCTGGAGGCTGTGGATGACGCGGCCTACCGCGCGCTGGGCTGAGGACAGCCCTAGCTCTTTCCCTGGGGTTCCATGGTTTCAGACAAACTCCACAGAATCGTCAAGTGAAAAGATGGGCAAACAGCATCCACGCAAAAACACAGCGTGAGTTTTCTCCATAGCCCAAATAGTTCCATAATAAGGTGATGGAGGCTTGCCGGGCGGCAAGTCTCCATCACCTTTGTTTTAGGATCTTCTGAACATCCTATGTTATAACACGCCTTTCCCCAAAAGCGCCCCGTTTTGCAAAATCGCTTACACCCCGGCCAGGGCCTGCTCCACATCGGCGGTCAGGTCGTCCAGGTCCTCCAGCCCCACCGACAGGCGAATCAGGTCGGGACTCACCCCGGCAGCCTCCAACTCCTGATCATTCATCTGCCGGTGGGTGGCGCTGGCGGGGTGGAGCACGCAGGTCTTGGCATCGGCCACATGGGTGGCAATGGAACACAGCTTCAGGCCCGCCATGAACCGCTCCGCCGCGGCCCGGCCCCCCTTCACCCCGAAGGACACCACTCCGCTGGCCCCACGGGGCAGGTACTTCTGGGCCAGCTCATAGTACTTGTCCCCAGAAAGGCCGGGATAACGCACCCAGGCCACCTTGGGATGGCTCTGGAGAAACTCCGCCATGCCCAGGCCGTTCTGACTGTGCCGGGCCATGCGCAGGGGCAGGGTCTCCATCCCCATACCCAGCAGCCACGCGTTCATGGGCGCGGGGGAGGCGCCGAAGTCCCGCATCAGCTGGACCACCGCCTTGGTGATGTACGCGCCCCCCTGGCCGAACTTCTTGGTATAGGTGATCCCGTGATAGCTCTCGTCCGGAGTGGTCAGGCCGGGGTACTTGTGGGCATGAGCCTCCCAGTCGAAGTTGCCCGAGTCCACGATGGCGCCTCCCACGGCGGCGGCATGGCCGTCCAGGTACTTGGTGGTGGAGTGGATGACAATATCTGCCCCCCACGCAAAGGGCCGGCAGCCCCAGGGCGTGGCAAAGGTGTTGTCCACAATGAGGGGCACCCCGTGGGCATGGGCGGCGGCGGCAAACTTCTCAATATCCAGCACCGTCAGGGCAGGGTTGGCGATGGTCTCACCAAACAGGGCCTTGGTGTTGGGCTGGAAGGCGGCATCCAGCTCCTGGGGGGTGCAGTCCGGGTCCACGAAGGTGAAGGCGATGCCCATGCGTTTCATGGTGACGGCAAACAAGTTGTAGGTGCCGCCATAGATGGTGGAGGAACATACCACATGATCCCCGGCGGAGGCGATATTGAAGACGGAGAAGAAGGAGGCCGCTTGGCCCGAGGACAGCAGCATGGCCGCCGTCCCTCCCTCCAGCACCCGCAGCCGGTCGGCCACCGCGTCGCAGGTGGGGTTTTGCAGGCGGGTATAGAAGTAGCCTGAGGCCTCCAGGTCGAAGAGCTTGCCCATATCCTCGCTGGTCTCATACCGGAAGGTGGTGGACTGGATGATGGGGATATTCCTGGGCTCCCCATTTCCAGGCCGGTATCCGGCGTGAAGGCAGTTTGTGTCAAAGTTCATATCGGTTCATCCTTTCTGATATCTGCTTTTGCCCCTCATGGGCAGTATCTGTCGGTCAGGCCCATTACTCCAGCTCAGACAGGGGGACGTCCAGGCGCAATTGGCCGTATTCTTCCAGCTCTGTCCCCTCTGCCAGCAGGTTCACCCCATCCACTGTGTCCAGACTGCACAGGGTATTGACGATGGAGTAGATGACCAGCTCCTGCTCTGCTCGGCTGTCCGGGACCCGCTCCAGCAGCCGGGCGGAAAAGTCCGCGTAGCACACGCCGTTTTCCACCCGCACCGACCGGATCTCCAATCCCTGGGGAAGCACGGGGCTCAGCCCCTCATCCTGGGGCCCCTCCAGTAGTGCCTCCAGCACCGTCAGGGCGGGGGTGTCATCCTCGGTGAGCTGGAATACCCGCAGCTCATAGCCCAGCTCCTGGGTGCCCGACCGGCGGAAATACAGGGCGGCGGACAGCTCCACCGGCTCTTCTTCCACCCCGGAGAGGACCACGTCGCCGGCGTATAGCACCCGCCCCTCCCGGCCGCCCGGCTGGCTGCCGTTGACGGTGATGGCCACTCCCTCCACCCCCTCCAGCTGCGTGAGGGTCAGGGTGATGCAGTAGTCGGCCAGGGTCAGGTCCACCCCTACCAGGTCCCCGTAGGGCTGGGACAGATCCACATGGGCCACCCCATCCTCCAGCGACCAGTCCAGCAGCCGGGTGCCGGCGGGGATGGCGCTGGTCAGTCCGCTCCCCGCCTGCGGGCCGCCCAATAGGGCCTGCATCAGGGCGGGGATCGTCTCCTCCCCCTGGTAGGGCTGGGTGATCAGGGCAGTGGTGGCCGCCTCCTGGACGGACTGGTCCGCCGCAAACCACAGCGCCAGCCCCTGCGCCCCCCGGCCTTCCGGGGCACAGGCAAAAAGCGGCCCCAGACAGGTCACGGCGGCCAGCAGCAGGCATAGCACTCTCCTCATGTCGGGTTCACCTCCTGACCCAGGGCGGGAAATCTGGCCTCAAACCGGGTGCCCTTCCCCCCGGCCCCGGCCTGGACTGTGATATCCCCCCAATGCAGCCGGGCGGTGTCCCGGGCAATGGACAGCCCCAGCCCGGTGCCCCCTGCGGCCCGGGACCGGGCCTTGTCCACCCGGTAGAAGCGGTCAAAGATCTTGGGTCTGTCCTCCTCCGGGATACCCACGCCGGTGTCCTCCACGATGAGACACACCTGATCCTCCTCGTGGCACACCGTCACCTCCACCCGGCCGCCGGGCAGATTGTATTTGATGGCATTCTCCATCAGGTTGAAGGCCACCTGGTACAGGTCATCCTCTGTGGCCAGAAGGGCACAGGCCGGCTCCAGGGTACATGTCAGTTCCACGTTCACCGCCTGGGCCAGGGGCCGGAGCATATGGGCCACCCGTTCCACCACGGGCCCCAGCTCCACCGACTCCCGGGGCCGTTCCGGGTCGGCGTCCAGCCGGGTGAGGGTGAGCAGCCGCTCGCTGATCCGGGTCAGCCGGTCCGCCTCCTCTCCGATATCCTCCACAAACTCCCGCACCGTGTCCATGTCCACGTCGGGATTTTGCAGGATGGAGTCAGTGAGCAGCCGGATGGAGGCCAGGGGCGTTTTCAGCTCATGGGATGCGTCGGACACAAAGCGCCGGCGCACCTCCTCGGTGGTCTGCAGCCGGTCGGTGAGCTGGTTAAACTCGGTGGCCAACTGGGCCATCTCGTCCTTGCCCCGGGGTACCACCCGGTGACTGTACTCCCCCTCCCGCACCCGGCGGATGGCCCCCAGCAGCAAAGAGGTGTTCCGGGTCAGGGCCTTGGCCAGGACCAGTGCCAGGACCAGCGCCGCCGCGCAGATCACGGTGGAAATATAGGCCAGGCCGCCCTGGATGGACAGCAGCACCTGGCCCTGCTCCGTATCGTATTCATAGAGATAGACCGCTCCCAGGGTCACCCCCCGGTAGACCACCGGCACCGCTGCCCGAGACCGGAACGCCTCATCCCGGTACTCTGACCGGAACACGTCCTCCCCCCGGAGGGCAGCCACCACCTCCCCCATGAGGGCGTAGTCCCCCCGACGGTTGTCTAGGGTGGAGCTGTCATAGAGGATGAGGCCCGCATCGTCTGTCACCAGCACCCGGGTGACCTGCAGGTCCTCCAGCAGGGCCATGGCCTGCTCCACGCCCTCCGCGCTCAGGCTCTCGGACACCGCCAGGGCATTGCCGATGGTGAGGGCCTGGCGTTTCAGCGTGTTTTCTTTGGATGAGAACACCATATTCTGGGTCATAAACAGCGGATAGGTGTTCATCACCAGGACGATGGCAGCCACCACCAGCAGATAGGTGAGGGCGTATTTGGTCTGGATGCTGCGCCACAGGGGCACTTTCCCTTCCTTCCGCACCAGCTTTTCCCGCTCCCGCTGCAGCTTCACCGTCCTTCACCTCCCATACCAAAAGGCCGCCCCCAGGCGGCGCTTTAACCGTTGCTGAAATAGTAGCCCACGCCCCATTTGGTGAGAATGTACTCCGGGTTGGCCGGATCCGGCTCCAACTTCTCCCGCAGACGGCGGATGTGTACGTCCACCGTGCGAAACTCCCCGATATACTCATAGCCCCACACCAGGTTGAGTAGGTTCTCCCGGCTGTACACCCTCCCTGGGTTGCGCATCAGCAGCTCGATCAGATCAAACTCCTTTGCGGTGAGCTCCACGCTCTCCCCGTTTCGCCAGGCGGCCCGCTCGGCGGTATCAATGACAATGGCCCCCCGCTCCAGCCGGTTTGCCCCGCGCTGCTGCTGGGCAGCCTGCCCGGCCCGGCGCAACAGGGCCCGGATGCGGGCCTTCAGCTCCAAAATATTGAAGGGTTTGGTGATATAGTCGTCCGCGCCGCACTCAAAGCCAATGATCTTGTCCGCGTCCTCCCCCCGGGCAGTAAGCATGATGATGGGCACGTTGGAAAACTCCCGGATCTTCATGCAGGCCTGGAGCCCGTCGATCTTAGGCATCATCAGATCCAGAATGACAAGGTCAAACTGGCCGGCGCGGGCCTTGTCCACCGCCTCCTGGCCGTCATACCCCGTCTCCACCTGATAGCCCTCGTTTTCCAGATTAAATTTGATGCCCTTGACCAGCACCGTCTCGTCATCCACCACTAAAATCTTTGGCATAGCTTCCTCCATGCGCCCTACGGCGTGTTCCTTTTGTCTTCCCGGGGTCATTCATCCCCCACGCTCACCAGATCTATGAGTTCCTCCAAGATTCCCTCGCCGATCCCGGAGACGTAGATCAGCTCCTCCACATAGCGGAAGGGGCCGTGCTCCTCCCGCCAGTCCAGGATTGCCTGGGCACGGACGGGGCCAATGCCCGGCAGGGTGTCCAGCTCCTCCAACCCGGCGGTGTTGAGGTTGACCCGTCCCTCTGCCGGTACCTGGGACTGCGCCGGAGGCGGGGAGGGCAGCAGGGCGAGGGGCTCCAGGGCCAGCTGCCCCGCGGCAAAGCAGGCCGCCATGGCGCACAGGACCAGGGCCGTCACCAGGCCGGCCCATCCGCTCCACAGCCGTTTTCCCACTTTCCCGCCTGTCTGTTTTTCCCCCATTGCGCCCCGGGTTCCTTTCTGCTATAATTACGTTATTATGTAGCCTTTAGAGCCGCCGCCCCCTGCTTCACCGCAGCTCTGTCCTGGCTGAACAAAAGACAGTATGGATATTATACCATAGATTGCGGGAGATTCCTATGAAAAAATATCGCTTTTTTGCCCTGCTTCTGGCCGTGGCACTTTCCGTATCCCTCGCCGTCCCGGCTATGGCCCTGGACGACCCCCAACCCAACTGCGGTGCGGCCATTGTGGTAGACGGGGACCATGACGAGGTGCTCTATGCCTATCACGCCTATGAGAAAATGTACCCCGCCTCTGTCACCAAAATCATGACCTCCCTGGTGGTGCTGGAGGCAGTGGATAACGGCGAACTCAGCCTGGACACGCCCATCACCGCCTCCCAACAGGCGGTGACCCTGCCCGCGGGCAGCTCCACCGCCGGCATCCTGGCCGGGGAGATCCTCACAGTGGAGCAGCTGCTCTACTGCGATCTGGTCCCCTCCGCCAACGAGGCCTGCAACATTCTTGCTGAGGCCGTGGCGGGCAGCAACGAGGCCTTCGTGGAGCGGATGAACGCCAAGGCCCAGCAGCTGGGTATGACAGGCACCCATTTCACCAATCCCCATGGTCTGCACGACCCGGACCACTACACTACCGCCTATGACATCTATCTCATGGCCAAGGCCGCCATGGAGTACGATACCTTCCGCACCATTGTGTCCACCGCTACATATACCCTGCCGGCCACCAACCTGTCTGAGGCGCGGGTGCTGCACTCCACCAACTCTCTGATCAGCAACTGGAACGTCATTGGCTACCAGTACAGCAAGGCCATCGGCATCAAGACCGGCTATACCGGGGAAGCGGGCCGCTGCCTGGCTGCCGCAGCGGTGGATGACGGGCGCACTTTTTACAGCGTGGTGTTGGGCGCGGAGAATGTGGTAAACGAGGACAACACCGTGACCTACTACTCCTTTGATGAGACCATCCGGCTGCTGGAGTGGGCCTTTGACAACTTTGAACGCATGACCCTGCTGGATGAGAACTCGGAGAACGTGATCCGGGAGGTAGGCGTCACCCTGTCTGACGAGGCCGACTTTGTGCTGGCCCAGCCTGTGGGCTCCATTGAGGCCACCATGCCCAGCGACTACGACCCGGCGCAGGCTGAGATCCTTATTGACCTGCCGGAATCCATTCAAGCCCCCGTCACCGCCGGGCAGGAGCTGGGCACTATCTCATTGATGTATGACGGCGTCACCTATGGTACCCTGCCCATGGTGGCCGCCGACTCGGTGGAGCGCTCCGATTTCCTGTACACCGTCCAGGTGATTCAGGAGTACTGGTCCAAGTGGTGGGTGAAGACCCTGGTCATTCTGGCCATCGTCCTGATCGTGGTCCTGATTTTCTATCTGGCCCTCATCCGCCCCCGCCGCCGCAGGGGCGGGCGCCGGTACAGCTACTCCGGCGGCGGCCGGCGCAGAGCGGCCACCTACCGGGGACGGCGCAGAAGATAAGCGGTTTTTCCCTTTGACTTTCCCGGCCTCCCATGCGATGGCCGGGAAAGTCTTCCCCATTCACAAAAACTTCATAAAAGGTTCGCAAATTATCCAACATTTCACCGTTCCGCTCTGGTAATATAACCTCGTCAGGAAGAAGAAGCCAGACAAATCTTTGAATCCTCCCTCTCTCTTTTCTCAAAACCGGAGCGCCCCGGCGGGGCCGGGGCCCTCCGGACCAAATCTTCCGAAGCCTTTTTACAGGCTCCGTTCCGCCGCCCGCAAGGGCGGCTTTTGTTTTGCCGGGAGGCTGGCTGTGAATGGTCCCCAAAAGTCCCTCCCCCCTTGACAAGGCGTCTGAATCACGTAGGCTCGAACATGGACACAGACTTATGTATACCGATATTCCAGCCCAATGATATTCCAACCCAAATCGTGGCAAGTCTGAGGAGGCGGATGATCCCAGGAAACAGCAAGCGTATGCTTCGCCCCTCTGAATCTGTGCCCACGCCGCGCCCTCTCAGGCGGGCAAGGGTGGTTGAGGATGCTTTGCCTCAGTGATCGTAACGACCATGAACACCACCCTGCCCCAGAGCTCTGGCTATGCGGTTTGCAACTGTCCTGCACACCACTGGACAGGTTGTTCCGCCACCTGAGCTTCGGCGCCCCCATGGCCGTGCTGCCAGACGGTGGCCTCGCTGCCGGATAAGCTGGCGGGCCGCATCCACTGCGCATAAAAATCACACCGCTCCAGCTGCGCTGGAGCGGTGTGATTTTTTCTTATTCTTCGTCCGGGGCGGCCAGCCGCTCCATGATCCAAACTGCCTTTCCATCTGTGGACACGTCTTTCCGCAGATCCCGGTAGCCCATGGCCTCCCAAAACAGGTGCCCCGCTTCATTGTTTTTCAGGCAGGCCAGCCGGATGCTGTCCATCCCCCCGTCATAGGCCGCACCGGACAGGGCGGACATCAGCCGCTTGCCCAGGCCCTGCCTCTGCCACGGTCCGGCCACCAGGAACAGGCCAATCCACAGCGTCTGCTCCCTGGGATATCCCTCCACCCAGTCCAGCACCGCCTCCGGCCTGCCCTCCCGCCAGAAAACCACATCATGCTTCTGTGAACGGGAGCACCGGGGGGGCAGCGCGGCCAGATCTTCCCGCAAGCCGTCCAGATCTGGCTGCGTCTCGTCCAGGGCAAGATCGTCCGGAGCGCTTTGCAGCAATGTGAAAACCGCCTCCAGATCCTCCCCCTGCACCTCCCGGATATCCCACTCCGGCAGGCGGCGGCTCAGCCCCTCCAAAATGGGCACATCGGGCAGCTCCACCTTGGTACCTACACACCGGTTGATGGGGGTGCCCAGGCTGTAGAATTTCTCCTCATAGTCGGTCATGATCCCCTGGACCCCGTTGGCGTGGAGGTCCCGGGTGACCTCGGACAGCGCATAGCCCGCCTTGGGGAACTGGAATAGGGACCACTCAAATAGGTCGTGGTTGTCCGTCTTGAACTCAATGCGCCCTCCGTCTCGCAGCACCTTCCGGTAACCCCGCAGAAAGGGCTCCGCGGTCAAACGGCGGCGGGCGTGCTTCACCGACGGCCATGGGTCGCAGAAGTTGATGTAGAGCAGGTCCACCTCGCCAGGGGCAAAATAGCGGTCCAGCTCAGCGGCGTCCCCGTCGATGAAAAAAACGTTGGTCAGTCCCAGCTCCCGGCACCGCTCCATGGCGATGACCATGGCGTCCGGCACCCGCTCCACCGCCACATACAGATCCGACTGGTGGGCGGCGGCGGTCTCGGCAGTAAAGCGTCCCTTACCGCACCCCAGCTCCAGCCGGAGCTGGGGTGCGTCCGGCTTCTTCTCTCGCCAACAGCCCCGCATCTGCGCGGGGTCCTTGACCCACAGGGCGGCGCAGGCCTCCATCCTCATACCCAGATTTTTCTTCTTTCTCATCCGCATGGTATGGGCTCACCTCACATCAAGATCGTTCTTCAGTATACTATAAAGGCTTGCAAAGGGCAAGTTTATCGTGTATAATATATAGGCCGCTTCTTTGAAAGCGCACATTTTGCTGCCGGCATAGCACGTTGTTGGCAACTGAATATCCGGGTGTAGCGCAGTTGGTAGCGCGCCTGCTTTGGGAGAAACCGCCCGGGCAGTTCCACAATTTCATATCGGGGTGTTGCGCAGTTGGTAGCGCGCCTGCTTTGGGAGCGTGAGACCGGAGTTCGCGCCGCACTTCTCCAAAATCCCGGAAAGCTCTGGGACGCTAAGGCTGACGGAGTTTTACCCCTCGCCGGGAACTGGTCAAAAACCGGCGTTGACCCCATATTTGACCACAGTTGGAAAACTTCATAACCGGGTGTAGCGCAGTTGGTAGCGCGCTTGCTTTGGGAGCAAGATGCCGGGAGTTCGAGTCTCCCCACTCGGACCAAAAACCGCCTCAAAACATCAGTTTTGAGGCGGTTTTTGTAACTTTTTCGACAATGATTTGTTTGGCGTTCTGCATAAATAAGACCTCAAATGTGGTCAACACACTTTTTCGGATTTGTTTTGAATTTTCGTTGTAGACATAGTTTCTTGTCCGCTTCCGCCACGATTCGTTCTGAAAAGAGGCAAAGACAAACTACACAATTTTTGAAATGTGGGGTCATGACCACCTATTCACGATCAGTTCATGCGGCCACAGCTTTATCTTTGAATCTTGCGTCGCAAAATCTGATGGGCCAGTCTGCGCCTCCCAGCCTTGTTCCTCTCAGCGGAGCCGTGTATAATGGCAGTGGAAAACAGTGAAAAAAACGAGTAAGGAGCAGTGCCATGCGAATCCTCATGCTGGGCAACAGCTTTATCTCCACCAATAATATGCCCCAGATGCTGGCCAACCTGACCGGGGCGAAGGTGGTTCACCACACCCGGGGCGGGGCGCGGCTGTCGGAACAGCTGAACCCCAATACCAGGTTGGGCAGTCAGACCCAGGCGGCGCTCCAAAAGGAGAAGTGGGACTATGTGGTGCTCCAGGAGATGAGCCACGGCCCCATCACCGCCTCTAAGAGCTTCTTCTCCAGTGTGGAGGGGCTTTGCCGGCAGATCCGGGCAAACGGAGCGGTCCCCATTTTGTTTGCTACCTGGGCCTATCAGAGGGGCGGAGCCAAGCTGACGGACAAGGGCT
>CALXDP010000005.1 GCA_944387095.1 uncultured Oscillospiraceae bacterium
GTGAGCCGCTTCTGCCGCTCGTAGCACTCCTTGGCGGTGGCCAGGGAGTGGTTGCCGTCCCCCACGGCGAAGAGCATCACCGGCGTATCCGGCGGGGTGTGATATCGGGCGCGGAAGGCGGCGGGGTCGGCCAGACGGCCCAGCGCCCCGGCCACCTGGGCAAGCTGGCTGGGGCCAAGGCGCCACCCGGCCACCCGGCCGCCCTCCTCCATCAGAGGAAAATCGTAGAGCGACGTCATCTGATCCTTTTGAGCGGCGAGGGGCTCGATGACCGTGCGCTGGGGATCGTCACACAGCAGCATGGCGTGGGGCAGCTCAATGGGGGCGTTTTTGCGCACCGCCACCCGGGGCGGGATACGGGAGAGAACCACGCCCTCGGTGGCCCGGACAGAGGCACAGGAGCCGGCCTCGTAATCGTACTGCTCCAGATCCACCATGCCCATCAGCCCCCTGCGCACCTTGCCGTTATGCAGGGTGCGCTCCACATAGATCATGGCGTGTTCCAGCTGGGAGAAACGCCCCTCCCGGAGGTAGCGGCTCATGGTGTTGTTCACATCCATGATGTCCGTCTCCACATGGGGGCCGTCCAGACTGCTCTCGGGCAGGATCAGGCGCAGAGCGGAAGGCGCGCGGCCCACCCGCTCCTCCACCCGCTGCCAGTACTCCGGCTGGGAGGTATACTGGTCACAGGCCACCACCGACCAGAGGGTCAAATCGCAGTTTTGCGGGAGCAGAATGTCCGCGGGGCGGAAGGGAAGCGCGGAGAAATCATCTGACATGAAACAGGCTCCTTTCGGTTGAGCTTGGAAGGTGGAACCGGATGAACCGCGTCAGTCCAGTACCTCCTGAATGGCATGCAGCAGGTCGTCAAACGCCTCAAAGACGGGCAGCTCCGGATGGTCGGCCCTGATCTGAGGCGTGGTGCGGAAGAGAAAACCCGCTTTGCTGGCCTGGATCATGGCCAGGTCGTTGAAACTGTCGCCAGCGGCGATGGTGTCATAGCCCATGGACTGCAGCGCCCGCACAGTGGTGAGCTTGGACTGTGGGCAGCGCATCCGGTAGCCGGTGATGGCCCCGTCGGGAGCCACCTCCAGGGTGTTGCAGAAGAGGGTGGGCCAGTTGAGCTTTTTCATCAGAGGCTGGGCGAACTGTTCGAAAGTATCGCTGAGGATGACCACCTGGGTAAGGCTGCGCAGCTCGTCCAAAAAGGCCTTGGCGCCGGGCAGCGGGTCGATGGAGGAGATCACGTCCTGGATCTCCTTCAGGCCCAGGCCGTGCGCCTGGAGAACGTCCAGACGCCAGGCCATCAGCTTGTCATAGTCCGGCTCATCTCGGGTGGTGCGGCGCAGCTCGGGGATGCCGCTGGCCTGGGCAAAGGCGATCCAGATCTCGGGGACCAGCACGCCCTCCATATCCAAACATACAATATTCATGGTGTCAGCTCCTGTCGTAATGGGGTTAGGACCGCTCTTTCCGCAGGGTTTCCACAAAGCGGCCCATGCGGGCGAGCGCCTCGCCCAGATCCCGCATGGAGGCGGCGTAGCAGGCCCGGACATAGCCCTCGCCCCCGGGGCCGAAGGCGGTGCCGGGGATAACGGCCACCTTTTCCTCCACGATGAGCCGCTCGCAGAACTCCTCGCTGGACAGACCGGTGGACTTCACGCAGGGGAAGGTGTAGAATGCGCCCCGGGGCTCGAAGCAGCTCAGTCCCAGCTTGCGGAAGCCGTCCACCAAAAAGCGCCGGCGGCCGTCATATTCCTCCCGCATATTTTCAATGTCCCGGTCCCCGTTGTCCATGGCCTCGATGGCGGCGTACTGGCTGGTGGTGGGGGCGGACATGATCCCGTACTGGTGAAGCTTGGTCATGGGCCCGATGATCTCCTTGGGCCCACACACATAGCCCATGCGCCAGCCGGTCATGGAGTAGGCCTTGGAAAAGCCGTTGATGACGATGGTGCGCTCATACATATCGGGGAGGTTGGCCATGGAGACATGGTGCTGGCCGTAGGTCAGCTCGGCGTAGATCTCGTCGGAGATCACCATGATGCCGGTGCCCCGGAGTACCTCGGCGATGGCCTCCAGATCCTCCCGGCCCATGATGCCGCCGGTGGGGTTGTTGGGGAAGGGGAGCACCAGGGCCTTGGTGCGGGGGGTGATGGCGGCGCGCAGCTCATCGGCGGTGAGCTTAAATTCGTTTTCCGCCTTGGTCTCCACCAGCACGGGAACCCCGTGGCACATGGAGGCCAGCGGCCCGTAGCACACAAAGGAAGGGGTGGGGATGATGACCTCGTCCCCCGCCTCCAGCAGGCACCGGAAGGCCAGGTCCAGCCCTTCGCTGCCCCCCACGGTCACCAAAATCTGGCCGATGGGGGCGTACTCTAAGTCGAAACGGCGCTTCATGTAGCGGCTGATGGCCCGGCGCAGGTCGGACAGGCCCGCGTTGGGGGTGTACTTGGTAAAGCCCTTCTCCAGGGAGTAAATGCCCGCGTCCCGGATGTGCCAGGGGGTGGGGAAATCGGGCTCGCCGATGCCCAGGGAGATGCCGTCGTCCATCCCCTCCAGAAGGTCAAAGTATTTCCGGATGCCAGATGGGGGGACATCCTGAATGCGCCGGCACAGGATCTGATCGTAATTCATCATTCAAAAACAAACCTTTCCTCCTGAACCTCCTGTTTCTGGAAGATCAGGTGCTTTTCTTTGTACTTCTTGAGGATGAAGTGGGTGGCGGTGCCGGTGACGTCCTCCAGAGGAGCCAGCTTCTCCCCCACAAACAGGGCCACTTCCTTCAGGGAGCGCCCGGAGATGATAACCGTCAGGTCAAAGGAGCCGCTCATCAGGTATACCGACTCCACCTCGTCGTATTGGTAGATGCGCTGGGCCACCCGGTCAAAGCCCTCTCCCCGCTGAGGGGTGACGTTGACCTCGATGAGGGCGGTGACGCTCTCCCGGTCGGTGCGGTCCCAGTCCACAATGGCCTTGTAGCCCAGGATGATCCGGTCCTCCTCGTACTTCCTGATTGCCGCCGCCACCTCTGCCTCGGTCAGACCGGACATGGATGCCAGTTGGGCATGGGTTAGGGTACAATCGTCTTCCAGCAGCTGCAGCAGCTTTTTCATAGAAGTGCCTCCTTACAGAATAAAGTGGAAACCGCCGGGACTCGGGCCAAACAACCGAGCCGGCGGCGTTCTGCCTAGTTAAAGTGTATTATATACCGGGTCGGGAGAGAAGGCAATCCCCCATTCCGGAGGGGGCGGAATTCTTGCAAATGGTGTAGGTTTCCCGCGAATGAAGGGGGAATGTTTGGTGAAAATGCGCTTTTCATTTCCCCCCTGTGGTGATAAAATGGCGGAGAAATCAGCGGGGGACCGCAACTTGGCCCCGAGGAGGCGTTTCCATGGAGTATACAACCCTGATTGACCGCATCCTGGAAGCGGAGCGTGCCGCAGATCTGATCACAGACGAGGCGCGGCGGGAGCTGGCCGGACTGGACGATTACTTGGCCGCCGAGGGCCAGCGCATCCGGGACAACCTGATGGCCCGGGCCAGGGAGCGCCTGGAGAAGCTGGAGCAGGAGGAGCAGGGGAAGAAGGAGCGGGCCATCGCCGCCCAGGACGCCCGCCTGGCGGACACCAGCGCCAGAATGGAACGGGCCTATGCCCGGTATGGCGACAACTGGGTGGACACCCTGTTCCGCCAGACGGTGGACATCCCGTGAGCGCCCAGTATGAGGCCCTGGCCGCCAAGGCCCGGGCCATGTACGGCCGGCGGCTGCGCAAGGGGGAGCTGGTGCGCATCTCCCGAATGGACAGTGTGCAGCAGGTGCTGGCGGAGCTGAGCCAGCAGCCGGCCTGGGCCGAGGCGGCGCAGGCATTGGCCGCAGGTCCGCTGGTCACCCGGGCGCGGCTGGAGGACGCGCTGCGCGGCCAGGTGCGCCGGGAAGGGCTGCGCCTGGCCTCTTTCATCCCCCAGCAGGATTGGGGCTTGATGGACTTTCCCGTGTTCCGGGCGGAGCTGGAGCGGATTTTGGCCGCCCTGCGCCGGCTGCACGCCAGCCTGTACAAGGACACGGAGGATCTACCCCGGGCCTATGTGTCCCGGGCCAAAGTGAATCTGGAGGGACTGCGCCGGTGCGCCGATTTCAGCGGCCTGGTGGAGGCCACCCGGGGGAGCATTTTCTTTGATGCGCTCAACCGTCTGCGCGCGGGTGAAACGCTGCCGGACTACGGGGTGACCGAGGCGCTTCTGTGGTCGGTCTACTACCGGCATGTCCTCCGGCTGATCCGACGCCGCTATGAGGGGGACACCCGGCGGCTGTTAGAGCAGTCGGTGGGCAGTCAGGTGGACATGCTCAACATCATGCACATCCTGCGCATGAAGCAGTATTTTCCGCAGGAGGACAACTACCTGCCCGTGCTGCTGCCCTATCATTACAAGGTGAGACCGGAACAGATCCGGGCCATGTGCGACGCCCTTACGCCTCAGGCGGTGATGGACCTGGTGGAGGCCACGCCCTATGCCGGCGCGTTTCGGGGTGCCGGGCCGGATGAGCTGCAAAACCGGTACAGCGCGGTGTTGTACCGGCTCAGCCGGCGGCAGCTGCGGATGGGCAGACCGTCGGTGTACACAGCGGTGGCCTACCTGAATCTGCGGGAGCTGGAATTGCGGGTGGTGGTGTCCGCGGTGGAGACGGTCAAGTACCAGCAGAGCCTGGACCCGGCCCTGCTGCAATTTCTGGACGATTGAGCGCGGGCCGGTTGAGACCTGGGGATAAGGAGGAGTTCCATGTCAGTTCAACCCATGAAGTTTATCACCATTACCGGGCCGGTGGAGGTGTTTGACCAGGTGGTGCGCGGCTGCGTGATCGACCGGCAGGTTCATCTGGAGCCGGCCATTCAGTCCGCCCATCACAACAAATGGCTGCGGCCCATGGACACGGCCAATCCCATGACGGCCTTGCTGCGCCAGGCGGATGACCTGCTGGCCCGGCTGGGCCTGGAGCCGGCCTACCGGCCCTTTCCGGAACAGGCCGATCCAGAAGGGGCCAAGGCCTATCTGGACGGTCTGGACAGCCGACTGGATCAGATGGAAAAGCAGATGAATCAGCTGCGCCAGGAAGCGGTGGACGACCGGTCTGCGGTCAACCAGCTGGAGAAGCTGGCGGGGCTGTCCCTGGAGCTGTCTGAACTGAGGAAGATGCGGCATCTGGTGTTCCGGTTCGGACATATGCCCCAGGAGAGCTACCGCTCCTTTCAGGAGGCGCTGGACAAGCGGGAAGACTGCTTCTTCTTCCCCACCAAGACGGATGGGGACCAGCTTTACGGGTGCTATTTTGCCCTGCGCAGGAAAGAGGAGACGGTGGATGCCCTGTTTGCCTCCATGCATTTTGTGCCTGTGGATTTCAGCGATCAGGTGAACGGCACCGCCCAGCAGGCCATCGCCACCCTGACCCACCAGGCCCAGGACGATGAGGACAAGGCGCGGCTGCTGGAGGGGCAGGAGCGGGACCTGGCCGCCAAGGAGGGAGAGCGGCTGCTTTCCCTGCGCTCCTGGCTGTGCCGGGAAAACCAGGTGATGGATGTGCGCCGGTACGCAGCCCGTTCCAAGGAGACCTTCTACCTCATGGGCTGGGTGCCCAAGGGGGCGCTGGAGGAGCTTTTGACCGATATCAATGCGTTTGGCGGTCTGGATTATGTGGTCGACGACGCGGAGGACGCGGGGATTACGCCGCCCACCAAACTGAAAAACGGGCTGCTGGGCCGGATCTTTGAGCCCTTTCTGCGCATGTACGGGCTGCCCAACTATCGGGAGTTTGACCCGTCTACTTTCATGGCCGTCACCTACTGCCTGTTCTTCGGCATAATGTTCGGCGACGCGGGCCAGGGCGCCCTGCTAATTTTATTTGGGCTGTTCATGGCGCTGAAAAAGAAGATGTGGCTGGGCCGGATTATTGCCTGCTGCGGGGTGTCCTCGGTGGTGTTCGGCTTTGTGTACGGTTCGGTATTCGGCTTTGAGGACATCCTGCCCGGCTTTAAAATTCTGGAGGGCGGCAATGTGCTCTACCTGCTGCTGGCCTCTCTGGGGCTGGGAGCGGTACTCATCGGCTATGCGATGGTGATCAATATGGCCAACGGAGTGCGTCAGCGGGACTTCGATAAAATCTTTTTCGGCCCCAACGGCCTTGCGGGCATGGTGTTCTACTTCGGCCTGATCCTGGCCGCGGTGCTCACCCTGCTGGGGGTGGCCAACCTGTTCACGGTTTGGTACATCCTGCCGGTGATCGTGCTGCCGCTGGTGGTGATGTTGTTCCGGGAACCCCTGTCCAAGCTGACGGCCGGGGAAAAGGACTGGAAGCCGGAGTCGGTGAGCGGCCTGCTGGTGGGGGGCTTTTTCGAGCTGTTTGAAACCCTGCTGTCCTTCCTCACCAATACCCTGTCCTTCCTGCGCGTGGGGGCCTATGCCATCACCCATGTGGCCCTGATGCTGGTGGTCCACGCCCTGGCGGGCTCGGGCAACCTCGTGGTGCTGGTGTTGGGTAACCTGTTTGTCATGGGCCTGGAGAGCGTGATGGTGTGTATCCAGGTGCTGCGTCTGGAATTCTATGAGCTGTTCGGCCGGTTCTATCAGGACAGCGGCCGGCCGTTCCAGCCCAAGATTGTGGACTATTCCGCCAAACTGAACTGAGAGAAGAACGGAGGTCATTGAGATGAAGATTATGCTTGTGTTGTTGGGGACTCTGCTGCTGTTTCTGCCGTTGGTGACCATTGCCGTGCGCAAACTCACTGGGGCGTCTGCCCGCCATGCTCTGCTGAGCAATGTGGCCATGTTCTTTGGCCTGTTTCTGGTCACGTCCGTGGTGGGGCTGACCGGCGCCTCCGCCGCCGCCCCGGAGACGGCCGCTGCCGCCGCCGCGTCCGCCGGCGGCCTGGCCGAGGGCCTGAAATACATCGGCGCCGGCCTGGCCGTGGGACTGTCCGGCATCGGCGGCGGCATCGCCGTGGCGTCCTCCGCCTCCGCCGCCCTGGGCGCCATCTCGGAGAATGACAGCATGTTCGGCAAGTCCCTGATCTTTGTGGGACTGGCCGAGGGCGTGGCGCTGTATGGCCTGATCATCGCCCTGGTGCTGCTGTTTGTTTCCTGAGATGCGCTACTTTGTCATTTCCGACAACACGGACACCCAGGTGGGGCTGAGGCTGGCCGGGATGGAAGGCGTGGTGGCGCGCAGCCGGGAAGAGGCGCACGCCGCGCTGCAGAAGGCCTTTGCCGACCCCACCATTGGTATCCTGCTGATCACCGAGCGGCTGGCGGAGCAGTGCGCTGATCAGCTTGCCCCCTGGAAGATGGAGGGGCGCACCCCCCTGGTGGTGGAGATCCCCGACCGGCAGGGCGTCCGGGCCCAGGATTCCATCACCAGATACATCCGGGAAGCCATCGGCGTGAAGCTGTGATGAGACAGGCGTGCCGGGGCGCGCGGAAGAGGAGGTCTTTTTATGCAGCAACAGATGGAGAAGCTGCTCCATTTTACCGACGCGGTGATGAAGAACGCCGCCCGGGAGAGCGACGCGCTGCGCAAGCAGATGGCGGACACCCGGACGAAGACGTTGGAAAAGGTCCGGGAGGAAGCCCAGGAGGCGGCCCGCGGTTACTATGACCGGGAGGCGGCCCGGATCCGGGCCGAGGCGGGGCGCGAGGTGTCCAAGCATCTGATGGAGGCCAAGCGAAAGATCTACCTGCGCCGGAAGGAGATCGGGCAGGAGGTCTTTGACAAGGTGCGGACGCGTATCGCCGAGTATACCGCCTCCCCCGAATATCCCCGGCATCTGGAGGGGCTGCTGGCCTCCGCCATGAAGCAGCTGCCCGGGGCTAAGCGGGTGTCTCTACGCCTGCGCCGGGAGGATCTGGACCTGGCCCCCCGGCTGGCGAAATCCATCGCCCCGGTGGAGGTGGACTGTGAGGAGGGATCCTTTTCCCTGGGCGGTCTGGCCCTGCGTTGCCCGGAGCTGGGGCTGCGGGTGGACTGTTCCTTTGACAATCAGCTGGAGGAACTGGTCAGCCACTTCGCCGAGTCCTTCGGCCTGTCCGTTTCCGATGATGAGCTGTGAGGGGGTGGACGGCCATGAGTGAATATCAGATTTACAGCGTCAACGGTCCGGTGGTAAAGGTCTCCGGCGGCCGTGGCCTGGCCATGATGGATATGGTGTACACCGGTGAGGAGCAGCTCATCGGCGAGGTGGTGGGCGTGGAAGGCGAGCTGACCACAGTGCAGGTCTACGAGGACACCACCGGGCTGTCCCCCGGCCAGCCGGTGTGCTCCACCGGCGCGCCCATGTCCCTGCTGCTGGGGCCCGGTCTGCTGGGCAACATCTTTGACGGCATCGGCCGCCCCCTGCGGGCGTTGGAGGCTGCCTCCGGGCCTTTCCTGGGCCGGGGGATCAATATCCCCGCCCTGGACAGCGGGAAGACGTGGGACGTCACCATTCCGGTGAAGGAGGGGGACACGGTGGCTCCCGGCACCCTATATGCCCAGTGCCAGGAGACCGCCGCCATCGTCCACCGCTGCCTGGTGCCCGCGGGCCTGAAGGGCACCGTGACCAAGGCGGCGGCGGACGGCCCGCACACCGTGGACGACGTACTGGTGGAGGTGACGGATGATCGGGGCAGGGTGACGGGCCTGAAGCTGGCCGCCCGGTGTTCCATCCGGGGCGCCCGGCCCATGCGCCGGCGGCTGCCCGTCACCCGACCCCTGATCACCGGTCAGCGGATCATCGACACCCTCTTCCCCATTGGCAAGGGGGGCGCCGCTGCCATTCCCGGTCCCTTCGGCGCGGGTAAGACCATGACCCAGCACCAGTTGGCCAAGTGGTCGGACGCGGACATCATCGTCTATCTGGGCTGCGGGGAGCGGGGCAACGAGATGACCCAGGCTCTGGAGGAGTTCTCCGAACTGAAGGATCCCCGCAACGGCCTGCCCCTGATGAACCGCACCATTTTGATTGCCAATACTTCCAATATGCCGGTGGCCGCCCGGGAGGCGTCGGTGTACACCGGCATGACCATCGCGGAATATTACCGGGACATGGGCTACCATGTGGCCCTGATGGCCGACTCCACCTCCCGCTGGGCGGAGGCCCTGCGGGAGATCTCCGGCCGGCTGGAGGAGATGCCCGCCGAGGAGGGCTTCCCCGCCTATCTGGCCTCCCGGCTGGCCGAGTTCTACGAGCGGGCCGGCTATGTGGAGACCCTGGAGGGAAAGGAGGGCTCAGTCACCGTCATCGGCGCCGTCTCCCCCCAGGGGGGCGACTTCTCCGAGCCGGTCACCCAGAACACCAAGCGGTTCATCCGCTGCTTCTGGGCCTTGGACCGGGGGCTGGCCTACGCCCGGCACTTCCCCTCCATCCACTGGATGAACTCCTATTCCGAGTACACCGCAGAGCTCAAGCCCTGGTATAACCAGAACGTCTCCCCCGAGTTCGACAAGTGCCGGCAGCGCATCGCCAACCTGCTGCGGGAGGAGAGCCAGCTGATGGAGATCGTCAAGCTCATCGGCTCCGATATCCTGCCAGAGGATCAGAAGCTCACCATAGAGATCGCCCGGGTGATCCGGCTGGGCTTCCTGCAGCAGAACGCCTATCACGAGATCGACACCTATGTCCCCCTGCAAAAGCAGTTGAAGATGATGCAGACCATCCTGCGGCTGTACGATGGGGTGAAGGCGGCGGTGGACCAGGCGGTGCCCCTGTCCCAGTTCACCGCCACCGGCGTGTTTGACAGCCTGGTGAAGATGAAGTATGAGATTCCCAACGACAACCTGTCCGGCTTCGCCCGCTACGAGCAGGAGATCGACGCGGCCTTGGACAAGGTCAGCGCCGCCAACAGTTGAGGTGATCGCAGAATGAGATTGGAATATACCGGTCTGTCCGACCTGAATGGCTCCCTGGTGGCGTTGGAGGGCGTGTCCGGTGTGGCCTTTGACGAGCTGGCCGAACTGACCCTGTATGATGGTTCCCGCCGGTACGGCCGGGTTATCCTCATTGAGGGGGACCGGGCGGTGCTCCAGGTCTTTGAGGGCACCCGGGGTATTTCCCTGGAAAATACCCGCACCCATTTTACCGGCAAACCCATGGACATCGCCCTGTCCAGGGAGATGCTGGGCCGGGTGTTTGACGGTGCGGGCCGGCCCATCGACGGCTTGGGCGAACTCTACCCCGACGAGCGGCGCAACATCAACGGCTCGGCCATCAACCCGGTGAGCCGCCAGTACCCCAGAAGCTGCATCTACACCGGCATCTCCGCCATCGACGGCTGCTCCACGCTGATCCAGGGCCAGAAACTGCCCATCTTTTCCGGGGCGGGTATGGCCCACAACGAGCTGGCCGCCCAGATGGTGCGCCAGGCCCGGGTGGACGGCGAAGGCGAGTTTGCCATCGTCTTTGCCGCCATGGGCGTCAAGAACGACGTGGCCGACTTCTTCCGCCGCAACTTTGAGGAGGCGGGCGCCCTGCCCCGGGTTGCCATGTTCCTGAACCTGGCCTCCGACCCCATCATCGAGCGGATCCTGACCCCCCGGTGTGCCCTCACCGCAGCGGAGTACCTGGCCTTCACCCACGGCTACCATGTGCTGGTGGTGATGACGGATATGACCTCCTACTGCGAGGCGGTGCGGGAGTTCTCCTCCTCCAAGGGGGAGATCCCCTCCCGAAAGGGATTCCCCGCCTACCTGTACTCCGATCTGGCCTCCCTGTACGAGCGGGCCGGTATGATCGCGGGCAGGAAGGGGTCCGTCACCCAGGTGCCCATTTTGACCATGCCAAACGACGATATCACCCACCCCATCCCCGATCTGACCGGCTACATCACCGAGGGGCAGATCGTGCTGGACCGGAACATGGACCAGTCCGGGGTGTACCCCCCCATCAACATCCTGTCCTCCCTGTCCCGTCTGATGAAGGACGGCATCGGCAAGGGTTTCACCCGGGACGACCACCCCGCCCTGTCCAACCAGCTGTTCGCGTCCTACTCCAAGGTGCAGGACGCCCGCAGTCTGGCTTCGGTCATCGGTGAGGATGAGCTCTCTCCCCTGGATAAGCTGTATCTGAAGTTCGGCCGGGCCTTCGAGCAGTATTTTGTCCGCCAGGGCCAGCAGGAGGACCGTATCCTGGAGCAGACCCTGGAGCTGGGGTGGGCCCTGCTGTCCATCCTGCCCCGGGGTGAGCTGGACCGGGTATCCGACCAGGAGCTGGACCAGCACTACCGGGAGGGCGCCTTCGAGACGCTGACCACAGAAGAGCACGGGCAGTAGAACGTTCTGCCTGTCAGATGGCCATGTGCGCGCAACATAAGGAGGTGTTTCCATGGCAGCGGTACTGCCCACAAAAGGAAACCTGATGGCCGCCAAGCGCTCTAGAGCCCTGGCCCAGACCGGCTATGAGCTGATGGATCGGAAGCGGAATATCTTGGTGCGGGAGATGATGTCCCTGCTGGATGACGCCTCCGCGGTGCAAAAAGAAATTGACGAAGTATTTCACTCCGCCTATGCCGCCTTGGCCAAGGCCAACATGGAGCTGGGCCTGTGCGACCGCATTGCCGAGGGGGTGGAGCCGGATGACAGTCTGGACATCCGCTGGCGCTCGGTGATGGGGGTGGAGCTGCCTCACATCCCCGGCCAGTCTCCCCCGCCCAAACCCACCTATGGCTTTGCCTATACCTCCGCCGCCTTCGACCGGGCCTACATTGAGTTTGCCAGGGTGAAGGCGCTGGTGCGGAAGCTGGCGGAGATCGAGACTTCCATCTACCGGCTGGCCCAGGCCATCAAGAAGGCCCAGAAGCGGGCCAACGCCCTGAAGAACATTGTGATCCCCGGATTTGACACCACCATCCAAACCATCACGGAGGCGCTGGAGGAGAAGGAGCGGGAGGAATTTGTCCGCCTGAAGGTGATCAAGCGCCAGAATGGAAACAAGCGATCCGGATAGCACGCAGCCGCCCCGAATGGAGTTCGGGGCGGCTTTCAAAATCAAACGGGCGGGGACAGCCCGTATTTTAATAAAGAGAAAGGCGGCAAAAGTTTCCCATTACTCCAGGGGAAACCGGAATCCGGGCAGGACAGACGGGGAATTCTCCGCTTGCACAACAGGGGGCGATGTGGTAACATGATAAAAGGATTTTTTCGCTCTACGCTGGGAAAAGCTGGTGGACAGAAAGGGCGCGCAGGTCCGCCTGGCCCGCCTGTCCGGCGCAGATGCTGGTGACATACCGCCGGGGCAAAATGGGCAGCTCCCAGAGGAATACCGGCCCGACCTGTTCCAGCAAAACGCCCTTTTCCACCAAGGATGGGAGAGCGCGCATGCGGGACAGATCGCTTCCCTCCGCCTTGATCAGGCTCTCCTTCCGGGTCCACAGGCGGAAGAAGGCCCGGAGAGGTTGGGGCTGGACGTTGATCCAGCGGCGCTCCTGCGCCGTGAAGTATTCCGCGGGCAGGGATGCCGGGCAGGCGCAAACCTCCTCTGTATCCAGGCCCAGGGGGGCGTCCCCCCGGGCGCACACCACCAGCCCGCTGGAGTGGCTGACACTGATGGAATCCCCGCTGCGGGAAGCTTCCGCCCCGGCGAGACGGCGCAGCTGCAGTCCCGCTAAGTGGCGCACGGCGTCGTCCAGACGCAGGTAGGTGTCCAGGGACAGACCCTGTTGGCCGCACCAGCGGATGAACGGATCCGGCTGGGCCAGCAGGGGGCGGATGTCGCACCAGAAAACACGCATGGACGGCCCTCCTTTTTCACGCTGTTGTCAGGGGAACAAAGCGTTTTGCCGCAAAGGCTGAGGCTTTGTCCCGCATCTGTATCATAGCAAGAAACCCCGAAACTGTAAATGGAAAGAACGGACGCTTACCTATGATCTTCTCCTCCTACCAATTTATTTTCCTGTTTCTCCCCGCGGCGTTGCTGGGGTTCCATCTGCTGCGCCGATGGAGGAGAGCGGAAGCGGCAAAGGGCTTTCTGGTGCTGGCCTCCCTGGTTTTTTACGCGCTGGGACAGCCGGAATTTGTACTGGGCTTTGCCGGTACTGTGCTGCTCAACTATCTGATCGTCTCTGCTCTGCACCGCACCCAGCGGCCTGTGCCCCGCCGTTTGCTGCTGTGGGCGGCGGTGGCGTGGAACCTGGGACTGCTGGGATATTTTAAATACGCCAATTTCTTTCTGGAGAACGTCAACCTGGTCTTTGGTATGCAAATCCCGCTGCTGACCACCATCCTGCCCATCGGCATCTCCTTCTTCACCTTCCAGATCCTGATGTACACCGTCTCCCTCTACCGGAGGGAGTGCGAATACGTCTCTTTTTTGGACTATGCCCTCTTCATCAGCTTCTTTCCCCACCTGACCGTGGGTCCGGTGGCTAAGGAGGGGGAGATCATCCCCCAGATTCAGGGGGACGCGCTGCTCAAGTTTTCCTCTGCGGACATCTGCCGGGGGATTATGCTCTTCTCCATCGGCTGCGGGAAAAAGATCCTGCTGGCCAACCCCATGATCGACTTTGCCACCGCCTTTTACGGCGGGGATGTGGCCGCGGCTACCACGGTGGAGGCCTGGGTGGGGGTACTGTGTTACACGTTTGCCTACTACTTTGACTTTTCCGGCTATATTGACATGGCCCGGGGGCTGGGCTGCTTGTTCGGCATCCATCTGCCCATCAACTTTGACTCTCCCTATAAGGCCCGGGACTTTGCCTCCTTCTGGCGGCGGTGGAACATTACCATCTCCCGCTTTTTCAACGAATACGTGTTTAACAATATCTTCCGCTTTGGCGACGGGGTGGGCAAGCTGATTCTGGCGGTGATGGCCACCTTCGCCGTGTCCGGGATCTGGCATGGCGCCGGCTGGCACTTTGTGGCCTGGGGGCTGGTCAACGGCGCCCTGGTGTGTCTGGCCAACCTGCGGGCGCTGAAAATGTGCAAGCCCCTGCCGGCGGTTCTGGGGGTTGGGCTGACCTTTTTTTGCTCGGTGCTCATCCGGGTGCTGTTTGACTGCACGGGGCTGAGCCAGGCCGTGGTGATCTACCAACGGATGTTCTCCCTGGCGTCCTGGTCCGACCCTGCCGGGCTGCTGGCAAGCGCCCTGAATTTTGCCGGAGACCACATCGCCCTGTGCGCCGTCCTTGCGGTTTCGGCGGTGGTTACCTTCTGCCTGCCCAACTCCAACGGGATTATGGAGAAAAAGACCTTCTGCGTGAAGGACGGGGTATGGTGCGGCCTGCTGCTGGCAGCCTCGCTGTTTAACATGAGTCAGGTGTCCAGCTTCCTCTATTTCAACTTCTGAGTTTTCCGCATGCAAAAGGAGCTTGCTATGAGCGTCAAAAAGTGGCTTTTGGTATTTTTGGGGGCGCTGCTGGGCGGGGTGATCCTGTTGGCGGCCTGCAATGTAATTGTGGATCCCTTCGGGGTATTTGGAGACCGCTTCTTCCAGTGGTATGCCTATGACATGACCCAGAACCCCAGGGTGGCCAAAATCGCCTATCTGGACCAGAACCATGAGCAGTACAACTCCTATGTGATCGGCAGCTCCAAGGCCTCCTCCCTCAGTGTGGAACAGCTCAATGAGTACACCGGGGACAGCTGGTACAACATGACCTGGTACGGCGGGGACCTGCTGGACGAGACCCAGCTGGCTGCCTACCTTCTGGAGAACTACCAGGTGGAGAACATCATCCTCACCATCGACCCGGAGTGCGCCAACCTCTACAACGAGGGCTCCCAGTCCGACCTGCGCCAGGCCATGCACGGCAAGGTGTGCGGGGAGAACAGTCTGCTGTTCTATGGGCGTTATCTCTTTTCCAACCTGAGCTATGCCTGGGATAAGGTGGTGAGCTGGTTTGGCGCCGGCTATCTGCCGGACGACTCCACCGTCTATGTGCCGGAAACCGGGGTGTACGACAAGACCCTGCGGGACTCCTCTCCCATCAACGACATGGCCAGCTATCTGGCCTATGAGGGGATGACCACCACCATGGGCGCGTGCCAGATGAACTATATTGACCAGGCCATCGCCGCTATCGGGCAGATCAAGGATCTGTGCGATCAAAACGGGGTCAACTTCACCATGGTGGGCGTGCCGGTCTCTGAAGTGGAGTTTTCCGCCTATCCCCGGGAGGGGGTGGAGGAGTTCTGGACCCGGGCGGCCCAGATCGACGATTTCTATGCCTTTTGGGGCTATAACAGCGTCAATGGGGATCTGCGGTATTTCTACGATGTGCAGCACTTCCGCAACAGCGCCGGAGCCATGATGCTGGCCACCCTGTTCGGCGATGACTCGGTCTATGTGCCTGAGGGGTTCGGGGCGCTGACCACGGCGGAGAACGTGGAGCAGGTCATGGAGGCGGCCTATACCCAGGCCGGGGACGGCGAGACGCTCACCGCCGACGTGGCCATTTTGATGTACCACTCCTTCACGGAAAACCAGGAGGAGGTCAGCGGTACCACGGTGCTCGCCTCTGACTTTGAAGCCCAGCTGCAGGCCCTGCGGGAGGCGGGGTATACCAGCGTGAGCTACCAGCAGCTTATGGACTTTGTGACCCAGGGGGCTGATCTGCCGGACAAGCCGGTGGTGATCACCATCGATGACGGCTATCAGAATAATCTGGATCTGGCCGCCCCCTTGCTGGAGGAATATGGGTTTTCGGCCAACATTGCGGTCATCGGCATGTCTGTGGGCAAGTCCACGTATAAGCAGACCGGTGAGCCCATCCTCCCCCACTTCTCCCTGGAGGAGGCGTTGCCCTGGGTGGAAAAGGGGGTGCTCACCCTGACCACCCACAGCTACGACATGCACCAGGTGGCCGCGCTGGACGGGGAGAACTGCCGGCAGGGGGTGCTCCAGATGGAGGGGGAGAGTGAGCAGGCCTATATCGGCGCCCTCACCCGGGATTATCAGATGGCCATGGAGCAGCTGGAAGCCGTGGTGGGAGAGGTGTGCCCGGTGTATACCTACCCCAACGGTCTGTGCTCCCAGCTGTCCGAGGTGGTACTCCAGGACCTGGGGATACAGATGACCGTCACCACCCAGAGCGGGGTCAATCAGCTGCTGAAAGGGGCGGACCAGTCCCTTTACCAGCTGCGGCGCATCACCGTGGAGGGGGAGCTGACGGCGCAGGAGCTGCTGGAGCGGATGGAGACCTATTTGCAGGCGTTAGCGTAAACACATACCGACAGGAGGAAACCCTATGGAGCTGCAGGAAATCAAAGAACGGATCTACCAGTTTCTCACCAAGCTGAAAAAAGCGGACGGGCTGGAGTATGACACCGAGCTGTTCAAGAGCAAATATATCACCTCCCTGTTTGCCCTTCAGATCGTCCAGTTCATTGAGAAGGAATTCCGCATCAAACTGGGCCGCAAGGACATCACAGAGGCCAACTTCCACACCATCAACGCCATGGCTGAACTGGTGCAGCAGCGCCTGAGCGGCGGGAGGTGACCGGCATGGCGGATAAAGCCACCCAGGTCAAATGTGTGATTTGGGATCTGGACGGCACCGTGTGGGAGGGCACCTTATCCGAGGGGGGCGCGGGAGCACTGCGCCCCGGCGTAGCGGACACCATCCGGGAGCTGGACCGGCGGGGGATCATCCAGTCCATCGCCTCCAAGAATGACGCCTCCAGCGCCATGAAAAAGTTGGAGGAGTTCGGCCTGGCCGACTATTTCCTGTGCCCGCAGATCTCCTGGGACCACAAATCCGGCTCGGTGCAGACGATCCTGACCACCCTGAACCTCAAGCCGGAGGCGGTGGCCTTTGTGGACGACAACCCCTTTGAGCGGGACGAGGTGCGCTTTGCCCATCCCAATGTGCGCGCCTATGACGCGGACCAGGCGGCGGGGCTGACCGGCCTGCCGGAGTTTTCCGTGCGGTTTATTACCCAGGATTCCGCCAACCGCCGGAAGATGTATCAGGCGGATCTCAACCGTCAGGCGGCGGAGCAGTCCTTCGGGGGGAGCGCGGAGGAATTTTTGGCCACGCTGAACATGCGCATGGAGATCTCCCGGGTGACGGAGGCGGATCTGCGGCGGGTGGAGGAGCTGACGGTGCGCACCCATCAGCTCAACTCCACGGGGTACACCTACTCGTATGAGGAGCTGCTGACCCTGTCCCGGTCGCCGGATCACATCTTTTGTATCTGCGGGCTCCGGGACAACTACGGGGACAGCGGCAAGGTGGGCCTGCTGCTGCTGGAAAGGCAGGAGCGCGCCCTGCGCCTGAAGCTGCTCATCGTGTCCTGCCGGGTGATGACCCGGGGAATCGGCTCGGCCCTTCTGGCCTACGCCACCCAGTTGGCCCGGGCGGAGGGGAAGAAGCTGCAGGCGGAGTTTTTCGAGACGGAACACAACCGGATCATGTATATCACCTATAAGCTGGCGGGGTTTGAAGAGGTGGAGGAGAATGGGCCCAACCTCCTTTTGGAGTACGGGAAGGACGAGCCCATCCCCTTCCCGTCCTATCTCGCCGTTGACATCTCACAGGCCGGAGACTGAGGCCTCCGGCGTCCGGAAGGGGGGAGCCAATGAGTGCGGTAGTTTTGATCCCGTCGCTGAACCCAGATCGGCACCTGACCGAAGTGGTCCGGGGCTGTCTGGAGGAAGGGCTGCGGGACATCGTGGTGGTGGATGACGGCTCCGGGCCCTCCTACGCCGGGATCTTTGAGGAGGTGCAGGCGCTGGGGGCGGTGGTGGCCCGGCACGCCGTCAACCAGGGGAAGGGAGCGGCCCTGAAAACCGGCATCCGTACGGCGTTGGAGCGGTTTCCCGCGCTCACCGGCGTGGTCACGGCAGACGGGGACGGACAGCACCTGCCCGAGGATATCCGGCGGGTGGCCCAGGCCCTGTCCGGAGCGGGCCATCCCTTTGTGATGGGCATCCGGGATTTCTCCCAAGATCAGGTGCCCTGGAAATCCCGGATGGGCAACCGGATTACATCCTTTTTCCTGCGCCTGTCCACCGGCCTGGATTGTCCGGACACCCAGACAGGGCTGCGAGGGCTGCCCCGGGAGCTATTCTCCCGGCTGCTGGCGCTGCCGGGAGAGCGGTATGAGTATGAGACCAATATGCTCACCGATGTGGTGGCCGCCCGCTATCCCATGGAGATGATCCCCATCCAGACGGTGTATGAGGACAACAACCGGGGGTCTCATTTCCGCACGGTGGTGGACAGCGCGCGGATCTATCAGAGGCCGTTGAAGTACGCCGCCTCCTCCCTGATCGGCTGTGCGCTGGACCTGCTGCTCTTCGCCCTGTTCTCCCTGCGGCTGGGGATTATGACATCCACCATCCTGGCCCGCTGCGCCTCCGGCTATGTGAACTTCAAGCTCAACCAGGTCTGGAGCTTTCAGGTGCGCAGGCGCAAGCGCAGCCAGTTCTGGAAGTACCTGCTGCTGTGGGTGTGCGTGATGCTGGTCAGCGGCGGCGCGGTCACGGTGCTGCAGGTTCTGCCCCTGCCGCTGACCCTGACCAAGGCACTGGTGGACGTGGTCCTGTTTGTGGTCAACTACTGGATCCAGCGCCGGTTTATCTTCCGGGAGGAAGCCGGCGAAACCGGCTGAAAGGGGCGGGCAAGATGGCCATAGTATCCCTGCTGGGCCTGTTCTGCATCCTGTTTGCCCTGGCCTGGCACACCCGGCAGACGCCGGTGGAGCTGGCCCCGTATCTGCTGTGTGCCATAGGGCTGGTCCTCTATGTCTTGGCCTTCTTTGGGCTGATGGGGCTGATCGACTGGATCCTGATTTTGTCCGGGGCGGGCTGTGCCCTCTGGATGGTCCGGAAGGGCGGCGGTAAGGTCATTGGGCAGGAGTTAAAGCGGCAGCTGTGGGACCCCTATCTATGGGGCTGTATTCTGCTGCTGGCGGTGATGTGCCTGTGCCTGCGGGGCGAGCAGATCCTGGAGTGGGATGCCTACAATTTCTGGGGGCCGGACATCAAGAGCTTATACTACCGGGAGGGCTTTGCCGCCAAATACAGCAATGTGGCGCCGGGGTTCGGGGATTACAGTCCCATGTTCCAGCTGATCATGTGGTGGTTTGTCCACCTGTTTGGAAGCTATCAGGAGCAGTTTATTTTCTTCGGATACTTCATCTTCAGCGGACTGATGCTCTTCTCCGCGGCCGCCGTGTTCCGCGGCCGCTACCCCAAGGGGCGGGCGTTCACCTGGCTGCTGATCCCGGTCTGTGCCCTGTGTGTGCCGGGGGTGTGCAGCTCGGCGATCTACCGGTCCATCTATGTGGAGCCCATCATGGCCGTCCTGTTCGGCATGCTCCTGGGGAAAATGGTGGCCCGCCCGGCGCAGCAGCTGTGGTTCTGGAAGGCGCAGCTGGTGATTGCGGCGGGGTGCCTGGCGCTGATGAAGGGCATCGGACTGCTGTGGAGCGTGCTGGCCGGGCTATTCTTCCTGCTGTGGTGGCTGCGGGAGAAGCGGGAGTACCGCTTCTGCGCTGTGCTGTTCGCCGTCCCAGTCCTGCTGGCCCAGAGCTGGTCGGTCTACTGCCGGGTGATGGAGCGCAGCGGATACCTGGCCGGCGGTCTCTTGGACCGGATCATGGACCGGCTGGGTGAGCTGGCCAACGGGACCTTTCTGGACGCCCCGGTGACCCGGGGGTACATCCGGTCCTATCTCCAGGCCTTTTTTGCCACTCCCGTTCACCGGGAGAACACCCTGGCCATCGACCTGTCCCCCTTTGCCATTCTGGTGCTGCTGGTGTGCGCCGCCCTGCTGCTGTGGCGGCTGGGGGTGGTGCCCCAGGGGAAGGGGAAGCGGCTGCTGCTCTATATCCTGGGGATCAGCGGTCTGATCTACTTTGTGGTGTCCATCGGGCAGCTGACCATGTTTTACGATGAGACTCAGTACCTGGAGCCGGTGAACGCGGTCACCCTGATGAGCCGGTACTGCGAGCCGGCGAATACGGGACTTTTGATGCTGTTGGCGTCCCTTGCCGCAGGCACGGCTCCGGGTGCGGATCTGCGCCGCCTAAAGGCAGGCCGGCAATGGATTCTGGGCGGGATGGCGGCCCTGATTCTGCTGAGCTGCACCAGCTATCATGAGGCGTACCGCAGGTTTTTCTACGACGAACTGGACGCGGTTCGGATAGAAAATCGAAGCCGTTATGTCTCCACCTACCAGGCATTCCTCGACGCCGCTGCGGCCGTCCCCTACTGGGAGAGCGGGGCCCGGGTGCTGCTGGTGCTCACCCGGGAGGCGATGAACCCCATCGTGGTCAATGCCGCTTCGCCGGTGTCCTTCTCCGACATCTATCTAAACCAGGGGGGCGAGGCGGACTATGCCGCCCTGCTGGCGGCCATTCAGGCAAATCACTGCGGCTATCTCTACCTTATGGAGTGTGAGGACTCCCTGTTGGAACGGCTGCCCCAGGGGACCCGGCGGGGACAGCTCTACCGGGTGGAGTGGAGCCAGGAGAATGGGCTTGCGCTGGTTTCCTGGGGGTGAGAGAGCCTGCGCCCTTTCCTTCCCCCGAAAGCAATAGAAAAGTGCTCCTCCCAGCCTGTCCTAACAGGCTGGGAGGAGCACTTTTTTCGCATCTGGCAGTATGACTTATCTGGCCTGTGCCCCGGCATGGTTGCGCTTTTGGAGGTAGCGCACGATGCAGGACAGCGTGAAGTTCACCGCGAAATACAGCAGCATGGCAAAGCCGAACAGGAGGAACACGTCAGGCGCGGTAATCTGCCGGCCCACCACGTTGTAGAAGATACTCATCAGGTTCTTGGTACGGAAGAGCAGCTCGGCCACCGCCACCTGGGCCATGAAAGAGGTGTCCTTCACCACAGTGATGATCTGGCTGAGCATGGTGGGGACAATGCGCCGGAAACACTGAGGCAGGATGATATACCACAGAGCGCCCACCATGGTAAAACCCTGGGAGTGGGCGGCCTCAAACTGTCCCTTGGGGATGGCGTTCAGTCCGCCCCGGATGATCTCGGCCATCATGGCGGAGGTAAATAGGACATAGGCCATGGTGCAGCGGGCCCAGTCACTGGGCAGGGGCGCGGCGATAAAGCACACCATCACCCAAAGCAGGTTGGGGGTATTGCGGAACCATTCGATATAGGCTCCCGCCAGCATCCGCAGGGGCTTGGGGGCATAAGACCGGATCAGGCCCAGAATGGCGCCGAACACGATGGAGAGCAGAATGGCGATGACGGCCACCCGCAGTGTAATGGCAAAGCCCCGCAGCAGATAGAGCAGGATGGTGGGGGTGAACAGGCCGCTTAAATAGTCCAGCATTATGCCGCGACCTCCTTTCCGGCAGCGGGCTTTTGAATGTCCTGCTGCTTCAGCTTCTCCTCATACCGTCGGGCCCAGGTGGACAGAGGGAAGCACAGTAAGAAATAGAGGACCCCGCTGATGAGATAGGCCGGGCCATAGCTGGCGTTACCGTTGGTGGCCCAGTTGTTGGCCACATACATCAGGTCTCCCCCGGCAATCATGGCCAGTACCGAGGTGTTTTTGATCAGGTTGACGCACTGGTTGACCAGCGGGGGCAGAATGATCTTCACCGTCTGGGGCAGGATGATGAGCAGCATGGTCTGCAGATAGGTGAAGCCCTGGGAATAAGCGGCCTCAAACTGGCCCTGGGGGATGGACTGGATACCGGCCCGGACCACCTCGGAGATATAGGCGCCGGTGTAGACGCCTACGCACAGCACGCCGCAGGTGAAGGAGGGCAGGGAGATCCCCGCATAGGGCAGGGCGAAGAACACGAAGAACAGCTGAATCATCAGCGGGGTGTTCTGGAAGAACTCCACGTAGATCCGGGCGATGGCCCGGGGCAGGCGGTGGTGGGAGGTGGACATGAGCCCAAAAATTACACCCAGCAGCAGGGCCAGAATCAAGGCCAGGACCGACGCCACCAGCGTGGTGAGGAAGGCCTGCAGCAGGGCGGGCCACTGGGTAAACAGGTTCTGCCACCGCCAGGGGGTCAGGATTTGTTCAAGCATAGAAGAGCCTCCTTTACCGGGGCGTGATACCCTCCGTCAGGGACATCCCGCCGTTTGGGCGGGGTGCCCCTGACGGAGCCGGAGCGGCAGCTCCGGCCCCGAAGCAGAATGGGTCAAGTAGGATAATCATCTCTCCTCCAGCCCTTCAGTGCAGGGGCTGCGGAGACCGGATGAACTCAGCCCTGGAAAGAAGCGGCCACGCCGTTGTCCGCAATCATCTGGTCAATGGTGCCGTCCTCCAGCCAGGTGGCAATCAAATTGTCCAGGTACTCGGCCAGGCCGGTGTTGGACAGCTTGGTGGCAATGCCGTATTCCTGGGGAGAAAACTTGATGGAGTCCAGGATTTCCACGCTGTCATCCAGATAGCCGGACAGGATGGAGCCGTCCACACAGAAGGCGTCCACACGGCCGGCGTCCAGGGCGGTCTTGATCTCGGGATAGGTGGCGTACTCAGCGAAGTTGGCCCCCTGAGTCAGGGTGACGCCGGCCTCCCCCGCGGCGGCGATGAGGGCCTCCATAGAGGTGGAGCCGGTGGATACGCCGATGACCTTGCCCTCCAGATCAGCAAAGTCGGCGATACCGCTGTCCTTTTTGACCAACAGGGAAACCGCGTCGGTGTAATAGGGGGTGGTGAAGTTCCAGCTCTCCAGACGGTCGGGCTTGATCGTAAAGGTGGCGATGACCATGTCGATGTCGCCGGAGTCCAGCAGCTGGCCCCGAGTGGCGGCGGTGACGGCAGTGAACTCCACGTTGTCAACGCCCAGGGTTTCCGCGATCTTGCGGGCCAGATCGATCTCCATGCCGGAGTATTCCTCCGTCAGCACATCCTGATAGCCGAAGCCGGGCACGTCGGTCTTGACTCCCACCCGCAGCACGCCCCGGTCCACGATGGCCTGGACGTCGGCGGGCAGGTCCTCTCCGGACGTTTGGCTGCCCTGGGCGCCGGGATCGGATGTGGCACCGCTGTCGTTCCCGCAGGCGGCAAAGGCAAAGCACATGGCACCGGCCAAAAGAGCGGCCAGCAGTTTCTTCCAATTCTTCATCATAGAGTCCTCCATTTCCAAATAAACTGACAAAATATATTCTTGCAGGCGCCCACCGCGCCGCTGCATGCGGGGTCAGCGCAAGATCTTGCTCAGGAAGGCCTTGGTGCGCTCCTCGGTGGGATTGGTAAAGAAATGTTCGGGGGGGCCTTCCTCCACGATGCGGCCGTGATCCATGAAGATGACCCGGTCGGCCACCTGGCGGGCGAAGCCCATCTCATGGGTGACAATGACCATGGTGATGTTCTTTTCGCTGGCCAGGCGGATCATCACGTCCAGCACCTCCTGGACTGTCTCCGGGTCCAGGGCGGAGGTGGGTTCGTCAAACAGGATGATCTTGGCCCGGGAGCACAGGGCCCGGGCAATGGCCACCCGCTGCTGCTGGCCGCCGGAGAGGGTGGCGGGATAGTTGTCCGCCTTTTCCCGCAGCCCCACGATGTCCAGATACTTATAGGCCCGCTCCACTGCCTCCGCCTTGGGCACCTTCTGAAGTTTGATGGGGGCCAGGGTTAGGTTTTCCAGCACCGTCATATGGGGATAGAGGTTGAACTGCTGAAACACCATGGCGGTGGAGTTGCGCACAATCTCCGTTTTGTTTTTGTGGGTGAGCTGCACTCCGTTGATGTACACCTCGCCGGAGGTGGGCTCCTCCAGAAAATTCATGCAGCGCACCGTGGTGCTCTTGCCGGAGCCGGAGGGGCCGATGATGACGAGCTTCTCCCCTTCTGCAACTTGGAGATTTACATCTTTCAAAACGTGCAGGTTACCGAAAAATTTGTCGATATGAGTTAACTTGATCACAGGAAGTATCCCCTCTCTCTGAAACGAATTTTTGGATATAAATTCTGCATATGAGAAATGGGCAAACTGGCTGCCCAATGGAAAACTTTATTACATTATATCGTGAAATAATAGGGCCGTCAACTGGAAACGGCACGGGGATATCCATAAAAATAGAGAGGGAATGGCATAATTTTTGGTAAAAAGGCAATGCGCTGGAATCGTGGGGGATGAGGACATAAAAATGCAAAATGTGCAATTATCATACAAAAATAGTGTGGAGATGGCCTTAACTGCCGGAAATTGCGGCAAATCCTCTATAGTTTTGAGGATGAAGGATTGTGCGGGGAACTTGCATAACGGCGGTTGTGCTGCCGGATGCGGCTGCGGATGGTAGGCACGCAAAATCAGCCCCCTCGGGACGGAAGTCCGAGGGGGCAGAAGCGGTTTTTACAGCAATGCGTGCATCAGGCGGGGCAGCCAGTTCATGTATCAGGAAACAGCGGGGCAGAGCCAAGACCGCCTGGGGGCCAGGGATTCAGTCGTAGATGGAGTCCCGCTCCCACTCCCGGATGGCGCCGGTGTAGGCGTCAATGGTGAACTCATATTCCCAAGAGCCGTAATAGATGGAACCCTCATACTCCAGCCGGCCGTCGTCACGGTCCAAGTGGATCCGAATATCGGTGGCGCCGGGCACCTTGGCCAGGGCGATTTGCTTGGCCTGCTCCAGAGTGATGGTAGCGCCGGAGTTGCCAGAGCTGCCAGAGTTGCCGGAGTTGCCGGTGCTGGGCCGGGTATAGTACTCTGCGTCATGGTCATAGGAGAGGATTGTGCCAGTGGACGCGTCGACCTCATAGTCGTACTCGGTGTAGTTGGAGGTGTTGTAGAATTCCACCTCGTACACCTGGCGGCCGTCATCCCAATCCAGGTGGCTGCGAATGAAGGATACCTGGCTGGAGGACAGTCCGGCGTGGCTCAGAGCGATCTGCTTGGCCCGGTCGGCGGTGATGGTGGTGCTGCCGGAGCTGCCGGAGTTACCAGAGCTGCCAGAACTGCCGGAGTTGCCGGTGTTGGGCCGGGTATAGTACTCCGCGTCGTGGTCATAGGAGAGGATTGTGCCGGTGGCCGCGTCGATCTCATAGTCGTACTCGGTATAGTTGGAGGTGTTGTAGAACTCCACCTCATAGACCCGGCGGCCATTCTCCCAATCCAGGTGGCTGCGGATGAAGGACACCTGGCTGGTGGTGAGTCCTGCGTGGTTTAGGGCGATCTGCTTGGCCCGGTCGGCGGTGATGGTGGTGCTGCCGGAACTGGGGCTGCCAGTGTTGGAACTGCCAGAACTGGAACTACCGGAGCTGCCAGAACTGGAGCTGCCAGAGCTGCCGGAGCTGGAACTGCCGGTATTGGTGTTTCCGGGATTCGTGTTGCCGGTGCTGGTGTCACCCGTGTTGGTGTTGCCCGTGCTGGTGTCGCCGGTACCGGTGTTGCCGGTGTCTTCGGTGGGCCGGACATAGTTCTCTACATCAAAGTCATAGGAGAGGATGTCGCCGGTCAAAATATCAATCTCATAGTCGTACTCGGTGTAGTTGGAGGAGTTGTAGAACTCCACATCATAGACCTGGCGGCCGTCTTCGTTGTCCAGGGCGCACCGCAGGAAGGTGACCTGGTCTGCGGTAAGCCCTGTGTGATTCAGGGCGATCTCCTGGGCCTGCTGGGCGGTAATGGCGGCATTGGCGCTGCTGCCGGGGCTGGCGGACTCGGGTGCGCCGCTGAGGATGCTGCCGGTGAGCGCGTCGATGCTGTACACATAGTTCTGGCCGTTGGCGGTGAAATCAATGGTGTAGAAGTCGGTGCCGTTTTGGCGATCCAAGCCGGTGGTGGAGAAGGAGGCGGCGGCTTCGGAGATGCCCGCATTCTCCAGGGCGATGGCCTTGGCGGCATCCAGGCCGATGTAGTCGGCCTGGGCATTTTGCTGGCCGCAGCCGGCGATGGTCAGGGTGAGCAGAGCGGCCCCGCACAGGGCGGAAAGGGAGGTTAGTTTCTTTCTCATATTCATAAGGGGAAGATCTCCTTTCTTTTTGTTGGTCCTATCCTACCAGCGCAACATGAAATAAAAATGAAACTGAAAAAAGAAATCAAAAAATTTTTAACCCGTTTTCCGCACGGGGAAAACGGGTTGGCAATGACAGGAAGAGGCGGCCCCTGTGAAGGGGGGGCAGGGCTGGCTGTCCCCCGGTCAGCGGCCGGCCCCAATGGCATAGGGGCCCTTGCAGCACAGTCAGCCCCTTGCCAGGAGCAGCCTTATTTCCCCGATGGATGTCTGTTTTTATTTTATAAATGGTAAGGATGTGGGCTGGCGTGTGGGGTATCGCGAGACAATCCGGTCGATCAACGGTGAGAAAGCAGGGTCTGGAGCCGCTCCAGAAATTCCGTTGCCTGGGGGGAAGGATCTTGGGCGTACAGCAGGCCGTATGGCACAGTGAAATCCCAGTCCACCGGTATGGTTGCCAGCGCCGGATGGATACCCGCCCAGGCGTCCAGTGTCAGCAGGAGAGCGCCTGTCACTTCGCAGGTATTGAAGGTCTCCAGATCATAAAAGTAGTTGGCGTCTTCCAAGATGATTTGCGGATGGGCCATCTTCAGCAGTTCCCGCAGGCGGTCTAATTGCAGCGTATCGCCGCTTTTTACTACAATCAGGCGTTCTCCATGAAGGTCGCTGAGAGACAGCCGCTCTTTCGACGCAAGCGGGTGATTGCGGGGGACGGCAACGCAAAGACGGTATTGACCCAACTGATAGAATCGGCTGATGTTCAGCATCTGCTGGGAATTGAAAGAGCCCACCATAAAATCCATGGTTTTCCCCAGAGAGGCAACGACGGACAGGATCTTTTGATGGTCGTCGTCATAGCCAACCAGCTTGAAGCGGTACTCTGTGGGATTGGGGCTGACCCGGTTCCACAACTCGATCAATACAGTTCCGGGATTCAAAAAGGAGGAGCCGATCCGGATGGTCTTTGCCGCCTGATGCTGAATGGCCCTGGCTTTCTGGACGGCGTCCTCTGACTGGGCTACAATTTTTCGGGCCGCGTGATAGAGGTAAGTTCCCGCCTCGGTCAACACAACGCCCTGGTTGGTGCGGCGCAGCAGCGCAAGCCCCAAACGGGCCTCCAGTGCGTTCATCTGCTTCATAATGGAGGCGGGGGTTACATACAGGTCCTGGGCCGCCTTGGATAAGCTGCCCCGCTCTGCCACGCAGAGGAAGGTTTTGATCTGCTGGCTATACACAACATTCCCCTTCTTTTGCATTTACTGTTGGTAAATGTATCGTAGCATTTCTGGCCATTCCCTGTCAAGGGGACCCAGGCTATAATGGAACCTGCAACGAACAACCTTTTCCCGCAGCAAGGAGGAAACTGTCATGGAATACGCAACTTTGAGGAATGGAGTCAAGATGCCCATGCTGGGCTACGGGGTGTTTCAAATCCCGGTGGAGGATACCAAGCGCTGTGTGTTGGACGCCATCGCCGTGGGCTACCGCAGCATCGATACCGCCCAGGGGTATTTCAACGAGGAGGGCGTGGGCGAGGCGGTTTCCGCCTGTGGCATTCCCCGGGACCAGCTGTTCCTGACCACAAAAATCTGGATCAGCAACGGCGGCTATGAGAAGGCAAAAGCGTCCATTGACCAGTCTTTGCGCAAGCTGAAAACCGACTATGTGGACCTTATGCTGATCCACCAGCCTTTTAACGACTATTACGGTGCATATCGAGCTATGGAGGAGGCGTACAAGGCGGGAAAAATCCGGGCCATTGGCGTGTCTAATTTTATGCCGGACCGATTTATCGATATTGCCAGCTTTGTAGAGATTCCGCCCATGGTCAACCAGCTGGAGGTACACGTGTTCCAGCAGCAGAAAATTGCCCGGCCCATTTTGAAACAACGCGGTGCCCAGATCATGGCCTGGTCGCCGCTGGCCCAGGGGAAGAACCAGCTGTTCGCAAATCCCACTCTGACAGAGATTGGCGAAAAGTATGGAAAGACCGCCGCCCAGGTCGATCTGCGCTTTCTTCTGCAATCCGGTGTGGTGGCGGTTCCCAAGTCCACCCATAAAGAACGCATGGAGGAAAACTTTGATTTGTTCGACTTCAGCCTGACGGAGGATGACCTGCATCGGCTGGAGGGGATGGACCTGGGACACAGTCAGTTCATCGATCATTACGCGCCGGACGTGGCGGAGATGTTCGTCAACGCCGGGAAACTGTGAGGAGGAAACGACCGTGGGAAAAGGAAATTTGGGCTTTGGGCTGATGCGGCTGCCCCAGTGTTCGGTGCAGCCCACAGATATTGACACCCGGCAGCTGAGCAAAATGGTGGATCTCTTCCTGGAGTCTGGCTTTGACTACTTTGACACCAGCTGGGTCTATCACAACGGCGGCAGCGAGGCGGCGATCCGGGAGTGCCTGGTCAGGCGCCATCCCAGAGAGCGGTTCAGACTTGCGAGCAAATTGCCCGCCTTTGCCATTGCGGAAGAAGCCCAGGAGGTCATCCGCCGGCACGGCAGACAGGTCATCATCATGGAGCCGGTGAAGGGCGGTATGCTGGCCAAAGTCCCGGAGGAGGCCGAGGCGCTGATGAGAGCGGAACACCCGGATTGGTCTGTCGCCTCCTGGGCGGTTCGTTTTGCCGCCGGGCTGGACGGCGTGCTGGCGGTGCTGTCCGGCATGTCCAACCTGGAGCAGGTCCAGGACAACGTCTCCTATATGAAAGCATTCCAGCCACTGAGCGCCCGGGAGACGGAAATCGTGAAACAGGCGGGGCGTATGTACCGGAAAAGCGGCCCGGCCAAAACCGCGGACTTTTCCAAATATGAGGCCATCAATCCCAGGGGTGTCTCCGCCGCCGCGATCCTGGACGCCTACAACAGCTGTATGCTCCAGCCTGTGCCCACCTTCGCCGCCGAGCACAACTATTTTTCAGCGGAAAAGGCAAAGCACGGCCTTCGCAAGGAGGATCTGTGCATTCCGGGACAGGTTGTGCTGGAGGACGGCACAGACGCGACGGAGCAGATCCATAAGGCGGAAGCGTTTCTGAACGAAAATAGCTTTTTCCAGTATGAGGATTAAAAAATGAGAGGAAAACCGAGGGAGATCCTCCGGCTCAGCCGGGGGATCTCTCTTTGGGCTTTTGTGCAGAATATCTGTCGCAGAAATGGCGTGAGGCCGCCACACCCGGTACAGCCCGCATGGCCGCAGAGGGGGCGGAAAGGGAGAAGCGGAAACGGAGACGGCGCAAAAGGGGGCCGCCGGCCAGAATGTGGGACTTGGATATTGACAAACAGTGGAAATTGGGCAACAAGATGACAAGATAAAGGGGCAAGCCTGCGGGAAACGGCCCAGCAAGGGAGGGAGAGCCCGGCCAGACGAGGAAAGGGGTCGGTGATTTTTCTCAAAAGCGGCCATAGGAATTTGTGAGGTTGTGCCAAAGTTTAGAAAGGGTCTCTCCGAATACTTGACGGCCACCGTCTAAATTGCTATGCTAGTAGCAACCGAAAGGCGGGAGAGATGCACGATGATGATCACCAGGGAGACGGACTATGCGCTGCGTATTCTGCGCGCGCTGACAGACGGGGAGCTGCATACCGTCGGCCAGATCTCAAAGGCGGAATTCCTGCCCCAGGCGTTTGCCTATAAGATCCTGAAAAAGCTGGAAAAGGCCAAACTGATCGAGGTGATCCGAGGGACTGCGGGCGGCTGCCGGCTGGCGGCGGACCTATCCAAGGTCAGCCTCTACGATCTGATGATGGCCACCGGAGAGCGAAGTGAACTGAGTTCCTGCATGGATCCAAAGTTCCAGTGTCCCTGGCGAGATTGCCACCAGGGCTGTAAGGTTCACTACAATCTGATGGAGATCCAGGAGACTTTGAATCAGGAACTCCGGTCCCACAGTCTGCGGGCGATTCTGACGGGGAGGTGAGCACCACCCTGTTTTTTACCTTTAATTTGGACGACAAAGATCAACATTAGAAGGAGGTACCACCATGTTATTCCAAACTACGCCGGCCCACGAAGAACTGCGGGCCAAAATCCGCGCGTTTGCGGAGGAAGAGATCAAGCCTATCGCGTTCCAGCTGGACCAGAACAATGAGTTCCCCGACGATGTGGTGCGCAAGATGGGCCAGATGGGCTTTATGGGCATCCCCTATCCCAAGGAGTATGGGGGCGCCGGGCTGGACGCACTGAGCTACGCCATTGCGGTGGAGGAGCTGTCCCGGGTGGACGGCGGTGTAGGCGTTATCCTGTCCGCCCATGTGTCCCTGGGCTCCTGGCCCATTTTCGCCTTTGGCACCGAGGAGCAGAAACAGAAGTACCTGGCCCCGCTGGCCCGGGGCGAGAAGATCGGCGCCTTCGGCCTGACGGAGCCCAACGCCGGCTCCGACGCGGGCGGGACGGAGACCACCGCGGTGCTCAAGGGGGACCATTACATCCTCAACGGCGGCAAGATCTTCATCACCAACGCCCCCAAGGCGGATACCTATGTGGTATTCGCGGTGACCACGCCGGACATCGGCACCCGGGGCATCAGCGCCTTCATCGTGGAGAAGGGTTGGAAGGGCTTCTATTTCGGTGACCACTACGACAAGCTGGGTATCCGTTCCTCCTCCACCGCAGAGCTGATCTTCGACAACGTGGAGGTGCCCAAGGAGAACCTGCTGGGCAAGGAAGGTGAGGGTTTTAAGATCGCCATGGCCACCCTGGACGGCGGCCGTATCGGCATCGCGTCCCAGGCTCTGGGCATTGCCCAGGGGGCTTACGAGAACGCCGTGGAGTATGCCAAGGAGCGCATCCAGTTCGGCAAGCCCATCGGCTTCCAGCAGACCATCTCCTTCAAGCTGGCGGATATGGCCACCAAGCTGCGCTGCGCCCGGTTCCTGGTCTATTCTGCCGCCGAGCTCAAGGAAAACCATGTCCCCTACGGCATGGAGTCGGCCATGGCCAAGATGTATGCCTCCGACATCGCCCTGGAGGTGACCAACGACGCGCTGCAGATCTTCGGCGGCGCGGGCTACATGAAGGGCATGGAGGTGGAGCGCGCCTACCGGGACGCTAAGATCACCACCATTTACGAGGGCACCAACGAGATCCAGCGGGTGGTTATTTCCTCCCACATCATGGGCAAGCCCCCCAAGAGCGAGAGCGGCTCCTCCAGCCGGCCCAAGAAGCCCGCGCCCATCACCGGCGTGCGCAAGAAGATGATCCTGCGGGACGGCGGCCCCGCCGAGCAGGTGGCCGCTCTGGTGGAGCACCTGAAGAAGGACGGGCACGACTTCACCGTGGGCATTCCCGTGGATACCCCCATTGCCCAGGCCGAGCGGGTGGTCTCCGCCGGTAAGGGCATCGGCGACGAGGAGAACATGATCCTCATTGAGGATCTGGCCCGGGCCGCCGGCGCCGCTGTGGGCTCCTCCCGCCCGGTGGCCGAGACGCTGAAGTATGTGCCCCTGAACCGCTATGTGGGCATGTCCGGCCAGAAGTTTACCGGCAACCTGTACATCGCCTGTGGCATCTCCGGTGCGGTGCAGCACCTGAAGGGGATCAAGGACGCGTCCACCATCGTGGCCATCAACAAGAACCCTGGCGCGGCCATCTTTAAGAACTGTGACTACGGCATCGTGGGCGAGGTGGAGGAGATCCTGCCCCTGCTCACCGCCGCTCTGGATACCGGGGAGAAGCAGCCCGCGCCCCCCATGGTGAAGATGAAGCGGCCCCGCCCGCCCAAGGAAGAGCCCATCGGCAAGCGGTATGTCTGCGGTGGCTGTGGCTACGAGTATGTGCCTGAGCTGGGCGATCCGGACGGGGAGATTGCGGCCGGCACCCTGTTTGAGAAGCTGCCTGAGGACTGGGTGTGCCCCGAGTGCGCCGAGGCCAAGGACCAGTTCATTGAAGCGTAACGGCCGCTGGCCACGGAAGATTTGAAAAGGAGGACTGAACCATGCATTGCGTGAGAACTGTCACTGATAACCTCTACTGGGTGGGCGCCAACGACCACCGGCTGGCCCTGTTTGAAAACATCCATCCCATTCCCAAGGGAGTGAGCTACAACGCCTATCTGCTGTTGGACAAGAAGTCCGTGCTCTTTGACACCGTGGACTGGTCTGTGTGCCGCCAGCTGATGGAAAATGTGGAGTACCTGCTGGAAGGCAAGGCGCTGGATTACCTGGTCATCAACCACATGGAGCCCGACCACGGCGCCTGCATCGAGGAGATCCTGCTGCGCTATCCCAAGGTGAAGGTGATCTCCACCGAGAAGGCCTTCATGTTCATGCGCCAGTTTGGCTTCCATGTGGACGGCCATGAGTGCATTGAGGTGAAGGAGGGCGACACCTTTACCTTCGGCGACCACACCGTCACCTTCGTGGGCGCCCCCATGGTCCACTGGCCCGAGGCCATGGTCACCTTCGATGTGACCAACGGCGTGCTCTTCTCCGCCGACGCCTTTGGCTCCTTCATCGCCCTGGACGGCAAGCTGTTCGCCGACGAGGTGAACTTTGACCGGGACTGGATCGACGAGGCCCGCCGCTATCTGACCAACATCGTGGGCAAGTACGGCCCCCACATCCAGCTGCTGCTGAAAAAGGCCGGCGGCATCCTGGACCAGATCAAGTACATTTGTCCCCTCCATGGTCCCGTGTGGCGCAAGGATCTGGGCTACTTCGTGGAGAAGTATGACAAGTGGAGCCGCTACGAGCCAGAGGTGAAGGGCGTTATGATTGCCTACGCCTCTATGTACGGCAATACCGAGGCCGCCGCCCAGGCCCTGGCCTCCAAGCTGTGCGAAAAGGGTGTCACCGACGTGGCGGTGTACGATGTGTCCAACACCCATGTGTCTTACCTGATCTCCGAGACCTTCAAGTACAGCCATATCGTGCTGGCCTCGGTGACCTACAACCTGGGGATTTACCCGGTGATGAAGAGCTACCTGGAGGATATGAAGGCGCTGAACCTCCAGAACCGCACCTTTGCCATCATTGAGAACGGCTCCTGGGCCTGCAAGTCCGGCGACCTGATGGAGAAGTTCATCGACGAGGAGCTCAAGAACATGACGGTGCTCAACGAGCGGCTGTCCCTGGCCTCCGCGCTTCATGCGGATAAGGCCATTGAGCTGGATAACTTGGCCAACGCCCTGGTGGAGTCTCTGAACGAGCAGGCCTAAAGCTGCTGAAACGGGGGGATACCGGAAAAGGGTCTGGCCCAGACAATCGAAAAGATGAAAGCAGCAAACACGCGACAGGTGGGAGGTCAAACCTTCCGCCTGTCGCGCGTTTTTCCTGGGAAACATCTTGACAAGGCAGGTCGGTTGTTCTATATTGAGTTCCGTTGATAAGACAATCATTGATATATCAAATAATAGGGGGATTTAGGATGGAGCGCTCATTCCATATCCTGCTCTACCGGGCCTTCCACATCCAGCGCAAATGGGTGCGGTCCAATCTGCAGAAGCTGGGCGTGGGTGCGGGGCAGCCCAAGCTGTTGGTGTACCTGTCTGCCCACGGCCCCTGCCATCAAAAGCAGCTGGCCGACTATTTTGATGTGGATCCGGCCAACGTATCCCGGATGATCGACAGCCTGGAAAAAGGGGGCTTTGTCCTTCGAAAAACCGATGAGCAGAACCGCCGCCGGGATTTGGTGGAGGTGACGGAACGGGGGCGCCAGGCCGGTGAGCGGTGGCAGGAGCAGTGCCGTGAGGTGGAGGAAATCATGCTGCGGGGATTTACGCCGGAGGAGAAGCTCCGGTTTTCGGATTACCTGGTCCGGGCCTATCAGAATATCCAGGAGGAAACGGGGAGGGAGAAGCCGTGAGAGATTTTGCGCGCCTGCTGCGCTATCTGGGGCCATATCGGAAGGATATGGTCATCGGCGCGCTGATGGTGCTGGTGGAGAGCGCCTTTGAAATGGTCATCCCGGTGATTATGGCGGATATCATCGACGTGGGGGTGGCAAACCGGGATGTTCCCTACATCCTGCACAAAGGGGGCCAAATGGGGGTGTGCGCCCTGCTGGCCCTGCTCACCGGACTGCTCTACGCCCGGTTTTCCGCCCGGGGGGCCTATGGCTGGGGCGCCCGCATCCGCCAGGCGCAGTTTGAACAGGTGCAGCGGTATGCCTTTTCCAACCTGGACCGGTTTGAGACCGCCTCCCTGGTCACCCGCATGACCACCGATGTCACCGTGCTTCAAAACGCCGTCAGCGGCGGGCTGCGCCCCATGGTCCGAGGGCCGGTGATGCTGGTGCTGGGGGTGGGGCTGTCCCTCTGGCTCAATGCGGAGCTGGCTCTGGTCTTTTTCGTATGTATTCCAATCCTGGCGGTGATTCTACTGGGCATCGTGGGAAAGATTGCGCCCATGTATGGCCGGCTGCAGCGGGCCATGGACCGGCTGAACCATGTGGTGCAGGAGGGGCTGACCGCCATCCGGGCGGTGAAGGCCTTCGTCCGGGGCGAGTATGAGGAGGAGAAATTTGAGACGGTCAACGCCGAACTGATGGCGACCAGCCAGAAGACGTTTCACTACGCGGTGTTGAATTTGCCGGCCTTTCAGGTGACGATGTACGCCGCCAGCGTGCTGCTGATGTGGTTTGGCGGGAACATGGTGCTGGGAGGCACCTTGCAGGTGGGAGATCTGACGGGGGTATTCAGCTATGTGCTGCAGGTGATGAACTCCCTGATGATGATCGCCAATGTGTTCCTGCTGCTCACCCGGTCCCTGGCCAGCGCCCGCCGCATCGGAGAGGTTCTGGACGAGGAGATCGCGCTGCGCTCCCCGGAAAATGGGGCGGCTGAAGTGCCGGATGGCAGCGTGGAGTTCGAAAATGTGTCCTTCAAATACCATGCCGGCGCCAGGGAGTACGCCCTGTCCGGGGTAAACCTCCACATCAAGGCGGGGCAGACGGTGGGTATCCTGGGGGGTACCGGCTCAGCCAAGACTACGCTGGTTCAGCTGATTCCCCGGCTGTATGATGTGAGCGAAGGGGTCGTAAAGGTGGGGGGCCGGGACGTGCGGGAGTATGATCTGCAGGTTTTGCGGGACGCGGTGGGCATTGTGCTGCAAAAAAATGTGCTCTTTTCCGGCACGGTGCGGGAGAACCTGCAATGGGGAGACCCACAGGCGGATGACGAGACCCTGTGGGCGGCCTGCCGGACCGCCTGCGCCGATGAGTTTTTGGAGCGGATGCCCAAGGGGCTGGACACCGACCTGGGACAGGGGGGTGTCAACGTCTCCGGCGGGCAGAAGCAGCGGCTGTGCATCGCCAGAACGCTGCTCAAGCGACCCAAGGTGCTGATCTTTGACGACTCCACCAGCGCGGTGGACACCACTACGGAGGGGAAGATCCGCTCAGAGCTGGCCAAGCTGACAGATCTGACCAAGATTATCATTGCCCAGCGGGTGACCTCTGTGATGGACAGCGACCAGATCATCATCCTGGAGGATGGGAAAGTCCACGCGGTGGGCACCCATGAGAGCCTGCTGGCCTCCGATCCCATTTACCAGGAGATCTACACATCTCAGATGAAGGGGGGTCAGAGCGATGGCGGCCCGGCAGCTTAGTGGGAAAAAACCCCAAAATATGAGGTATACCCTTCACACCCTGCTGTCTTACATGGGACGGCACAAATTCCTCCTGCTGGCGGTGGCGGTGTTGGTGAGCATCAGCGCCCTGGCCAACCTGCTGGGGACCTATATGATCCGCCCGGTGGTCAATACGCTGGAGACAGGGGACCTGCGGGATCTGGTCTTGGGGGTGGCAGTGACGGCGGCCATTTATGGGGTCGGGGCTCTGGCGGCCCTGGGCTATACCCAGACCATGGTGAAGGCGGCCCAAAAGGTGCTTTACGACATCCGCCGGGACCTGTTCGCCCATTTGCAGACCCTACCGCTGCAGTTCTTCGACACCCACCGCCACGGCGATGTGATGAGCTACTTCGCCAATGACGTGGACACCATCTCCGACGCCATGAACAACAGTTTTGCCATGGTGATCCAGAGCTTTATCCAAATGGTGGGCACGCTGGTGATTCTGTTTATCCTAAACTGGCGGCTGAGCCTGGTGGTAGTGGTCTGTTATATCGTCATGTTTCTCTATATCCGCTTCAGCGGCAAGCACTCCAAGGCCTATTATACCAGGCAGCAGGCCAGCCTGGGAGACCTGGATGGATTCATCGAGGAGGTCACCGCGGGACAAAAAGTGGTGAAGGTATTCAACCACGAGCAGGAGAGCCTGCAGAGGTTTCGGGAAAAGAACGAGGCCCTGCGCCAGGCGGGCACCGGCGCCCAGAGCTATGCGGCCACCATGGTGCCGGCAGTGGTCACCATCTCCTACCTCAACTACGCCATCGTGGCGGTGCTGGGCGGCATCATGGCCATTCAGGGGATGACTGATGTGGGCAGCCTGGCCAGTTACCTGGTCTTTGTGCGGCAGGCGGCCTTGCCCATCAACCAGTTTACCCAGCAGAGCAATTTTCTGCTGGCCGCCCTTGCGGGGGCGGAGCGGGTGTTTGAGGTCATGGACCAGCCTCCCGAGGTGGACGAGGGAGAGACAGACCTGGTCCGCGTGCGGGAGGAAAACGGATCACTAATCCTCTGTGAGGAAAAGACGGGGCGATGGGCCTGGAAAGGACCGGACGGCGCCCTGACGCCCCTGCGGGGCGATGTGCGCTTTGAACATGTGACCTTTGGCTACGCGCCGGGCCACCCCATTCTTCGGGATGTCAGCCTCTTTGCCAAGCCGGGGCAGAAAATCGCCTTTGTGGGCTCCACTGGCGCGGGCAAGACCACCATCACCAACCTGATCAACCGCTTCTATGACGTGCAGGGGGGACGGGTGCTCTACGACGGCATCGACGTAAAGGACATCCGGAAGGATGCTTTGCGCCGCAGTTTGGGTATTGTGCTTCAGGACACCCACCTGTTCACCGGAACCATCGCGGACAACATCCGCTTCGGCAAGCTGGACGCCACCCAGGAGGAGATCGAGAAGGCGGCCCGCATCGCCAATGCGGACTCTTTCATCCGCCGGCTGCCCCAGGGGTATGATACCATGGTGACCGCGGACGGGGCCAACCTGTCCCAGGGGCAGCGGCAGCTTCTGGCCATCGCCCGGGCGGCGGTGGCGGATCCGCCGGTATTGATCCTGGATGAGGCCACATCCTCCATTGACACACGGACAGAGGCGTTGATCGAAAAGGGGATGGATCAGCTCATGGAAGGGCGCACGGTGTTTGTCATCGCCCACCGGCTGTCCACCGTGCGCAATGCCGATGCCATTCTGGTGCTGGAGCGGGGCCAGGTGGTGGAACGGGGGAACCACGAGGAGCTGCTGGCCCAAAAGGGGGAGTATTACCAGCTCTACCATGGAATGTTCGAGCTGAGCTGACCTTCGGGGCAGCCGCCTTGAGGAAGAGGAAAGGCGCGGGGGCGCCGCAATCCAGTTGGATTGCGGCGCCCCCGCATGTTTACGGAGCATAGAGGCCACCACGCAGATGGATCCCGGCTGGGATTTGGGTCGGGGAGCAGAACGACGGCAAGCGGATGGGCCGGATCTGCCTGGACGGTTTGGAGAGATCTGACAGAGAAACAACAGATTGCACAAAAATAGAACGAAATTTTCGGCGAAACGACTGATCAAAAATGATTGAAAATAATTGATTTTGAATGAGATATAGGGTTATACTAGAGTGGTATGAGAGATAGCGTCAAAACCAATCAAGGGGGGCGGACGTACATGTTGGCGGAGGAACGGGCGGTGGCCATTTTAACGCTAATCGAACAGCAGGGCGCGGCCAGCGTGGCCCAGTTGTGCCAGGCCACCGGAGCGTCGGAGGCCACCATCCGGCGGGACCTGACGCAGCTGCACCAGCAGGGGCGGCTGAACAAGGTGCACGGCGGCGCGGTGGCGTTGCGGGGGAATTTTTCCACGGAGGAACGCGACCTGACCACAAAGGCACAGCTCTATGTGGAGGAAAAGGATGCCATTGGGCGCTACGCAGCCGCCCAGGTCAACGACGATGACTTTGTGTTCCTGGACGCGGGGACCACGGTACTGGCCATGGCCAACTATCTGGGGGCATCCCGGGCCGGCTTTGTCACCACCAGCATTGCCTGCGCCAAACGGCTGAGCGAGCTGGGCCGGCAGGTGACCGTGGTGGGCGGCCAGCTTAAGCTGGGCACCGAGGCCATCATCGGGGCGGAGGCGCTGGCCTTTCTGGAGCGTTACCATTTTACAAAGGCGTTTCTGGGCGCCAACGGGGTTACGGTGAAGCAGGGCTGCACCACCCCGGATCCAGAGGAGGCGGCCATCAAGCGCCGGGCGGCGGATCAGGCGTATATGACCTACGTGCTGGCGGACTCCAGCAAATTTGGGCAGGTGGCGGCGGTAGCCATCCGCCCGCTGGAGAAAGTATGCGTGATCACCGAGCATCTTCCGGACGAGAGTTTCCGGGAAAAGGGAATGATTAAGGAGCTGTGGAGGGAGAGAATATGATTTATACCGTTACCTTCAATCCCGCCATCGACTATGTGGTGTGGCTGGACCGGCTGGAACCGGGGGCCATCAACCGGGCGCAGCAGGAGCTGATCCAGTTTGGTGGGAAGGGGATCAACGTCTCCGTGGTGCTGGGCAACCTGGGGGTGGCAAACCGGGCGCTGGGCTTCCTGGCCGGCTTTACCGGGCAGGCGGTGGAGCGGGGGCTGGCCGAGGCGGGAGTGCGTACAGATTTCATCCACCTCAAAGAGGGGGTCACCCGCATCAATGTGAAGATCAAGGGGAGGGAAGAGACGGAGTTGAACGGCCGGGGGCCGGACATCGGGGAGGCGGCCCTGGGACAGCTGTTTGACAAGCTGGACGGGTTGGCAAGCCCGGACATTCTGGTGCTGGCCGGCTCTATTCCCACCTCCCTTCCCAGCGACGTCTACGAGCAGATCATGGCCCGTCTGGACGGGAAGGGCGTCCGGGTGGTGGTGGACGCCGAGGGAGAGCTGCTGAGCAGCGTGCTGCGCTACCGCCCCTTCCTCATCAAGCCCAACAATTTGGAGCTGGGGGGCATATTCGGCCGGGAGCTGCATACCGTCCAGGAGATCCGGGCATGTGCCGCCGCCCTTCAGGAACGGGGGGCCCGAAACGTACTTGTGTCCATGGCCGGAGAGGGGGCCATCCTCCTGGATGAAGCAGGAGGCTTTCACCAGATTGCGGCGCCCAAAGGCAGGGTGCGCAACTCCGTGGGGGCGGGAGACTCCATGGTGGCCGGTTTCCTGGCGGGCTACCTCCAGTCCGGCAGCTATGACCAGGCCCTGCGGATGGGCGCCGCCACCGGCAGCGCCACCGCCTTCTCCGACGGTCTGGCCACCCGGGAGACGGTGGACGGGCTGCTCAGACAGCTGGAAGAAAAAGATTAAGTTTTAGGCGGCGCAGCGAATGGATCGCCGGAAATTCAGGCATATTTTAAGGGAAAGACGGAAAGGATGAAGATTATGCGTATCAAAGATCTTCTGCGGGCGGAAGGGATTCAGCTCCACGCCGCGCCCGTGGACAGGGATCAGGCTATCGACCTGCTGGTAAGCCTTCAGGACAAGGCGGGCAACTTGACCGACCCGGAGCAGTACAGGCGGGATATCCTGGCCCGGGAGGAGCAGGGGAGCACCGCCATCGGCAATGGCATCGCGGTGCCCCACGCCAAGAGCGCGGCGGTGCGCCGGCCCGGCCTGGCGGCCATCACGGTGCCCGCCGGCGTGGACTACAACGCTCCGGATGCCCAGCCCTCCACCCTGTTCTTCATGATCGCCGCCCCCAAGGACGGGGGGGACACCCACCTGGAGATCCTCTCCCGGATGATGGTGATGCTCATGGATGAGGAGTTTTGCAAGGCCCTGATGGAGGCCGGGACGGCGGAGGAATTTTTGACCTGCATCGACCGGCAGGAGCGGGAGAAGTACCCTGAGGAGAGCGGGGAGATCCTGCCCCCCGCTCAAGAGGAGAAGAAGCCCCAGAGTTACCGCGTCCTGGCGGTGACCGCCTGCCCCACCGGCATTGCCCATACCTATATGGCCGCCGAGGCGCTGGAGAAGAAGGGGCAGGAGCTGGGCATTCCCGTCAAGGCGGAGACCCAGGGCTCCGGGGGGGCGAAGAATGTGCTCACCCGGGCGGAGATCAAGGCGGCGGACGCCATCATCATTGCCGCGGATAAGGATGTGGATCTGGCCCGATTTGACGGCAAACGCGTGCTCCGGGTGCCGGTGTCCGAAGGTATCCACCGCCCTGAAGAGCTCATCCGCACCGCGCCCGACGCGCCGGTCTATCACTACACCGGTGAGGTGGCCCGGGAGGAGGAAGGGGAGAGCTTTGGCCGGCAGCTCTATAAGCAGCTGATGAACGGCGTCAGCCACATGCTGCCCTTCGTCATCGGCGGCGGCATCCTCATCGCCCTGGCCTTCCTGCTGGATGACGCCTCCATCGACTATGCCAACTTCGGCACCAACACCCCGGTAGCCGCCTGGTTCCGGAACATCGGCAACGCGGCCTTCAATGTGATGCTGCCCATCCTGGCGGCCTATATCGCCATGGCCATCGCTGACCGGCCCGGCCTGATGGTGGGCTTTGTGGGCGGCGCCCTGGCGGTATCCGGGGCCACCTTTGCCGCCCCGGCGGGGGACTCGGGTTCCGTGTCCGGCTTTCTGGGGGCTCTCATCGCCGGTTTTGTAGCCGGCTACCTGATGCTGGGGCTGCGGACGCTGTGCGACAAGCTGCCCCGGGCCCTAGAGGGCATCAAGCCGGTGCTGATCTATCCGGTGGTGGGGCTGCTGCTCATTGGCCTGTTCATGTGCGTGATCAATCCCTTTGTGGGCATGCTCAACAGCGCCCTTTACTCCGGTCTATCCGCCATGGGCAGCGGCAGCAAAATTCTGCTGGGCTTTGTGGTGGCAGCCATGATGGCCATTGACATGGGCGGTCCCTTCAACAAAGCGGCTTACCTCTTCGGCACCTCCACCCTGGCTACCGCGGACATCGCCGCCGGTGGGTCCGACGTGATGGCCGCGGTAATGATCGGTGGCATGGTGCCCCCCATCGCCATCGCCCTGGCCACCACCTTCTTTAAAAATCGTTTCACCCAGGAGGAGCGCAAGTCCGGTCCGGTGAACTATGTCATGGGCCTGTGCTTCATCACCGAGGGGGCCATCCCCTTCGCCGCGGCAGATCCCTGGCGGGTGATCCTGTCCTGCGCCCTGGGCTCCGGTGTGGCCGGCGCGCTGTCCATGCTCTTCGGTTGTGCCTCCCCCGCCCCCCACGGCGGCCTGTTTGTCTTCCCGGTGATGCACAACGTGCTGGGCTATGTGGCCGCCCTGGCCATCGGCTCCCTGGTGGGCATGATCCTGCTGGCCGTGCTGAAAAAGAAGAAGTCCTGAGGGACGAGACCGCGCCCCGGTCTGGCCCGGCGGGCCGCCGGGCCGGGACCGGTCAGCGACAGCAATCAACTGCAACAGGAAAGGAAGCGTTTCAAATATGGTATCCGCTAAGACCAAGATCGTCAATCCCATGGGCATGCACATGCGCCCCGCCCAGCTCTTTGTGAAGGCGGTCACGCCCTTCCCCTGCCATGTGACCCTGGTGTTCAACGGCAAGGAGATCAACGGCAAGAGCATCATGAACCTGATGGCCGCCTGCATCAAGCAGGGCGCCGAGATCGAGATCCGCTGCGACGGGGACCAGGAGGCCGAGTGCCTCCAGGCCGCCGTGGACCTGGTGGACTCCGGCCTGGGTGAGTGAACAGAATGCGGCCGGGAAAGGACGGGACGGAACAATGAAGCTGCACGGAATTGGCGCCTCTGACGGCATTGGGATCGGCACCGTGGTATGTGTCCGGGATCGGGATCTGGACTACGGCAAGGTGCCTTATTCAGGGGCACAACAGGAGAAGGTCCGTCTGCATCAAGCGGTGGAGGCCTTCATCGCCCGTACCCAGGCGATGGCCGACCAGGTCAAAGCCCGGGTGGGGGAGAAGGAGTCTGAGATTCTCAGCGGGCAGATCACCATGCTGGAGGACCCCTATATGATCTCCCAGATGGAGCAGGCCATTGAGGACGGCAGCTGCGCCGAGGCGGCGGTGGACACGGTGTGCCGGACGTTCATGGAGATATTTGACGCCGCGGAGGACGAGCTGATGCGCCAGCGCGCCACTGACATCGGAGACATCCGCACCCGGATGTTGGGCCTCCTGCTGGGGGTGGAGGAGGTGGACCTGTCCGCCCTGCCCGCCGGCACGGTGCTGGCGGCCCATGACCTGACTCCCTCTATGACCATCGGGCTGGATAAGGAGCATGTGGTAGGCATCCTCACCGAGACCGGGGGGAAGACCAGCCATTCCGCCATTCTGGCCCGGGCGCTGGAGGTGCCGGCGGTGCTCAGCGTGCCCGACGTGCTGGAGATCGTGAAGGACGGCATGACCGCGGTGGTGGACGGCGGAGAAGGGGCGGTCATCCTGTCGCCGGAACAGGCCCAGCTAGAGGACTACCAGGCCCGGCGGGCCAAATGGCTGGGAGAGCGGGAGTTGCTCCAGATCTACCGGGATCGGGAGACCCGCACCGCCGACGGCCGCCAGGTGGCGCTGTACGCCAACATCGGCGGAATAGCGGACGCTCAGGCCGCTGTCCATGCCGGGGCTGAGGGCATCGGACTGTTCCGCACGGAGTTTTTGTTCATGGACCGTTCCGCCCTGCCCGGCGAGGAGGAGCAGTACGAGGTCTACCGTCAGGTGTCCCAGCTGATGGCAGGTAAAGAGGTCATCATCCGCACCCTGGACGTGGGGGGCGACAAGGGCATCGCCTACCTGGGCATGGAGGCCGAGGAGAACCCCTTCCTGGGCCACCGGGCCATCCGGTACTGTCTGGATCACCCGGAAATTTACAAGGTTCAGCTCCGGGCCCTGCTGCGGGCGGGAGCGGAGCACCGCAACCTGAAGATCATGCTTCCCCTGGTCACCGGCGTGGAGGAGATCCGGGGCGCCCGGGCTCTGCTGGAGACCTGTAAGGCGGAATTGGGGGCGGAGGGGAAGGCCTACGACGGGGAGATCGCTCTGGGTGTGATGATCGAGACCCCAGCCGCCGCCCTTATCGCCGACCTGCTGGCCCAGGAGTCCGATTTCTTTTCCATCGGCACCAACGACCTGACCCAGTACACCATTGCGGTGGACCGGGGCAATGCTCAGGTGGCCAAACTGTATGCGGTGTTCCACCCGGCGGTGCTGCGCTCCATCCGGCAGGTGATCGCCGCAGGCAAGGCGGCGGGCATCCCGGTGGGCATGTGCGGCGAGGCCGCCGCCGATCCCGCCCTGATTCCCCTGCTGCTCGCCTTCGGCCTGGATGAGTTCAGTGTCAGTCCCACCTCGGTGCTGTCCGCCCGCAAGCACATCGCCGACTGGAAGGAGGAGGACGCCGCCCGGGTGACCCAGGGGGCCATGGAATTGCCCACCGCCGCCCAGGTGGAGGCGTACCTCAAGGGTGTGCAGGGAAAATAATCGGGATAAATAGAATCACAGCGCCCCCCGGCGCGGCCAAGCCGCGCCGGGGGGCGCTGTGCGGCGTTTGTGGCGGGAAGGGGGAAAGGGCGTGCCTTTTCCCCAGGATTATGATAAAATGAGGGGGAGAAAGCCGCCCTCCCTATCAATCCTGAAAAATTTTCAGCCGGGCTGAATGGATCCTGGGACCTGCGTCGTATTAGAAATGAACCTGGAAACAGGGGAACGAACTGGTATGGAGGGAACGATTATGAAAAAAGTGTTTGCAGGAATACTGGGCGCAGCGCTGGTCCTGTCCGCGGCTGCTGCCCCCGCCTTCGCCGCGGTGGGCGGCCCCGTCGGGAAGGGCGTACGGAATCTGGAAACAGTTGGCCGGTACGCAGGCAGCTGCGATGGTATGGAAAGCCGGGGGAAAGGGCTGGGCGCTGGACTTGCCATGGAGCGCTCCGGCAGCGAACCCGGCGGGGTGCAGGCCACGGAAACGGCGCAGACCGTGGCCGCTACGGACCTGTCCATCGCTCCGGTCGGCTGGGGCTCCGGATATGTAGATGAGGACGGAGACGGTGTGTGTGACAACTTGGGCACCGGCGGCTGGGGTCCCGGATACGTGGATGAGGACGGAGACGGTGTGTGTGATAACCTGGGCACCGGCGCCCGTCCTCAGGACGGCACCGGGTACCGGCACGGTGGCGGCCGCGGGGGTCGTGGGGGCCGCTGGCGATAAGATCATGCAGGAAATGAGGTCATGCAGGGATGCGCAGCGAACAGGAGGTCAGCGAAGCCATCGGGCGGCATGCCGATACCGTGCGGCGTCTATGCCTGATCCGGCTGAAAAATGAAGCTGATACCGAGGACATCTTTCAGAACGTGTTTCTGAAATATGCCCTGAGCTGTGTAGACTTTGAAAGCGCGGAACATGAGAAGGCCTGGTTTATCCGGGTGACCATCAACGCCTGCAAGGACCTGCTTAAGAGCTTTTTTCGCAGCCGCACAGTGCCTTTGGACGAGCTGCTGGAGCAGCCGGAGCAGGAGACGCCGGATTATGCCTATGTGCTGGAGGCGGTGCTGGCTCTGCCGCAGAAATACCGGGATGTGGTGTACCTGCACTACTATGAGGGATACCCGGCGCCGGAGATTGGCCAACTTCTGGGGAAAAATGTAAATACCATATATACGCTGCTGACCCGGGCCAAGAAGCTGCTGCGGGAAAAACTGGGAGGTGACTGGTATGAGGGATGAGCTGAGAAAGGCCTTCGACAGCGTCCATGCCTCCCGGGAGCTGAAGGAGCGCACTCTGGAGCGGATCCGGGCATACCAGGAGGAGAGGAAGCCCCGCCCTGTCCCCGGGCGGCGCCGAGGACTGGCGGCAGCCGCAGCCTGCCTGGTGCTGGCCCTGGCGGGGTGGGGCGGCTATTGGCTGTATTTTACTCCCACGGTGGCCATCAGCATTGATGTGAACCCGTCCCTGGAATTGGGGGTCAACCGCTTTGACCGGGTTGTATCGGTGGAGGGATACAACGAGGATGGTCAGGCTCTGGCCGCCCAGCTGTCCGTTACCCACCTGCCCTATGAGCAGGCGGTGGAGCAGATTCTGGATACCCAGGAGATCGCGGCGCTACTGGCCCAGAAGGAGATCATGACCATCACAGTGACCGGTTCCGACGAGGGGCAGTGCGGCCGGATCCTGTCCTGCGTGGAGGCGGAGACGGCACAAAGCCCCAACATCCACTGCCAAAGCGCCCGGCGGGAAGAGGTGGAGGCGGCCCATGACCTTGGGCTCTCCTACGGAAAATACCGGGCCTATCTGGAGGTGCTGGCGCTGGATCCCACCGTTACCCCGGAGGAAATTCAGGGGATGACTATGCGGGAGATCCGGGAGATGATTCAGGCGCTGTCCAGCGGCCAGCAGCCGTCCCAGAGCGGCGGCCAGGGCCAGAACCAGGGCCATGGCAGCGGAAACAGCCAGGGCAACGGCAATGGTCATGGCAATGGCAACGGCAACGGCCAGGGCGGCGGACACGGTTCTGGCCCCGGCTGGGGAGGCAGGGAATGAGAAAAGGAAAAAGGATGCGCCCCGGGTAAACCTGGGGCGCATCCTTTCTTCTTTTTTGCAGATTCAACCGGCAAAGTACCGGGAGATCTCCCCCATGCGGGAGACCTGGTCCACATGGAAGGGGCAGCGGCGGTTGCAGTGGCCGCAGGCGATGCAGGCGTCCGCGTGGACACGCAGGCTGCGGTAGTGGTCGGCGGCCAGGCTGTCTCCCGCCAGGGTCAGGTCATAGTATTTGTTGATCAGGCCGATGTCCAGACCGGCGGGGCAGGGTTGGCAGTGGTTGCAGTAGACGCACGTCCCTTCCATATCCGCCGGGGTCAGGCCGCTGATGACGGAGTAGTCCCGGGCCTGGGGCGAAGCGTCCAGATAGCCCAAAATACGGCGCACATCCTCCCTGCTGCGCACGCCGGGCAACACGGTGAGCACGCCGGGCTTGTCCAGGGCGTACTGGATACACTGGTATTCGCTCAGGGCTGCGCCAAAGGGAGACGTTTTCGCGTCCAGCAGCTGGCCGCCGGAGAAGGGCTTCATCACGGAAATGCCGATCCCATCCGCCTCACAGCGGCGGTAGAGCGCCATGCGCTCGGCGCTGCTGCCGTTGGCAAACTCCCCGTGTTGGTAGTCATAGGCGGGGTTGATGCTGAACATGAGCATATCCACCAATCCGGTATCCAGCACCTGCTGTATGGTTTCGGGGGTGTGGGAGGACAGGCCGATGTGCCGCACCACCCCCTGGTCCCGGAGCTGGAGCAGATAGTCCAGCGCCCCGTTTTTCTGATACTGGGTCCAGTCGTCCGGCTCATCCAGGCAGTGGATAAAACCGTAGTCGATGTAATCGGTGCCCAGCGCCTTGAGCTGCCAATCCACGCTGCGTCGGATGGCGTCCAGATCGGTGGTCCAGCTGTAGCTTTTGCCGTCGGCGTACACCGCGCCGAAATGAATCTGGTAAAAAACCCGGTCCCGGACAGCGGAAAAAGCGGCGCGAAACAGCGGGAAAGTGTCCGACTCTGCGGTGGCCAGATCGAAATAGTTGATACCCTGCTCAAAGGCCAGCTGAAGGGCGGCAATCCCCTCCTGGGTTCCGGCGCCGGCAAGGGAGCTGGTGCCCAGGCCGATGACGCTGATCTTATCTCCGGTGCGGCGGTTGACGCGATATTCCATGTGGGATCTCCTCCTATTGGTTTTGTGTTGGGGCCGACAGAGCGCGCAGGCGCTCTGACAGCAGCCGGAAAAAGGCCTGGGTGACTTTGGATCTCACCTGGTACTTGGGCCAGACCAGGCTCATGCCGCACTCCAGGGTGGGGAACAGGGGACGGAAGCACACTGCGCTGTCCTGGCCGGTGTTGATCAGATGGTTCAGGGTGAGGGCGTACCCCACCCCGGCCTCCACGAGCAGCGCGGCGTTGTAGATCAGGTTATAGCTGGCCACCACGCGCAGCGCGGAGAAGTCATAGCCCAGCCACGGGGAGAGCTCAGCCTCCACATGGGACTGCCGGGAGATCAGCAGGGGCAGTTCCCGCAGGATTTCCGGGGTGATGTATTCCTGGCCGGCCAGCGGGTTATCCTTGGGAATCACCAGGCCCCAGTGATTTTTTGCCGGCAGGCGCAGGGAGTCATATTTCCCGGGAATGGTGGACCCCAGGATCAGGCCAAAGTCCAGTAGGCCCTTTTCCATGCGATCCAGCAGGTCGTCGGCATTGGCGCTGAACAGATGGAAGCGGACCTGGGGATACCGGGCTTGAAAGCGCTGCACCGCATCGGCGATTAGCGCCATGCCGTCGGTCTCTCCGCCGCCGATGTAGATATCCCCGGTGGTGATCAGCTCAGTCTCCCGCAGTTCCGACTGGGTCTTTTCCACCAGATCCAGGATCTCGTTGGCCCGCTTGCGCAGCAGGATGCCGTCCTCCGTCAGGGTGACGTGGCGGCTGCCCCGGACAAGCAGCGGCTTCCCGATCTCCTCTTCCAGGGCCATCAGCTGACGGGACAGGGTGGGCTGGGAGAGGTGGAGAGCCTGGGCTGCGCCGGAGATGCTCTCCTCCCGGGCCACGGTGAGAAAATACCGCAGGACGCGAAGTTCCATCATAAATCCCTCCCACTGGGTTTCGTACGGGCAAAGCATAGCACCCCAGGACAGCGCTGTCAACCCCAAATCCATGCTTTTTAGGCATATAAAAATATCCAATATAGGTATTTGATATTTCGATTGCAGGAGATTATAATCTGGAACGGATCGGAAGGGCTGTCCCCTGAACTGGGGCGCTCAAACGTGAAAAACCTGCGGGAAACCGGGGAAGGGGCGAGGAGAGCATATGATCAGTGAACGGCTCATGGAGATTATCCTGGACTCATTCTGGCAGATTCTGTTGCCCGGCCTGGCCGTGACCATCCCCCTGACGGCGGTATCCTTTTTCTTTGCCATGATCATCGCGGTGATCACCGCCATGGTACAGTTCGCCAAAATCCCGGTGCTGCGCCACATCGCCCGGTTCTACATCTGGGTGGCCCGGGGCACGCCCCTTCTGGTGCAGCTGTTTGTGGTGTTCTACGGCCTGCCCGACCTGGGCATTATCCTGGAGCCCATCCCGGCGGCTGTCATCGTCTTCTCCCTCAATGAGGGAGCCTACTGCGCCGAAACGGTGCGGGCCTCCCTGGAGGCGGTGCCGGCGGGCCAGATGGAGGCGGGGCGGTGCGTAGGCATGAGCTATTTGCAGGTCATGGGGCGTATCGTGTTGCCTCAGGCCATGCGCATTGCCTTCCCCTCCCTGTCCAATTCTCTGATCGCCATGGTGAAGGACACCTCGCTGGCCTCCAACATCACGGTGACCGAGATGTTCATGGAGACCCAGCGCATTGCCTCCCGCTACACAGAGTTCCTGCCCCTGTATATCGAGGTGGGCCTGATCTACCTGCTGTTCTGTACGGTGCTCACCAAGGTGCAGCATGTGGTGGAGAAACGGCTGAGCACATATGGCGGAAAGGGGGGCTGAAGGCGTGTTGGAGATCCGCGGTTTGAAGAAATCCTTCGGCAGCCTGGAAGTGCTGCGGGGCATTGACCTGACCGTCAACAAGGGAGATGTGGTGGCCATTTTGGGCAGCAGCGGCTCGGGCAAGACCACGCTGCTGCGGTGCCTGAACTTTTTGGAGGCCAGCGATGAGGGGACCATGGTCTTTGACGGTGAGACCTTCCAGATGGCCCAGATGAGGAAAAAGGACGTCGCCCGGCTGCGGGCCAAGACCGCCTTTGTCTTTCAGGACTATAACCTGTTTCTCAATAAAACGGCATTGCAGAATGTGACCGAAGGGCTGATCGTAGCCCGGAGGATGCCCAAGGATCAGGCGGTGGAGCTGGGCCGGCGGATGCTGGCCAAGGTGGGCCTGTCTGACCGGGAGGGGCACTATCCCAGCCAGCTGTCCGGTGGGCAGCAGCAGCGGGTGGCCATCGCCCGGGCCCTGGCCACCGACCCGGAGATCATCTACTTTGACGAGCCCACCTCCGCCCTGGATCCGGAGCTGACAGGAGAGGTGCTCTCCGTCATGCGCAACCTGGCGGAGGAGGGGCGCACCATGCTGGTGGTCACCCACGAGATGGGCTTTGCCCGGCATGTGTCCAACCGGGTGGTCTTTATGGCAGAAGGGGACGTGGTGGAGTCCGGCGCGTCCCAGGATGTCTTTGACCACCCGCAGCAGGAGCGGACCCGGGCGTTCCTGCGCAATATTTACCAGGCCGGCGTGCCGGCCGACTGATATGAATGGGAGGAAAGAACGGAGTGAAAAGCATGAAAAAGAAAAAGATTGCGGCGCTGGTTTTGGTGGGCGCCCTGAGCGCGCTGGCCCTGGCCGGCTGCTCCAACAGCGAAAATCAAGACCAGGCGGAGGGGGATCAGCTGGCCCGGATCCAGCAGAGCGGTGAGATCGTCATCGCCCTGGAAGGCACCTGGGCCCCCTGGAGTTTCCACGATGAGGAAGATAACCTCACCGGCTATGACGTGGAGGTGGGCCGGCTGATCGCCGAGCAGCTGGGGGTGGAGGCCACCTTCGTGGAGGGGAGCTGGGACGGCCTGTTCGCCGGGCTGGACTCCAGCCGGTACGACATTGTGATCAACGGAGTGGGCGTGACCGAGGACCGGGCGGAAAAGTACGATTTCTCCACCCCCTACGCCTACAACCGCACGGTGGTCATCGTCCGGGGGGATAACGAGGACATCCAGTCCATGGAGGACCTGGAGGGCAAGACCACGGCCAACACCCTGGCCAGCACCTACGCCACGCTGGCGGAGGGCTACGGGGCCACCAACACTGGCGTGGACGATTTGCTCCAGACCATCGAGCTGCTGGAGGCCGGTCGTATCGACGCCACCCTGAACGCCGAGGGTACCTATGCCTTCTACATGAGCCAGCACCCAGACGCCGACATCAAGATCGCGGCCTATGCCGACCAGACGGAGGAGATCGCCATCCCCTTCCGCAAGGGAGAGGACTCGGCCAGTCTGCGGGAAGCGGTGAACGAGGCCCTGGATGAGCTGAGCCAGTCCGGGCAGCTGGCCCAGCTGTCCCAGCAGTTCTTCGGCATCGACATCTCCCAGGAGCCGTAACGCATCAGCGGCGCGCCGGCTGGGCAGAAGAAAGGCGGAAGCGATATGTGGAAAGATCCATTGTCACCGGAGTCGGTGGAGCAGAACCTGAAGGACGCGGGCTGCCCTGGGAAATTTGTGGAGCGTTTCCTGGCCTGCTATGGCGACTGCACGCCGGAGGAACAGCTCCAGCTGCTCTACGGACAGCGCAAAGAGCTGCTGCGGCAGGTCCATGACTGCCAGAAAAAACTGGACTGCCTGGACTACCTGCGGGATCAGATCCGGAAGCGCGAGGCCGGGCGGGAGAAAAAAGCCGGCGCAGAGCCCAAAAAGGAAAAGGAAGAGGAAGAATAAGAATAAAGGGCCGGCTCCCCGGCGGAAATGAGAACAGATGAAAAGCATCCCCACGGCACGCCGCCGTGGGGATGCTTTTATCTGGTTCTGCTCAGTCCAGGTATCCGGGCCGGACCTTCAGGCCAAATCGGGCTGCCACCTGGCGGAGCTGCTGGTCGGTGATGGCCTGCTTCCAGGGCAAATGGGCGATCTTCATGTAAATTCCGGCGCCCTTTTCCGCCGTTTCAATCAGGCCGAAGGCCTCGTCCAGACTGGCGCCGGCGGCGTAAATGCCGTGGTGGGCCCAGACTGCCAGGCGGGACAGGCGCATCTTTTCCGCGGTGGCCAGGCCAATCTCCCGGGTGCCGCACACCATCCAGGGCAGCACGCCCACCCCGTCGGGAAAGACCATGACGCACTCGGTACACATCCGCCACAGGGTGCGGGTGAAGGCCCGCTCGTCCAGATCATGGACAAAGGTCATGGCCAGCAGGTTATCCGGGTGGCAGTGCAGAACGACCCGGTGGGCGGGATCTACCTGCAGACGGGCCATGTGGCTCATCAGATGGGCGGGCAGTTCGCTGGTAAAGCTGCCCCCGTCGGAGTAGCCCCACAGGAGCTGGGCGGCGTCACCATCATCGTTCAGCCGGAAAATGCCCAGATTGGCCTCTGGGTCGTCCGGGATATTTTTGAAGTATTTTCCCGTTCCTGTGACCAGGAAGCAGCGCCCGGCCAGGGCGGGGGCCTGGAAGCCGGTGGGAATCTCCCGCAGGACGTGGCCACGGTCCAGATAGGGGGCGAGGGTTTCTTCGTCCAGCAGCAGGCTGATGTTGCCGGCGTTGCGCTCGTCCCAGCCAAGGCGGTACATATTCGTGGCAGTGCGTGCCATTTCAGTTAGAAACGGCGCGGTCAGAATATCTTTCATCGTACTCCGCACCTCTCTTCCCTGGGCTGGTTGGGACGGCTCAGCCACACAGATCGATGATGATATGGGTAAACAGCTTGGCGGACAGCATCAGATCCTGGATGCGCACCCGCTCGTCCGCGCCGTGAAGGTGGGTGTCAAAACCGGGCAGGGTGCAGCCGAAGGCCACGCCGCCGGGAATGTCGTGGACATAGGTGCCGCCGCCGGTGGACAGGCATTCCCCCTTCAGCCCGGTGTACTGCTCATACCGCTTGAGCAGCGTCCGGACAAAGGGGCTGTCGGCAGGAGTGTGATGGGGCTTGTCCTGCTCCCCCCGGAAGGAAAAGCCCCGCGTCTCAAAGGCGGCCTTGGCCACCTGCAGGCAGTTTTCCTCGGTGGCGCACAGGGGGACCCGGCTGTCAAACTGGCCCTCCAGGCCGGTGTCCGTCACCTCCAGCAGCGTAAAGGCCACCGTGAGGGGGCCGGCCACCGGCTCCTCCTGGGCAATGCCCAGCGCACGGCCTAAGTAGTCGCCATGGGGCAGCAAGGCGTTCAGATCCTTCAGGGCGTCCTTGCAGGGGCCATCCGCCAGAGGCAGGGCACACAGCAGGGCCAGCAGACCGGTGATGGCATTGTTTCCGCCCTCCGGCCAGGCGGCGTGGGAGCCCTCGCCCTTGGCCCGGATGACGGTGAGGCTGCCCTCGTGGGAGAAGGTGAACATGATGCCAGTGCGGGCGGTGATGTCCCGGGCAAAGGGCTGGATGTCATACATGCTCAGCCCTTCCACCGCGGCGGATGCCTCCCCGGGCAGCACATTGATGCGCAAACCGCCGTGGAGCCAGCGCAGCCGGGGCAGCTGCTCCTGAAGGGGCCAGGCCCTGGAAAACACAGGCTTAAAGCCGCCCTTCTCTGTGTTGATGACCGGGAACCCAGCGTCGGGGGAGAAGGTGGCGGGGGCAAAGGGATTACGGGCGAAATACCAGGCGATGTCGGCGGAGCCGGACTCCTCGTTGGTGCCAAGGATCAACCGGCAGTTGGATTTCAGGGGGATGTCCAGGTCCTTGACCGCCTTCATGGCCAGCAGGCAGGCGGCGGCTGGCCCTTTGTCATCATCGGTGCCCCGGCCGAAGATCATGCCGTCCACCACCTTGGGGGAGAAGGGCTGGGTGACGCTCCAGCCCTCGCCGGGGGCCACCACGTCCAAGTGACATAGCAGGTGCAGGGCGTCCGGATGAGTGTTCAGGTCGGCGGTGCCCACATAGCCCTCGTGATTCTGTGTGGCCAGCCCCCACTCAGCGGCCAGCTTCAGCGCCTCATCCAGGGCCGCTGCCGGGCCGGGGCCAAATGGCGCGCCGGGGGCGGGGTCACCCTCCACGCTGTCAATGGACACCAGGCGGCTCACGGCATCCACCAGAAGCGGCTCCTTGTCGGAAAAATAAGATTCGATCTGTTCCTTGTACATGGGTTCATATCTCCTTCGGAAAGGGATCGGTACATCATGGGTGGGACGCCTTTGCCCCACCCATGAAAGGGATATTGCGCTTTCTTATTGTATCGGCTCGCTGTGTAAAAAGCAAGGGGAAACAGGGGAAAAAGAACGGGAAAGGAAAATTATTCCTCTCCCGCGGAACCGGAGATCTCCCCCAAATACTTGTAGATGGTGTAGCGGGAGACCCCAAGATGTTTGGCCACATAGGGCACCGACTTCCGGTAGGAGAAGGCGTTGCGCTGCTCCAGCATGGCCACCAGACGGGTGCGGTCCCGTTTGGTCAGCGCCTCCACCGGCTTGCCCAGGCTGGTCAGGCACTGCTCGAACAGATCGGCCAGCTGCCGGGAATCCCCCTCCTGCCAGAGCGCGGACTGCAAGTCGGACTGGGCGCTCATCAAGTCCACCAGGATGCGGTTGGCAAATACCAGGGAGGTATAGTCGAAGTTGATGCCCAGAGCCAGGTTATAGTCCTCCCCGATCATGTGGAAGGTGGAGGACTTGGTCTGACGGCCGTCCGGGGTGGTGGCGGCCAGGTTGACCTGGTCGGTGGTGGCGGCCTGCTCGTCCAGGGCCAGGCCGATGCCCATGATGTCCATGGTGGAGCCAACCTCCCGGCCAGAGACATGGCCGTTGTAGATGGACAGGATGGGGTGGGTGGGCACCCCCATGTCGTGGACCAGCGTCTCACAGGAGGAGCCGAACATCTCGGCGATCCCCCGGGCGGTACGGTCTAAAAACTCAAAAGCCTGGTCGCGGTTCATGGCGGCACATCCTTTTCAACAAATTGTCAACCTCAGTATAGCGCGTTTCCCGGGAAATGACAAGAAAAACCTCCTGGGCGGAGCCCGCCGCCCAGGAGAGGGGAAGAGTCTATTGTGCCATAAACCGGGCGAGAAAATCCCGGGTGCGCGGTTGGGTGGGGTGGGTGAGCACCTGCTGGGGATCCCCTTGCTCGCAGATGACCCCGTCTGCCATGAACACCACATGGCTGGACACATCCCGGGCAAAGGCCATTTCGTGGGTGACCACTAGCATGGTCATGCCATGGTTGGCCAGGTCCCGCATGACGGAGAGCACCTCACCCACCATTTCCGGGTCCAGGGCGGAGGTGGGCTCGTCAAAGAGCAGCACCTCCGGCTCCATGGCCAGGGCCCGGGCAATGGCCACCCGCTGCTTCTGACCGCCGGAGATCTGCCGGGGCTTGGCGTTGATGTAGGGGGCCATGCCCACCTGGTGCAGGTACTTCATGGCGTTTTCCCGGGCCTCGGCCCTGGACTTTTTCAATACCTTCACCTGGCCCACCACGCAGTTGTCCAACACGGTCATGTTGTTGAACAGGTTGAAGGACTGGAACACCATGCCAACCTTGGAGCGGTACCGGGAGGGGTTGACCCCCTTGCCGGTGACGTCCTGTCCGTGGAAGAGGATCTGACCGCTGGTGGGGATCTCCAGCAGGTTGATACACCGCAGCAGGGTGGACTTGCCCGAGCCGGAGGTCCCGATGATGCTGGTCACATCCCCAGGGCTAACGGTGAAGTCGATGTCACGGAGCACCTCGTGGCCGCCAAAGGATTTGGAGAGATGCCGCACTTCCAAAATCGCGCCGCTCATTATCGCTCCCCCCTGTTCCGTCCGTGTTTCAGCGCCTGCCGGGTGCGCTCCCGCTCTTCCGTGCTGCGCTCGTCAAAGGGGGTGCCCCGACTGGGATGATTGTAGGTGCCGGCGGTCATGGTCAGCGCGTCGCCCTGCACCAGCTGGTAGCTGCTGCTGCCGTCCAGATGCCGCTCCAGCAGCCGCAGCAGGAAGGAGGCGATGAGGGTCATGGTGAGATAGCCGATCATCTCGATGGCGGCGGATTGGAAATACATGTTGTTGTTGCCCACGATGTTCCGGTGCTGGCCGAAGAACTCGATAAAGCCGATGACGAACATCACCGAGGTGTCCTTGATGTTGATGATGAAGTTGTTGCCGATCTGGGGAAGGATGTTCCGGAAGGCCTGGGGCAGAATGACGTTGGTCATGGCCTGCACGTGGGTCATGCCGATGGCCTTGGCCCCCTCGGTCTGGCCCGGGTCGATGGAGATGATGCCCCCCCGCACCGACTCGGCCATGTAGGCGCCGGTGTTGATGGATACCACGATGATGGCGGCCAGCCACAGCCCGCTGTTGCCCCGGAACATGATCTGCTGGTCGGTGAAGTAGGGCAGGCCGTAGTAGATGAACACCGCCTGAAGCACCATGGGGGTGCCCCGGAATACCTCTACATAGATCCGCACGATCACCCGGATGAACTTGAGCACAAAGCGCTTGAGGAGGGGATCGTTTTTGGTGTAGGGGATGGTGTTCAGGATGCCGCACAGCAGGCCGATGAGGCAGCCAATGACGGTGGCTGCCACCGCCAGGATCAGGGTGCTGCGGATGCCCACCAAGTACCGGTCCCAGTACTGCATCCAGAGGGCGGCCATGTCCTGGCCCAGTTCAATGAATTTATCCATGGGGGAGACGCGCTCCTTTCTGACACAAGGCCCTCCACCCGGCGCTCAGGCCAGGTGGAGGGTGTGCGGTGGTGTGAAAGCTCAGATCTCGGGCTGGACGGCGATGGCCTCGGCCATGATGGCGTTGAACTGCTCCTCGTTCAGCTCGCCGATGACGGTGTTCAGGGTATCCAGCAGCTGGGTGTTGCCCTTGACCACAGACATGCCGATGTTCACGTTTTCCGCCCGCTCCTCTTCGCTGGCGAACTGGAAATCCCCGTCGGTGCCGGAGAAGTTCAGGATGACCAGATTGCCGTTCTTGGCCACGGCGGCGGTGGCGGTGGGCATATCGGTGCAGATGAAATCCACGGTGCCGCTCTCCAGGGCCATGATCATGGCCGGGGCGGTGTCTGCGGGGGCTTGGACCTGGGCGTCGGGGATCTGGGGCAGGCAGGAGGTGTACCAGATGGTGCCGGACTGAGCGGTGCACAGGCCGCCGGACAGGTCGTCAATGGAGGTGGCGGAGGCGTACTGGCTGTCCTTGGTGGTGACGCACACGATGGTGGCGTAGTAGTAGGGGCCCGCCATGTCCACCTCTTCCAGGCGGTCAGCGGTCATGGACTGGCCGGCGATGGCCACGTCGATGACGCCGCTCTGCAGCCCGGCGGTAAGGCCGCCCCACTCCAGGGCCATGACCTCCAGCTCCCAACCATAGGCGTCGCAGATGCGCTGGGCCATCATCACGTCATAGCCGTTGGCGTAGGAGCCGGGGTTGTTGACGATGGGCACCGCGCCGTTGGAGTCGTCGGTCTGGGTCCAGTTATAGGGGGCGTAGGCGCACTCCATGCCCACGGTGAGCACCCCGTCCTCCACGCCGGGGATGGCGCTGGTGTCCACACCGGTGAGGTCCGCCACCGGGGGGATCTCCACGGCGGGGGCCTCAGACTCCACAGGCGCTTCGGAGCCGACGGCGGGGGGTTCAGAGCTGTCGGCGGGGGGCTGGGAGGTGCCGGCATCGCCGCCGCAGGCGGCCAGGGTGAGGGCCATCACGGCGGACAGCAGCAGGGTAAGGGTTCTTCTCTTCATGTTCGTTTCCTCTTTCCTTTGTTGATTTTTTTCTTTTTCCGTTTTGCGGGAAAAAGAAAAACCATGAACCGCAGATGCGATCATGGTCAACCAATGCCCGCCGGGAAAGAGGCCTGTTTCCACCATGATAGCGCTTCACACGACGGTGTGACAGTCCGCCGGGTATTTCCCGTCGGCCCAGGCAACATGGAACTGGACCCGCTCCACGCCCTTCGGCGGTACGGCCTTTCGCCGGAGGCAGTCGTCCATGCCCTCCGGGTACTGATCGGTACCGCGCCTCTATCATTGGTTCAATTTGTGAGTATTATAGCCCTGCGGCTGCAATCTGTCAACAGGAACGTGTAAATTTTGGGTATTTGCGTGAAAAATACGGGCGATAGGCCGGGATTTATGCCAAAAAGAGAGAAAGAGCGCCGACAGAAAACCTGCAAAAAGAGAAAAAGCGAAAGAAACCCTGAAAAAACTGCAACGCCTCTTGCAAACTGGGGGCGGTTGCAGTATACTCATTGCGCCCCGTGGAAAACAGCGGGGCCGCCGGAGGCAAACCCGGCGAACCGTGGGGGGAGGAGCGCCCTGAAGCGCAGCACGGGGCGAAAAAGAGAGATGAAGCGTCTGTTGAATCGGAACGCCTGGCTGGAGTATCTTTGGGTTACCCTGGGCGCGGTTCTGGTGGCGGGGGGCGTGTACTTTTTCAAGTTCCCCAACAACTTCAGCTTTGGCGGAGTATCCGGCCTGTGTATTGTGCTGGCCCAGGTGCTCCCCTTCACGGCGGGGCAGCTGAACCTGGTGCTCAACCTGGCCCTGCTGGTGGTGGGGTGGATTGCCCTGGGCAAGCGCTTTGCGGTAAAGACGGCTTACGCCACGCTGGTGGTGTCCGTGCTCACCGAGCGGCTGGAGGTATGGTGCCCGCTGAGCGCACCGCTCACCGACCAGCCCCTGCTGGAGCTGATTTTCGCCATCCTGCTGCCCGCCGCGGGCACGGCTATCCTGTTTCAGCACGAGTCCAGCAGCGGCGGCACGGACATCCTGGCCCTGATTATGAAGGACCGGGCGGGGACGGACATCGGCAAGGGGCTGATTCTCAGTGACGTGGCCATCGTGGTGTGTGCCGCGCTGGTATTTGATGTGAAAACGGTGCTGTTCTCCACGCTGGGCCTACTGGCCAAGTCCCTGGTGGTGGACGAGTTCATCAAGAATATGAATCTGAGCAAGTGCTTCATTGTCATCTGTGACGACGCGGAGCCCATTTGCAAATACATTACAGAGGTTTTGCAGCGCAGCGCCACGGTGTCCGAAGGGCAGGGGGCCTTCACCGGGCGGCCCAAGCAGCTGGTGTTCACCGCGCTGAAGCCATCCCAGGCCTATCGCCTGCGCACCTTCATCCACAAAGAGCAGCCCCAGGCCTTCATGATGATCTCCACCAGCAGTGAGATCGTGGGCAAGGGGTTCATGAGGCAATAACTGCGCAACACATGAACATGGTGCGGGGGGCCGGAGCTTTCTCCGGCCCCCCGGTTCGTCCCGCGGCCAGGCAGGGGAACGGGAAACGGGGATGTGGCAGCGCTCCTGTTTATTCACAATTTCCTCTTTTTTCTCCCGCGGCAATGTGGTATACTATGAGATAATTGGGTCAATGCACCTACTGCCCGTCCCGGCGCCTTTGAGCGGGGCCGGAACCCGGCCGGGGGCAGGCAAAAGGACACAGGAAGAAGGGGCACAGAAGCTATGGGTCTGTTTTCAAAAGTATTCGGCTCCCGCTCCCAGCGGGAGGTCAAGGCGCTTGCGCCCTTGGTAGACAAGATTGAGGCGTTGGGGGATGAGATGAAGTCCCTCAGCGACCATGAGCTGCGGGCAAAAACCGACCAGTTCAGGGACCGGCTGGCCAAGGGGGAGACGCTGGACGACCTCCTTCCCGAGGCCTTCGCCGTCTGCCGGGAGGCGGACGAGCGGGTGCTGGGCATGCGGCCCTATCGGGTGCAGCTCATCGGCGGCATCATCCTCCACCAGGGGCGCATCGCCGAGATGAAGACCGGCGAGGGCAAAACTCTGGTGGCCACCCTGCCGGCCTACCTGAACGCCTTGGCGGGCAAGGGTGTTCACATCGTCACCACCAACGACTACCTGGCCAAGCGGGACTCGGAGTGGATGGGAAAGGTGTACCGCTTTTTGGGCCTTACCGTGGGCCTGGCCATCCACGGGGTGGATAAAGCGGGCAAGAAGGCGGCCTACGCCGCCGACATCACCTACGGCACCAACAATGAGTTCGGCTTTGACTACCTGCGGGACAACATGGCCATTTACGCCAGCGAGCTGGTGCAGCGGGGCCACGCCTTCGCCATTGTGGACGAGGTGGACTCCATTCTCATTGACGAGGCCCGCACCCCTCTGATTATCTCCGGCCAGGGGGAGCAGTCCACCCAGCTCTATCAACTGGTGGACAACTTCGTGACACGGCTGAAGTGCATGAAGGTGGCCGAGGTGAACGCGAAAGAGGAAGAGGCCAGCGACATTGACGCGGACTACATCGTAGACGAGAAGGCCCGCACCGCCACCCTCACCGCCCGGGGCGTGGCAAAGGCGGAGCAGCAGTTCAACATCGACAACCTCTCCGACCCGGAGAACGCCACCCTGTCCCACCACATCAACCAGGCCATCAAGGCCCATGGGGTGATGAAGCGGGACATCGACTACGTGGTGAAGGACGGCGAGGTCATCATCGTGGACGAGTTCACTGGCCGGCTGATGTACGGCCGACGGTACAACGAGGGCCTGCACCAGGCCATCGAGGCCAAGGAGCATGTCACCGTGGCCCGGGAGTCCAAGACCCTGGCCACCATCACCTTCCAGAATTACTTCCGCCTGTACGACAAGCTCTCCGGCATGACGGGTACCGCCATGACCGAGGAGGAGGAGTTCGGGCAGATCTACAACCTGGACATTGTGGAGATCCCCACCAACAAGCCCCTGCGGCGCAAGGACCAGCCCGACTATGTGTTTAAGACCAAGGCGGGCAAATACCGGGCCATTGTCAAGCAGATTCAGGAGTGCCATGCCAAGGGGCAGCCGGTCCTGGTGGGCACGGTGTCCATCGAGGTATCCGAGCTGGTTAGCGGGATGCTCTCCAAAGCGGGTGTGAAGCACAACGTTTTGAACGCCAAGCACCATGAGAAGGAAGCGGAGATCGTGGCCCAGGCGGGCAAGCCGGGGGCGGTCACCGTGGCCACCAACATGGCCGGCCGCGGCACCGACATTGTGCTGGGGGGCAATGCGGAGTTTCTGGCCAAGGCCCAGCTGCGCAAGGCGGGGATGAGCGATGAGCTCATCGCCGAGTGTGACGGCCACGCCGAGACGGACAACCCGGAGATTCTGGAGGCCCGCCGGGCCTTTGCCGAGGCCGAGGGCAGGTTCAAGGAGGAGATCATGGCGGAGGCCGAGCAGGTCCGGGCCGCCGGGGGACTGTATATCCTGGGCACGGAGCGCCATGAGTCCCGCCGCATCGACAACCAGCTGCGGGGCCGCGCCGGACGTCAGGGCGACCCCGGGGAGAGCCGGTTCTTCCTGTCCCTGGAGGACGACATCCTGCGGCTGTTCGGCTCGGAGCGGATCCAGAACATGATGGAGACGCTGGGGGTGGACGAGAACACCCCCCTGGATCAGAAAATGCTGTCCAACGCCATTGAATCGGCCCAGAAGCGGGTGGAGTCCCGAAACTTCCAGACCCGAAAGACGGTGTTGGAGTACGACGATGTAATGAACACCCAGCGGGAAGTGATCTACAAGCAGCGCCGCCAGGTGCTGGATGGAGAGGACGTCCACGGCGCCATCGAGAACATGCTGGACACCATCATCACCAGCACCATCTCGGGCCACGCCGGAGAGCAGGGATATCTGGATGAAGAGGCGTTTAAAGAGGCCACTGCCCACCTGGCCGGCAGCGTGTTCACGTCCGGCCAGCTGTTGGACTTTCAGAGGAAGGCCCCCGCCCGCTCCGCAGAGGAGCTGGGCCAGGAGATGCTGGGGCAGGCCAAGGAGAACTACGCCCGGCGGGAAGAGGAGATCAACGACCAGATGGCGCCCCTCATGGGCAGCTCCGGCAAGGTGCCGATGCGGGAGCTGGAGCGGGTGATCCTGCTGCGGGTGGTGGACGAGTACTGGATGGATCAGATTGACGCCATGCAGGAGCTGCGCCAGGGCATTGGCCTGCGGGCCTATGGCCAGGCCGACCCGGTGGTGGAGTACAAGCGGGAAGGCTACGACATGTTCGAGCAGATGATCGCCGCCATCCAGGAGGAGACCATCCGCCGGCTGTTCACCGTCCGGCTGAAGACCAACGAGGAGATCAAGCGGGAGCGGGTGGCCAAGATCACCGGCGAGTCGGGGGCCTCCGACGGCACCACCAAGAAGCAGCCGGTGAAAAAGACCGTCAAGATCGGCCGCAATGACCCCTGCCCCTGCGGCAGCGGGCTGAAATGGAAGAAGTGTACCTGCAAGGAATATCACCCCGATCTGCACTGAGCGGCCCAGGACGGAAGAGTGCAGGGAGAAAGAGAAAAGGGGAGTGTGGAAGCGGCCTGCAGGAAACAAGCGCCCACCGGGGCGAGCGCCGGGCAGAGCGAGTGGAAGATTCGCCCGCACGGAAAGGAGCGGCCTATGAAGATCATTGAGGAAACAAAGCAAGGTGTCCCCTTCCTCCAGGCGGACGGCATCCGGGACGCCGGGGGCGCGGCCCACGGGTTTTCCACCCGGCTGGGGGGCGTATCCCAGGGGATGTGGGCGTCCCTAAACCTGGGGGTGAGCCGGGGGGACAACCCTGAGCACGTCCGGGAGAACTACCGCCGGTTTTTCTCCGCCATTGGCGCGGACGGGAGGAAACTGGTGGGTACCAATCAGGTCCACGGCGGCAAGGTCCGGGTGGTGACTGCCGCGGATTGGAAGGGCGATCCCTATGAGCGGGTAGACTATGAGGCGGACGGCCTGATGACCGACACGCCCGGGGTGGTGCTGCTGATCTATTCCGCCGACTGTATCCCTGTACTGCTCTACGACCCGGTGCGCCGGGTGGCGGCCGCTGTCCACGCTGGGTGGCGGGGGACTGCCGCCGGGATCGCGGCCACCGCGGTGGAACGGATGAAAGAGGTATATGACTGCAGGCCGGAGGATATTTTGGCCGCGGTGGGCCCCGGCATCGGCCCATGCTGCTTTGAGACCCATGAGGATGTGCCCAACGCCATGATGGCCGCCGTGTCCTCCGCGGCGCTGCCCTATGTGAAGGTGCTGGAGAACGGGAAGTTCTCCCTGGACCTGAAGGGCATCAACACCCAGCTGCTCACTCGGGCGGGGCTGGATCCGGAGCACATTGCGGTATGCCAGGACTGCACCGCCTGCCTGGGAGAGAAGTACTGGAGCCACCGGCGCATGGGCAACAACCGGGGTTCTATGGCCGCCGCCATCCAGCTGATATGAGAAAACTGGCGGCCCTATTGTTGACGGCGGCGCTGACATGGGGCCTTTGGGGCTGCGCGGCGGAAGAGGGGGAGCCCTCCCCCAGCCTGTCCCCGGAGCCGACCGCCACCCAGCAGCCCCAGGCGCAGCCCCTTGCCCTGGCCTATGACCCCCAGGCGTCTTTGCATCCCATCACCGGCCAGAGCCAGGTGAACCTGGACCTGGCCGGACTGGTCTATGAGGGGCTTTATGAGCTGGACCGCTCTTTTGCGCCCCAGCCCGCCCTGGCCCAGTCCGCCTCGGTCAGCGAGGACGGGCTGGTGTGGACCGTCACGTTGCGCGCCGGCGTGGTTTTTTCCGACGGCACGCCCCTGACCGCCGCCCATGTGGTCAGCTCCCTGAATGCCGCTCGAAACAGCACCCTGTACGGGCCGCGGCTGCGCGCTGTCACTTCGGTATCAGAGTCCGGCGGAGCGGTGGCCATCAACCTGTCCAGCCCCAACGGGGCCTTACCGGCCCTGCTGGACATCCCCATTGTGCTGGAACAGGAGAACGGGATCCCTTTGGGGACGGGCCGTTACCGTTTCGTGCAGGAGGGGGACGGCCTGAGCTTACAGATCAACGGCAACTATGCCGGGGCGGTGCCCTATGACGCCATCCCGCTGCGGGAGGTGAGCGGGGCGGATGAGCGCATTGCCGCCTTTGACAGCGGGGAAGTGACGGCGGTGGTCACCGATTTTTCCGCTTCCTATGCCCTGGGCTATTCCGGCAGCTATGAGACCTGTGATTTTCCCACAACTACGCTGCTTTATGTGGGGTTTAAAACCACGGGGGGAGCCTGCGCTTCCCCTCAGGTGCGCCAGGCGTTTTCCAAGGCCTTTGACCGGGAGGAACTGGTGAGCTCCCTGCTGGCCGGCCATGGAGATGCGGCCAGCCTGCCCGTCTCCCCGCTGCACCAGGACTATGACCCGCAGGCGGCGGCCGCTCTGAACTATGACGCCCAGGGCGGGAGGGAACTGCTGCTGTCGGCGGGATACGTGGAAGGAGAAGATTGGCTGCTCTACCGGGGCAGCTCGCCTTTGAGTGTCACCATCGTGGTAAACAACGATAGCACCGCCAAGCAGGCGGCGGCGGATTTCCTGGCCCGGTGCCTCACTGAGCTGGGGGTGACGGCTGCGGTGAACAAGCTGCCCTGGGAGGAGTATCTCGGGGCCCTGTCCTCCGGCCAGTTTGACCTGTACATCGGGGAAGTGCGTATGACCGGGGACTTTGACCCCGCCGCCCTGCTGACGGGGGCGCTGAACTATGGGGGCTATGCCAGCCAGACCATGCCGGACCTGCTGTCCGCCTGGCGGGCGGCCCGGGGCGAGGAAAGGTCCCAGGCGGCGGCCCAGCTTTGGCAGGCCTTTGCCCAGGACGCGCCCATGGCCCCCCTGTGCTTTAAGCGGGGTTCCATGCTCATCCGGTGGGGGATGGTGACCCATGTGCAGCCCACCCAGGCCGATCCATTCTGGAACATGGAGCAGTGGCAGCTGGCGCAATAGAATGGCTTAAGGCCCGCCCGGCGGGCGTGAGAATAGGACAACCCGGCGCGGGAGCGATCCGGGCAAGACAAGGGAGAGAAGAGGGAATGAGCCAAGTATTTCGATGCTATGTGGAGAAGCGGCCCGGGTTTGACGTGGAGGCGGAAAAAACCCTCCTAGAACTGCGGGATCAGCTGGGGATTGCCGGGCTGACCGGCATGCGGCTGTTCAACCGCTACGACGTGGAGGGGGTGGACGAATCGGTCTACCAGGCAGCCAAGTCCACCGTGTTCTCGGAGCCCCAGTGCGACCACATCTATGACGAGCGGCTGCCCCAGCTGGCAGAGGGGACCACCCTGCTGGCGGTGGAGGCCCTGCCCGGCCAGTACGACCAGCGGGCGGACTCCTGCGCCCAGTGCATGATGCTGCTGGCCGGCGTGGCCAAGCCCACCGTGGCTAACGCCCGGGTGTACGCCATGACCGGCAGCTTGAGCCAGACGGATCTGGACAGGATCCGGGGTTATCTCATCAACCCGGTGGAGTGCCGGGAGGCGTCCATGGACAAACCGGATACCTTGGCCCGAACCTATGAGACTCCGGACCGGGTGGCGGTACTTACCGGCTTCACCGCCCTGGACGAGGCGGGGCTGGAGAGGATACTAGGTGACTACGGACTGGCCATGGACCTGGCGGATCTGAAATTCCTCCAGGCCTATTTCCGGGACGAGGAACATCGGGATCCCACCATCACCGAGGTGCGGGTGGTGGACACCTATTGGTCCGACCACTGCCGGCACACCACCTTCTCCACCCATATCAACTCGGTGGAGATCATGGACCAGAAGGTGGCCGAGGCCTACCGCCGCTATCTGGACGCCCGGGCGGAGGTCTATGGGAGGGAGGCGGCCAGCGTCCGGCCCCAGACCCTGATGGACCTGGCCACCATCGGCGCCAAGGCCCTGAAGAAGCGGGGCCTTTTGAAGAACCTGGACGAGAGTGAGGAGATCAACGCCTGTTCCATCCGGGTCAAGGCGGCGGTGGACGGCCAAGAGGAGGACTGGCTACTCCTGTTCAAGAACGAGACCCACAACCACCCCACGGAGATTGAGCCCTTCGGCGGCGCGGCCACCTGCATCGGCGGCTGCATCCGGGATCCCCTGTCCGGGCGGGCCTATGTGTATCAGGCCATGCGGCTGACGGGCTGCGGCGATCCCCGGGTGCCCGTGAGCCAGACGCTGGAGGGCAAGCTGCCCCAGCGCAAGCTGGCCCAGACCGCGGCGGCGGGCTACTCCTCCTACGGCAACCAGATCGGGCTGGCCACCGGTCTGGTGGACGAGGTATACCACGAGGGGTATCTGGCCAAGCACCTGGAGGTGGGCGCCGTGGTGGGCGCCGCGCCCCAGGCCAACGTGGTCCGCCAGCGCCCCGCTCCCGGCGACCTGGTCATCCTGCTGGGCGGCCGTACCGGGCGGGATGGGATCGGCGGGGCCACCGGATCCTCCAAGAGCCACAACCAGGCTTCTCTGACTGCCATGGCCAGTGAGGTGCAGAAGGGCAACGCCCCCGAGGAGCGCAAGATCCAGCGGCTGTTCCGGGATCCGACGGTGACCCGCCTGATTAAGCGGTGCAATGATTTCGGCGCCGGCGGGGTGAGCGTGGCCATTGGTGAGCTGGCCGACGGCCTGTCCATCGACCTGGACGCGGTGCGCAAAAAATATGATGGGCTGGACGGCACGGAGCTGGCCATCTCCGAGTCCCAGGAGCGTATGGCCGTGGTGGTGGCGCCTGAGGATGAGGCGGCCTTCATCGCCGCTGCCCAGAGGGAGAACCTGGAGGCCTACCGGGTGGCGCGGGTTACCGAGAGCCCCCGGATGGTCATGACCTGGAAGGGGCAGACCATCGCCGATCTGTCCCGGGCCTTTCTGAATACCAACGGGGCGGTGAAACACACCAGCGTGTTCGTGCCCGCCCGGAAGGATGGGGTTCCCGCGCCCTTTGCTGATTTGCGGGCCATGGCGGGCAGCTTGAAATGCGGGTCCCGCCGGGGGCTTGCCGAGCGGTTTGACGGCTCCATCGGCGCGGCGTCGGTGCTCATGCCCTACGGCGGCGCCGCCCAGCGCACCCCCACTCAGGTGATGGCGGCCACCCTGCCGGTGGAGCCCGGCAAGGTGACCGAGACCTGCTCGGTAATGAGCTGGGGCTTTGACCCGGACTGGATGTCCGCCGACCCCTACGGCGGGGCCAGCGCCTCCGTGGTGCTGTCCATGGCCAAGCTGGCGGCGGCGGGGTGCGACCCGGAGACGGCCTACCTCACCTTCCAGGAGTACTTTGAAAAGCTGCGGGAAGAGCCTGAGCGCTGGGGCAAGCCCTTCCAGGCGCTGCTGGGCGCCCTGGACGCCCAGCTGGGGCTGGGCGTGGCCGCCATCGGCGGCAAGGACTCCATGTCCGGCTCCTTCCTGGATCTGGACGTGCCGCCCACACTGGTGTCCTTCGCCGTGGCCCCTGCCCTGGCCGGAGAGGTCCTTTCTCCCGAATTCAAGGCGGCGGACCACCCGGTCTACCTCTTTCCGGTGGAGCGGGCGGACGACTATGCGGGCATGAAGCGGGCCTGGGCCTGCCTGCACAGGCTGGCCCAGGCGGGCAAGGTGGCTGCGGCCTGGGCGGTGGAGGCCGGCGGCGTGGCCGAGGGCGTGATGAAAATGGCCTTGGGCAACCACATCGGCTTCCTGGCCGACGCCGGGGTGCGGGCCCCCTGGTATGGCCATATGCCCGGCGCCATCGTGGCGGAGCTGACAGAAGATGTGTATGACTGTGCCGCGGTGCGCATCGGCATGACCACGCAGAGTCCGGTGGTGGCCATCGGCAGGGACAGCGCCGGGGTGGACGAGCTGCGGGCGCTGTGGGAAGAGGTACTGGAAGAGGTCTACCCAACCGACCCGGGCACCCAGCCCACCCCGGTGGAGCCCATCTCCTATGACCGCCGCTCCCCCGCGGTGTTTTGCGGCGAGATCGCCCGGCCCCGGGCGGTAATCCCCGTGTTCCCCGGTACCAACTGCGAATACGACACCGCCTCCTCCTGCCGCAAATCAGGCATTGAGCCGGAGATTTTGGTCATCCGTAACCTGAGCCCTAAAGATCTGGAGGAGTCTGCCGACGCCCTGGCCGCGGCCATCGGCCGCAGCCAGATGATTGTGCTGCCCGGCGGCTTCTCCGGTGGAGATGAGCCGGACGGCTCGGCCAAGTTTATCGTGTCCTTTCTGCGCAACCCCAAGCTCGCCGACGGGGTGCACGATCTGCTGAAAAACCGGGATGGCCTGATGCTGGGCATCTGCAACGGGTTTCAGGCCCTGGTGAAGCTGGGTCTGGTGCCCTACGGGGAGATCCGCCCCGCCACCCCGGACAGCCCTACCCTGACCTTCAACCTCATTGGCCGCCATCAGAGCCGGTATGTCACCACTCGGGTGGCCTCAGTACGCTCTCCATGGATGCTGCTGAGTCATGTGGGCGATGTGCACGCCATCGCCATTTCCCACGGGGAGGGCCGGTTTGTGGCGCCCCAGGGTGTGGTGGACGGGCTGATCGCCAACGGCCAGGTGGCCACCCAGTACGTAAATCCCGCCACCGGCCTGCCGGACATGGGGATTGACTGCAACCCCAACGGGTCAGTGGCCTGCATTGAGGGGATCTTCTCCCCCGACGGGCGGGTGTTCGGCAAGATGGGCCACACCGAGCGCAGCGGGGTGCATATCGCCAAAAATATTCCTGGAGACAAGCTCCAGCCCATCTTTGAGTCGGGCGCGCTGTATTTTAGGTAAAACGGTAAAAAGCAACCCCCGCCGGTTTCACCGGCGGGGGTTGCTCATTGCCTTGAACTGCTACTTCGCCGCCCGCACCAGGGCGTCCAGCACCTCGGTCTGCTTGGGCATCATCTGCCGGCGCTTGGGATAGCGGGCGGTGTAGCCCCGCAGGATCCGGGCGGCGTCCTCCTGAGACAGGGCGTCCAGCAGGGGGAGGACATAGGACTCCGCCGCCTGGAACATCAGCTGGGAGTTGTGGTCAAAGCCCTTTGCGCCCAGCAGCATGAACTCCACCGCTTCGGCCGCCAGAGCGGTGTCTGCCTGGCTCAGCTGGGCCACGCAGGTCTCCAACTGCTGAAGAAAGCGCTTGGCGATCACCCGCTCCCCGGCGGGGGGACCGGTGAAGAACCGGGAGATCCCCTGAAAGGCGCCCCCCTCTCGGAGCATCAGGCGGCGGTCGTCCAGATATTCCTCATAGCATTGCCGCAGAGATTGCAGCCCATCGGACAGCTCCATACTCAGGACTCCTTCTTTTCCTTGCGCCGCTGGATCATCTTCCGAAAGCCGTCGGCACCGAAGGAGAAGATTCGGTTGACCCGGCTGATGGTGGCCGAGCTGGCCCCGGTTTTTTCCAGAATATCCGTGTAGACCATCCCCTCGTTCAGCAGAATGGCCACGTCGTAGCGCTGCTCCAGGGCCCGCAGCTCACCCACGGTGCACAGATCGTCAAAAAAGGCGCAGCACTCGTCCAGATCTCTCAGCTCCAGAATACTCTCATACAGGGCCATGCTGCGCTGCTTGTTCGATACCTTCGGCATGATGTCCTCCTTTTGCAATGGCAGGCGGATCCGCCCGGGAAGATAACCGGATGGCCCGCCGCCGTACACTTTTATAAAATCCATCGCCTACATTCTAACAGATTGAAGCGGTAAAGTAAACCGCTTTTTGCTTCTCAAATAGGGGGGAATGTGGTATACTAATGGGCACGGAAACGAAGATAATGGGGAACGATGTACAGGATAGCAGGAAGGAAGTGTGGGAAAGTTGGACCAGTTTGCCACCGTAATCCGGCCGGAAATTCCGGCGGGCCGCCGGGTGATCGCCATCAGCGATATCCACGGAAACCTGGCGTTTCTGAAGGGCGTGCTGGAAAAGGTAAGGTTCTCTCCGGCGGATGTGTTGGTACTGGTGGGTGACCTGTTTGAAAAAGGGAAGGACAGCCTGGAGACCCTGCGCTATCTTTTGGAGTTGCAGCAGAGCCATACCGTATATCCCCTGTGCGGGAACTGCGACCACATTGACCGGATTTTCCTGGAAAACCGCCCTGGGGTGGACCAGCGGCTGTGGCCGGTTTTTCGCTATTGGGGCGCGCGATCCCTGATTTTGCAGCTGACAGCCCAGCTGGACATGAAGGCGGAGGGTCCGGAGGATCTGCCAGCCATCCGCCAGGCCATTCTGGAACGCTTTCCCCGGGAGACCCGGTTTCTGTTGACGCTGCCCCACATTCTGGCGGCGGGCAACTATATCTTCGTCCATGGCGGGATTCCCCGGGAGGACCGGCTGGAGGAATTAGAGGCCTATCCCTGCATGAAAAATGATGATTTCCTGGGGCAGGGCCTGTCCTTTCACAAGTGGGTGGTGGTGGGCCACTGGCCTGTGACCCTGTATAATCCCCGTATTCCCACCGCCCGGCCCCTGATCTGCCGGGAGCGGCACATCGTATCCATTGACGGGGGCTGTGTACTCAAACTGGACGGGCAGCTCAACGCCTTCATTATCCCGGACATCCATGGGGATGATATGAACTATGTGGCCTATGACGGTCTGCCGGTGGTGGTGGCCGACCAGGAGCAGCAGGCCAGCACCGATTCCATTAACATCCGCTGGAGCGACAGCGCCATTGAGATGCTCCGGGAGGAGGGAGACTGCTGTTGGTGCCGGCATTTGTCCACCGGGCGGGAGCTGTGGATCTTGAAGGAGTACATCTATCCCCGGCGGTCTGATGGAAAGCTGCACTGTGAGGACACTACCGACTATCAGCTGCCGGTGTCCCCGGGGGACCGGCTGGCCCTGGTACGGCGCAGCAGCCGGGGGTATATGGTGAAGAAGCACGGCGTCACCGGCTGGTACCGGGGCCGCCTGCGGGAGTGAACCGCCAAGGAAAGGAATAGGAGACGGGTATGAACAATCACTATGACGTCATGATTCTGGGGACCGGAGAGGCGGGGATTTTCGCCGCCTACGAGTTGAGCCGGAAGTGCCCTGGGGCGAAGGTATTGGTGGTGGAGCAAGGGGCGGATATCTATCACCGCAGCTGCCCAATTGTGTCCGGCAAGGTGAAAAACTGCATCCAGTGCAAGGTGTGCGGCACCATGTGCGGCTTTGGGGGCGCGGGGGCCTTTTCCGATGGGAAGTTTAACTTCACCACCGCTTTCGGCGGCTGGCTCACCGACTTTTTGGAGCCGGCCGAAGTGATGGAGCTCATCGACTACGTGGACGCTATCAACGTGGAGCACGGGGCCACCACCGAGGTGTACTCCACCTCCACACCCCAGGCCAAGGCCTTGGAGCGGCAGGCTTTGCAGTATGATCTGCACCTGCTCCAGGCCCGGTGCAAACACCTGGGCACGGAGAACAATCTGCGTATCCTCACCAATATCTATGAGCACATCCGGGACAGGCACACCTTCCTGTTCCACACCGCGGTGAAGGACATCGAGGTGGACCCGGACGGGGGCTACGTCCTGATCACGGAACAGGGGGAGCGGTACACCGCCCCCTACCTCATCGCGGGACCGGGACGCTCGGGCGCGGAATGGTTTGCAAACCAGTGCAAGAAGCTGGGGCTGGAGCTGATCAACAACCAGGTGGACGTCGGCGTGCGGGTGGAGCTTCCCGCCACCATCTTTGAGCATATCACCGACGTGGTGTACGAGTCCAAGCTGGTCTATCGTACCAAGCAGTATGGGGACCAGGTGCGCACCTTCTGCATGAACCCCAACGGCCATGTGGTGGCGGAGAATGTGGAGGGGATCAACACCGTCAACGGCCACTCCTACTCCGACCCCAGCCTCCAGAGCGAAAACACCAACTTCGCCCTGCTGGTATCCAACCGCTTTACCCAGCCCTTTAATGAGCCATACCGCTACGGCAAGCACATCGCCTCCCTGAGCAATATGCTGGCCGGCGGGGTGCTGGTGCAGCGCTTCGGAGATCTGATTTCCGGCATTCGCACCAACGACCACCGGTTGGGCAAGTCCTTCACCCGGCCCACCCTCACCGCGGCGGTGCCCGGCGACCTGTCCCTGGCCCTGCCCAAGCGGCAGCTGGACGACATCATCGAGATGATCTACGCCCTGGACAAGCTGGCCCCCGGCACGGCCAATTACGATACCCTGCTGTACGGCGCGGAGGTGAAGTTTTACTCCGCCCGCATCAGTCTGTCCAACGAGCTGGAGACCGCCCTGCCCGGCTTTTTCGCCGTGGGCGACGGCGCGGGGGTCACCCGCGGCCTGGCCCAGGCAGGGGCCTCAGGGATCAAAGCGGCCCGGGTGGTGGCCCAGCGGCTGAATAGAGCATAGGCCCGGTGGGCCAGGCCGCAGAAAAGAAAATCCAAATGGACCCCCCGCAGTCCCAACGGAACAAAGGCTGAATGGAGTGCATCAGCCTTTTTGCGCCTGTGCTGAGCCCTGGTCCGGAGCTGCTTCGGAAGGGGGAGGTGCTCCACAACAAGGCCGTACAGTAGACGGATAATTTTTTTGTCAGTGCTTTTGGCCTCAAAAGGTTCTGAAAAGGAAAATGGCGAAATGATACGGGACCCTCACACCCAGGCTGGACCAGCGCATTTCAACAGTTTCCACAGAGTTTTCCACATTGCCGTGGACGCGGGGAAGGGACAAAGTAGGTAGACATAAGAAATGTCAAGAATTATTTTATAGGCAATTCCCTGAAAAATTCCCGAAAAAAGCACCGGCGGCCCGTTCTGCGGGCCGCCGGTTTTGGCATATGGCAACGGAACAATCAGTCGGCCATAAGGGCCTCCATCTCGTCCAGCAGGGCGCCGAACAGGTCCAGGGCGTCCTGAATGGGCTTGGGGCTGGACATGTCCACGCCGGCCCCCTTGAGCAGGTCTACCGGATCCTGAGAGCAGCCTCCCGACAGGAAGCCCAGGTAGTCTTTCACCGCGCACTCGCCTTCCTTCAGGATGCGGCGGGACAGAGCGATGGCGGCAGAGTAGCCGGTGGCGTACTGATAGACGTAGTAATTGTAGTAGAAGTGGGGGATACGGGCCCATTCCAGGGCAATTTCGTCATCGGACACCATAGCGGGGCCGTAATACTTCTCATTGAGGGCTTTGTACTCTTTGGACAGCAGGTCGGCGGTGAGGGTTTCCCCCTGGGCGTTGAGCTGGCCCATGCGCAGCTCGAACTCCGCGAACATGGTCTGGCGGTAGAGGGTGCCCTTGAACTGCTCCAGGAAGTGATTGATGAGCCAGGCCCGTTCCTTCTGATTGGTGGTTCGGCCCAGCAGATACTCCATGAGCAGGGCCTCATTGCAGGTGGAGGCCACCTCAGCCACAAAGATCACATAGTCCCGGTAGGGGGCGGGCTGCTTCCGGTTGGACAGGTAGGAGTGGACGGCGTGGCCCATCTCATGGGCCAGGGTAAACATGCTGTCCAGGTTGTCCTTGTGGTTGAGCAGGACGTAGGGGTGGCACAGGGCCCCGGCGGAGTAGGCGCCGGAACGCTTGCCCACATTTTCCCGCACGTCGATCCAGCGGTGGTCAAAGCCCTCCTTGATGATGGCCCGATAGTCCTCGCCCAAGGGGGCCAGGGCCTCATAGACGGTTTGCTTGGCCTGGGGGAAGGAGATGACCTTGTCCGCGCCGGATACCATGGGGGCGTAGATGTCATACATGTGCAGCTGGTCCACCCCCAGCAACTTTTGGCGCAGGCGTACATAGCGGTGGAGCTTATCCAGGTTGGCGTTCACTGTGTCAATGAGGTTGTGGTACACCTGGGGCGGCACCCGGGTGCCCGCCACCGCGGCGGCCAGAGGACTTTCATATTTCCGGGCGGTGGCATAGAATTGCAGCTGCTTGACCTGGGCGGAGAGCACTGCGGCGGCGGTGTTGCGGACGGTGCCATAGGTCTTATAGTAGGTCTGGAAGGCGTTGGCCCGCAGGGTCCGGTCCTCGCTCATCTGGGTGGGGACAAAGGAGCCGTCGGACAGGGGGACGGCGTTGCCCTGTCCGTCCACAGCGTCGGGGAAGGTCAGATCCGCGTTGGTGAGTTTGCCGTAGATGTCCTGGGGAGCCTGGGCCATTTCGCCTGCGGCAGCCAGCAATTTCTCCTCCGTGTCAGACAGCACATGGGCCCGCCGGTCCTGGAGAACCTGGAAGGCGCGGCGGTACAGCTCCAGGCCGGGCTCCTGGGTATAGAACTGCTCCAAAGTCTCGGGGGCGATGCGAATCAACTCCGGAGTGGCAAAGGCGGAAGCGCTGTTCATTTCCACCAGAGCGCTCATCAGCTTGCCCTGCATGGCCTGGTACTCAGGGACCCGGGTGTCCTGGTCCCCTTTGCGGAAGGCGTAGTTGGCCAGATTATTGACGCGGGTATCCACCTCCTGATTCAGATCCATGAACTCCAGAAGGGTCTTGGCACCCTCGGCCAGGCGGCCGGCGTAGCCGGGAATACGGGCGGCCAGGGCACGGGTTTCGTCCAGGTCCTTCTGCCAGGCCTGGTCATTGGGATAGAGGTCGGCAAGGTCCCAGGTCTCTTCCACGGGGATCTCGCTACGTTCTGGAATTTTTTTAATCTCAGCCATTGTCTTGCCTCCAATAATAAAATGGTGCTTGGGAACTTGTCATCCGTAATCATAGCACAGCGGGAGGAATTGTACAAGACCTAGAAACGCGGGGCGAGGGGCGGCGCTGAGAGGCTGTCACCAAATTGTCACCCTTTTGTGGTTGCCTTTCCCCCCCGACTATGATACCCTAGAAAAAATTCTGGCGGGCCCGGGCCCAGCCGGAATAAAAACCGCAAGGAGGTGCCGCCATGAAATTAGCCGAAGCACTGCAGGAGAGATCGGACCTCAACCGTCAGATTGAGCAGTTGAAGTTCCGCCTGACCAACAACGCCATGACCCAGGAGGGGGAGGCCCCCGCCGAGGACCCCGGACAACTGCTGGAGCAGCTCAACCGGGCCATCGCCCGGCTGGAGGAGCTGATGGCCGCCATCAACCTGGCCAACTGCCGCACGGTGGTGGACGGCATGACCCTGACCCAGCTCATCGCCCGAAAGGACTGCCTGCGGCTGAAGGTGGAGGCGTACCGGGATCTGGCGGAGGCGGCCAGCCAGACTGCCCACCGGGCCACCCGCTCGGAGATCCGGATCCTCAGCGCCGTGGACGTCAAGGCCGTCCAGGCGGAGGCGGACGCCATGGCCAAGGAGTTGCGGCTGCTGGACAACAGGCTGCAGGAGACCAACTGGACCACGCAGCTGTGAGCGGCGGCGGCTGGTAGCCGGCGGTGCGAATGTGATCTCAGCGGCTGAGAATGAGTCCGCAGGTGGCATGCGCCCAAGGGCAGGCGCCGGGTTCGAATCCCGATGGAATCGTAATGCTCCGACCGCGCACGACCGCATGGTAATTTTGACAGCGCATCACCCAGCATTGGCCGCCGGCGAGGGCGGGCACGGGGACCCGCCGCCCGGAAGAGATAGGGACAGAGCGTCTGGTTTCAACACCAGACGCTCTGTTTTGTCTATCTATTTCACCCGGAAGGTCTGAGGGGCCCGGCGGTAGACCAGGGCCAGGATGACGGCGGAGTACACCACCGTCACCGCCAGCACCAGCAGGGCGAACCAGGAGGGGGTGCTGCGGATCTGGATGCAGGCGTAGCAGGCGATGTATACCGCGAGGTTGATGCCGGAGAAGAAGGGGTTCTTCACCTGCAGGTCGGAGGTGTAGGGCTGGAACAGGTAGTACATACCCAGGCAGTGGACGGCGAAAAACACACCCAGGCACAAAATGGCGGCCAGAAAGACCAGATATTCCCCCAGGGGCGGCCGCCCCCCGGCGCACAGGGTGAGGATAGTGAACATGACGCACACCGCTCCGGACACCGCCAGATTGACGGCACACAGCCGGGTGAACCGGAGGAGGAAGTTTTTCAGCACCACATCCCCCTGGCGGTACCAGGGGTATTTCAGCATGGCCAGGTCGCAGTTGTAGAACATGGCCTTGCAGATGCGGGTGCCCACGTTGTTGTCCATGAAGTACAGGAAAAACACGCAGTAGGGCAGGGAGAGGGGGACGATGGTAAACAGCGATTCCGTCTCCGCCCCTCGGAAGATCAGCAGGCCGGCGGCCCCCACCACCGTCACACCGGCCAGGATGGCCAGCACGATCTTCACCGGCCTGTAGAGCATCCGGCGGTGACGGTGAAAGAACAGGGACTGGAGGTAGGGCCAGCCGGTGAGGTGGGAGTCCCCCTCCGCCGTCAGATCGCTGTCCTTGAGCTTTACGTCGTTGAACTGGGAGCCGCTGGCCTTCTGCTTGGCCAGCTCAGGGGAGATGTTCTCCGCCTTGCAGGTGTCCAGCGCCAGGCGGTAGTAGCTGGGGAAGCGAACCATATAGACTGCGCCCAAGACCCCCAGCACAGCCAGCGCGGCTACAGCGGCGGGGTGGAGCAGCACATCCTGGGGACGGGCCTGCGGCCAAACCAGAAGGGACACGAATGCCCCGGCCATACCCAACACCACCAGCAGGATGATGTACCATACCTTATTGCCGATGCTTATCCCGGTGCGGCTGTACAGGGCCAGGTGGACGGCCTCGGCGGCCAGCCGGACAAGGGCCAGCTCCAGGCCGATGACCAGCCCCGCCCAGGCTCCCGCCCCCAGCAGGGCGGTGACGATCATGAGCAGGGGGGTGAAGCCGGCCAGCTCAGCCAAATGGTGGCCCAGACCGGCGATCATCTGGTAGCGCCAGGCGTCCATGGCCATCATGCGCACGCAAATGTACTTCAGCTGGGAGGGGGCCACGGCGTGGGGCTGGAGCATGGTGCCCACCAGGAAGCTGAACCAGAGAAAGAGCCAGCAGAAGGGGCCGAAGTTGTCCGGGCGCAGAACGCCCTGAGCCCCGGCATTCAGGGCCAGGGAGGCGACGATGAACAGCAGCGCCGCCAGGTACAGCACCTTGCCCCCGATGGCCCTCACAACCCACCAGAGGTTCTGGATGATGAACAGAGCGAACTTGCCTTCCCCGGCGGAGTAGAGATGGTCAGTGGAAAACCGTCGGATCAGGGGCAGGCGGCCGACCCAGTAGATGAGCTTGTTGCCCCGGATGGCCCCGTTGATGCGGAAGATGGTCCAGGCGTTACCCATGTTCCTCCCCCTCCCCCTCGTCCTTCAGGATGTCCACGATGCGCTGCTCAAACTCCGGGGTGTGGATGAGGGCGGAGTCCACCCCTTCCAGCAGGCCCCGGTTGAGCACCACGATCTCGTCGCACAGGTCGGTGGCCAGCTGGAGGATGTGGGTGGAGAAGATGAGGATGTGCTCGTCCTTCATCTCCCGCAGCAGGTTCTTCATCTCCAGGGCGGCCACCACGTCGAAGGAGGTGAGCGGCTCGTCCAGCAGGATTACCGGCGGGCGGCCGATGAGGAAGCACAGCATCTGCACCTTGTTTTTCATGCCGTGGGAGTACCCCCGCATGAGCCGGTGGCGGTCGTCCGGGTCAATGCCTACCAGGGCCAGCCAGTCGTCCGGGGTACGCCCGGTATTGCCCGGGTCCCCGGTGATCTCCAGGAAGAACTTGACGAACTCGTAGCCGGTGAGAAACTCCGGCACCACCGGGGTGGACAGCACATAGCCGATGTCCCCCTGGCCCAGGGGCCGGGGTGGGGCGCCGTTCAACGCCAGCTCCACCTTGCCGCTGTCCGGGGGGTATTCCGCGGACAGGCAGTTGAACAGGGTGGTCTTGCCCGCCCCGTTGCGGCCCAGCAGGCCGTAGATGCCCTCCCTGGGGAAGGTATAGCTTGCCCCCTTGAGCACTTGCTTGGTGCCGAAGCTCTTCACCAGATCCTGTATGATCAGTTCCATAGCCCTCTCCTCCGAATCGGGAAAATCCCGGAAATTTCTCATCTCTCAGATTAACGGACTTGCGGTGCGCTGTCAATAGTTCACAGCATAAGATTGTTTTAAGATTGACCGGACCGGCCGCCCAGAGCTCACCGCTGGAACATGACCTTCTCGCTGTTGAACATCCGGGTGAGGCCCCACACCCCCATGGCGGTGTACACCAGGTTGGAGGCCACGGTGATGAGCAGGTGGGTCCAGTTCAGCTCCAGGGCAAAGACGCCCACCATGGCCTGCACGCTGCTATAAAAGGGGATGAAGTAGGCCCACAGGCTGGCGCTGGCTCCGCCGCCAAACATGGCGGTGACCCCCACCACCATGGCCAGGATCATCAGGGGGGTGACGTAGGTTTGGGCCTCCTTGATGGTTTTGGCAAAGGCGGAGATCAGGGAGATGCAGGCCACCAGGAACAGCACCGTGGACAGGATGACCAGGCACAGGGCCAGGTAGTGGACAGGGGTGTAGGCAGCCCCCACGTTGCCCTCCATCTGCATGAGGGCGGGCATGGACAGCAGGGTGCCGATGGTACTGGACAGCCCTGAGAGCAGGGCGATGATGGACAGGGCGAAAATCTTGCCCAAAGCCAGGTCGCTGCGCTTCAGGGGGGTGATGAGCAGGGTGGCGATGGTGCCCCGCTCCTTTTCCCCGGCGATGGACTCCGGAGCGGTGGCCATACACCCGGAAAAGAGGAAGATCATCAGCAGCATGGGCATCATGGAGGACAGGAAGGTGCCGGCGGTGTCCGCGTCGGTGGCCAGGTCATAGGCCTGGCTTCCGGGGTTGACGTCGAACTTATTGGACAGGGAGGATTCGTAGCTGTCCAGCAGGGCGGACATCATCTCATAGGCGGCGGAGGAGTCCACGCTGGCGGAGTTGTAATACAGCTCCACCGCCGGGGCCGGAGCGCCGGAGGACGCGTCGTAGGCGGCCACCTGATCGTCAAAGTCTGCGGGGAACACCGCCAGAAGGTCCAGCTCCTGCCCCTCAATGAGGGCCTTGGCCTGGTCCACACCTGCGGCGGGCTGGATCTCCAGCCCCGCCTGCCCGGCCAGGGTGGACAGAGAATCGGGCAGCGCCGCGGCCTGAACCGTGGGGACAAAGTCCTCGTCCACGGAGAACTGGCTGGACAAGGCCGAGCCCATAAAGGTATATACCGCGAAGATCAGCACGCCGGGCAGCAAAATGGCGGCCAGGGCGGTGCGCTTGTCTCCGAAGAAGCGGGCCAGCTCCTTGCGGAAAATGGTGAGCATTCCGTTTTTCATGCGTCCTTCCCCATCCTTTCCACATACAGCGCAAAAAAGCGGTCCTCCAGGCTCTTGCCCTGGCACACCTCATCCAGTGTGCCGCACAGAGCCATGGAGCCGTCGATGATGACGCCCACCCGGTCGCACAGCTTTTCCACCAGGGAGAAGATGTGGGTGGACACCAGCACGGTCTTGCCCTGCCCCCGCAGCTCTTGGAGGAAGTCGGTGACCACCTTGGCGGTGATGACGTCCAGGCCGTTGGTGGGCTCGTCGAAGATGATGATGTCCGGGTCGTGGACGATGGAGATGACCAGGGACACCTTCTGCTTCATGCCCGTGGACAGGTCAGCTACTTTCACCTCGGCGAACTGATCGATGCCGAAGCGGGAGAACAGGGCCTGCTTCCGGGGCTTGCGTACCTCGTCGGGCACCTGGTGCAGGTCGGAGAAAAAGTCGTACAGGTAGTTGGGGGTGAAGAAGTCCTCCAGCTTCAGCTCACTGGTGAGAAAGCCGATGCGGGAGCGCACCCGCTCCGGCTGGGAAACGATGCTGGCCCCGTCCACCAGGGCGTCCCCGGCGTCGGGCTTGATGAGGGTGGCCAGCATGCGCAATGTGGTGGTTTTTCCGGCTCCGTTGGGCCCCAGCAGGCCGAAGATCTCCCCCCGGCGGGCGGTAAAGGACAGGCCGTCCACAGCCACCTTCACCTTCTGCTTGGTTTTCTCGATTTTCTGCTGCTTGGCGGACAGCCGGAAGGTCTTGCGCAGGCCTTGGACGTCCAGAATGAGGTCAGACATTGGTATCAGACTCCTTTTCAGAGGATGGGAAGAACAGTTGGATCAGACCCTTCCGGGTGAGCAGGCAGGCCGCGGCGCCCACCAGGACGAGAACAGCCAGGACGGTCAGGCTGTTGGCCTGGGCCAGCTGGGGCAGGGTGAGGATCTGGCCGATGGCGTTGAAGACGATGTGGGTGAGGACGCTGGGCAGGATGGAGCCGGTCCGCCAGGCCATGAGGCCCAGCACCAGCCCAAGGACAAAGGCGTAGCCCATCCACACCGGCTGGCCGTGGCACAGAGCGAACAGCAGGGCGGAGAGCGCCACCGCCGGCCAGCCGGGCAGGGCCCGGGCCAGCCGGGACTGGATCAGCCCCCGGAAGACCACTTCCTCGGTGACGGGGGCGACCAGGGCCACGGACAGGAAGGGGAGCAGCCCGGTATTGCTCAGGGCGACGGAGGCCTGGGCGTAGTCCGCCATCCAGGCGGCGGGCAGGAGGGCCAGGACCAGGGTGACAACGGCGTAGAGCAGGGGAGCGGCCGAGACCGCCCCCGCCGCGGCCAGGGCGGAGACGGGGCGCAGCTGGAACTCCTGTAGGGGGTGCTTCCGGCGGATCAGGAAGAAGAGCAGCAGAAACGCCAGGGTAATCAGGTTGGAGATCAGGGTCATCGGGAGGGCATAGGACGTGAGCAGTTCCACCATCTGGAGCAGATCCATCGTCCCGGTCTCCAGAATCACGGTGAGGGCGGCGCTGATGGAAAAGCAGAGGGCCACTAGGGTCTGACTGCCCAGGAACAGGGCCAGATAGGCCACCGCCTTGCCCAGTGCGGTCAGGATCTGGACGGCGCGGCTGGAATTGGTTTCGTTCATCACAAGACCTCCTTAGAGAACTCCGGTCCCGGGCTGAGACAGCCGGATGGACCAATAACTGTATGCACACTGTCCCACGCCCCAGATAAGGCACACCGCCAGGATGGGCAGGAACCCGGTGCTGAAGAACAGGGCGGACAGGGTAAATATCAGCCACAGGGCCAGACAGGCTGTGGAAATGGCGCAGTAGGCTTTGTAGGCGCACTGGCCGATGAAGAGCTTCTCCGCCTCGTCGCAGCTTTCAAACCACTTCTTCTGGAAGCGCATGTCGTAGATGGAGCCCTTTTTCTCCGGTGCCATGCGTTTAGAAAGATCCACCACCCGCTGCTGAATCAGCAGGGTCTCCGCCAAGACGGCGAGGAAGGAGAGCAGGACGACGAGAAACCACACAAGATAGCGGTCATCCTGCATGATGGGCCCCGCGTAGGCCGCCCCCATGAGAAAGAGGGCCAGCAGGGTGAACACGCCACCCAGCCACAGGGCAATGGACAACGTGCGCTCCACCTGGTTGGGAACCTCTTCATCCTCCCCGTCCCAGGCGGTAAACCGCTTTTTGGCGCGGCGGTACAGGGGAACGGACAAAATGGGCTGGAGCACCGCGCAGGCCAGCAGCAGCCAGGGGGCGACATGCAGGGAAAAGAACTCCCCCGCCTGCTTCAGCCCACCGGCCAGTCCGTCTAGGCCAAAGGCCGCGGCACAGTAGCCGAAGGCGCCCCCCACCAGGGCAGCGCAGAACAGGATGAGCAGGAATTTGGGCAGGGCTTTCCGGTTGGCCTGCCGGATGGCGTCGTCAGGCGTCTTCATGGGGATCGTCCTCCTCCAGGATAAAGATATCTTCCACTCGGGCACGGCAGATCTTGGCCAGCTTGAGGGCCAGGGCCACCGACGGAGAGTAGTCTCCCCGCTCGATGAGGCTGATGGTCTGGCGGGACACCCCCGCCAGATGGCCCAGCTCCTGCTGGTTCACATTCAGCGCCGCCCGGTATTCCTTGAGACGGTTTCTCAGCGCCATCTTTTCATCCCTTTCCCTCCCGGTCATCCTCATCCCTGCCCTGTTTTCCCAGGGAGTAGAAGATGAGGAACATGGCAATCATGGCGATCCAAACGGCAATGGGCATATGCGTCCCTCCAAATTGACAGCCTTTCTTGTCATATTGACAATTATACTTGTCAAAATGCAATATATCATTGTCATGCCGCCTTGTCAAGTAAAAATTCAAAAAACATGGGAGCAGGGCTGAAAGAGCGCAGATAAAGAAATTTGGCGAAAAGGGTTGTCAGAAGGGACGATATTATGTAAAATAAAACGGTATAGTTTGTGCTGCCCAGAACAGAAAAAGGAGAGAGTCATGAAGAAAAGAACCATCGCGCTGTTGCTCACCGTTGCCCTGGCGATATCCATGCTGGTGCTGCCCGGTACGGGGGCTCCCCCCAACCGGGTGATGGACTTTACCGATGTCTCGGAGGAGAACTGGTATTATGATTATGTGAAGGATTTGTACGAGGCCGATATTATCGACGGCTACGGCAACGGCATTTTTGCCGGCGATCTCACCGTCACCTGGGGACAGGCGTTCAAACTGATTACCCTGGCCATCGGCTGCCGGCCCCCCGCCTCGGTGCCGGGAGAGAGTTGGGCCTACCCCTACATTGAGCTGGCCATCGACAACCGCTTGGTATATACCTTCGATGAGGACTATCTCGCCGACAGCCCCACCCGCCTTCAGGTGGCCCACATGGTCGCCCGGGCGCTGGATTTGCTGAGCATCCCCCAGGGGGAGAGCCCCTTTGTGGACTGCGATGACGGCTATGTGACCCATCTGTATGAGAAGGAGATCCTGTGGGGCGCGGGGGAGGACAGCTTTGCGCCGGATTCCCCCATCACCCGCGCCGAAATGGCCGCCATCATCTGGCGCGTGTACAACCTGGAAGTGAGCGAGGGTATGTTCCGCCACAGCAACTACTGGGTGGAGCCCTTCAGCGCGGACGAGGTGGAGCCCTTTGGCTATGACACGTCTCTGTTCTCTCTGGATGGGGAGTTCATGACCTACGGGGATGAAACGGCGGTGTACGAGATCGGTGTGGATGTCTCCGAGCACAAGCTGGAGATCGACTGGCAGGCGGTGGCCGACTCCGGGGTGGACTTTGCCATTCTTCGGGTGGGCGGACGCTTCATGCAGTCCGGTGGCCTGTATGAGGACGCGTATTTCCGGGAAAATCTGGAGGGGGCCAAGGCCGCCGGACTGAAGGTGGGCGTGTACTTCTTCTCCCAGGCTATCAACGCCGAAGAGGGACTGGAGGAGGCGGAGTTCGTGCTGGAGCTGCTGGACGGCGCCCAGCTGGACTATCCGGTGATCTGCGACTGGGAGTACCTGGGGGGCAGCACCGCCCGCACCTACGGGGTGGAGCCTGCCGATATCACAGCCGCCATTGACGCCTTCTGCTCCCGGGTGGAGGAAGAGGGCTACCAGGGGATGCTGTATTTCAACGCCTACTGCGGCTATATCAAGATGGACCTGCGGGATCTGGACCAGTACGATTTTTGGTATGCCCAGTACAGCACCCAGCCCAGCTACCGCTACCATTTCCAGATGTGGCAGTACACCTCCACCGGCAGTGTGCCCGGCATCAACGGCAACGTGGATATGAATATCAGCTTTGTGCCCTATGGCAGCTGAGCAGGACAAGAAAAAATCAGCCCTCTCCCGCGGGAGAGGGCTGATTTCTTATAACAAAATGAAAAAGTAAACAGAAGATCTACTTTCTGTATTCAAACTCTAGGTTGTACAGGCAGACCAGATCGCCGTCCTGAACCCCCTGATCCTCCATCTGCTGGAACACCCCGGCCTCTCGCAGCCGCTTGTCAAACCAGTTGCGGCTCTCGTAGTCGGAGAAGTTGACGTTGGCCATGAGCTGCCGCAGCCAGGGCCCGTCCACCAGCCAGGTGCCGTCCTCGTCCTGGGTGATGTCCAGAGGGGCGGAGGTATCCACCTGGGGGGGGCGCTCCACATAGGTGGGTTCATACACCAGAATGGGGGGCAGCTGGGCCAGCAGGGCGGCGGCGGCATACATCAGCTCCCGGGTGCCCTGGTGGGTGGCGGCGGAGATCTCGTACAGGGTACAGCCCTTGGTTTCCACATGGGCTCGCAGCCGCTCCAGCAGATCCGGGTCCTCCATGATATCCACCTTGTTGGCGGCCACCAGCATGGTACGGCTGGCCAGCTCTGGGGACCACCGTTCCAGCTCGGCGCAGATGGCGTCGAAGTCGGACACCGGGTCCCGGCCCTCGCTGCCCGACACGTCCACCACATGGATGAGCAGGCGGCAGCGGTCGATGTGCCGGAGGAAGTCATGGCCCAGGCCAGCGCCGTCGGCAGCCCCCTCAATGATACCGGGGATGTCGGCCAGCACGAAGGACTGCCCGTCCTCCATGGGCACTACCCCCAGGTTGGGGGACAGAGTGGTAAAGTGGTAGTTGGCGATCTTGGGCTGGGCGCGGGTGACCACGCTCAGGAGGGTGGACTTGCCCACGTTGGGAAAGCCCACCAGCCCCACGTCAGCCAGCAGTTTCAGCTCCAGAAGGACCTCCCGGCTCTGGCCGGGCAGGCCCGCCTTGGCAAATCGGGGGACCTGCCGGGTGGGGGTGGCGAAATGCTTGTTGCCCCAGCCGCCGTTGCCCCCCTTGGCCAGGACGAAGTCCCCGTCCCCGGACATGTCGCAGATGATCTCCTTCGTCTCCAGGTCACGGACGACGGTGCCCCGGGGGACCTTGATGACCAGGTCGGCGCCGTCCTTGCCGGAGCACCGCTTACCCATGCCGTCCTGGCCGTTTTCCGCGGTATATTTGCGCTTATACCGGAAGTCCATCAGGGTGGACATGTGGGGGTCTACCCGCAGAACGATGTCGCCTCCCCGGCCGCCGTCGCCCCCGTCAGGGCCGCCGGCGGCCACATATTTTTCCCGGTGGAAAGAGACGGCGCCGCCGCCCCCATTGCCTGCTTTGACCACAATGCGGGCGGTGTCGATAAATTGATTGGCCATAATACCTCCAGTCAAAAGGGGCCCGGCGGAAGCCGGGAAGGGGGGAATTAAAATTGGTCGGGGGCATCCTCATAGAGAAAGCCGCCGCTGCCGGCATCCCATCGGAGCGTGCCCCGGGCCGTTAGGATATGATCCATTCCGGCCCCCTCGTTGAGCGTGCCGGTGACGGAAAATACCAACAGGGTATCCGGAGTATGTCCGGGGACGCAGTAGGTGAATGTCTCCGTATAGCTTTCCCTGTCGTATTGGTAGGGAAACCACCAGGTGGGGTCCAGCGGCTGGGACTGCCACTGCCTGGCGTCAATCAGGAACAGCTCCTGGGTCTGGGTCCATGCCCCGGCGCCCTCGGTATCGCACAGGACAAAGACCCGGCAGCGACCGTCCCCCTGGGTGGGGAACACATGGACGGACACCCGGTCCCCAGCGAGGCTGCGCTGGGAGAGAAGCTGGAGAGTCTCCCGGTCATAGAGGGCGGCGATAGCGTGATCGTACCCGGCGCCGTGGGGCGGGGTGTCCTGAAAGCGGTACAGGATCAAAACCTCATCCGCGCCGGCCTGGGTAAAGCTGCCGTAAAAGAGCTCGGAGGGGATCAGCGCCTCCTGTAAATCCTGCCCATTGCCAAGGGCCTGGGCCAGGGCGTCGTCCGCCTGGGGGTCCAGCTGTTCCAGCAGGTCTGCGTGCGGACTTGTCTCAGAAGCGGGAGGGGTCTGCGCGGCGGTACAGCCGGCGGTAAGCGTCAAAAAAAGGGCCAGCGCGAAGAACCGGCGCAGGATTTGTAATTTCATAGCAGCACGTCCTCTCCGGAAGATCCTTTTGGAAGCGCAGGACTCATGGTAGTATAACCGCAGACAGTACATGCAGAATGGGGATTCTTGTTAGAAAAAATATGATGCGAAATCATACATATACACTGCCCAGAAAACAAAAGAACATCAAGTGAAATCAATCTATTGACAACCCAATTTTACATCAAATTACAGGAAAATGCAAGAAAAACAGCAATTTCGGAAATCTGCCGCGGCAAAAATGATGGAGAATTGCATTCTGAGCAATTCTCCATCATTTTTTGCAATATAGGGGAGAAACGGCTGACTTACTGAGCGATCTCGTACACGGAGACCTTCTTGCGGTCCTTGCCCATGCGCTCAAATTTCACGGTGCCGTCCACCTTGGCGAACAGGGTGTCGTCGCTGCCCTTGCCCACATTGGCGCCGGGGTGAATGTGAGTGCCGCGCTGCCGCACCAGGATGTTGCCGGCCAGCACGAACTGACCGTCGGCCCGCTTGACGCCCAGGCGCTTGGCCTCGGAGTCGCGGCCGTTCTTGGTGGAGCCGCCGCCCTTCTTGTGGGCGAAGAACTGAATGCTGATCTTCATCATGGTCTTTTCCGTCCTTTCTGTCAAAGGTTGCAGGAGGCCTTACGCCTCCTCGTCATCGTCGTCCAGCCGGACGGCGAGATGTTCGGGGTATTCCCCGGCAAGGGATTCCAGGTAGACCATCAGGCCGGCCAGAAGGGTCTGACAGGTGGCCTCGTTGGTTTGCCCCAGCCCACCGGGGAGCCTGAGAGAGAGAAAGCCCGCCCGCTGGCGCATCTTCACCGGGGCGGCCAGGCCCAGCACCTCATTGACGGTGCATTCCACCAGACCTACGGCGGCGGAGATGGCGGCGCAGACGATGTCGCTGCCCTCGCTTGCGTATCCGCTGTGTCCTTCCACGGCAAAACCGTCCAAACGGTTGTGGGCGCGGTGGAACGTAACGGTGGTCATTGGCCTGTCCCTCAGGCGTTGACCTTGGTGATCTCCACCTTGGTGTAGGGCTGACGATGGCCCTGGCGGCGGCGGTAGTTCTTCTTGGGCTTGTACTTGAACACCAGCACCTTCTTGCCCTTGCCGTTCTTCACCACGTTGGCGGTGACGGAGGCACCCTCCACGGTGGGAGCGCCAAACTTGGCGGTCTCGCCGTCCAAAACGGCCAGGACCTTGTCGAAAGTGATGGAGCTGCCGGCCTCGGCGTCCAGTTTCTCGATGTAGAGGACGTCGCCCTCGGTCACCTTGTACTGCTTGCCGCCGGTTTCGATGATTGCGTGCATTGCTTGCACCTGCCTTTCCTTTATCACGGGCTCGCTGTCGGGGGAGGGGCCAAAGGCCCGCTTGTGGAAGCGGCATCCAGGCTGTTCGCGACGGCCTCGCGTTTCTCGGCTGTCACGCTGCGGATTGGGTGCATGGCTGGGTCGCTTTCGCTGTGCCTCGGACAAATGCAAATTTGCCTTGCAAATTGCGGCATTTGTCCTCGCTGCGCTCCGAGCGCCCCTCCGCGCTTCTCTGTCCCATTCAAAGCGGCTTTGACAGTATATCAGTGAGAGAGGCAAAAGTCAAGGGCTTTTTCCCCGTTTTCGCAAAAAGCGGCCGTCAGCGCTGCTGCGCCAGCTGCTGCTGGAAACAGACCGCTTTCCCCATATGGGCGGTCAGCTTGTCCGCCGATTCCAGATACTCTTTGGGGTATTTGGGGTTGGACAGGCGGACGATCTTTCCGGTATCCGGGTCAACCAGCTTGGTGATCCCCCCCGCTCCCAGGGAGAGGACGGTCTGGAGCTCCTCCATCATAATAACATTGTAGTCACACCGGGTTCCCGGCAGGCACCAACCCACATTTTCAAAGGAGCCGGACATATATTTCTGCCGGTAGAGATAGTAGGGCTGGTATCCCGCTGCGGACAGCCGGCCGCGGGCGGCAAGGAGCATGTCCGACACAGAGTCCGGAGTGCACAGGGCGCCTTGCTCCCGTTTCAGTTGGGCGCCCTTCTTCAGGGCCAAGGTGTGGACGGTGATGTTAGCGGGGGCCATGGCCAGCACTTCCTCCAGGGTGCGGGTGAAACCAGCCGGGTCGTCTCCCGGCAGGCCGGCGATAAGGTCCATGTTCACCAGGCCGCCGAAGTGGGCCCGGGCCAGCTCCATGGCCTGGCGAATCTGTCCGGCGGTGTGGGCACGGCCCATGGCCCGCAGCACGCGGTCCTCCATGGTTTGGGGGTTGATGGAGATGCGCTGGACACCGTGATCCCGCAGGACCTTCAGCTTGTCCTCCGTGATGGTGTCCGGACGGCCTGCCTCCACTGTAAACTCCCGGCAGCGGCCCATGGGCAGGCGCCGCTCCACAGCGGACAACACCCGGTCCAGCTGGGATGGGGACAGGGTGGTGGGGGTGCCGCCCCCCATATAGGCGGTGGAGATGGAGAGCCCGGCCGCGGCCAGCTTCTCTCCGGCCAGGGCGATCTCCCGGCACAAGGCGTCCACATAAGGCTCCACCAGGGCCAGCGCCCCCCGCACGTCGGAGGAGATGAAGGAGCAGTAGGCGCACCGGGTGGGGCAGAAGGGGATGCCCAGATAGAGGGAGAGCTCATCCCGTCCCAGGCTCTGCCTTACGTCCAGAGCGGTTTGGGCGCAGGTGGTGGCCAGCCGGGCCCGGTCGTGGCTGACGCGGTACTCCCGGGTGAGCAGCTCCTCGGCCTGCTGAGGGCAGGCGCCGGAGGCCAGTATCCGAGTGGGCAGCTTTACCGGGCGCACGCCGGTGAGGGCGCCCCAGGGAGGCTGGACGCCCAGGGCCTGGACCCCCGCGTCGTAAAAGGCCAGCCGGACGGTGCGCTGCTCCATCCGCCGCCGGGCCAGTTCATCGGCGCATGCTGCAAGCGCGGCAGTATGGCTGGCGGCATAGCGCCGGTTTTCCCACCAGAGCGTGGCCCGGGCCGTCAGGCTGTCCCCGGACCGCTCCAGGCAGACCAGGGCGGAAGGGGAGGACCCATCCGGCTCCCCCTGGGGATAGCGGGGCAGCTGGCCGGGAAACAGGACCATCATGGTCTGCTCCACGGCGTAGCGGTAGTCATGGCCCCGGAGATACAGGTTCATGCTTAGCCTTCCATGGCCTGGAGCAGATAGTAATTGCTCCGGCGCTCCTCGTCCAGGGTGGACGTCCCCTCATGGCCGGGGCACACCTGGTAGTCTCCCGGCAGGGCGGCCAGCTTCCGCAGGGAGCGCATGATCTGCTCGTAGCTGCCCCCCTCCAGGTCAGTGCGGCCGATGGAGCCCCGGAATAGGGTGTCGCCGGTGAACAGCACGTTTTCCCCCTTCAGGGTCACCGAGCCGGGGGTGTGGCCCGGGGTTTCCAACACCTCCAGGGTGATGGGACCGACAGACACCTTGTCGCCCTCCCCATAGAAGCGCAGGTTGCCGAAGGAGCTGACGGCGGGGAAGGTGGAGCCGAACATGCGCACTGTCTTCTGGGTGCTGTCCACATCGGCGCGGTGGCAGTAGATGGGAAGTTCCGGCCACCGCTCCCGCAGGCCGGGGATGCCCAAGATATGGTCGAAGTGGCTGTGGGTGAGCAGGATAGCCTGGGGTTCCAGCCCCTGACCCTGGAGGTAGGCGGCCACCTGTTCGCCGTTGTCGCCGGGATCCACGATGCCGCAGTGGCTGTCGCCCTCCTCCCAGAAAATGTAGCAGTTGGTGCCGATCATGCCCAGGGGCATCACTTTGATCTTCATAGGATTCCTCCGTTCCAAGATGGGTGGGGTGTGGTTTGAGGTTATTTTACCCTGTTAAAGGCCGGTTGTAAAGCGGGCGTTTCCAAAAGGGAAAGCGCCCGGGCGGGGAGCCCGGGCGCGAGGGTCTGGGATCTGCCCATGGGGGCGGGCTCAAAGCCCGGCCAGGGTGCGATCCACCAGCCGGAACACCTCCAACAGGGCGGCCAGGTCCCGCCCGTCCAGGTCCAGGGTGGGATTGTACTCCACGCACTCAAAGGAGCAGGCCAGGCCGGTGTCCAGGACGGACCGGATGATGGTATGGACCTGGGCCAGGGTTAGGCCGTTGGGGATCTGGTAGCCGGTGGAGGCAAACTGGCTGGGGTCCAGGCTGTCCACGTCAAAGCTGATGTGGACCTTTTTGCCCGCGAGGGCGGGGAGAAGCTCAGAGAGGACCTCTTCCAGCCCGTCTCCGGACAGCCGCTCCGGGGGATAGAGGTGCGCGCCCTGTTGGGCCAGGATGCCGTATTCCGGCGGATCGATGCTCCGCCCGCCCAAAATGTACAGGTTTTTCCCCAGCAGGTTCACCTTCTGCCGGCCCACGGTGAGCGCGTCACAGCACAGCCCGCAGGCGGCGGCCAGATCCATGCCGTGGATGCAGCCGGTGACAGAGGTCTGCTCCGTGTTGATGTCGGCATGGGCGTCAATGTACACAACGGCGAGGTTTTCCGCCCCATAGGTTTCCCCCAGGGCGGCCAGAGAGCCCATGGCGATGGAGTGGTCCCCGCCGATGATGACAGGGTACTGCCCCCGCTCCAGGGCGGTGAGCAGGTTGGCCCGCAGCGTCCGGCTGACCGCCATCACGGTGTCCAGGTGCAGCAGATGGGGAGGATAGTGGGGGCAGGGGGCCAGCTTCTCCATGGGGTAGCAGGCCGCGTTCCCCAGCAGGGCGGGCAGGCCCGCCCGGACCAGGGCGTCATAGGCAAGTTCCGTACCCCGGGTGGGAGAGCCGCAGGAGACGGCGGCCTCCAGCAGCGCGTATGGTTGCTCCATTGCAGTTAAATCCTTCGTCGTAGAATGATATATGATTAGGGGGTGTCCTCCTGGAACAGCGGGGTGGAGAGGTAGCGCTCCCCCCCGTCGGGAAGCAGGACCACGATGGTCTTGCCCTCACAGGCCTCCCGCCGGGCCAGGACCATGGCGGCCCACAGGGCGGCGCCGGAGGAGATGCCCACCAGAAGCCCTTCCCGGCTGCGCAGCAGCCGGGCCGCGGCATAGGCGTCATGCTCGGTGATCGGGATGATCTCGTCCGGAATCGCGGCATCCAGCGCGCCGGGGAGGAAATTGGGTCCGATGCCCTGGAGCCCGTGGGGGCCGGTGCGCCCCTGGCTGAGCAGGGGAGAGGCGGCGGGCTCCACCGCCACAACACGGAGGGAGGGATTCTTCTGCTTCAGATAGCCTCCCGCCCCGGTGATGGTGCCGCCGGTGCCCACTCCGGCCACAAAGACGTCCACCTGCCCGCCGGCGTCCTCCCAGATCTCCGGCCCGGTGGCCTCCCGGTGGGCCTGGGGATTGGCATGGTTGTTGAACTGGTCGGGGATAAAGCTGCCTGGGATCTCCTGGGCCAGCGCCCGGGCCCGGTCCACCGCCCCCTGCATACCCAGGGCGCCGGGGGTGAGCACCACTTGGGCGCCGTAGGCGGCCATGAGCTGGCGGCGCTCCACGCTCATGGTGTCCGGCATGACAATGACCGCCTTGTAGCCCCGGACGGCGGCCACCCAGGCAAGGCCGATGCCGGTGTTGCCCGAGGTGGGCTCGATGATGGTGCCGCCGGGGGAAAGAAGACCCCGGCGCTCCGCGTCCTGAACCATGGCCAGGGCGGCCCGGTCCTTGACGGACCCGGCGGGGTTAAAAAATTCCAGCTTGGCCAGCAGCCGGGCGGCAAAGTGCTCCCCGGCCGCCAGGCGTTTGAGTTCCAGCAGCGGCGTATGTCCCACCAGCTGTTCTGTGCAGGTATAGAGGTGTCCCATGGCGTTCCCTCCCGGCCGTCGGTATAACGGCGATAGTACCCTTTATTATAAAGTGTGGGGATGGACGCTGTCAAGGAGTGGAATGGATCGAAAAGCCGGGCCCGGAAAAGGAAAAACCCGCCTGCACGGAGCAGACGGGCTCACTTACTTACGCTCAGGCCAGCTTGTTCAGCTTCAGGGTCATGGCGCTCTTCTTGTTGGCGGCATTGTTGCGGTGGAGCAGACCCTTGGCGGCAGCCTGATCCACAGCCTTGACGGCCACCTTATAAGCGGCATCGGCCTCGCTGCGGTTGCCACCGGCCACCGCGGCCTCAAACTTCTTCAGATCGGTCTTCAGCGCGGACTTTTGAGCCTTGTTCTGCGCGGCCTTGGTGGCGTTCACCAGGACACGCTTTTTGGCAGACTTGATATTGGGCAAACCAAACACCTCCTCCGATGATTAAGATAATTTCAACATGGTTTTTCCATAGCAGATATGTATTCTAACACCAAAAAGGGGAAAATGCAACCCTAATTTTTCTTTTTCCGCATAGAAAATTTTATCTCGCAAAAGCTAGACCAGTATCGGAAAAACTCCACAACATCTTGGGGAAGGAGCGGAGGACGTGGGACAGCAGCGGACAGACCTGGCCATGGAGGCCCACGCGCTGTGGCAGGAGCGGGCGGGGGCGGGACAACGGCTGCGGGGCGTGCGCTCGGTGGCGGACCGGATTGAGGGCTTTGAGAGCCATGTGGTGGATGTGCTGGACGAGCAGGGGGCGAAGGCCTTGGGAAAGCCCCGGGGACGGTATATCACTCTGGAGCTGGACGGACTGCTGCGCCGGGAGGAGGATTCCTTTGCTCGGGCGGTGCAGGCGGTGGCCCGGCTGCTGGGGCCCATGCTGCCGGAGCAGGGCGAGGCCCTGGTGGTGGGGCTGGGCAACCGGGCCATTACGCCGGACCTGGTGGGGCCGCTGGCGGTGGAGCATACCCTGGTGACCCGGCATCTGGTGGGGCGGCTGGAGATGTTCGGCCATCTGCGGCCAGTGGCGGCCCTGGCCGCGGGGGTGTTGGCCACCACGGGGGTGGAGAGCGGCCAACTCATTCAGGCGATGGTGCAGCGGTTGAAACCGGCCTGCGTCATCGCGATTGACGCCTTGGCCTCCCGATCCGTGGAACGGCTGTGCCGGACGGTGCAGCTGTCCGACTCGGGTATTGTGCCGGGGTCTGGGGTGGGCAACCACCGCATGGCCCTCGACACGCACACCTTGGGGGTGCCGGTGCTGGCGGTGGGGGTGCCCACGGTGGTGGAGGCGTCCACCCTCATCCTGGATCTGCTGGGGGGGGAGAACGAGAATATGGAAAATCTGCCCGGCGGCCAGCTGTTCGTCACCCCTCGGGAGGTGGACAGCCGGGTGGCGGATTTGGCCCGGGTCATCGGCTACGGGGTGAGCCTGGCCCTCAACCCGGAGCTGAGCGTGGAGGAGCTGATTATGCTGGTGGAGTGACCCTCTGGGCCGAAACCGGAGGAATGGCCTCGACAAAACTTTCGGTTGTCCTTTCCCAAGGGGTCTGCTATACTGAGATCATCCCGGGATCGTGGGAAGGAAAGGCGGGGGATGGGGTGAAACGCATTTTGAAGAAAGCCGGGCAGATCGCGGCGGTGCGGTATGTTACTGAGATGGTCGGGCTCTATTTCAGCAAGCGGGTCAGCCGGGCCGCGGCCGAGTTGGCCTATTTCCTGATCCTGACCTTTTTCCCCATTCTCATCTGCCTGTCCGCCTTTTTGAAACAGCTCAATCTGGACCTGGCGACGATGCTGGAGGAGGCCAACTACCTTCTGCCGGACAGCGTGATCGCCATTTTCCGGGACTACCTGAATTATCTCAATGGGAACCAGTCGGTGGCCATGTTTCTAACCGGAATTTTTCTCGCTGTTCTGTTTGCCTCCGCGGCCATGCGGGGGCTGATGAACATTATGCACGAGATCTATGGCAGGGCTACGTTTCTGGGGCTGCGCCAGATTGGGGCCAGCGTCCTGTTTTCTGTGCTGCTGCTGGTCACGGTGTACCTCTCCCTGGCGGTGGTGGTCACCGGGAACTGGTTTTTCCACCTGTTGGGACAGGTGCTCCGGCTGGAAAATCTGGTGGAACGATTTGGGACCTGGCAGTGGGTGAAATATGTGCTGCTCATCGCCATGGTGTTCCTGTTCATTCTGCTGCTCTACCGGTTTACCGCCCCCTGGGACAAGCCCCGGCCGCCGGTGGTACCCGGGGCGGTGGGCGCGGCTGTCGCCCTGGCCGTGGCGTCTATGATCTTTTCTGACATTATGGGCAATTCCGCCCGGTACTCTCTGGTGTACGGGTCGCTGACCTCGGTAATCATCCTGCTGATCTGGCTGTACCTGTGCGGCAATGTGGTGATCATGGGCAATGTGGTCAACTATGTCATCTACCGGCACCGGAAACAGAGGCGGCAGCGGGAGAAAGACCCGGCGGATTAGAAGCCTGTCAAGCGCCTGGGATCGCCACCCAGGCGTTTTTTAGCCCTTACGGGCTCCGGCGCAGTGCATAAACCGCCCCAGAGAATGCCAGACTATATCCGATCAAGGGGGCGGAAGCATGTGGCAGATCGGTGTTTGGGAACAGAATGAAGGGCTGGCGGAGCGGGTGGCCGCGCTGGCTCCGGGCGGGGCCGCCCTGGTACGGGCCTGCCGCCATCCGGCCCTGCTGGCAGGGCTGAAGCTGGACCTGCTGGTGGTGTCGCCGGCGGCTACAGGGTGGGCTGGAGCCCCCGCCCTGTCCTGCCGCACGGCGCTGCTGCCCGGGGGGCTGTCTGCCCTGACCCGGGCGCTGCCGGCGGAGACGGTGGTGAGCTACGGCTCTGCCAGCCGCAACACCTTGACCTTATCCAGCCTGGAGGAGCGCCGGGCGGCGGTGGCGGTCCAGCGGGAGTTTATCGCCCTGGACGGCCGGGCGGTGGAACGGCAGGAACTGGTGCTGCCCTATGACGGTACCGTCCCGGACCTGTTTCTGGTGCTGGCCGGCGCGGCCCTTCTCCTGGGCGGGATCCCGGGCGGGGCGTATGGATAGCTGGAGAGGGCGCTCTTCGGAGGGGGCGGGTCAGACGGTCAGCTCGATCTGGTTGCCCTCCAGATCCAGAATGCAGCTCTCATAGTACCCATCCCCTGTGGTCCGGGGGCCGCTGACCACCGCGAACCCCGCGTTTCGCAGCCTCTGCGTCAGGGCGTCCACCCGCTGCCTGCTCCCGACGCTGAAGGCCACGTGGGCGTACCCGGTTTGAGCAGGGGGTGTTTCCCCCCGCACCAGAAGGCCGGGGCGGGTCATAAGTTCCAGTCTGGCCCCGCCGTCAAAGGAGATAAAATAGGAGCGCAGCCCGGTTTTCGGGTTGTGGTAGCCTGCGCCTGGCCTGCCGTCCAGATAGTCTACGAAGAACTGCTTTGCCCGGTCCAGGTCGGATACATAGATGGCCACATGCTCAATCTTCACCCGGTTCCCCTCCAAACACATTTATGATACCGCCATTATACCGCGGCCGGCGGCGTTTGAAAAGGGTGGGCAAGCCGTCTTGTTTTGTTCATAATTTCATGGTATAGTGGGGAAAAATCACCGGCGGCCGTGCCGCCTGTTCCTATGGAGGGATTGTACATTGAACCGAACCACCCCTGTGATACCCCAGGAGGACATTCAGCGCCAGCGGGAATACTGCGCGGAAATCCGCGCCTACAACAGCCAGCTGGCCGGAGCGCCCACCGCCTACGTGGACACCTATGGATGCCAACAGAACGAGGCGGACTCGGAGCTGATCCGGGGCATGTTGACGGAAATGGGCTATGAGATGACGGACACGGACAAGGACGCCGACGTCATCGTGATCAACACCTGCGCCATCCGGGAGCACGCCGAGCAGCGGGTGCTGGGCAACGTGGGCGCCCTGGTCCACGGGAAACGGCGCAAGCCCAGCCAGATAATCTGTCTGTGCGGGTGCATGGCCCAGGAGGCCCATGTGGCGGAGAAGCTGCGAAAGTCCTACCGCCATGTGGACCTGGTGTTCGGCCCTCACGCGCTGTGGAAGTTCCCCGAGCTGCTGCGGCGGGTGTACCTGCGCCGGGGCCGGGTATTTGAGACGGAAAATTCTGATGGGGCCATCGCCGAGGGCCTGCCGGTGCGCCGCTCGGGGAAGGTGAAAGCCTGGGTGTCCATCATGTACGGGTGCAATAACTTCTGCACCTACTGCATCGTGCCTTATGTGCGGGGCCGGGAGCGCAGCCGGGAACCGGAGGTTATTGTAGAGGAAATCCGCCAGCTGGTGGCGGAGGGCTATAAAGACATCACTCTGCTGGGACAGAATGTGAACTCCTACGGCAAAGACCTGGGGGAGGGCCTGGAATTCCCTGATCTGCTGGAACGGGCGGCGGCCATCCCGGGGGAATTTCTCCTGCGGTTTATGACCAGCCATCCAAAGGACGCCACCGAGAAGCTCTTTGACGTGATGGCCCGGTGCGAAAAGGTGGCCCCGGTGATTCACCTGCCCTTCCAGTCGGGCAACACCCGGGTCTTACAGGCCATGAACCGCCGGTATACCCGGGAGCAGTACCTGGACAAGGTGCGGGTTCTGCGGGAGCGCATCCCTGACGTGGTGCTCACCAGCGATGTGATCGTGGGATTTCCGGGAGAGACCACCCAGGAATTTGAGGACACCCTCTCCTTAATCGAAGAGGTGCGCTTTGATGCGCTGTTTACCTTTCTCTATTCCCCCCGAAAGGGGACTCCGGCCGCCGAGATGCCAGATCCCATGCCGAAGGAGGAGAAGTCGGCCAACTTCAACCGCCTGGTGGAGACGCAAAATCTCATCTCCCTGGAAAAGCACCAAGCCTACATCGGCACGGTGCAGCGCTGTCTGGTAGACGGGGAGAGCGAGGACCCCCGCAACAACCTCAATGCCCGCACCCCCGGCGGCCGACTGGTCCATTTAAAGGGTGATCCGGCGCTGGTGGGGCGTTTTGTGGACGTGAAGATTGTGGACTGCTCCACCTGGGCATTGTTCGGAGAGCTGCTATGACCCGGCGTGATACCATGATCAAGGTGGCGGCCTACGGTGTTTCCCTGGTCGTCCTCACCATTCTCAACTACTATGTCCTGGGGCCTCTGCCCATCTCCCAGCCGCTGTTGCTGCTGTGCGCAGCGGTGGCGGTGGGCACCCTGGAGGGGGCGCGGTTCGGCGCGGGGTTCGGCCTGGCCGCGGGGCTGGTGATGGCCACGGTGGGACATGCCAGCCTGGCCTGCATCCCCGGACTCGCCGGGATGGGGTGGGCGTCCGGCCTGATGACCCAGCATGTGTTGCGCCGGGATCTGGTGGGACATATCCTGTGTACGCTGGCCGCGCTGCTGTTGTGGGAAGCCTGGCAGGTGGGCAGCCGTCTGGCCTCCGGTGTGGCGGACATCGGCCCTCTGCTCCGGGTGGCGGGGCCGGAGCTGCTGTGGTCGTTGGTATTTGCGTTTCCCGCCTATTGGATCGGAAGGTTCTGCTGCCGGTATTACGGGAGGATCTACCATGAGTAAGCTATATGATCCACACTGGGAGAAGGAGGCCCGTACCGAGGAGGAGAGCCGGAAACTTCAGGTGCGCACCGGCATGCTTGTCGGCATTTTTGGGGCGATCCTGCTGGCCTTTGTGGCGGTGTTGTACCAGACCCAGATCGTCCACGGGCAGGACTATCTGAACAGTGCCAATTACAGCGTGCAGGAGATAGAGACGGTGGACAGTGTCCGGGGGGAGATCCTGGACCGGTATGGCCGGGTGCTGGTGACCAATTCTATCCGCTATGACATCACGCTGGACACCGCCCTGATGGGAGAGGCCCGCAACCAAATTTTATCGGATCTGCTGGAACTGTGCCGGGAGCAGGGGGTGGAGTGGAACGACTCCCTGCCCGTCAGCGCCTCTCAACCCTGGACCTACACCAAAACGGACAGCCTGTTCAGCTATGAGTGGGAGGACGAGGAGGGAAATGTCTCCGTCCGCGCCACCAACCTGGGCCGCCTGGCCCAGAGCCGGGGCTGGATTGAGGCGGCGGAGACGGCGGATGTGACCGCCGACGCGCTGCTGCGGGCCATGGCAAAGACCTTTGGTATGGAAATCGGAGAAAGTGAAGCAGTTTCCCAGACTGACCGGCAGCTCATCGGAGTACTCTATGAACTCTATCTGCGCGCTTATGAGATTCTCACCTCGGAGTACACCTTTGCCTCGGATGTGGACATCACTTTCATCTCCGCGGTCAAGGAGCGGGACCTGACCGGGGTGTGTATTGAGACTGAGACTTCCCGGGCATACAACACCACGTCCGCCGCCCACGTGCTGGGCTATACCGGGGATATCACGCCGGAGCTGTGGCCCACCTACCAGGAGCTGGGGTATGCGATGAACGCCACCGTGGGCCGGGCCGGGGTGGAGCAGGCCTTTGAGGAATACCTGCACGGCGCCAGCGGCCGGCGGCAGATTGAGACAGATGACAACGGCAAGATCGTCGCCCAGCGGTGGCTGGAGGAGCCGGATCCCGGGGATAATGTGGTACTCACCCTGGACGCCAGCCTCCAGGCGGTGACGGAACGGTATCTGGCCGACTTTATTGAGGCGCTGGAAAATCCCGCCGGAGGGGCGGCGGTGGTTATGGACATGAGCGGTGGTGTGCTGGCCATGGCCTCCTATCCCACCTATGATCCCGGGGACTTTTGGGAGCTGTACGGGGACCTGTCGTCGGACACCAAGCGCCCCCTGGTCAACCGGGCCACCATGGGGCTGTATGCCCCTGGGTCCACCTTCAAAATGGTGACGGCGGTGGCGGGATTGTCCAGTGGGGTGATCACCCCGATCACCCAGGTGCGGTGTACTGGCCTCTATCACTATTATGGAGCGAATCAGGCCTGCTGGGTCTATCCCGGCAACCACGGCCTGGAGAACGTGACCCAGGCCATCACCGACTCCTGCAATATTTTCTTCTATGACACCGGCGCCAACCTGGGCATTGCCACCCTTCAGGATTACGCCCGGCAGTTTGGACTGGGGGAGTATACCGGCATCGAGATCCCGGAATACCGGGGGCAGATGGCCGGGCCGGAGGCGGCGGAGGCTGTGGGCCAGACCTGGTACGGCGGCGAGGTGCTGTCCGCCGCCATCGGTCAGAGCCTGAGCCAGTTTACCCCCATCCAGCTGGCCAACTACGTGGCTACTCTGGTCAACGGCGGCAATCACTATCAGGCCCATTTGCTCAAAGAGGTCAAGTCCAGCGATTACAGCCAGGTGGTGTATGAGTATGAGCCGGAGCTGCTCAACTCCATCGCCATTGATCAGGCGGACCTGGACGCGGTGCTGAGGGGCATGTACGATCTGTCCCAGACGGCCTCCATGGCCCGGTATTTTTCCGGGCTGCCGGTGAGCGTAGGCTGCAAGACGGGCACCGCCGAGGTGAGCGGGCAAGAGGCCACGGCCACCTTCGTCTGCTTTGCCCCCTATGACGATCCCCAGGTGGCCATTGCCCTGGTGGCGGAGAAAGGCTCCTCCGGCGGCAATCTTGCGGAAGTAGCCGCAGGCATTTTGGCCCAGTATTTCTCCACCGAGGGCTCCCAGTCCTCCCCCACCCAGGAGAACACGCTGATCCGCTGAGCGCATTCTGACAGACCACCCCCGGCATTCCAGCTGATGGAATGCCGGGGGTGGCGTTGCTCTATGGGGGGACAAATAATTCTCTTTGACGAATAGAATGAGAAAAAACTTGCAGGAAATGTATCACAGCATAAAAGCCAATCATTTCCACACCCTGAATTTGCAGAGCTTCCACAGCTTCCACAAAGTTTTCCACAGGCAGCGGAGTGCAACTTGGGGCCAATCCTGCAAAAATCAGGTTGACATAAGGAATGTCAAGAACTTTCTTCCCGACGATTTACACAAAGTTGACCCGGCGGATACCGACGGGACACAAAAGCGCAGTGCCGGGCATAATTTAGAAGAGCCTGGGCGAGAAAGAGACTCCCCCGGCCTCAGCGGGGAGCCACCGAAGCCGGGGGAGTTTGTCACAAGACCTTGGAGAGGAAATCAACGGTGCGCTGTTCCCTGGGGTGGGCGAAGAAGGCTTGAGGTTCGTTCTGCTCCAGGATGTGCCCGCCGTCCATGAACAGCACCCGGGTGCCCACTTCCCGGGCAAAGCCCATCTCGTGGGTGACCACCACCATGGTCATGCCCTCCCGGGCCAGCTCCTTCATCACCTCCAGCACCTCGCCCACCATCTCGGGATCCAGGGCGGAGGTGGGCTCGTCAAAAAGCATCACCTTGGGCCGCATGGCCATGGCCCGGACGATGGCGATGCGCTGCTTCTGGCCGCCGGACAGCTGGGCGGGATAGGCGTCCGCCTTATCCTGCAGTCCCACCCGGCGCAGCAGTTTTTCCGCCTCTGCCTCTGCCTCCTCCTTCTTCATCAGGCCGGTGCGGATGGGGGCCAGGGTGATGTTGCGCCGGACGGTCATGTTGGGGAACAGGTTGAAGTGCTGGAATACCATGCCCATTTTCCGGCGCACCGAGTCGATGTCCACCTTGGGGTCGGTGATGACGGTACCGTCAAAGGTAATGGTGCCGGCGGTGGGGGTCTCCAGCAGGTTCAGGCACCGGAGAAAGGTGGATTTACCCGAGCCGGAGGGGCCGATGATGACCACCTTTTCCCCCTCCTCGATGTGCTCGGAGAGATTGTCCAGCACCAGGTGGTCCCCAAAGGACTTGGACAGGTTTTTAACGTCGATCACTTTGACGCAGCCTCCTTTCCAGCTTGCCCAACAGCCAGCTGAAGATGATGACCAGCACCAGATAGATGCAGGCCGCCCCAAACAGAGGGAACATCATGGCGTAGTTGCGGGTGCCGATGGCCTGGGCAAAGTACATCAGCTCCTGTCCGCTGATGACGGACAGCAGGGAGGTGTCCTTGAGCAGGATGATGAACTCATTGCCCAGGGAGGGGAGGATGGCCTTGAAGGCCTGGGGGACCACGATGAACCGCATGGTATCCAGGTAGTTCAGGCCCAGGGAGCGCCCCGCCTCCATCTGGCCGCCGTCCACCGCCATCAGGCCGCCCCGGATGATCTCGGACACGTAGGCCCCCGAGTTGATGCCCAGGCCGAAGATACCAACCAGGGTGTACTGCCGGCTCTTAAAGACCACAAAAGCCCAAATCAGCAGCTGGAGCATCATGGGGGTGCCCCGGATGACGGTGACGTATACCTTGAAAACCGCGTTGACCACGCCGAGGACAGGGTTTTTCCTCCGGCCGGGGCGCTGCTGGTCGTGGGCGGTGCGCACCATAGCCACCAAAACGCCCAAAATCACCCCCATGAGCAGGGCCAGGGCGGTGGCCACCAGGGTGGTGCCCGTCCCCTCTAAGTACTGCTGCCAGCGGTCCGCCTCAATAAAAGCCTGGTAAAACTTGACGAAGAAATCCTGCCACCAGGTCAGATCTCCGCCTGAGACGGAAATCGCTTTCCATGTCTCATAGAGTTGCGCAAGATCCATGCTGTTTCTCCTCTCTGTCTCGTCTCATGGCAAAAAAGGGCGGCTTGCGCCGCCCCTTTTTGCGGGATAGCCGCCAAGCTTACTCGGCGGTGATGTACTTGTCGATGATGGACTGGATGATGCCGTCCGCCTGGAGCTCCGCCAGGGCGGTATTGATGGCGTTGAGAAGTCCCTCGTTGCCCTTGGCCACGCCGATGGCGTAGTCCTCCACGGCATACTCGGTCTCCAGAATGGTCAGGCCCTCGTTCTCAGACACGAATACCTCAGCGGGGCCCTGGTCGATGACCACGCAGTCCACCTGATCCTGCATCAGGGCCTGGACGGCGGTGATGCCGTTGTCAAAGGCAGACACATGGTCGTCCCCGAATTGGTCGCTGCAGAACTGCCAGCCGGTGGTGCCGTTCTGCACGCCGATGAGCTGCTCACCCAGGTTGTCCAGAGTGACGTCGGAGCCCTCCTTGACGATGACCACCTGGATGCCGGTGGCGTAGGTGTTGGAGAAGTCCATAACGGCCAGGCGGTCCTCATTGACGGTGACGCCAGCCATGACCATGTCGCTCATGCCCGACTGGGCGGCCTCCAGGGCGGCAGTGAACTCCATGTTGTCGATCTGCAGTTCCAGGCCCAGCTTCTCGGCGATGGCCTGGGCGATCTCCACGTCGATGCCCTCGTAGCTGCCGTCGTCAGTGGTCATCTCATAGGGTGGGAAGGCGGCGTTGGTGGACATGATGAGCACGCCCTCTTCAATGGTGGTGAACTCACCGTAGTCACCGGTGGAGCCGCCCTCGTTGGAGGCGGCGGGTTCCTCAGACGTGGTGACGTCCTGGCTGGGGGTCTGACTGTTCTCGCTGCCATTGTTGCCGCAGGCGGCCAGGGCAAACACCAGGCCCAGGGTCAGCAGCACGGCCAAAAGTTTTTTCATAGCTTTCATTTTCCTCATATCTCCTATCCATAGATCAAAATCAACCAGATGATCTGGAGTGGGGTCATTATACTTCTTGCATGAATAAAATGCAAGGGGGATTTGAATAAAAATTGATATTTTGGGAAAAATGACGGGCATAATATGAATGTATATTCAATTTTATGCAGAATGTTTGTCTCAAACTCAGTCAAAGGCCAGCCCCAGATAGCCCCGGGGGGCCCGCCGCCAGCGGGAGGGGGAGGCGCCGTACAGCCAGCGGATGGCGCCAAAGCTCTGGCCATCCTCCTCCCAAGCGGGCAGGCGCACCTGGGCAGGGCCTCCGCAAAGAGCTGCCGCTGCGGCCGCGCCCTGAGCCTCGTCCAGGGGGTGGCACAGAAGTTCTTTGACCACGGGGGCGCCCGGCCAGCATTCCACTGCGGCGCACCCTGGGCCGTGGTTCAGCTCCAGCCGGTACAGGCCGCTGCCGGGGTGGGGGCACAGCCGCCGCTGGACCTCCATCTGGCCCGCCCCCTGGACGACGTGGGAACAGCCAGTCAGCAGGGATTCCCGGAGCGCGTGATATTCCCCGGCGGAAAGGGAGATGGACGGGGCGGCCGCGGGTCGGGCGGCCACCCGGCGGTGATAGAAGGCGGGGGCAAAGCCGTTTTTGGCAAAAAAGGAGAACAAAGCGGGTTGGGCGGGGACGGTGAGGATGCAGTCGGCCCCCCGGTTTCGCAGCACCTGGCAGGCGTACTGGAGCAGCTGCCCGGCATACCCCCGGCCCCGGGCCTCCGGCCGGGTGGCCAGGGCGTAGACGTAGCCGCCCTTGACGCTCCAGCCGTCGGGGAAAGTCAGGGTGATCTCAGGCAGGGCCAGCATGGCCTGGACCCGCTCATCCTCGGTGAGGACTAGAGGGCCAGACAGGCCGGTAAGAGCGTAGAAATCTCGCTGAAAGACGGCATCGTCCCCAAAAACCAGGGTCCAGAGCGCCTCTGCTTGGGGCAGCTCTCCCCGGCGGGCGGCGTGTAGTTCCAGCATAGCCGTCACACCTCCCGGGCGGTAAATTTCTCCAACAGGATGTCTGGATAGTAGGAGAGCTTGGCGCGGCGCAGCCCCTCCAGACCCAGGTCATCTTCCCGGTTGAGCCATTTTACCTGGGGGTGGCGCTCCCGGATCATCCGGGCCATCTCCCGGTTAATGACGGCGTAAGCGCCCTGGATTTCCCCGTCTGCCTTTTCAAAGTGCACGTCGAAGCACGCCGGGGTGGTGAGACTGCCCAGGGAAAAGGCCACGGGTTTGCCGCCGGCCCGGATCAGGCCGCCCTCCAGGGCAAGGGGGGCCATCTGGTAAAGGGCCTCGATGACGGCGATGGTCTCTTCCGACAGGGTTTCCGTCCCGGCATCCGGCTCATTCAGTTGCCGCCTGGCGGACCAGACTCGCTCCAGATCCAGGCATTCTGGGATGTTGGCCGGGGTGATGGGCTCAAACATCCAGTCGGGGAACCGCTCGTCAAAGCGGTGGATGTGGTTGCGCTTGGCGTGGAGCTTTTTGCCCCCCAGGTCGGCCAGCCGGTTTATGTCGTAGAGATAATCCCAACCGTCCCGGTCCTCCTGCCAGGCAAAACGGCCGGGAAACGCATCCTCCAGCTGCCGGCGCTGTTCCCCGGTGACACAGACCAGGGTGAGGGGGACGCCGTGGGCAGCGGCGTCTGCCCGCAGCGTGGCCAGGGCCGGTTCCAGGGGGCCGCTGCCGGCGGGGTACAGGTAACTGGTGCCCAGGCTGCCCTGGATCTGCACCAGGAGCCGGTCTCCCTGTCGGGCGACCTTCTGAGGGTAGGCCCGGCTCCACAGATAGATGTTGTCAAAGTTATATTCACAGCCCATACTGCCCTCGGCAGACAACAGGGGGAGGGCCCACTGCCGGTCGGAGGGCTCGGGACATCGGAAGGTATCCATGCACTCAAATCCTTTTCGCTTACGGGGCACAGCCCCAGAGTAAAATGAGGGTAATTCAGCACACATAATCATAGCATATATATAGGAAAAGCGCAACACAAAAAGAGGGCCCGCTGCCTTGACAGCGGGCCTGACACTCATTTGGCATATTCGATTGCCTTGGTCTCCCGGATCAGGTTTACCTTGATCTGGCCGGGATATTCCAACTCGTCCTCAATCTTCTTGGCAATTTCCCGGGCCATAATGACCATCCGGTCCTCGGACACTTCCTCTGGCTTGACCATGATGCGTACTTCCCGGCCGGCCTGGATGGCATAGGCCTTCTCCACACCGGGGAAGGAGGAGGTGAGTTCCTCCAGCTTCTCCAGGCGCTTGATATAGTACTCCACATTCTCTTTCCGGGCGCCGGGGCGGGCGGCAGAGATGGCGTCTGCCGCCTTGACCAGGCAGGCGACAATGGTGTGGGGCTCCACGTCCCCGTGGTGGGCCTCGATGGCGTGGATAACGCCCTCGCTCTCCTTGTACTTCCGGGCCAGCTCCACGCCGATCTGGATGTGGGAGCCCTCCACCTCGTGGTCGATGGCCTTGCCCAGGTCGTGAAGCAGTCCGCCCCGCTTGGCCTCGGCCACATTGGCGCCGATCTCAGCGGCCATCAGCCCGGCCAGATGGGCTACCTCGATGGAGTGGTTCAGGACGTTCTGGCCGTAGCTGGTGCGGTAGTGCTGGCGGCCCAGCAGTTTGATCAGTTCGGGGTGCAGGCCGTGGACGTTGGTTTCAAACACTGCCCGCTCGCCCTCGGCCTTGATGGTGGCGTCCACCTCCCGCTTGGCTTTTTCCACCATTTCCTCAATGCGGGTGGGGTGGATGCGGCCGTCCAGGATGAGCTTTTCCAGGGCCAGCCGGGCGATCTCCCGGCGCACCGGGTCGAAGCAGGACACGGTGATGGCCTCGGGGGTGTCGTCGATGATGAG